>DATMYF010000040.1:0-68185 GCA_035561075.1 Bryobacteraceae bacterium
GTGCTGGAAGAATAGCGCCGTGGGGCTGGCCGGTTTCTCGATCGGCAACCCCGATCTTGTGAGCGAAGCCATCGACGACTCCGACCGCGGCTTCAGCGCCCAGATCGCCCGCGGCGTCACGGACGACGGCTTGTGGTTTGAGGGCTCCCTCGGCTACCACCGCTACACCATGGACGCGCTCTGGCCTCTTGCGGAAGCCGCGCGCCTGGCCGGCACCGACCTCTACACCGAACGCTACCGCACGGTCTACGACGCGCCGCTTGTGCTCGCCCTCCCCGACGGGAACGCTCCTGGGTTCAACGACAGCGCGGGCGGCAACGTGCTCACGGCCGCGCCGTTATACGAGATCGCGTTTGCGCGCTGGAAGAGCCCGGCCTATGGCCGCTTGCTCTCCCGCACCAGGCGCACCAGCCTGGAGGCCCTGCTCTACGGTGCGGACGAGACGTCCTCCGGCCCCATGATCCCCGGGGAGAGCATGCTGCTGCGGGCCCCGGGCTACGGCATGCTGCGGGCCCCCGGTATCACGGTGGCTGCGCGCTTCGGCATGCACGGCGGCGGCCACGGCCATCCGGACAAGCTCAACATCGTCACCTTCGGGGCGGGGAAGCCTTGGGGGGTGGACCCCGGCTCTATCAACTACGGGGTGCCGCTGCATCGCGAGTGGTACCGCACCACCATCGCGCACAATACGGTGTCGGTGGATGAGCAACTCCAAGCCAACGTGGATGGCGCCCTGGAGGACTGGCGCACCGCCGCCGGCGCCACCACGCTCATCGCTTCCGCCAATGCCGTGTACCCCGGAGTCTCGCTCCGCCGCAGCATTGCCGTGCGGAAGGGCAGCATTGAAGACCGCTTTGAATGCCGCTCCGCCGATGAGCACGTCTACGACTGGGCTTTCCACGCGCCCGGGCGGCTTACCTGCTCGCTCGATATGGAGCCGCGGGATGCTCCACTTGGCGCGGCCAATGGTTACCAGCACATCACTGGCGTCACTCACGCCCGAACCGATGCCGCCTGGCACGCCCGGTGGGAGCAGGAAGGCGCGCGCCTGACCCTCAGGGTGGAGCCCGCGCCCGGCACCGAGGTGTTCACAGGCGTAGCTCCCGGGCGGAACCCGGCCGACCGCGTGCCGTGCCTGGTCATCCGACGGCGCGCCCGCCAGACCATCTTCGACACGGTGCACGAGCTATAGTGCTGGCCGACCTCTTCCCCCTCTTCGTCGCGCTGGCCACGGCGGTCGCGATCTATGTGATGAAAGAGCGCCACCGCCGCCGCACCGAGGTGATCCCGCCGCTGCCGGACATCAACATGGAAGAAGCGTGGGACCGTTGGCTGGCGGAAACACCGCCGCCCGAACCGCCGCCGCGGGGCGTGCTGGAATCGCTCGAAGCCATCGAGGCTCGTGCCGGCGAATCGGACCGTCCGCGCGACGCCATCCGCACCGCCATTATGGATGCGACGGTGCTGGCGCTGCATCTCGAAGCCATCGCCGCGCTCGGCGAATCCGAACGCCAAGCCCTGCTCAAGGGCTACACCGAAGGCATGGACGGCCTGCTGCGCGATACCATCCGGGGTCACGACGCCCAATGGTCCGCGCTGCGCTTCTATGCCCGCCTGAAGTACGACGACGCCGTCCCTGACGATTGGTTCGACCACTTTCTGCACGTTGCCAGGCCCTACGTCCGCGAAAAGGTGCGGCTCGCCCGCGACTACCTGTTGGAAGTGGATGAAAGCGCCGGCCGCTTCGCCGAAATCTACGACAAGTTGCTCGACGGCCTGCGCCGCGAGATGCTCAAAACGCGCCCTAAGAAGCGTTTTCCGCCCTCGGATCTGGGTTAGAACATGGCGCCGGGCCGAACGGTGTGATATATAACACGCATGGCTACTGCCGCTGAACGGTGTGTCCCCCCTGATAAGTGGCCGAGCCACTGCGTCTCTCACTTAGTCAATGCTTCTGTCATTGTTGGCGCTTTCGCGACCATACCTATCATCGTGTTGCTCGAACAGCCCTTCGTGCCGATGTGGGTTAGAGCGGCGGACTGGATCGTCTGGTCGGTTTTTGTGGTAGAGTACGCCGCGGCCCTGTTCATGAGCCGTTCAAAGCCGGCTTTTTTCAAGAGCAATCCGGTTGGGCTGGCCATCATTGTGCTCTCGTTCCCGAAGCTTCCCGCAATTCTCGGAATCGTTCGGATCGCGCGTCTGGCCCGCTTCTTCCGTCTCATTCGGCTTACTGGCGTGACCGTCAGGGCCATCTCCTGCCTTGGGGCCACACTTGGGCGAAAGGGGTTCCTGTACGTCGCCGGCCTGAGCTTATTTGTTCTGGTTGCGGGTGGTTCGGCGCTGGCCGTTTTGGAGCCAAAGACGGTTCACGGTGGATTCTTCGACGGCCTCTGGTGGGCGGTGGTTACCGCTACGACTATAGGGTACGGGGACATCGCCCCCGTGACGGTCTGGGGGAGGCTGATCGCGGTTCTCCTGATGCTCACAGGTGTTGGGCTAATCTCCACTCTGGCCGCTTCGATAACGGCACATTTCGTGGTTCAGGATGAATATGCCGATTTGCGCGAAATCACGAAGAAACTGGACCGAATAGAGGTTTTGATGGAACGGGCGGAGGCATCGCGAACTGGCAGTACGCCGAAGGATGCCGGCCTGCCGGACGATCCCGCTGCTCCCAACGGGCTATAATATCGGTATCCCCTTCTAGGAGAATCTCTTTTTGTCGCTGGAAGACGAGCTGTTGAAGCAGCGCCTGGAACGCATCCGCGAACTCGAGGCGTTGGGCTACCGGCCCTATGGCCGGCGCTATGACATCACCCACACCATACCGCAGATCCTGGCCGAGTACGACTCGAAGACTGCCGAGGAGCTCGCAACGCCGGTGCGCGTGCGCATCGCGGGCCGGGTCCAGACGCTGCGCCGGATGGGCAAGGCGGGGTTCGCCCACCTGATGCAGGACGGCGAGCGCCTGCAGGTCTATGTCCGCAAGGACGGCGTGGGAGAGCGCGACTACAAGCTTTATCAACTGCTCGATATCGGCGATATCGTAGGCGCCGAGGGCTACCTCTTCCGAACCCGGACCGGCGAGTTGAGCGTCCATGTGGAGTGCCTGGAGCACCTCTCGAAGACCCTGCTTTCCATGCCCGAGAAGTGGCACGGCCTGGAGGACGTCGAAACGCGCTACCGCCAGCGCTACCTGGATCTCATCTCCAACCCCGACGTCCGGAAGGTGTTTGTCACCCGCGCCCGCATCATCTCGTCTCTCCGCTCGGAGCTCGAACGCCGCGGCTTCATCGAGGTGGAAACACCCATGATGCAGGGGATTTACGGCGGCGCCACGGCGCGGCCGTTTGTCACCCACCACAACACGCTCGACATGGACCTTTACCTGCGCATCGCGCCGGAACTGTATTTGAAGCGCCTGGTGGTAGGGGGCCTCGAGCGCGTCTACGAGATCAACCGCAACTTCCGCAACGAGGGCCTCTCGACGCATCACAACCCCGAGTTCACCATGCTGGAGTTCTACCAGGCCTATACCGATTACCGCGGCCTGATGGACCTTTCCGAGGAACTGCTGCGCGAGGTGGCGATCCAAGCCACGGGTGGTACAGCCGTGGATTACGACGGCATGCACATCGATTTCGCGAAGCTCGAGCGTTACAGCATGCGCGACGCGGTGGTCGAGTTCTGGAGCGGCGAAGGAAAGCCCACCCCCGAACAAGTGCGCGACCCTGAGTGGCTCCTCCGCAATTCCGGCAAGGCGACACCCGGGGAAGCCCTCACCGATATCTTCGAGCGCGTGGTGGAATCGAAGCTTATCAGCCCCACCATTATCTACGACTATCCCGTCGAGAGCTCGCCGCTTTCAAAGAACAAGCCTGACGAGCCGGCCTTCGTCGAGCGCTTCGAAATCTATGCCGCGGGCATGGAACTGGGGAACGCCTATACCGAGCTGAACGACCCGCAGGAACAGCGCCGCCGCTTCGAGATGCAACTCGCCATGAAGGCCCGCGGCGACGAGGAGGCGCATCAGATGGACGAGGACTACGTCCGCGCCCTTTCCTACGGCATGCCGCCCACCGGCGGTGAAGGCATCGGGATCGACCGCCTTACGATGATCCTTACCGGTTCGCGCTCCATTCGGGATGTGATCCTCTTCCCGCTGCTGCGGCCCGAGGCGGATAGCGGTCTCGTAGCGACCCTGCGCGAATTCGACGGAGTCTGATGTTGCTCTCGTGGTTTGAACTGTTTATCGCCAAACGCTATCTGCGCGCCCGGCGCAAGGAGGCGGTGATCTCCGTGATTACCGCCATCTCTATTATCGGGGTGGCGGCGGGTGTGATGGCGCTGGTCATTGCGCTGGCGGTGAACAATGGTTTCCGCGTCACCCTACAGCGCAACCTGCTAGGCGCCATGGCCCACGTCAACGTGCAGGAGAAAGTGCTCGACGAGGGCATCGTGAACTGGCGCGAGATGGTAGGCCGTATCAACAAACTTCCGCATGTGATCGGCTCCTCTCCAGTGCTCTACAGCGCCGTCTTTCTCACCGGACCCATTCAACAAAAAGGCGCCGTGCTGAAGGGCATCGATGTCAGCTCCGAACTGCGGATCAGCGAAACCCTCCGCAAGCTCCGGCAGGGTTCGGTCGACAGGCTCCGCAACCCCGATCCCAATGACTACCCGGCCATCATTCTGGGCGCGCGCCTTGCTGAAGATATCGGGATGCCGCTGAACAGCGTGGTTGACGTGGTGAGCCCGCAGGGTGAGTTGACCCCCCTCGGGCCGCGGCCCGCAATGCGGCGCTTTCGTGTCGTGGGGATATTTGAAACGGGCTTCTTCGAAATCGACGACCTGTGGGCCTTCACGTCGCTTCAATCCGCACAGCAGGCGCTGTCGCTCGAAAGCGTGGTGAACCAGATAGAGGTCAAGCTGGACGACCTCAACACCGCGCCCGAGGTGGCCCGGCAGGTGGAGGCCGTGGCCGGCCCCAAGTTTGCCGTCACCACCTGGATGGAGCGCAACCGCCAGTTACTGAACGCGCTCAAGATGGAGCGCGCGGTCACTATCGTGACAATCAGCCTGATCGAACTCGTCGCCGCGTTGAACATTTTGATCGTACTCGTGATGATGGTGATGGAGAAGTACCGCGACATCGCGATCCTGATGTCGATGGGGGCGCGCCGGCAGCAGATCCGCCGTATCTTCATGTTACAGGGTGTGCTGATCGGGGTGGTCGGGACGGTGATCGGTCTGTTCGCGGGTTACCTGCTGTCCTATCTTGCGGACACTTACCATTGGATCCGGTTGGATGAGGCGGTTTACTCACTCAGCTTCGTGCCGTTCGAGCCGCGCTGGATCGACGGGGTGTGGGTAGCCGGTGCCGCCATCCTGGTAAGCTTCATCGCCACCCTCTATCCCGCACGCAACGCCACCCGTATCTCTCCGGCCGAAGTGCTGCGCTACGAATAGATCATACCCGGTCGCAGGGCCCGCAGGTCTTCCAGCAGCAGGTCCGGCGCCTCTGCCGCGAGTTCCTCCCGAGGGGTGATTCCGGTACAAACGGCGATCGATCGGATGCCGTTGGCTTTCGCCGCGATAATATCCGCCGGAGCGTCGCCGACCAGCGCCACCGCCGCGCCACGGCCGATCCAGCCCTCCGCGCGCGCCTGCCGGCGCGCCAGTCGTACCAACCGCGCGCGTGTCCGTGCCATCTCCCCGAAAGCTCCGAAGCGGAACCATTCCTTGAGCCCCGCGTTGGCCAACTTCCGCCAGCCGATGCGCGTCAGGTTCCCGGTCACCAGTCCCAGCACCGCGCCGTGCTCCGTCAGGTTCCGCAGCACCGCCCGCGCGCCGGGGCAGGTCTTGTGCGTCAGGTCCGGGCAACTGCGCAGGTAGACGCGCTCCGCCTCCCTCTGGATTTCCGGCATCGTTTCGCGGATCAGTTTCGGGGAGGTCCCGGCCGCCCGCATCATCAGGACAAGGATGTCCGGGTCCAGCATTCCCTGCACGGGAATTCCGTCCACGCTGGTTTCGATCTTCGTCACCCGCCGGACGGCCTCCACCAGTGCGAGCTTGTGATGCGGGCCGGCGCGCCGCACCAGCGTGCCATCGATATCGAACAGGACGAGTGCTTCCATTACAGAGCCTTGGCCGAAGCGAGATACACCGCGTTCAGCAGCAGCCGGAACGTGCCGTATGGCTGGGCCCGGAACTGCGGCCGGATCCCGAAGAGCACCACCCGCCCCAGTCCGTGCTTCGCCTCCACCAGCACGGCCTTCCCCAGCACGGCTTTCTCGCCGGACATCCAGCCGCTCGCCAGCAGGTTGGTCGCTGCGAAGCGCGCGACAGTTCGGACCTCCTGGTCGCCCCGGTTGTGCTCCGCATCGAGCGTCAAGTCGTATGCCTGCCCGCCATTGGTGAACGCGATCGCCTCCGGTGGCATCCCGAACGCCAGCGGGTGCGACGGATCGACGGTGATCCGCACCAGCGAGCCGGGGCAAGAAAAGCGCGCTTCGGAATCCGGCACTCCCCCGCGCTGGAGATTTCGCACCGGCAGCGGGAAGAAGTCTATGGGCAGTTCGGTGGCGCTGTCGAGGGCGATGAGGGTGCCGCCCTCCCGCACGAATGCATCGAGTGCCGACAGCCCCTTCAGGCCGATCCCGCCCGTGTACTCCGGGCGCTGCACGGCGGGTGCTCCCGTCCGATTCTCGCCGTGGCGGATTCCGTGCAGGATCGAAGCGGCGCCCTGCGAGGCGAGAATAACACTATCGAATCGCGCCCGCAATCCGGCCTTCTGAAGATCCGGATTGTGCAGTTTCGTAAACGGCACTTTGAAGCGTTCCAGCACCCACTCCGTCCAGCCCTGGTCCGCGTTGGCAAGCCACGGTTCATAGAGCCCGACGCGCGGCCTCCTTACCTCCCACGCGGCTTTCGCCCGGGAATTGATGGCCCCATCGGCCGCCCATTCGACCTTCTCACCGCGCTCCAGCATGGCGGCCATTGCCAGGAACGAGTGCGTGTCGCGACGGTCCAGAGAGGGCGCCTGCCGCTCTCGACCGCTCCACCGCTCCAGGTTTACATCGAAGCGCTCGTCGATCCGATCTACCTTCACCCCCATCTGCATGCTGAGCGTCCAGCCGGCGATGTCATATGGCCGCTTCACCGCACCGCCGCTGCGGATCTCCGGATATTTCTGCGGCTCGAGCAGATCCACCAGGTACGGACGGAACGGCTGTCCCGCAAGCATGAGCAGCGTTCCCGCGGGATACCCCTTCCCTCCGGCGCGGAATGCCGCCCGCGCGCGCTTTACCTCAATCCCTGCCAGCGCCAGCCGCTCCAGCATCTCCGGAGCCGCCGACCGGTCCCACTGCTCCGGCGCGATCACATAGGCGTACGGCGTGCCGTTCTCGCCGGCCGTGATCGACGCCCGCGCCAGTTGCCACGCCTTCAGCAGATACTCCTGACGCATTGTGGAGGCCGTGTTCAGGATCGCGAAGTCTGCCGTCAGCATGTACTCGATGGCGTCCCGTAAACCCCACTTGCCACCCATCCACGGCCGGTCGTAAAAGATGGAGGGTTCCCGCACCGGCACGCCGTTGGCGAACGACCCACGAATCTCCGACTCCTTGTACACCCGCGGCGTGGCATACATGTTCAACGCCGTCTCCGTCAGAATTCCGTGCATGTTGTGGAACGCCGGCACGGACCGCAGTCCGCCGTTCCACCAGCCGTCGAACCCCACGTATGACAGCACCCCCGGCTTGTTCTCCCGCGCGAAGCGCTCCCGCATTGCCGCGCCGATCAGGTTGATCCCCGCCATCACCGGCGCCGGAACGTTGGGGTTCAGCGGCTCGGCGTACGGGGGCATGAAGATGCGCGCGGGAAAGGGAGGCGTCTGGTGCTGGTTATACACGATCTGCGGAAACCACTCATGGAAAAGCAGCCGCGTGGTGGCGCGCGTCTCCGGCAGGTTCAGCATGAAATAGTCGCGGTTGTTGTCGTGCCCCGAATACTTTTGGTAGAGCCACGGCAACGGCGCCAGTTCGTAGGGCGTGCCCACGTTTTTCGCGTACCAGTGCGCGACCCAGTCCAGGCCGTCCGGATTCATCACCGGAACCTGCATCAGGATGACATCCCGACGGATGGCGCGCGTCTCCGGATCGTCGCCTGTCACCATCCGAAAAGCCAGTTCCGGCGCGTGCTGCGCGGGCGCTACTTCGCTCGCGTGCAGCCCGGAATCGATCCACACGATGGCCTTGCCCTCGGCCGCCAGGCTGCGCGCCTCCTCGGCGGTGGCCTGCCCCAGTGCCAGCCGCCGGCTGATATCGCGATAGCGGTCCAGGTGCTTCAGATTCTCCGCATCGGAGATGAAGGCCACGTACATGGGTTTCCCCAGTGTAGATTTTCCGAACTCCACCAGGGTGATTCGGTCGCTCGCGGCGTCGAGCTTCTGGAAATAGCCGGTGATTTGTGCGTAATCGGCCAGCTTGTAATCGTCCCCTGGGGTAAAGCCAAGGTGCTGCTTGGGAGTTGGAAGCGCGGCGGCGTGGCACAGCGCCGCTAAAAACAGCAGCAATGCGCAGGTTCTTCGGTGCATCGTTAGAATGCAGAATAACATTTGGGGGCACGGAGCTTAAAATAAAAGCGTGCCAGATAACAAGTTCCGGGTGGGCCTCATCCAGATGGCCTGCGCCAAAGATCCAGCGGAGAACATGGCCAAGGCCGAGTGGCGGGTGCGCGAAGCCGCTGGCCGCGGCGCCCAGGTCATCTGTCTGCAAGAGCTCTTCAGGTCGCAGTACTTCTGTCGGGAAGAGAAGGCCGAACTATTCGACCTCGCCGAGCCCGTGCCCGGCCCCTCCACGGCTCGCCTCTCCGAACTCGCCAAAGAACTCGGGGTGGTGATCGTGGCGTCGCTGTTCGAGCGCCGCACGGCGGGAGTCTACCACAACACCGCCGCCGTGATCGATGCCGACGGCACACTGCTGGGCATCTATCGCAAGATGCACATCCCCGACGACCCGCTCTACTTCGAGAAGTTCTACTTCACCCCCGGCGACACCGGCTTCCGTTCCTTCGACACCCGCTATGGCCGCATCGCCGCGCTTGTCTGCTGGGACCAGTGGTATCCCGAAGCTGCCCGTCTCGCGGCCCTCACCGGCGCTCAGGTGCTCTTCTACCCTACTGCCATCGGCTGGCACCCGTCCGAGAAGGCGGAGCACGGCGCCGCGCAGCACGACGCGTGGCGCACCGTGCAGCGCGGGCACGCCATCGCCAATGGTATTTATGTAGCGGCTGTCAATCGCGTGGGATTTGAAGGCCCACCGGAGGAGGGCCTGGAGTTCTGGGGCGGGTCATTCCTTGCGGACCCCTTCGGGCAGGTAATCTCCGAGGCTTCCCACGACAAAGAGGAAATTTTGATCGCCGACGTGAACCCGCGACGCATCGAGGAAGTGCGCCGCAACTGGCCCTTCCTGCGCGACCGCCGCATCGACGCCTACGCCCCCATCTGCAAGCGCGTGATCGACTGACCCTCACGGCTGGCAGGCCCAGCCGTAAGGGTCGTCTGACGCTACACCGAAAGCAGCCGTGTAAAAAAGGAACGGTAGCGCTGCAAGGCCACCCGCAGATCCTCTGTGGAGACGTCGCCGCCGCGGTCCCACTGCTGCTCCAGTTTCTTGCGCTCTTCGGCGAAGCTCTCGGCCAGCCTGCGGATGCAATCCGCCACCAGCGAATCCGCATGCTCCACGGCCTTTCGCGGTTCATCCACGAAACCGGCCTGGATGTCGCTCCAGCGCGCCCGCATGCTCTCCGCTTCGCTCGGCGAGAATAGCAGCGTGGATTCCTCGCGTGCCATGCCGGCTCCAGGGGACTGCGCCCCGGCATATTCAACAGCTTGCCGCTGCTCTTCGCGGCCGGCGTCCGCCAGGTCGGACGTCGTCAGGCGTCTGTCTCTCTGCTCGTTCATTTCTTCACCTCCTGCAAGTCCAGAAGTTCATCAAACAGGGCGCGGTAACACACCATCGCCTTGCGCAGGTCTTCGGTCCCTGCTTCTCCACGGTTGAACCGTCCGACGATGTCTCGCGCGACGCGGTAGTTCTGCACCACGTGCGGATAATCGACGGAAATATCCGCCGCCCGCTGCTCGAAGTCCGCCATGGGGTAGCCGCGTGCGCGCATGACGTCGTTAACCAGGTGGTCGGCGTCGACTACGGCGTTCTTGGGGTCGTCGACGAAGCGCTCCTGCTGCGTGCGCCACGCCCGGATGAAGCGTTCGCGCTCCTCACGCCCCAGTGTGCGGATTTCCAGGCGCTGAACGCGTTCAGCGCGCATCTGCAGTTCCCGCTCGGCGCGGTGCCGATCGTGGTGCTCGCTGACCAGCCGGTCGTACTCCGGGCCGAAATGCGCCCGCAGCCGCCTGCTCCGCCTGCTCCGTTCCATGTACTGCCAGGCAACGAAGCCGGCAACGGCCAGAACCGCTACGACGATCAGGATGATGGCCCAGGTTGGCATAGCTCACTCTCCTCCCCGAAGCGATGCACGTTCGGTACCAGAGAAAACCTGTGAGCCCAGATACTTAAACGAGCAGAATTTTGAGCGCGCCGCGCCGGGCGGCACAGTCGAACGCCGCTGCCGCATCCGCCAGCGGGAATCGTGCGGTAATCATCTCTTGCACGCGCAGCGCGCCGCGCCGCAGTAAGTCGAGCGCCGGTTCGAAACGCCCGCAGCGCGACCCCACCAGAGTGATCTCATTGACAATCACGGGAGCGCTATCGAGCGGCACCTTGCCGTGCACCGTGGATTTCAAAATGATGGTGCCGCGTGGCCGCACCATGGCCACAGCCTGCTGGAGCCCGTCGGGTGAACCGGTCGCCTCGACAACCCAGTCGTACTCCGCTGAACGGGGCGAGCCCGCCACTTCGGTGGCCACTCCGGCCGCCGCCGCAATCCGCAGCTTCTCCGGATGTCGCCCGAACAGCCGCACCTTGAGCCCGGCGGCGTCAAGCACTTGCGCCACCAGCAACCCCAGCTTGCCGTCCCCGAGCACCGCGACCTCGGTCCCCGGTGGGATTGTCACCTGGTCGAGAATCTCGCACGACGCGGCCACAGGCTCCGTGAACACCGCGCGATCGTCCGGGAGTGCATCATCGAGCACGTGTAGGTTGCGTTCCGGCAGCGTGAAATATTCGGCGAAGGCCCCGGGATGCCCCACGATCCCCAGCACCGTGCGTGCCGCACAATGCCGGCCCAACCCCCTGCGGCACCACTCGCACGCGCCGCATACGAGATTGATCTCCCCCACCACACGGCGGCCGACTAGCGCACCGTCGTCGGCCTCCATCACATCCCCGACAAACTCATGCCCCGGGATGCCCGCGAACCCGTAGTATCCGCGCTGCAGTTCCAGGTCGGTATTGCAGATTCCTGCGCATCGCAACCGAATCAGGGCATAGCCCGGCGCGCGCTCCGGCACGGAAACCTCCCGCGTTTCCACGCGCCCGTTTTCGAGATGTACAGCCAGCATAGCCCGACCATAGCACGCCAGATCGCGCGCTCCGGCCATCTTTTTATGCCGTCCAGATTGCTGAACGGAGGCAGGACTGACGGCCCGCTATACTGGAAGTTCCCATGGCTGCCGAACTAGTCTGTTTCGAGGAGCGCTGCCGCGCGCGCTATCCCATCACCGAGGTGATCTATAACTGCCCGCAGTGCGGAGGGTTGCTGGAGGCCGCCTACGCGCGTACCACGACTCCCGCCGAGGAGTTGAAGCGCACCTGGCGGGAACGCCGCACCAGCAACGCCCCGCTCGACCAGAGCGGCGTATGGCGCTATCGGGAAACCATCCCGTTTCTCGACGACTACAGCGCCGTCGTCACCCTTAGGGAAGGGAATACGCCGCTCCTGGACGCCCCTCGCGCGGCCCAATACGGCGGCCTCGACCGCCTCGTATTCAAGCACCAGGGGTTCAATCCTACCGGCTCGTTCAAGGACAACGGGATGACCTGCGGTGCCGCCCAAGCCAGGCGGCTTGGCATGAAACGGGTGGCCTGCGTTTCCACCGGCAATACCTCGGCATCGATGGCCGCCTATGCCAGCGCCGGCGGCCTCGATCCGATCATCTTCATTCCCAACGGCAACATTTCCTACGGGAAGCTCGCGCAGGCGCTCGAATATGGCGCCCGCACATTCCAGGTGGAGGCTAATTTCGACCAGATCCTGGCGCTCGTCCGCACCCTCGCGGAGCGCCTGGGCATCTACCTGCTCAACTCCATCAACCCCTTCCGCATCGAAGGCCAGAAAACCATCATGTTCGAGATGATGGATCAGCGCGACTGGAACCCGCCGGATTGGGTGGTGCTTCCCGGCGGCAATCTCGGTAACGTCTCGGCCTTCGGAAAAGGCCTGCGCGAGATGCGCGACCTCGGGCTCATCAAGAAACTGCCCCGCCTCGCCGTGGTCCAGGCAGCCGGCTCGGCGCCGTTTTATCACCTCTTCCACAGTGCCGACCGTTCCGCTCTCCACGCTGTAGGGCATCCCGAAACCCTGGCCACGGCAATCAAGATCGGGGATCCCATATCCTGGCCCAAGGCGCTCCACGAGGTCACCTGCTCCGGCGGCACCGTCGAACAGGCTAGTGAACAGGAAATCGCCGACGCGAAGGCTGTGATTGGCCGCTGCGGCATCGGCTGCGAACCAGCCTCGGCCGCCACCCTGGCCGGCATCCGCAAACTCCGCACAGCGGGCACCATTCCGCGTGACGCGGATGTCGTCGCGGTGCTCACTGGCAATGTTCTGAAGGATCCCGACTACATTTTCCGCTATCACACCGGGGCCCTCGAAGCGCCAGGCGGAGCTCAAATACAGCCGACTTTCGGCAATGCCCCCACGGTGGTGCCGAACGACCCGGACCGGATTGCCGAATTTCTATGCACCTGATACCCCCAAATGAGGGCAGTACTGGATCCGCATCATTGCTAGTACTTGCGGCATAAAGATATTGTGTCAAAGTGGACTCTCTGGTACATATGTACTATGCTTTGCGCCAAGGTACTTGACAAACCAGTTCGGGAAGACGCGATTCGCAAGGAACTGCAGTATCTATACGACCGCCGCTCCGCCGTCGAGATGCTGATCCGGTCTTTGGAGTACTACGACCGGTTCGCCGACGGATCGAGTGTGTCTCTGAGCCGCGAGAGCGCCTGATCTACCGTAACCGCGCTCAAACCCCTGCCCGCCCGGCATAGGGCATGGCTCCCGGATAATTGAGCCCCGAATGATCCCTTGGCGTCTACGACGACCAGCCTGGGGACCTAGCTGGCACTCGTAGGTGCGGAGGCTATTCCGCCGTAGTGCTTCCGCACCTGTATGACATAGCGGCCTTCCTCCTGCTCATCCCGTTCCCCGCACCCGCGATCCGCCACTATCCCTGTGCCTCTCAAAACGCCATCTGAGCCTTGACTTGGACCACCGCGATGGTCAGGATAGAGGGCATGCCCAAAACGGACTTCACCATCCTGAACAGGCGGCGGTTCCTGGGTGGCTGTGCCGCGGCGGCGGCCTGCTCCGCGTGCCCATCCATTTGTACGGCGGCTTCGCCGGCGATTCCGGACGTCAAGGCCAGGGTGCGGCTGGTCTTCGCCTATCCGCCCAAGCCCATCGAGGGCTGGCCCTACCTGGGGTACGACCACCAGGGGCGGGCGGCGGAGATCACGACGCGGTTGCGCCACGCGTGTCCGGAAATCGACTTCGTCACCAGCGCCATCGCTAACGAGGCCGCCGGGAAGGAGGTGCTAGCGGGCGACCGGGACATCGACGGCTACATGGTCTTTATCACCGGCATCCCGGCCAGCGCCCACCGTCCGTTCGCGTACTCGGGCGTGCCTGTGGTGCTGGTGGACGATCTTTACGGCGGCACCGGCGCGTTCCTCTCGACGTATCCGGACGCCCGGCGCAAGGGCATGCCCATCGCCGGTGTTTCTTCCACGGATTTCAAGGATGTGGCGCAGGCCGCCCGGATGTTTGCGGTCAGGCGGAAGCTGAAGGAGTCGATCATCCTTGACGTCACCAACCGCGATGTATCGGCGTCGTTCAAGACGTTCCGGGACAACCTGGGACCAACCGTGAAGCTTATCAGCGGACAGGAGTTGGACGGCTTCTACCGCAAGGCCGACCGCGCCGAGGGGCGCAAGTGGGCCCAGACGTGGATGGCGGGTGCTGCAAAAGTGGTGGAACCCACTGCACGTGAGCTTGAAGACTCCGGCACCATGTACGTCGCGATGCGCGAGATGATGGCGGAGCACAAGGCCCAGGGCATTGCAGTAGACTGCCTCAGCCTGTTCTACGGAAACAAACTCGCGGCCTATCCGTGCATGGGCTTCTTTCAGATGAACAATGACGGGCTGGTGGGCGCCTGCGAGGCGGATCTCCAATCCGCGGCCACCATGCTGGTCCTGACCTATCTCACGGGCAAGCCCGGGTACATTTCGGACCCGGTAATCGACACCTCGAAGAACCAGATTATCTATGCGCACTGCGTGGCGCCGAACAAAGTCTGGGGGCCCAAGGGTGCTTCCAATGCGTACGAGCTTCGCAGTCATTCGGAAGATCGCAAGGGTGCCGCGGTGCGCTCCCTGATGCCGCTGGGACCGATGACGACCACGCTCAAATTCGTGCCTCAGCGGAAGACCATGGTGATCCACACGGGCAAGGCGGTGGACAACATCGACGACGACAAGGCGTGCCGAACGAAGCTGGCAGTCCAGGTGAAAGACGCCCGCAAACTCATGGGCGGTTGGGATTATGGCTGGCACCGCGTGACGGTCTACGGAGACGAGCGCGCCGCACTGGTAATGTTCAGCGACCTGGCGGGGTTCGCCGTGGAGGAAGAAGGATAGGCCGCCTGCTAGCGGAAGCGGCGCCGCCAGAAGAGGTCCAGGCCGGCAGCGCCGTTCTCCTGGCGCTGAATGATGGCGGACCAAACAGGGTTGAAGGCCCACTCCACACGGATAATTTGCGGGTTGCTTTCGGTCACGTCCTGGATGTAAGTGAAGAGAATGTTGCGGGTCACCTGCTGTTGCAGGGTGAAGCGTGCCTGCGGCGTGTTTTCCGCCCCGACGATCTGGGGGTCGATACGTAGCGTGCTGACACCGAACAGCCGTTGAAGGCGTCCGGCCACAGGGCTCGCCACTGCCTGGCCCAGCAGCGCGGAGGCTCCCTTCTGCTGGAAAGTCTGTTGCGGTGCCACGGGCTCGCGCGCCGCCAAAACCGGGTCGGTGGTGGGGGTAGAGCCGCCGGCGAGCAATGAGATTAACTCGGTGAATCCCAGGGGCGGGTCGGAGCGGTAAGTCAACTGCATGCGGTTGACAGGCCCGGAGACCGTTAGGGTTACATCGATGCCCCGGACGCGTGTGGTTAGATCGATGTTGACGATGGGTTCCAGGCGGTTCGGGTTGTAGAAGGCCACGGAACCCTGGTCGACTTTATAGCGATTGCCGAAGAACTCCACGTCCCCCTGGGTGATCTCCATGCGGCCAAGAGCACCGGGGCGTGCGGCCGTGCCGCGGATCTGGATCTCGGCGTCGGCGTCAATGTTCTCGGTCAGGGTGGTTCGGAACTGCGCATCGGGTGCGGTCTCGATGCGGAGGTCCAGCCGCATTCCGGCCAGCAATCCGACTTGCGCGGGCGGCGTGGGAGTGGGCTCGGCGGCCCCCGCGAATATGGATCCGATGTCGCTGTGGGAATAGAAAGCAGCATCCAGAATCGTGACACTCCCCGATAGCACGCTGCGGCTGGTCGCCCCAGTCAAACTGATATCCGCATTAAGCGATGTGTTGACGTTAGGCGGGTACTGGATGTTCACTTCGCGGGCAGTGGTCTGGAGGCGGAAATTCAACTCGGGGCCGCCGTAGGCGACTGAGCCAGTCAGGTTAACCTTTCCACCACCGACCAGCCCGGTAACGTCCTGGATCACCGCCTGGCGGCCGGTGAACACGAGGGAGCCGCGCGCTTCGGAGAGCCCTGCGGGCCAGTTGATCATGTTGAAGTTGGCGTCGCGCAGGTCCAGGCGTCCGGCCACCTGGGGATTGTCAAGGGTTCCCTGGACGGCCGCGTTCAAGCTGGCATTCCCGGAGGCAAAGGCGTCTTGGAGAAAGGTCTCCAGCAGGTCCAGCCTGAGGTCGCCGGTGGCGCGCAGGTCGACCTTGCGCTGGCCAACCAGGGCGGCGCTGCCCTTGACGTCCACATTGGCGTAGGGGCCGATGAGGTGGGCGCTCTGGACCGTTACGACGGAGCGATCGAGGTTGATCACCACCGGTTCGGCATTGCGCACCTGGAGTGCCCGCCGGACGGCGGCGCCTGGAACGGGGTCGACCGAGTACATATCCAGCCGCGAGAGTTCGAGCCGGCCTTTCAGGTCTTCCGTACGGACGGCGGGGCCCGATACGGTCGCCCGCCCTTGGGTGAGGACGTCGAACGTCCTGCGGCGCGTTCGGGGCAGGAAGGCGCTGAAGCCGGCGTAGGTCACGTTGCGGAAGTTCAGTTCCGCGTTCAGCGGGTAATCGCGAGAGAGCCCCACGTTGCCCGCGGCCGCGATATCGGCTCCGGCGAAGTTCGATTTAGCGTTGAACACCACGGCGTTGGCCCGCGTTTCCGCGACGGCCTGGAGATCGCCCAGGGGCGCGCCGTTGTACTGAATGCTCGAGGCGTTTAAAAAAGCATTCAAGCGGCTGATAAGGGGTGTATCGCCGGGCCGGAGGGTTCCGGCGCCTTCGGCGCGTGCCTCCACGGTTCCGGCGGTGCCCGGCCGCAGTTTCGCCACGGCGGGAACCTTGGCGAGATCGAAGCGATTGGTGGCGAGGCGGAACTGGAGGTCGCCGGTGCGGTAGTCGCCGGGATGCGCTAACCGGGCGGAGCCTTCGAGGCGCGCCTCGCCGGCCTGGGCCATTAGCGAGGGCACCTCGATCAGGCGATTGTCGAGCTTGAGGGCCACCTGCAGCCGGTCGAGGGGCTGCTTGTCGAAGACTCCCTTCGTCATGGTTACGTTGGCATTGGCGCGCGGGCTGGCGAGGGTGCCGGCGACGGTCGCGTTGGCTTCAAGTGTTCCGGCGACCTGGATATCGGGGCGGCCTGCCACGGCCAGGAGGGTGTCGATGGGCAGGTTATTGATCCGCGCGCTGGCTTCGGTGGGGTAGTCGGGGGCCAGGGTGGTGCGTCCGGTTACCTGGATGCCGGAACCGGCGAAGTTCGAGTTGAGATTGTACTGCACCACATTTCCGGCGGTGCGGGTGGTGGCGGTGAGGTCGCCGAGCTTTTCGCCGCGCATCTGGAGGCCGCGCACCGCGAGGTCGGAATCAACGCGCTGAACGTCGATAGCGGTCTTGCCGGCCGCGGGTCGGATACCTGCGGCGAAGTCGGCCTTAAACGCGAGGGTGCCGCCGAGGCCGGGCCGGCGCTCAGTCAAAGCGCGCAGTTCCGCCAAGTTTAGGTTTGTGCTGGCCAGTTGCCCCGTAAGGTTGCCGCGGCGCAGTTCGCCGGGCGTGTAGGCGTAGGCCAGGTTGCCGCTAACGCGCGCGGGACCAACTGCAATCGCCAGGGTAGGGACGGCAATACGCCCCTCGGCCAGGGAGGCCCGCAACGTAAGAGTGTCGAAGGGTTGCTGCCATGCCGCGCCCTGAATTACGTCGGCGGAGACGTCGCCCCGGGGGCTTCCCAGGGTGCCGCCGATCCGCGCGGACGCGTTCAGCAGGCCCGAGGCGGGGACATCCGACTGCCCGGCCACGGCCAGGACGTCGCGCAGGTCGCCGTTACGGATTACGGCGTTGAGGTCGAGGGGCGATTGCGGGGAAGTGCGGTAGCGCTGCAGTCCGATGGACCCGGCGATGCGCGCATCGAGGGTACCGCGCTGCAGGGTGCCGTCCTGCAGGACCGCGCGGGACTCGGAAAGATCGAGGTTCGCCGCCAGCAGGTTGAACGGGCGATCCTGGACGCGGAAGTTGGTGACCCGCACCTGCCCGGTCACGCGCGGAGACGCGAGGCTGCCGAGCACAGAGCCATCAAAGGCAGCGGAGCCGCCGTTAAGGTGCACCGGCAGGGTCACCCCCGGGGCCAGTTCCTGGAGATTCCGGGAGGCCAGACGCACGTCCACGCGGTTTCCGAGCGTGCCGGAAAGATTTATCCGGCTCTGCGGCAGGGCGAGCCACGATTGCCCCAGGGCCACGCTCTGGCTGCGGCCGTCGTAGTTCGCCTGGAGACTTCCGCGCACGGGCACGCCACGCTGGGGTGCGGGTGAGATGGTGAGGTTCCCGCCGGCGATGAGGTCCTTCGGAGACTCGAAACTGGCGCGCCCCTGGATGGTGCCGGAGAGGACGCCGCCGTAGGCCAGATCGCGTTCGGCCAGGGTAGATGCCAGTACCCTGAGGTCGAAGCCGTCCAGGCGGCCGGCGGCCTCGAAACGCTGCCGCTGGTCGATGGAGGCGCGACCGGTTAGGGTGCCGCCCAGGACGCCGAGGCGCATGCCGGTGAGGTCGATCCGCCGCGGGTCCGCCTGGACTGCGGAAGCAAGCGAGAGATCCGTGAACCGGCGCGTCCCCAGGGTGGCGGCCACCCGGCGGGCGTCCACATTGGCGCGCACCAGGTACTCGTCACCGGTCATTGAGGCGGTGCCGTTGAGACTGGCAACTCCTTCGGGTTGCTGTGCGACCCGCAAGAGGCGGCCCAGTTCTCCGAGATCGAGCGTGCCGTTGAAGTTGAGCCCGGCGGGTTCAGCGGCATCGCGGAGGACGCCCGAGGCCTGGATGGTAGATCGTCCCAGTGTGAGGCGCGTCCCGGAAAGTTGGATCCGCTCGCCGCCCATCTGCAGGCTGGCGTCGGCCTGGAGGACGCGGGGGACGTTCCCGGTGGTCTGGATTTCGAGGCCGGCAGCGCGACGGGCCTCGTCGAGCGCGATGTGGCCCTGGAGGCGCGCCTGGATGCGGGCGTCCTTCAGGTTCTCGACGATGCCGCTGATGGCGAGCTGCGACTCCGGTGTGCGGATGAGCGCGTTATCGAAACGGATCCGATCGTGCTCGAGCACCACTGGGATAGTGATGGAGACGTCCACCGGCTCGCGCCCGCCGGAGCGCATTTCGAGCGGCGCCATGGCGAGTTGCCCCTTGTAGGCGGGGGTGGCAGTGTCATAGAAGAGCTGCGCGCGCAGGTTGCGCCCGCGGGCATCCACGGGGACCCGGCGCTCGGCGAAAAGGATGCTGCCATTGCGTACGTCGAACCGCCCTATGGCGAGATCCACGATGGTCCGGAGGGCTGTGCTGTCGCTTTCGGGTTTGGGCTCCTTGGGACCTGGGATGTTGGTGGTGCCGTCCGCGTACACGATGATATTGCCCTGGGGTGTATCGACGAGGGCGGCTCGGATTTCGAAGGGGCGCCGGACCGTAGTGAGCAGGCCGAGGTCGATTTGCAGCAGCCGCGCGCGGAAGAGAGGCGGCTGGTCGCGCGGCTCGGTGCCGCGAAGAACGAAGTCGCGGATCTGGACGCGCAGGCGCTGCCAATCCAAGTCAAACGCGCCGATTTCGGCCTTTCCGCCAGTGGCGTCTTCGATACCGGAGATGATTCGCTGGCGCGCGGTGTCGCGGAACCAGTCCGTCTGGACCACGATGATGCCGGCCACGATCACTAGCAGGACCAGGGCGGCGAGTGATCCGAAGATGATGGCGAGGAGCCTCGGGCGGGTCACTGGAAGGCCTCCTTCATGAAGACGATGCGGGTACGGTCGCGTACCTGGCGGAGCCATTGATCGAGCTGCTGGTCGACGTTTTGGGCCGGCGCGGCGGTGGGTGCCGGCGTGGGCGGTGCACTGGAAGATGCGCGGTCGGCCTGGCTCTCGGCTTCTGCGTCGAGACGCTTGAGAATATCCTGGGAGGGCTGGGTGAGGCCGGCCTGAAAGCGCTGGTCGGTGAAACGCAAGGCGGTCAACTGCCAGAGCAGGTGCGATTTCAGGCGCGCTTCAGTGAGGTTGTAGCGTTGGAGGGCGGCGCGGTATTCCGCGTCGGTGCGGAAACGGGACTGCCGGAGGTTGGCCAGCATGGCATCCGCCTCGGAGGGTTTCGGCTGATCATACGCGCCAATGCGCATCTCCCGCCGGATGAGGTACTGGTCCACAAGGCGTTCGGCGGCTTCGCGGCGGGCCTCTGGGGTGAACTCGGGTTCCCGGCCGTTGAGGAACGCCACCAGCCGGATCTCTTCGAGGATCTCCGTCTCTGTGATCACGTCGTTGCCGACGGCCACGGCCGTCCTGTCGATGACCGTCGGGGCGGCGTATGCCACGGGGGCGGCGAGCGCGGCGATTAAAAACAGGATGCGCATCAGAATGCCTGTCCTATCGAAAAGAAGAATTGAAAACGGCTGACCCGCTGCAACTCCCGCACCCCCTGGTTGAAGAGCAGTTCCTCGCGGGTGCCGCGGAATCCCATGAAACTCGGCGGGTTAACGCTCCAGGCGAGGTCGACGCGGATGGGGCCGATGGGGGTCCGGTACCGGATGCCGAAGCCCACGGCATGCACCATGTAGTCGAAATCGTTCAGGTCCCGCTGGGTCACCCGGAAGGATAAGTTAGAGAGCTTGGAGTAAGTATTGCCTAAGTCGTGAAAGAACACGCCGTCGATGTTATCGCTAAGAAACGGGAAGCG
Organism: Bryobacteraceae bacterium; assembly: GCA_035561075.1. Lineage (GTDB taxonomy): Bacteria > Acidobacteriota > Terriglobia > Bryobacterales > Bryobacteraceae > JAMCRM01. Next base: position 20,676 of record DATMYF010000040.1, read on the forward strand.
CAGCTCGGTGTTATGAAAGAACTGGGCATTGCCGCCGATAGGGAAACCGGTGACGGTGTCGCGCGGCCCGGCCTGGTTGTCGGGAAAGCCGCGGTGGGAGGTGCTGCCTCCGCCGAAGAGGCGCTCGGGCAGCGGAATAGCCTCGGTGCGCGGGATACCGGACGCCACAGCGAAGGGCGTGAGCACCCCTAACTGCGTCTGCGTCGCGAGCACCCAGTGGCGGCGGAAGGTGTGGTACTGGGCATGGCGGCCGAGGAAGCGGACGAAGCTCTGGCGGGAGCCGAAAATACGCGAGGAGACGCCGAAGTCCAGCGTATTGTAGGTGCCGCGCCCGGCATCGGTGGGATTGTCGCGGCGGTCACGGATGAGGCTGGAAGAGAGCATGCCGATGCGCGCGGGCTGTGCCAGCAACGGGATCAGCAGCGGGTTGATCTTGAGTGACGCCTCGTCAACGCGGGCATCGCGCCAGCTATAGCGTCCGAAGATGGTGGTGGCGCGCGAGAGTTGTTGAGAAAGCTGCACGGAGCCCTCCAGTCGCCGGGCCTGGAAGGTGCGGACGTCGTAAGTCTGGTCCCACATGGTGGTGATGGAGACCTGGCGGCCCTCGACGTTCATATATCGCGGGGCGGTGTAATTCAACAGCACGCGTCGGTTGAGGCTGGAATAGCGGCTCTTGAAGTTGAGACTATGTCCCAGCCCGAACATGTTCAGGCGGCTCACCTCGAATGAGGCGCGCGGGGCAAAGCCGGTATTGCCGGCGGGGCGATCGAGGTTTGTGCTGCCGCCGCCTCCGATGCGCCCGAATTCGGCGCCGGCGCCCACCGCGGTGGCGTACCGGTGGCCTTCTTCCAGGTCGAACAGGACAAATTTCTGCTCGGTATCGCCCTGCGGGTTCTGGATGGCCATGTCCACTTTTGTGAAGACGCCGAGGTCGTAGAGGCGGCGCTGCATGCGGCCCATCTCCGTCCAGGAGAGCGGATCCCCTTTGGCGAGGAGAATGTTGGGCTCGAGCAGTCCCGGGCTGGTCACCTCCATGCCGGATACCAGTACGTCGCGGACGAAGCGCCGTTCGCCCTCGGCGATGAAGTACTCGACCCGGACCTGCTGCGGCGCTGAACCGGGAGTCATGCGCCACTCGAAAGCCGCATCGGGATAGCCCGCATTCTGGTACTCGGTCAAGATGAAATCGCGGTCGAGCCCCACGTTGTATTCGCTGAAAGGCTGGCCCTGTTGGGAGGAGAGACGGGCGGTGAGGTCGTCCACTTTGAGCACCTTGACGCCGTGAATGCGGAAGTCGGAGACGAAGTGCTGCTGGCCTTCCTCGATCTCGACCGCGGCGGCGACGTGGCCCGTCTTGCCTTCATAATCGTCGATCGTCCGGACATTGACCTGCACATCGCGGAAGCCGTTGGCCTGGTAGAGGCGCGTGATGGCGTCCTCGTCGCGGCGGGCAAGGCCCTCGCTATAACGGCCGCGGCGGAGAGCGATGAAGCCGGCCGGCCGCAGGAACATGCGCTCCCTGATGTCCTCGGTGGTGAAGTACTGGTTGCCCTGCACGGTGATTGCTTCGAGGCTGAAGCGCGGCCCCTGGTTCACCACGTAGACGATCTCCTGCTGGTCCGGCCCGACGTCCACGGTCTGGAAATCCACTTCGGCCTGAAAGTAGCCCTGGCCCTGAAAGTAATCGCGCAGATTGCGGGCGCCCTCCACGAGCAGATCGCGGTTAATCTCCTGGGCGTCAAAAATGGGGACGTAGCGGCGTAGTTTCTTGTCTCCGATCTTGGCGCCTTCCGTGCGGATGTCGACCACGGGGCCGCCCTCTACGTTGATGATGGGGGTGGCGCGGTTGGTGGCCTGGTTGTACTGAGTGTCTTCCAGACGCCCGCGCGCGGTGAGGCGGTCTTCCTTCTCAAAGAGTTTGCGGATGCGCTCCAGTCCCTGCTGAACATTGGCACGGTGCGCGCGCTTCCAGCGAAACCACCCTTTATACCCGGCGGCCTTGGCCACCTTCTCTTTGGGCAGGCGAGGGTTGCCCGTGATTACCGGATGTGTGAGGCGGGCGCGCGGGCCGCTGTCCACCACAAACCGGAAGGAGATCTGCTGATACTCGTCGTTGCGGGTGAGTTCCGGGACAACGGTGCCCAGGAAGAAGCCGTTGCGGCGCAGGAGGTTCTGGATGTTCTGGACGGCGGCGTTCAACTCGTCCTCGGTGAAGGCTTCGCCGAGGTGGAGGCGAGCGGCGTTTTCCATCTGCCCCTGGTTCGGAGGAGCGCCAAAATCGGCCTCCACATCCACAGACCCGATAAACCACTGGGGACGAGTGTCAATCACCAGCGAGAGCCCCGTGGGAGCCGTTTCGGAACTCACCTGCACATAGGCGTACCGGCCGGTCGCGTAGAGTTCCTTTATGGTGTTGCGGATGTTTTCCAGGCTGGCCGGGGTATCGGGCTTCAAAGGCACGATGCGCGACAACTGCTCCGGGGTGAGCGGCTGGCGCGGCGGGTTGAAGCGGATCTCTGCCACCCGCTGTCCGTCGATGGATGGGGTAGCCGGACCGTTCTGGCCGCGTGCGAGCGGCGGCAAGAGGCACGCCGAGACGGCGGCGAACGCACACCCGAGCCAGTGACGCATCGGTATAGTGTGCGAAGGTTAGCAACTCAAGTTCCCTGGTGCGTTCGCTCACACGGAGGCCGGGAAGCACTGGTCCAGCGCGTGCTTAGACAATGCTGGGGCCAGGAATGCGAGGGATCAAGGAACTCATTCAGGAAACATTTTCCAGGTGGAATGCCCACGAGGCGCCACGCCTCGGAGCGGCGCTGACGTTCTATACCATTCTGTCGCTTTCGCCGCTGCTGGTGCTGGCGGTAGCGATCGCGGCGCTCGTGTTCGGGGCGGAAGGGGCGCGGCAGCAGATCATGCAGCAGGCGCAGTCGCTCATCGGCAAGGAAGGCGCAGACACCGTGGCATCGGCCATGCAAAACGCGCAGCAGCCCCACGCCGCAAGCCTGGCGGGGCTGGTGAGTATCGCCACCCTGCTATTCGGCGCGTCTGGCGTATTCGTGGAGCTTCGTTCCGCGTTGAACAAAGTCTGGGACGTGAAGCCGGTGGAAACGTCCGGCCTAGTGGCGTGGGTCAAGGACCGCTTCTTCTCGATCGGAATGGTGCTGGCGCTGGGCTTCCTGCTGCTGGTATCGCTCCTGGCGAGCGCGGCACTCGCGGCACTGGCGAAATGGTTCACGGGCCTCCTTCCGTTGCCGGAGCCCGTGATGGCAGGAATCAGCATTGCGATCGGGCTGGCCGGCACGACACTGATCTTCTCCCTGATCTTCCGTTACGTACCACAGGCGGAGATGGATTGGAGGCGTGTGCTTCCGGGCGCCTTCTTCACCGCGATCCTGTTCGAAGCGGGCAGGTTCGCAATCGGGATGTACCTGGGGAAGGCGGCAGTGGGATCGGCATACGGGGCGGCCGGCTCGATGGTGGTGGTGATTGTCTGGCTCTACTACTCGTCGCAGATCTTCTACTTCGGCGCGGAGCTCACCAGGGGATGGGCGGAACGGCACGGCTGGCGGCCCGAAGCGGCGGGAGTACCGGAGCCAAAGCCGCAGACCGGACGCGAACCCGAGGCAGTTCCGGCGGCGCCATTACGGCCAGCTCACGCGGCTGGGCCCCGGGGCCTGGCATTGGCCGCCGGAGCTTTGGCCGCGATGGCAATGATGATCTTTCGACGCCGTGTGTAGGGGCGCCGCTCACCGGGGCTGTATCTCTTCAGCGGGAGCAAAGGTCATCTTCCAGTAAGATGCGGCCTTGCCCTGGTTCTCGAAAGATTCGAGCTTTACGAGATAGAAGCGTCCTTCGGCGCCTTTAATTACGTAGTACCCCGGCGCGGGGCCGGCGACATAATCGTCCCAGGTTTCTACGATGGCACGGGTAAGAGAGCGTGGGTCCGGGCGGACGGCGAATTCCTTGATTTTAGTGGCACCCAGGTAGGAGATCATGCCCATACGGCGGGTCTGATAGTAAAAGGAGATATCGGCGGACTTATCGCCGCTCTTGACCACCTTTCCCTCCGAGATCCGGTAGGCTTCAAAGATTCTGAGCGAAAACGCGGCGGGATTCGCGGGCGACAGCGCCAGGCAGAGCGCCGCGGCCGACAGGGCCAGCAAAAAGCGTTTCAATGTGACTGCCTCTACCTACCGATTGTAAAACACCAGGGCTGCGCACTCCAGCGCGGCAGACTTCGGACTACTCGGATCTATTGGACTTCAGAATTCCGAGCATGCTTTGCGAGTATCTGGAGAAAGCGGCCTTGCCCTTGCCGGTAAGGCTGCACACGGTAAGGGGCACTTTTCCCTTAAACCTCTTCTCGATTGACAGGTACCCGGCCTGCTCCAATCTGGTCAGGTGGCCGGATAAATTACCCTGAGTGAATCCACCTTCCCGCTGCAGGTACAGGAAGTCCGCTTCGCCCGCACCGCTGAGAATGGTCATGATCGCCAACCGGGCAGGTTCGTGGATGAGTCGATCCAGTTGGGAGATTTCCTGCAATCGTCTGGTCACGTCCGATTGCCCTCCGGAATTTGCGGACCCCGGTTTCCGCGGAGGTACTTGATCAGCGTCTCCCCTCCTTGAGCCACCAGCCATAAACCAACCAGGAGGAGCGGCAACGAAGGCTGAACAAGCAGAGGAACATCCACCCACAGAAACACGAGTCCCATGAGCCCCAGAACCAGCACAGACCACCATCGGAAAGGAGGTTCCGAGTTCCGGTTGAGCACATACAGCGTGGCAGCAAGTGCGGCCATCAGAACGGGGACGAACCAACGTGGTGCTGCGGAAAAAGGGGTGAGAACGAAAAAGAAGATTACGATCGCGATCCGCCGGTCGAACGAGGTCGCGTTTTCTTTAGGCTGCGGACCGGGCTGTAAGGATAGCGTTGTCAGCGAAATGCGCTCTGCCTCCTCCGGCGGTTGCACGTATCCGGTGCGTGGATATGTTACGCGCGATTTCAGGATATCGACGAAGTGGCGTCCCATCAAGGAGTAGAGGACGAACATCATTCCTATCGCAAAGTAGTGTCCCAGTCGAGGGTTGGGCAGATAGACGCGCCACAGGAGTGCCAGAGCACCAGACATGAGGAGCGCCAACCCGAATACCGCGTGGGGAAGGCCATCGACGTACCAATAGGAGGCGGCTCGCCGCCCCGAACTCACTGGAGGTTCGAAATAGTCCTTCATGTGGGCTAGTTTTCACCATAAACCAGTTTTTGTCAATAGAACGGCAGTGGATGATCTGTATGCCGAAGCTGATCCCTAAAAAATTAAAGCCCCGGGCTGGGTACCCGGGGCTGCACTCAGAGGGGCTGGCGATGGGAGGGGTCTCATCACCAGGGATGCTGTCTGTTGAATTCACGGTAGCACTTTAAGACCTCTTTGTCTAGTGCTCGACGCGAGAATTTTCACATGCTCAATCGGGAACGTACCGGTGATAAAGACCGAGGTAGTAAGGGAGCAGGAACGATGCCCCGTCGGCCAATTGCCGGCCTTCGCTACCTTGGTCCAGGCGGTAGGGATCCTGGTTCCAGTGGTCGATGAAGCGCTCGTCGGCCGGTAGCACCAGGCCGTTCCGGCGGACGCCTGCCGGGTAACGGCGGTCATCACGGGCGTGTTCGGGCAGCGGCACGATATCTCTGCGGTGGCTGTTGGAGAGCCGCCAGTCGAAGCGGTCGAGAGGGTAGCGACGCAGGGTATCAAGCGACTCCTCAAGCCACCCCCCCGAAGTGCTGCCCGTGCTTGCCGCACGAATGAAGTTGAAGAGCGGATTTAATTCGGGCTTCTCGGTCAGCCAGTAGTTCTCCAGTGAGAGCGTGTACATCCGGCGCAGTTTGGGGTCGCTTTCGTAACGGACCAGGTTGTAATAGGCCATGAATGCCATTTCGTCATCGGACTGGTTGCCCGAACCGGGTCCGGTACTCAGCTTGGCAATCATGGCATTAGCTGCGTAGCCGTGGCGTTCGATGAGATCGCGGTAGGCTTGGGTGTAGCGCGCCACGCCGGTAACGTGTTCCGCCACCTTGAGGTACGTCAGCGCGCTGAGGGAATTCAGACCGCGCTCCACGATCCAGCGTGGGTTCTGGTTTAGTTCGCCGGGGCCGAAGACCGCCCAGCGCGTGGGTTGTCCGTCCCAATCCACCAGCGCGAAATCATGCTCCATCAGGTGGTCGGTAACGGCTGAGACGACCGCGCGCACCTCCTGCTTCTCCTCATCCGTGGAGGCCACCAGATCGTAGTAGAGGCCATAGAAGAAGTAGTGGCCGTCGAGCTCATCGGAGCTGGTGTCCGCCTTCCAATACCAGCGGCCGTCGGCGCTCTTCGGCCAGCGGGGGTGCATCACCTTCCAGTAGGGATCGCGCCTGGCGCGGAATTGCTCGTCCTTCTCGCGCGTGTATCGCAGATTGGGGTCGGGACCCGAAACCGGAAGTATGGTGCGGGCCACGAAGCCGGGACGCGCCGGCGGGGTGCCGCCCTGGGTAACGGTCTGGAGGAAACGTAGCGCCTCGAAAGCCGCCCTGGCGCGCCGTTTGGCCGCCGGATCGCGGGTGGCGGCCCAGGCGAAGCACTCGCCCGCGCCGTACATCGCGGTCCAGAGGCCGTCATTGTCACTGTCATGCTGGCTGTACCCGGCTAGGTCGCCGGGGCGGGGCAGGGTGACAGCGTCCACATAGCCGTATGGGGTTCGGCGGTGATATTTATCGATCTGCTCCTCGAAGTGTGCGGCCTTTCGGGCGAATGTCATCGGTTCGGGCGAGATGCGGCCGGCGCCGGCGGGGGTGGCGAACCAGGCTTGCCCCGCTGGTGAAACGGTCACGGCGCGCACGTTGTCGGCGGGCAACCAGCGGAGGCCCTGGCGGTACTCCCAAGTGCCGTCGTGGAATCGAATGGCGCCGCGGGCGGTGCCGAACCAGACAGAGCCGTCCGGCGCCGTGGCGATCGAAGTGAAATCGTCGTAGGGCAGGCCCTCGTGGCCGGTGTAGAGGCGCCATTGGCCGTCAAGGCACCCTGCCCCCTGGGGCGAGGCGAACCATAGGCGGCCGCGTGTGTCGTATGCGACGGCGCGCACGTCTTCGGGCGCCCAGCGGCGGTTTCCTTCGCGCGGGAAGAGGGTTCGCCAAGGCGCGCCGGGTGCGGGCCGCACGTAAGGGCCGTCCACGCCGGCCACCGCCAGTTCGCCTCGCGGTCCAACGGCGGCGTGCCGTAGGCCGCGGGGACCGGGTTGCCGGGCAAAGCCTGCGGTGCCCAGCGCGAAGACGCCGGCCTCCCCGATTGCCAGGACCGCAGGCGAGGCCACCAGTGCGCGCGTTCCGGGGGGCAGCGCGGCAACTTTTACTGCGCCGGCATCGCGGATGCGGTACAGCCTGCCACCGGCTGCGGCGAAGCACTCATCCCCGTATGCCGCCAGAAGCGGCACCGGGCCGGTGACTCCCCTGATGGGACTCCACTTCCCGCCTGAAAATCGGGCGAGCCCCTGGGATGTCCCGGCGTACACATCGGCTCCTGCCGCCGCGACAGCCAGCACATCATTGGCCGGCAGGCCGTCTTCGACCGACCAGAACTGCCGTGTCTGCTGGGAGAACGTGGCCGCCAATGCCACCAACGGCGCGAACGCCAGCCACACGCAGGCGCGTTTCACTGTTCCTTCTTCTTCAGTTCGCTGTCGTGGTCGCGCAGGAAGTTGCGGATCTGGTCCGTCACTTCCAGCAGCCTGACCCACTGCTCTTTATAGAGGGTGACGGGAAAACGCCCCAGGCCATAGACGGAAAGGCCGCCCTTCTCGCTGACCTTGAGGGTGATGGGAGCGCGGGGCCGCTTGGGCTCCTCGTCAGAAGCGGGCTGCTCGGGGTCGGTGCGGACGTCCTGTTCATCCATAACGATCAGTCATATCACAGGAGGGCGTCGAACGGACGGCCGCACCCGAACATTACAGGACCGTCGCGCCGGCGGGGAAGCCCGTCGGGCGGAGCACCTCAATGCGGACCTTCTGGGCGGCCGGCAGCTTCGTGGAAATTCGCACCGCGGCCTCGCCGCCCGGAGGGATGCGGGGCAACGGCGCTTCCCGTACTTCCATCGGCAAATTGCCGTGAGCGTAGACGATTAGCCGCACCTTGTAACCTGAGAGCGTGTAGGCGGGCAGGCTCCTACGCGTACGTACCCGTACTGATACGACGCCCTCCTGGCGGGATGCGGCCACTTCGGCGATGGGGCTCGACTCGCGGCGCAGCAAGTCGAACGACGGCTTCCGCGCGCCATACACGTCCACCACGCCGTGCACCCGCTGGCGCAGCGCTCCCACACCCTTGTCACCCATATGGGTGCGGTAATCGTTATAAGAGAAGAAAATGGCGCCGGCTATCCACGGGCGCTCGCGGAAGATGCGGGTGTGCTGTTCGAGCACGTCCGCGCGACGCCGGTCGGCACCGATGTGCTTGGGGCTGCACTCACACCAGCCGTACTCGCTGATGACCACGGGTTTGCCGGGAAACGCCTGGTGGATGCGGTCGAGATTAGCGATCAGATCTTCCTGGCTGCCCCGGAGCCAGCTCTCGTAGTACTCGTTCCAGGAGACGAAGTCCATGGAACCGGCGGCGTCCTGGGCGAGGGTCGCATTTTGCAGGCTGCTGGAGGCGTAGGTGCGCAGGCGGTGGGGGTCCAGGCGGTGCGCTTCCTCGTACATCCTGCGGATGAACTCTTGCGACGCGGGGTTTTGGCCGTCCACCTCGTTGCACAGTCCCCAGGCGAACAGGGAGGGGTGGTTGCGGTCGCGCCGTATCATCTCCCGAAGCTGTTCGAGGCCGTTATCCATGAGTTCCATCGTGGGCTGGGTACCCATGCCCTTAAACGTGTGCGCGCCCCAGGTGGGGACCTCCGTCTGGATCAGGATGCCGTGGCGGTCGCAGAAATCGAGCACACGGCGGTCTTGCTGCCAATGGACGCGGGTGAAGACGCAGTTGAGCTCTTTCAGGTCGCGATGGTCGTGCTCGATCCAGGAGGCAGGTTCGGCCATGCCGAATTCCGGATGGCTACCGGCCATGCGCTCCACACCTATCAGGCGAACAGGCTCGCCGTTCAGCAGGAAGGCGCCGTCGCGCACCTCGAAACGGCGCACGCCGAAGGTGGAGGTGTACTGGTGGCCGCCGATATCGGCGGTGAGGCGGTACAGATTCGGATGGTCGAAGTGCCATAGGCGCGGTCCGTTAAGCGTGCCCGGCAGCTTCACCTCCTGGACGCCGCCGGCCGGAACGGATACCATGCCCGTGCGCTGCGCCCGCAGTACGGCGCGACCAGTGTCGTCTTCCTCCACCACCCACGCGAGCGGTACGGAGGCGTCGGAACGCGAGCCGTTTCGCAATATCACCCGGACGTCGAGCTGCGCCTGGCGGGTGGTGAAATCCGGCAAAGCGTCGATGTCGATGCGCTCGATGTAGACGGACGGGGTCACCAGCAAGCTTACCGGGCGGGTGATGCCGCCGTCCCCGGCCCAATCGTAAGAGTTGCCGCGCGGCAGAATCTGTTCATCGAACGAGTTGTCCGCGCGTACCGCGATCACGTTCGCGCCAGGTCTCAACGCGGTGGTAATGTCGAAAGCGAAGGCTGTATAGCCCTTGCCGATGTGCCGGCCTACGAGCTTCCCGTTTACCCACACGGCGGCGGTGTGGTAGACGGCTTCGAACTCTACCCGCACGGTCTGGGAATTCCACCATGCGGAGGCCTCAAAGGAGCGGCGATACCAGGCGGGGCCGTGGTGCCCGGCGGTTTCCGGCTGGACCTGCCAGGTGTGCGGGACGGTGACTTCGGTCCAGGCAGCGTCGTCGGTGCCAGCCAAGTGCCAGCCCTCCAGTTCTCCGCGGTTCTGCGGATCAACGCGGAACTGCCAGGGCCCGTCGAGCGGAATAGCGTCGCCCGAACCCTGCGCGCCATGCGCCGCGGCAGGAAGCAGCGCGGCGGCTGCGGCGGCGGACCGGATGAAGTCCCTGCGAGTGCCCATCATGTTTGACTTCTCATTATGAGCGAAATCAGGGCGGGCAGTTTACGCGGGCGGCGAAGCGGCGGTATGCTGGGCGCTGTGACAGGTCAGGACGCCCACGACCGCGCTCCGGCGCCGGAATACAGCGAAGACGGCGTGGACCTCAGCCTGGTCCGGTGGATGCTCTCCCTTACGCCCCTGGAGCGCCTGCGGTTTCTGGAAGAGCGCATCAACGACATCCTGGAGATTCGCGAACGGAATGCCCGAACGTTTGCGAACGGGACATCCGGTTCATCGTCGTAGGCGGGCTCGCGGCGGTCCTGAACGGCGCCTGGTCTATTCCAGGGAGCCCGGCAATCTCAATCGCCTGCCGCTGGGCAGCGTTGGCCGGAACCTCGGGTTTACGGACCTGCTGCCGCACTCGAACGAATTCGAAATCGGCGAGGGAAGGGGAATCCTGGTGCTCGACCTGGAGACCATTATCGCGATCAAGGAAGAACTTGCTTCGGAGAAGGACCTGGCGGTGCTGCCTGTCCTCTATCAGACGCTCAGGCTCAAGAAGAGCATCTGAAGCGCGCGGCTGGGCCGCTCACGCATGATGCGAGGTCTCCGTGGGGGTGCGCGCGACGCTCTTACGGCCGGATTTCGAGCCCGGAAGCGGTTTGGTGGCCACCCATGCCGACATGTACTGGTCCGTGATGGCACCTGGCAACTGGAGCTGGCTGGCGGCTTCCATCTTCAGCTCGTTTCCCAGTAACCAGAGGCACAGCGCGGGACCTTCCTGTATCATCACGTGATACTTCCGGAATAACATCATGTCTATCTTCAATGCGAAGGTCTGCTTATCTTCACCGCGCGAGAGCCGCTCGAAACGATAGATGCGCGCGTCCCCCTGCGATTCGAAGCCCATGTAGCGCAGTTCCGCCATCTCGTCATGCCTGCCCTCGATTTGCGGAAGCCGGCGGAGGGTCTGGATGTTGATCGCCCGTTGTGCGGCGCGTCCCTCCAGTTCGAAAATCACCTGCTGGCCGACCGTGAGCCCGGAAATATCGTACGCGAGTACGGCAGCCGAGTCGAACGGGACGCTGTCTCCAGCCTGGGACCTGATAACACCGGAGGTGCTGGTCCGGTTGAAAGATGCAATCGTTCCGATCATTTGTAGGTCTCCTTGTTTTCGGGACGGTGCCGGTTGCGGATGGGTTCGAGTTCGAGGACCAGCTCATCCCGCCGTTCGCTGCGGCATCCCGCATCGCAGAGCTCGTACGTAAAGCCGGTTGGGCGCTGTCCGTCCGGGAACGTATGTATATCCCGGAGCTGATTCAATAGCTGAGACCGGACATCGTCGGCTTCCCCCACATAGATCCATTCCCGGGAGTTCGAGAGGCCGTAGACACCCGACGCAGCAGGCGTGTTTCTGCCGATCGAAACGGCGGTAAATGCACGCGTGCCGTGTTGTGCGAAAGGCATACGTTCCTGAGTTACCGGGCCGGGTTAGGTTTAGATAGTCCGAAGCAGTTCAGACGACCCGAAGTGAGATAAAAAAGAAACACTAGCTCCACTTAAGGGTACAGCAACGGTCACGCAATGTAAAGGCTGGGAACCCCGGGCAGAGTACCTCTGTCGGAGTAGGGACGCGTGTGTTAGGGTGGCGGCATGGGAATTGAGGATATACGCCGGTATGTTGCCGGCGAGTGCCGCCGCGGTACGAACGTCTTCGGCCCGGAGTTCTTCGATGAGCACCTGGCCGTCGTCGCCAGCTACGCTGACTGCCTTGCGCCACGCCTCGGCGCGAATGCGGAAGTCGTCCAACTGGCGGCCTACCTTCATGACATTTCCGCGGTGCGCGACATCACTACCCTAAGGGACCACGCTGTGGTGAGCGCCGCGCACGCTCGCGAGTTGCTGGCCTTGCGCGGCTACCCGTTATCCATCGCGGAGAACGTGTCCCGGGCGATCGCGTCGCATGTCACTCCCGTGCCGTTGGGCGCGGGAACGCCGGAGGAGATCTGCCTGTCGAACGCGGACGCCATATCACAGATTGTCCGCCCGGCCTACTGGCTCTTTTTTGCCTTCGTTGTCCGGAAGTGCGGCTTTGAGGAGGGCAGGGAATGGCTGCTCAACCGCATGGATTCCAACTGGAACGCGCTGATTGAGCCGGCCAGGGAACTGGTGGTGGATCGATACCCGCTCGCCAGGAGACTGGTGGGCGATAATGCCTAAGGGACATATACGACAAACTGCGGCACGGAGTCCCCGAAGGACGCCCTCTGCTGGAGTTGCTCCAACGGACGTCTCGTCATCGACCTGGCGCGCGCGCCGGAACTCGCCAGCAGCGGCGGGGCAATCCGGTTGGAGGGAGCAGGCCTCCCCAACCGCGTGCTGGTGGTTCACGGAGCCGATAATCAGTACCACGCGTTTCCGAATAAGTGCACCCACATGGGGCGGCGCCTCGATCCGGTGCCCGGCACCCGTACGGTGCAGTGCTGCAGTATCGGGAAATCGACTTTCACCTATTCTGGCCAGGTGATCTATGGCTCGGCTGGACAGCCGTTGAAGCCCGCTTCAGACGGCCGTGGAGAACGGTAGCATTATCGTCACGCTATCCTGAGCGGCTGCGGGAACCTTTCGGCCGGGCGTGGTGTCCAATCGATTATGCGCCCGTGGATACTCGCTGGCTTTATGTTCCTGGTTGTCGCGCAGTCGGATGCCGCCCAGGCTGCGTTGCGAAATGGCGTGTACGCGGTTCTCGGGGAAACGGCGACCGCCTCCGAAGCGGCGCTGCCGTACGATGCGAAGTATTCGGACGCGGACCGCAACGCACCCCGCAGGTACATCACACTCGATGCGCATTCCTTCGTGCCGCTGGTGCTGGCCGCGCCTCCGCAGGCGAGGCAGGACGATCGCGGTTGGACCCTGCTCAGTGTCACGCTCGCCCGGCAACACCTCGGCACGCTCGAGGCATTCACGCGCGCGCACCTTGGCGGCCGGGTGGCCATCGTACTCGATGGCGAAATCGTCACCATTCACAAGGTCCGGAGCGTGATTTCGGACGGCAGAGTGCAAGTCTCCCGCTGCCACGATAACGCCTGCCAAATCCTGCGCGCGAGGCTCGCGAAGTAGGCCTGCCCCGAGCTGCGAAACCCAACCGTACGCTCGCGCGTTAGAAATGTTTATAGCCGTCCACAATTCACGATGCACAGCTCCTTGGCATTTCTCTTTCTATGGCTTCTTGCGGCATTAGCGCCCGTCCAGGCAAGGGTGGCGGTCCTGGTTGGCGAACCTTTTGGAAAATTTGGAGCGTTTACTCCAACCGGCCACGCCGCCGTTTACCTCTCCCGCGTTTGCGCGGACACCCCCACTACTTTGCGGCTCTGCCGGACTGGAGAGAACGGCGTGGTGATCAGCCGGTATAACCGCATCGCAGGGTACGACTGGCTCGCCGTACCGCTGCTGCCCTATCTATACGCTGTCGAAGATCCCGAGGCTGTGCCCGCCAGTGTCGATGCCCCGCGCGTGGCAGCCTTGCGGGACCTCTATCGCCGTTCGCATCTGCGGAATATTGCACCCGATGGGCCCGAGGGAGAAATGCCCTCCGGCGACTGGATTCAACTTGCCGGCGCCGCCTACGATCGCACCATCTACGGCTTCTCACTCGAAACCACCCAGGAAGACGACGAGCGCCTGATCGCGCATCTCAACGCGCAGCGCAACCGGAGGCGCTTTCACCTGCTGTATCGGAATTGCGCGGATTTCGCTCGCGCCGTCGTGAACTTCTATTATCCGGGAGCGCTGCGGCGGAGCATCGTCGCGGACCTTGGGATCACCACCCCGAAGCACTCGGCTAAATCGCTGGTGGAGTACGGCCGGCGCCGGCCGGAACTGGGGCTTGCGCGGTTCGAGATTCCGCAGGTCGTAGGTTCGCAGCCCAGCACAAAGTTGCAGGGGGTCAGCGAATCGCTGGTTCGCTCGAAGAAGTACGTGGTGCCCCTGGCGGTGCTGCAGCCCTGGGTGGCTGGGACTGCGGCGGTGGCATACCTCACCCGGGGCCGCTTCAATCTTTCGCGGCAGTCGCCGGTGATCTGCGATCCGCAGAAGCTTGCGGCCTGCGTGTTGACGGCCGGTACGGACGCGGCCGCCGAATAGCCCCTACGCCACTATCTTCTTCCGCACCGCGTACAGTACGATTTCTGCCGTGTTATGCAGGTCCAGCTTCTGCATGATGTGGGTGCGGTGTGTCTCGACCGTGTAAGGACTGAGGTCCAATATGGTGGCGATATCCTTGTTGGTCTTGCCCACCGCCAGCAGTTGCAGAACCTCCTTTTCGCGGTCGGTGAGCAGATCGTAGGAATCCGTCAGGCCGCGCTGTTGGAGGTGCCGGAGATAGTCGTCGAGCAACGTCTTGGCAATGGCGGGACTGAAGTATGGCTGGCCTGCCGACACGGAATGGATGGCCCGCACCAGGTCGCCCTCGGCGGAATCCTTCAGCAGGTAGCCCTTCGCGCCGGCGCTCAGGGTGCGGACCAGGTACTCTTCGTCCGAGTGCATGCTGAGCATGATGATGGCGGTTTCGGGGTGGTCCCGGACGATCTGCCGGGTGGCCTCGATGCCGTTCAGGCGCGGCATGGCTATGTCCATCACGATGATGTCGGGCTTGAGTTCGGCAGCCAGGTCCACTGCCTGGCGCCCGTCCGCGGCTTCCCCCACCACTTCCAGGCCGGGTTCGCTTTCGAGCAGGAAACGCAGTCCCTTCCGGACCACGCCGTGGTCGTCGGCCAGCAGGATGCGGCATTTCTTCATGCGGCCTCCACGGGCAGCGGAACGGAAATTTTGAGAAGCATACCTTTACCGGGCTGCGAGTGAATGGCGAGCGAGCCGCCCAATTCCTTGACGCGCTCCTCAATGCCGATCAGCCCCAGGCCGGGGCCGATGCGCGGCAACTCGCCGTTCGCCATGGGCGGCAGCCCGCGGCCGTTATCCTGCACGGCCAGGGAGAGCCGCTCGGTATCGGAGTGCAGCAGGATCCGGATATGGCTGGCCTCGGCGTGGCGCGCGCAATTCGTGAGCGCCTCCTGTGCGACGCGGTAGACGCAGGTACGGTAATTCTCCGGCAGTTCCGGCACCAGCCCCTCGAGCTGCACCTCTACGGGGATGCCGGAACGGCGCGAGAATTCGCGCGCCTGCCACTCCAGCGCCGGGCCGAGTCCCAGGTCGTCCAGAACCGACGGGCGCAGCCCCGCCGCCAGGTTCCGCACCGACACCATCGTCTGGGAGGCGAGCTTTTTGGCATCGTCCAGGTGTGCCCGAAACTGCTCCTCGGAGCCGTTGCGCAGGCGCTCCAGGTTCCCCAGTTCCACCCGCATGGCGGTAAGGGTCTGGCCGATCTCGTCGTGCAGTTCGCGGGAGAGGCTGCGGCGCTCATCCTCCTGGGCGCGCAGAAGCTGTTGGGAGAGCCGGCGCATCTCCTGTTCGGCGCGTTCCGTCAACTGGTGCTGTTCCTCGGCGCGTTCCTCCAGCCGCGAGATCCGGATGACGCTGGCGAGCGACACCGCGATGCCTAGCGCCAGCAGCCCGATCAGCATCTTCTGGCCCGCGCGACGCGACTCCCGCACCTTGTTGTAGATGCGGTTCTGGCGCTCCCGCAGATCCGCCTCGTTGAGGGCTTTTAATTGCTGCGCCATTTCCAGCACGGCATTCCGCCGCGGCAGCACCACTTTGCGCAGGAAGAGGGAGCTGAGGGCGCGCTTCTGTTCGGGGGTCCAGTCGAAGATGGGGTCGAGAGAGGCCCAGTAGGCATCGAGTTCCGTGCGCAGGCGGTTCGGCAGTCCGGGGTCCGCCGCGGCGGCAAGCTCCCTGATGGTTCCCAGTTGCTGCTCCATCTGGGCCCGAATTTCGAGCAGCTCACCCCGGTGCAGGTCCGCGGTGATCTGGGAGGGGTCCAGCAGGAAATCGCGCGCGAAGATGCCGGAGAGGTAGATGCCGGATTCGATCTCCCGCGTGGCCGCTTCGGTGCGGACGTGCGACTGATGAATCGCGAGGACGGACTCGTAGATCTGGCCGGTTCGCCGCCAGCTATCGACACTTGACAATACGGCCAGCAGCACCAGGGTGCCGAACCCCAGCGCCAGAATTGGCCAACCCCGCAATCTCACCTGGTCTGCCGTCCCTCCAAGGGTGCCGGTCCCTTACTTATCAATGTAGCGCTCTTCAGAGGTGATGCCAGAGCGAGCGTTCGCGGGGTTCGGGTTCCGGCAGTCCGGAGGTGCTCTCTTCGATGCGGCGCCGGACGGCATCGCGGGCGCCCAGACCCAGCGCCAGGCTGGCCGCCAGCACGGCCCCGCCCAGCACCAGCACGAAGGCGATCAGGAAGACGCCCCGGGCGAAGTTCAGGATGTCTGCGGCCACCACTACGGCGGCGAACACCACCATCGACCGCACTGCCGCGGCGAACAGCCGCGCCCAGGGCCAGTCCTCGTTCACCGCCCAGACCAGCGCGCTGCGGCCCAGGTATTGAGCCAGCCAGATGCCGCCCAGCACCACCGCGGCGCCGGCCAGCAATCGCGGGAAAAGCAGTACCGCGCCCTCGGCGATGCGCGCCGTGAACTCCGTGCCGAACGCCTGCAGGGCCGCCAGGAAGCCGATGATCAGGATGCCCCAGTAGGCGCTCTGCGCCACCACGCCGGAGGCCCGCAGGGTTCCGGAGTGGTCCACCAGGGACGACACGCCGGAGCGCCGCAGGAAGCGGTCGAGCGCGATGCCATGAAATACCCGCAGGATCAGCAGCCGCACCACGCTCGCCAGCAGGAACGCCGAGAGCATAATGGCCGCGGCCACGATTAGCGGCGGCAACTGGGTTTCGGCCATGTGGGCGAGGCGCTCCAGGGTGCCTCGCACGATGGCCCTCAAGGTGTCAATCATAATGTGCCTCTTTCATCTTCTCCATGGCGTCCGCGGCGGGAGAACGCCGGTCCTCCGCCGGTGGAGCCGCGCCGGACCAGCCGGCCAGCAGGTACGGTTTCGCCGCCTCATACCTGCGGCACAGCACTTCAATCTTCTCGTCCACCGCCTCCGGCCCCAGCTCTTCGGTTTCCAGAACAAACGATGCCACCCGCGCCATGTAGAGCGGAGTCAGTGAGCGCATCAGGTGGCCGCGGTCGAGCTTGCCGCGCTTGAACGCCAGGGCGAAATCGTAAATCACTCTTACCCATAACTCGTCGTCCAGATGGAACCGGGCTTCGTCGGGCTCGCGCGCGAGAGCGCTGATGCGCGACATGGTTTCCTTGGTGAGCGCCACGGACCATATCTCGCCAAGGTCCTGGCAGCCGTGGCGGAACTTTCCAATCATGCGGGGGACGTTCACCTGGATGGGGTCGAGCCCCACATCGTAGCGGAAGCCGAACAGGTCCACGTTCTCGCTGCCGGTGCGCGCGCGCCAGACCGGCTCGTACTCGTTCATAAGCTGGAAGACGGAGCCGATTACCTGGTGCAGCATGGCGCTCAGGTCCGCGCCGGGGTCCTTGGCGTCATGGAGCTTGGCCCCCAGGAAGCTCTGGCAGACGCGGAAACCCTCGCAGATGGCGATAGTGGTCATCCAGATGTCGATGCCATAGCGCGCCACGTCGGTCTCCCAGTCGTTGCGCTCCAGGTAGCGGTTGAACAGGCGGCGCGACATGCCGAAATCGCCTCCGATGGGCTGCCGGACGCGCAGGCCGTACAGCGCGCGTGTGAGCGGGTAGACGATGCTGTTGGTGATGGTGCCGTCGTACTTGTGGCGGTGATAGTACGGCGCCACAAAATCGAAGTCCGCATGCAGGACGGGCCGCAGCAGCAGGTCGAACCACTCCGGGGTGATGGAGCGCAGGTCGGCGTCCACCACCGCGCAGGCCCGCGCACCAATCAGCGATGCCATCCCGAAGATCAGCCGGAAGGCGCTGCCCTTGCCGGGAATCCCGTGATACGGCATCGAGAGCCGGTGGACGGGCAGCAGCGGATGGCGCAACAGCAGCACGCGGCCGTCTTCGAGCGGTGCCGAGAGCACGGCCTCGCGGGTGCCGTCGTTCGAGCCGCCGTCGGAGTTCACGATCACCGCGGTGAACTGCGGGAAATACTTCGCGAGCCCCAGTTGCGCCGCCCGCACCACATGGCCGATGGTGCGGGCGTTCCTGTAGCTGGGGATCCCGATGACGATGTCCGCGCGCCCGAGCGCGGCGGCGGCGGACACCGCATCGGCCGGGAGAAAGCTTTCCAGGCCTGGCGCGCTAGGCCGCATAAACGCGTTCCAGCAGGGCGTCTTCTTCCACTGCCCCGAGCAGCATTTCGTAGAAATCGGGGATCGCGGAAAGGACGCGGTTCCAGTTCGGAATCAGGGGCAGCCCGAGCGGGTCTTCGAGGAACTCGGCGGCTGCCTGCCGCAAGCTCTGCGCGAAGGTCGCGACCGCCTGCTCCTCGGCATGGCGCTCGAAGTGCAACCCGTTCAACTGCGAATCGGCGTAGTACCGCATGGTCATGTCCTCGGCGGTGCGCTGATAGCGCACTTCGAGCGAGCGGAACATCCCCTCGGTGAAGATCACGCCCTCGCCGGCCAGGGTGCGGAAGAGCGTTTTGGCGATATCGCAGGTCATGCGCCGCAGGCCTTTCGAGGGGTCCTCCGCGGAGAGCGCCTGGTGCTTGTGATCGTAGTTGTCGGCCAGGTCCACCTGGCAGGTGCGGGACGGAGAGCAGTTGCGGTAGACCTCCGCCAGCACCCCGACCTCCAGGCCCCAGTCGCCCGGGATGCGGTTGACGCGCGCCAGGTTGGCCTTCATGGCGAACTCGCCCGCCAGCGCATAGCGGAAACTGTCCAGAAAGTGCAGCAGCGGGGTGTTCGGCGCCATGCCCGCCACCGCGCGCACCAGCGGCGTCCAGAACAGGCGCGTCACGCGGCCGTGCATGCGGTCCGTTACCCGGGCGTAGTAGGCTTTGCAGAAATCGAAATCCACATTCGGATTCACCACCGGATAGCAGAGCCGGGCCAGGAACTGGCGGTCGTAGTTCTTGATGTCGCAATCGTGCAGCGCGATCACGTCGCAATCGCCGGTGGCCAGCAGGTAACCGTAGGAGAGCCAGGCGGAGCGCCCCTTGCCATCCTGCCCGGCGGAGAGCCCGCGCTCGTCGAGGAGTCGCATCAGGCTCTGCATGCGCGGACTGTCCACCCAAAGGAACGTTACCGGGTGGGGGAAGTCGGCGAAGAAGGCGCGCGCTTTGAGGTATTGGGAGCGGCTGGCCTTCCCCAGCGCTACCACGATGTGGCGGAGGTAATCCACCTCGGCGAGCTGGTCCACGATCCCCCGCATCGCGGGGGTCTCGAACTCCGAGTAGAGGGCGGGCAGCACCAGCCCGATCGGACGCGTTTCGGAATAGCGCCGCAGTTCCGCTTCCAGCCGGTGGACGCCGTTCGGATTCAGTCTGTGCAGGGTGGTGATGCACCCGGTCTGGTAGAAGTCCGACATGTCTGTCTCCCTTAAGCGCGGCCTGCCATTGCCTTGGGTTTGGCGGCCATGAGGTGAAGCACCGCTTCATTCCAGCCGTGCGGTCCCGGCCAGCGCGAGACGAAGCAGTGCGGGACGGCCCGCACCAGTGCGGTTGCGAAGCGGGACTGCACTACCACCGGGAGATCCACGGTTGCCAGGAAGCCGGCGTCGTTGTGGCCGTCCCCGAGGCCCACGGTTACCACGTTGCCGAAGGCCTGGTTGTAGAGCGCGGTCAAGCGGCGGACGGCCTCGGCTTTGTCGTTCCCGCCGGTGATGTGGTAGAAGGAATCGCCGCGGGTCCAGCTCTTCCCGTGGGCTTCTATAGCCGCCAGCAGCCGGTAGGTGCCCAGCCCCACGATTTCGAAGGGCTCGTCATACTCCCTCTGCTTCGAGAGCTCGGCCTGTTTCACGGGCAGGCGCGTGCGGGTGGCCACCTCGGCTACGTTCCAGTCCGCGAAGCCAAGCACCTCACAGCCGCTCTCCAGCGCGCACTTTCGGAGTGTCTCCACCAGTTCCGGGTAAGGCGTGCCAAGTTGGATTACGTCGTAGCCGTCCCTCCGTACGGCCCCAGGAATGTCGAACGGAAAATAGCCGTCCGGAATGTAGATTGCGCCGCCGTTCTCTACAATGAACGGATCGCGGTTTTCCAGGCGCTCGCGCCAGAATTCCACTTCCGCGTGGGTCTTGCTCGTCGAGAAGACCAGCGGAACGTTCTGCTCCCGCACCAGCCGCAGCGCGGGTTCAGCCGCATCGCAGCAGTAGGTGTGGGGGTGGAGCAGGGTGCCGTCGAGATCGCTGAAAATTACCTTCATGGTGCTACCAGCATAGAAATCGGGTCCCCGGCGGCGGTATCCCGAACAGACGGTAGGGCAGGCGGGAAAACACTGTAGCGCGGCGCTCGGTTGCGGTCGCCGGTGCAAGGCTGTACGGTAAAGCACATATGGTCCCGAAATTCCTTGCTGTTGCGCTACTTTCCGTGTGGGTGTCGGCCGCCCAGCCCGCGGGCGATCTGGACGCGGCGGTCCGGAGAGCCATGCGGGAATACCGCGTCCCTGGGGCGGCGGTGGGAATCGTCAAGGACGGCAGGATCTTGCACGCCAAGGGCTATGGTCTACGCGACTCTAAACGAAGATTGCCCGTCACGCCAGGCACAATCTTCGCCACGGGCTCGTTTTCGAAGTCCTTCACCGCGTTGGTGGCCGCCATCCTCGTTGACGAGGGCAAGCTCGAATGGGATCGTCCGGTCCGCGAGTACCTGCCCTGGTTCCGGCTCCACGACCCCGTGGCAACCGACCTGGTCACCATCAGGGACATGCTGGCCCACCGCTCCGGCCTGCCGTCCTACGATTTCATCCGTTGGGCCGTGCCGCTCGAGCGCGAGGAGTTGATGCGCCGGTTGCGTTATCTGGAACCCAACAGCACCTTCCGGTCCGGCTACCAGTACAACAACCTGATGTATGTGGCGGCCGGGTATCTCGAAGGCGTGGTGGCCGGCAGCACGTGGGAGCGGTTGGTAAACGAGCGCATCTTCACGCCCCTGCGCATGGACGCATCCAACACCTCGGTGCTCGTATCGCAGAGGTCGCCCGATTACGCCAAGCCCCACGCCATCAAGTCCGGGGAAGCCGAGGAAATCCCCTTCTATGTTTACCAGCGGTTCGGGGTGGGGCCCAACGGTGCGGTCAACTCGACGCTGGAGGACATGCTGAAATATGTCGCCTTCCAGATGAATGGCGGCAAGATTGCGGGGCGGCAGTTAATCTCGGCCGCGCAGTTACGGCAAATCCACAGCCCGCAGGTGGTAGTCGGGGACATGGCAATGTACGGGCTGGGGTGGAACATCGAGTCTTACCGCGGACATAAACTGGTATCGCACGGGGGCAGCATCACCGGGTTCACGGCTTGGATGGGCTTCCTCCCGGAGGAGAACGCCGGAATCGTGGTGCTCTCGAACGCCGGGACGGGCATGCCCAACGCGCTCGGCCAGGAGTTGACCGACCATGTGCTTGGGCTGCCGGCGGTTCCCCGGAACCTGCCGCGTCAGGATTCCGGCATGCGCGCCGCGGCGCATCCGGAAGCGCCGGCTTCGCACGAACTGATGGATCTGGCCGGCGACTACCAGCACCCGGCCTTCGGGCCCATGCGGGTGCAGGCGGAAGGCGATGGCCTGAGGCTGGTTTTCCCCGCCAGGTCCATTAGCCTGAAACACCACCATTACGATGTCTTTACCAGCGCGGAAGGCTGGATGGTGCAGTTCCAGATGGATACCCAGGGCGAGATTTCAAGCGTTTCGGTGCCGCTCGAACCGGCCGCGAAACCGGTCGTGTTTCTCAGGCAGCGCTGACGGCGCCTTCCGTGATGCCAACCAGAGCACCAGTGCCAACACCACGGAGAGCACGGGAATGATGTACATGGCCTGGTGCAGGCCGGTGGCGCGGGCCGCCTCGGCAGCCGCTCCGGCGTCCAGGGCCCGGCGCGCCAGCACGTCGCTCAAGCGGCCGGTGAACAGCGGTCCGAAAGACGCGCCGCACAGGTACATGGCCATGAAATAGACCGCCATGGCGGTGCCGCGGAGTTCGGGCGCCACCAGGTCCTGAATGGCCGAGTAGACCAGCCCGTAATACATATTCAGCAGCCCGTACGCGGCCATCATGAACACTACCGCGCCCGTCGCGCTGCCCTCCGGCAGCAGGGTGCCGGCCAGTGCGACCGGTCCGGCGGCCAGGGAGGTGATGCCTGCGGCACTCAGGCGTAGACCCGGGTAGCGGCGGCGGTCCCCCCACCATCCGGCGAGCAGTCCGCAGAGCACTCCGGCGACGCCGCTACCAATACCGGCATAAAGGCCCGCCTGGGACACCGAAAGGCCATGAAAACGCGTCAAAAAGGCCGGAAAAAACGCCGAAATGGCGTATAAATTGAAGTTAACCAGGGCTCCCGAGACGATAATCCAGCGAAAGGCGGGGATACGCAACAGTCCCCAGGCTCCGGGGTGGTCCACTGCGCCGGGGTCCGAAACGCCGCGGCGCGGTTCCGGCAAAGCAAGGAGTGCGGGAAGCAGCAACACCGCCGGCGCTGCCGCCACCAGCATGGCGCTGCGCCAGCCCCAGGCATCCGCGATGGCGCCGCTGGCGGCGAAGCTCAGCGCGACGCCCAGGGGCGTCCCGATCATGAACACGGCCAGGGCGCGGGAGCGGCGCTCGGGGGGGAAGATGTCGCCGATCCAACTGGTTGCGGCGGGCGCGCAGACGGCCTCCCCGACGGCCACTCCCAGGCGCGAGGCCAGCAGCATCGCGTAGGTGGCCGCCAGGCCGCCCAGTGCGGTAAGGGACGTCCATACGACCAGGCCCGCCGCCAGCAGGCGCCGCCGGCTGCGCGTATCCGCCAGGCGGCCGAACGGCACCCCCACCACGGCGTACACCAGGATGAACAGCGTGCTGAGCGCGCCGATCTCCATGTCCGACAGCCCGAATTCGCGGCGCACGGGTTCGGCCAGGGCACCGAGCACCTGACGGTCGTAAATGTTCAGGCAGTTGACAGCGAAGAGGACGGTTAGCGCCTTGGCGCGCGGATTCATCAAACCCAAGCTTAACCCGCCGCGGTAACATGACCGGGTGAGGAACCTGATGCGGACAAAGCTACTTCTGGTCACGGCACTGTGGGTGGCCTACCCGGCAATGGCGCAGACTCAGCAGCCGCCCCGGCTGACGGTGCTGACCTACAACATTCAGATCGGGACCGGAATGGACAAGAAGATTGACCTTGAGCGGACTGCCGCGGTTATCCGGTCGGTGTCGCCGGATGTGGTGGCGTTGCAGGAAGTGGACCGCAAGGCGCGCCGGTCGGAAGGGGCGGACCAGGCCGCGGAACTGGCCCGGCTGACGGGCATGCACATGGTCTTCGGCAAAGCCTCGGTACGGGAAGGGATCGACCTCGACGGCGGCGACTACGGCAACGCGATCCTCAGCCGGCTGCCCGTTCTGCGCTCGACCAACCATCCCCTGCCGTTCACCCGCGGCTTCGAGTTGCGCGCGGTGCTCGAAGCGGAGCTCGACTGGCGGCCGGCGGGCAAGCGGATTCCGCTGCGCATGTTCGCCTCGCATTTCGACAACGCCAGCGCGAACGACCGCGCAGCTTCCGCCAGAATGCTTGTGGAACTGGCCAAGGCGCAACCCGAGGCGCCGTCGATTCTGGGGGCGGATCTCAACTCCGTGCCGGACAGCGAACCGCTGACGATTCTCGGAACTGAGTGGCGGTCGGCAACCGCCGGGCGGGAACTCCCTACGTTTCGTGCGGACAGCCCGAGGCGCCAGATCGATTACGTGCTGTTCCGGCCCGCGGAGCGCTGGAAAGTGGTCGAGGTGCGGGTCCTCGAAGAGCCCATCGCTTCGGACCATCGGCCGGTGGTGGCGGTACTGGAACTGTTACAAAGCTCACAATAGAGCGGAGTTCCGGCATATCAAAAACGCTCTCCGGGTGTGACGCTGCCTCATAATAATCCCAATGCGCATTTTTGCGCACAGGGGGATTTTTTGTGAGACAGGCAGTTGGATTTATAGCCGCGTGTCTGCTGGCCGCGGTTTCGCTTTTCGGGCAATCGCTCAATACAGGGACATTTCTCGGGACAGTGAAGGACCAGAGCGGCGCCGGGGTTCCGGATGCGACGGTCCGGATTGTCAACACGGCTACGGGTTTCTCCCGTGAGGCCGTGTCCGACGCCGAGGGGAACTACCAAATCCTGCAGGTCCCGACCGGCTCATACCGGATTGAGATCGAGAAGACCGGCTTTCAGAAGACCGTCCTTTCGGACACGGTGATCAGCGCCGGGCAGTCGTTACGCGTCGACGGGGAACTGCGCGTCGGATCGGTGGCCGAATCGGTGCAGGTGGAGGCCAGGGTGGCGCAGGTAGACACCACCTCGGCCAACGTGAGCGCCACGGTATACGGCTCACAGGTGCAGGAACTGGCGCTCACAACGCGGAGCTTCACGCAGTTGATCACGCTTCAGCCGGGGGTGGCGTCGAACCAGGCGCAGCAGCCGGGCTTCGGCTCCAACACCAGCGTGCCGTTTTCCTTCAACGGCAGCCAGCAGAGCTCGAATAACTGGCTGCTCGACGGCGGCCGAAATGCCGACACATACAACGGCAACAATCTGACGATGGTGAACCTGGATGCCATCGCGGAGGTGCGGATCGAGCGCAACGCCTATTCGGCCGAGTTCGGGCGCAACTCCGGCGCGCAGGTCAACGTGATCACGCGCTCCGGCAGCAATGCGTTCCACGGCACGGTATTCGAGTTCTTCCGCAACGACAAACTCGATGCGCGCAACTTCTTCGCCGCCGCGAGACCGAAGAACCGCTACAACAACTTCGGCTGGACCCTGGGCGGCCCTGTGAAGCAGGACAAGCTGTTCTTCTTCCTGTCGAACGAATACCGGCGGATCATCCAGACCACCGGCACCCGCACCGCGATCGTTCCCACGGAGGCGCAATTGGCGGGCGATTTCTCGGGCGGACGCGCGATAAGGGATCCGCTCACCGGTCAGCCTTTCACCGGGAACCGCATTCCGGCCGATCGCATCGACCCGAATGCCGTAGCGCTGATTCGGAACTACTACTCCCCGCCTACGCCCGGCTTCCAATCGGGCGCCCTGAACTTCACCTCCTCGGCGCCGGACGGCACCAAGTACCGCTCCGCGCTGGGCCGGCTGGACTATAACATCCGCCCCAACCTGACGTGGTTCGGACGCTACAACATCGACAGCACGCGTCTCGACAGTCCATTCGGCCTGTTCGCCTCGAACCCGATGCCGAACTCGGGCGCCTCCGACCAGTCGCACATCATGTACACGGCCAACAGTTCAGTGAACTGGACCATGCGGCCGAACCTGCTCCAGCAGATCACGACGGCCTGGTATCACGGCTCAATGGCCATTTCCACTAAGCCGTTTGCGTCGCGTTTGAGGGCGCCGGATTTCAAGGTGCCGCGCTATTTCGATACCGTGACGGACTCCGGCGGATTGATTCCTTCGATCAGCCTGGCCCAGGGGTATGCGGGGATAAGCATCATCTGGCCGCAGAATATTTCGCACTACACCTGGGAGTTGATGGACAACGTGAACTGGATCAAGGGCGCGCACGTGGTGAAGTTCGGCGGGATTGTCAGCCACAGCAGTAAGGCCCAGAACCAAAGTAATGTGAACAACAACGGCACGTTCACATTCGATTCCTCGGCCACCGGCGACGCGCTTGCGGACCTGCTGACCGGCAGCGCCTACTCCTATTCCGAAAACTCCGACCACATTTTCGGAGCTGCCGTTTTTACCGACGTCGGCCTGTATATCCAGGACCAGTTCAGGGTGCACCCGCGCCTGACCATCACGACGGGGCTGCGCTGGGAATTCTTCCAGCCGGAGCGTGACACCAACGGGACGATCTCGTATTTCGACCGCAACCGGTTCGATGCCACGCGCGCGGCTCGCGTACTGGCGAACGGAGAAGTGGTGCCGGGCACGGAGAACTTCGGCAACGGCATCGTGGTGGCGGGCAAGGATTCCCCCTACGGCGACGCCGTCTTCAATAGCACCTACAACACGTTCGCGCCGCGGGTGGGCTTCTCCTATGCGCTCACCAACGACAATCAGACGGTGTTACGTGGCGGGTACGGGATA
The DNA here is from genome assembly GCA_035561075.1 of Bryobacteraceae bacterium. Lineage (GTDB taxonomy): Bacteria > Acidobacteriota > Terriglobia > Bryobacterales > Bryobacteraceae > JAMCRM01. The sequence goes on from DATMYF010000040.1 coordinate 46,869, forward strand.
TTCCACGACCGCTGGTCGCAGTTTGTTTCCTCCACGCGCAACAACTACCCGTTCAACCGCAGCATCTCCATCTACAACACCAGCTTTTCGAACCCGGCGCAGGGCACGCGGCGGATCTTCCCAAGCGGCATCACCACTATGAATTCGCCATGGGAGATTCCCAACCTGCAGAAGTGGTCGCTCGATGTGCAGCGGCAGTTGCCGGGGGACACGCTGCTTGTGGTTGGGTACGTGGGGTCCAAGGGAACGCACCTTATCCGCACGCGGGACATGAACCAGCCGGTGCCGAATGTGGCCATTCTGAGCGGGGTAAGTCCCAATGCGCTGCGGCCGTTCTCGGGCTTTGCCAACATTACGAGCTACGAGACGACGGCGAATTCGAACTATCACTCACTGCAGGCGTCGGCCGTGCGGCGGTTCGCGGCGGGCTTTTCGCTGCAGGCGTCCTACACCTGGAGCAAGTCGATTGACGATGTCATCTCGCCATTCGACATCTACTCTTCGTACGACCTGCTGCGGGGGCTTTCCAGCTTCGACCGGCGCCACATGCTGATCACCAGCTACATCTGGGAGCTGCCGTTCGGACGGAACCTGACCGGGGCCGCCCGGAAGCTGTTGTTCGGATGGCAGATTTCGGGCATCACCAACTTCCAGTCGGGGAACCCGCTCACCATCGGGATCACGGGGGACCGGGCGGGGACCGGCGCTGGCGGGCAGAGACCGAATATCGTAGGGACGCTCGAGCGGCCCAAGGAGCTGCGTCAGTGGTTCACGACGAGTGCCTTCGCCGTGCCTCCGCTGGGGACGTTCGGGAACGCCGGGCGCGGTCTGGTGCTGGGCCCCGGGATCAGCAACTGGGACATCTCGTTCAGCAAACGCACGCCGATCAGGGAGGGGATGGATCTGCAGTTCCGGGCCGAGTTCTTCAACCTGTTCAATCATCCGCAGTGGAGCGGGGTGGGGACGACGGTAGGGGCCGGAACATTTGGGCAGGTGACCAGCGCTCGTGACCCGCGTATCGGGCAACTCGGGTTGCGACTGCTGTTCTGATATGGGGCGACCTTGTCAAGCCCCACCGGGTTTGACGGTGTTTTGAATCAGGCCGGCCTTCCTCGAATCTTGAGGGAAGCCGGCCTTTTTTGTTTGGTTGTGCAGCAGCGTGCGAAGTGTTCCCGCCGGAGCCGCCGGTCGCGATCACCGTCTGGCCGGAACGGCGGCAGCAGTCAAGGGCGCGCCATAGTTTGGCGCGGCGAAGCGAACCCTTGGCGGCGAGCACCGTTCCGGTATCGAACGCGCTTCGACGGGCGGCTTTGAGCGGGCCAGTTTCTCGGCGTCACGGCGGTTCGTCTTCACCCGGTCACCGGCCTTTGGTAGGCACTAGGCTCGGCGCGATCACCTCGCACGACACTCCCATTGCGTAAGCTGCCAGTAAAGCGCGTACCCCGTCGGGCCTGCCTTGTAGCAGGCTCGAAGATGCTGAACCTGACCCAGCTTGTGCACCACCTTGCGAGCCGACTCCAAGCGGTTCGGAATCACCCCGAGCGAGGCGACGTCCCGTTTCGGCTACTGCCCCAGCGATCGTCTAGCACTGCAATTCGGGGTTGGTCGCCCATGGTGACTGATCGGCGCCGGGCGCTATCATTGCCGGGGAGGCAGGCGTGCGGCGACGAGAATTGCTCGGCTGCCTGGCGGGGGTCTGCTTCGCCCGGCGAGGCATCGATCAGGAGCGAATCTGGAGCGAATACGTGGCATGGTACCGGAGGCAGCCCATCGGGGCCTCCGGACTCCCCGCCTTGTACTACGAACACCTCAGGAACGGCGGCCTGGGTGACAGTGAGGCGCGGGAACGCGCCAGGCTGGTGGAACGCCTCACCACGGAACGCCGCCCCGAACTGCACGCCGCATTCTTCGACCGGACCTACACCAGCGCGCCGCGCTTTAACACGGAACCGAACGCACTACTGGTGGAGACGGTTCGGGATTTGGGGCCGGGGCGTGCGCTCGACGTCCACATGGGGCAGGGGAGGAATGCCGTCTTCCTGGCGTCTAAAGGCTGGGATGTAACGGGCTTCGATTTCTCGGCGGATGGTGTGCGGGCGGCGCGGGAGGCGGCCGCCAAGGCCGGGGTTTCGCTCACCGCGTTCGTGCGGCGGCATGAGGATTTCGATTTCGGCCGCGGCGAGTGGGGACTGCTGGTGATGAGCTACACCTGGGTGCCGTTGCGGAGCCCGTACATCGAACGCATTATCGACTCGCTGGCGCCGGGCGGGGTGCTGGTTTTCGAGCACCTGATGGAGGAGTCGGGCGGCGAGGGGGCTGCGGCATGGCTCCCGCGGCCGAACGAGCTGCCGCGCCTATTCGGACGGCTCCGGATCCGGCGCTACCAGGACGTGCGCGCCCGCGCCGACTGGTCGTGGCGTCCCGAACGGGTGGCGCGACTGGTAGCGCAGAAGCCATAGACCGCGAGCACGGCGTCCCGCCCGAATCCGGTATACTGGTAGTTCCGAATTTTTCGAGGGAGAACCCTTTCGTAAATGTTTGATCTTTTCCGCAGTCGAGCCCGGTCCGTGCGCCTGCTGTTGGGCGCTCTATTGGTTGTGGTGGCGCTTTCCATGCTCACCTACCTGATACCCAGTTATGGCGGCGGGGCCGGGGCCGGGGACACGGTGATCGCCGAGATCGGCAAGGACGTGCTCCACATGCAGGACGTCCAGAAGTATCTGCAGGCGCAGTTGCGGGGCCGGCAGATGCCGCCGGACATGATCCCGCATCTGGTGCCGCAGGTGATCGAGGGCATGATCACGGAGCGGGCACTCGCCTACGAGGCGCAGCGGCTAGGCTTCCAGGTGAGCGATGCGGATGTCGCGCAGACGATCCGGACGCTGATCCCCTCCCTGTTCCAGGGCGGCAAGTTCGTGGGCACCGAAGCGTACGCGTCCATGCTGGCGCAGCAGAACGTGACGATTGCGGAGTTCGAGCAGGATATCAAGCGGCAGTTGATGGCCACGCGTTTGCGCGACATCGTGCTACAGGGCAGTGTCGTGACCCCGGCTGAAATCGAGCAGGAGTACCGGCGCCGCAACGAGAAAGCCGTCATCCAGTACGTGAAGCTTTCGGCGGAGAAGTTCCGCTCCCAGGTGGAGGTCACGCCGGCTGAGATTCAGCAGTATTTCACCGCCCGCGCGGCGATGTACCAGCGGCCCGAGCAGCGGAACCTGACGATTCTGATCCTGGACCAGGACAAGCTGGCCCAGGCTCTGAACCCCACCGACGCGGAACTGGAGCATATCTATAACCAGGGGAAGGAACAGTTCCGCACTCCCGAGCGCGTAAAAGTGCGGCACCTGCTGCTGAAGACCTCCGGGGATGCGCAGAAAGACGCCGCCGTGAAGGCGAAGGCCGAGGATCTGTTGAAAAAGATCAAAGGCGGCGCGAATTTCGCTGAAGTTGCCAAGGCGAATTCCGAGGATCCCGTGTCGGCGGCTAAGGGCGGCGAACTGGGCGATTGGGTAACGCGCGGCCAGATGGTCCCTGAGTTCGAGCAGGTGGCGTTCACGCTCCCGGTGAACCAGATCAGCGACCTGGTGAAGACGCAGTACGGTTACCACATCGTACAGGTGCTGGCCCGCGAGCAGGCCCACTTGCAGACGTTCGCCGAGGTGAAGGCCCAATTGGCGGCGGACTGGAAGAAACAGCGCGTCAACGATATGGTGCAGCAGGTGGCGGACAAGGCTCAGGCGACGCTGCAGAAGGATCCCGCGGCCGCGGAAAGGGTGGCCGCCGAATTCAATATGCAGATTGTTCGCGCCGAGCGGGTTGGCGGCGAAGACAAAATCCCGGAGATCGGGGAAAACCGCGAATTCCAGATGTCGGTCGCGTCGCTGAAGAAGGGCGAGGTCTCGCAGGCAGTGGCGATCAGCCCGACCAAGATCGCCCTGGCGGTGGTTACGGATGTGTTGCCGGCGCGTCCCGCTACGCTCGATGAGGTTGGCGAGCAGGTGCGGCAGGCACTGCTGACCGAGAAGGCGGAGAAGCTCCTGACCGAGCGGAGTGCCGAGTTGGCACAGAAGGCGTCGGCTGCCGGCGGCGACCTGGCGAAGGCGGCGCAGTCCCTCGGATTGGAAGCCAAAACGTCGGAACCGTTCGACCGGGCAGGGGCGGTGGAAGGGCTCGGGCAGGCCAGCTATCTGAATGAGGCGTTCACCAAACCGCTGGGATCGGTGATTGGCCCCGTGGCGATGCCGGATTCCCGGGTGGTAGCCAAGGTGGTGTCCCGCCAGGCTGCGGACATGTCGAAATTGAGCGAGCAGCGCGAGGCCATCCGAACCGAACTGAAGGGCCGCAAGGCGCGGGAACGCAATGCCCTGTTCGAGGCGGGTTTACGCCAGCAGTTGATCCGGGACGGAAAGATCAAGATCCACGAGGACGTGGTCAGCCGGCTGGCAGCCAACTATCGCGGCTGAGCGCATGATTCATTGGATTCTGGAACTTCTGCGGACGCTCACGAATCCTGAGCGCCTGATACTGCTGCTGAGTACGCTGCTTTCGGGGTGGCTCGGCTACTTAATGCTGTTCGGGATCGTGTTTGCGGAGACGGGCCTCCTGATGGGGTTCTTTCTGCCGGGCGATTCCCTGATGTTCACGGTCGGGGTGGTGGCCGGCGCCGGCCACCTCGACATCGTCGTGGTGAACCTGGTGCTCATGTCCGCGGCGATCCTGGGCGACACCGCGGGGTACTTCCTGGGACGCAAGACCGGCCCGCACATCTTCAACCGGCCGGACTCGCGTTTTTTCCGCCGCGAATATCTGATTCGTACGCACGAGTTCTACGAGAAGCACGGCGGCAAAACAATCATCTACGCGCGGTTCATCCCCATTATCCGGACATTTGCGCCCTTCGTGGCCGGGGTGGGGGAGATGAGCTATGGCCGCTTCATCATGTTCAACGTGTTCGGCGGTATCGGGTGGGTGTTCGCGCTGACAATGATGGGGTACTGGTTGGGATCGGTGCCGCTGGTGCGGGCGCATTTCGAAAAGGTGATCCTCATGATCATCCTGGTCTCGGTGGTTCCGGTGCTGATCGAGGCGATCAAGGCGCGGCGTTCATCGAAGCGCGCCGTGCCTGTAGACGACCGGCGCTGAAGACCCTGCCGCGATCCTCGGCAAGCTAGTGCGTGGACGACCCCGACAAAACGCTTCCCCCGTCCTGGCCCGAAAACTGGCGTGGACCTTGGGCCTCATGTCGGCATTCGGTCCGTTCGCCATCGATATGTACCTCCCGGCCTTCCCCAGGATTGCCAGGAGCCTCGGCACATCCATCGGCAAGGTCCAAATCACGTTGGCCATATTCCTGTTGGGACTGGCGGTGGGCCAACTGCTCTGGGGGACCCTCAGCGATTATGTTGGACGGCGGATACCGCTGCTGTTCGGTTGTCTGCTCTTCGGTTGCATGGCGGCAGTCTGTGCGACTACGGATTCCGTCCACGTATTGATCGCCGCCCGCTTTTTTATGGGCCTGGGTGGCTCCGCGGGGGTCGTGATCTCCCGCGCGATTGTTCGCGATCTGTTTGACGTAAAAGAAGCTGCCCTGTTCTATTCGATGATCATGATCATCGGTGGCATCGCTCCGATCGTTTCACCGTTCGCGGGAGGCCTGTTACTGACCCATTACAGTTGGCGGGCGATCTTCTGGGCCATTACCGCTTTCAGCGGCCTGTGCGTCGCCGCCGTCCTGCGGAATATTCCGGAGACGCTGGCTCGCGAAAGCCGGATGCGGGCACATATCGCCGATGTCTTCCGCGCATATGGCCGGATCATGATAGACCGCCGATTCTTCGGACCGGCATTGGTCATCGGTTGTGCTTCTGGGATGTTATTTACTTACATCGCCAGTTCTTCCTTCGTCTTCATCGAGTTATTCAGAGTGCCAGTGTGGCTCTTCGGATTCCTGTTCGCCACCAATTCCATCGGGCTCTACATCGGCGGACAATCCAACCGCTGGTTGCTCCGACGCTTCAGTTCGGCACAGCTATTGCGGACGGGAATGTGGATTAACGTTTGCGCCGCCCTGTTGCTGGTTGGCTGTGCGCGGACAGGAATCGGCGGCTTTCCGGGGTTCTTCGGTGTTCTTTTCCTGTGCCTCGGCACGTTGGGGATCATTCTCCCGAACGCGACGGCCATAACGATGCAGCCGTTCGGCGCCGAGGCGGGCAGCGCTTCGGCCCTGCTGGGCATTGTTCAATACATTGTCGGTGCGACCGGTAGTGCGTTGGTGGGAGTATTCAGCGATGGGACCGCGCTACCCATGGCGATCCTGATCGCCTGTTATGGTTTGGCAGGCAGAGGTATGCTGCTCCTGACCTCAAGAAGAGCGGATACGCCGGCCGCTTGACGGGCCGGGCTTACTTCGTCACCGCGTAGAGCGTCACCTGGTTGATGCTCACGGCCTGGTCGCCATCATTGCGGATTTCAATGCGGAGTTCGGACCCGTAGACCGGGAGCACCATGCCGCCCTGGTTGGAGAAGTAGAAGGTTGTGCCCGAAAAGACGTCCTGGGCAGTGTACCACTCGGCGTCCGGCACGGCCCACCAGACGATGACGCGGAAGTTCTCGGTGCCGATGTTGACGTCCGTAGGTGCTTCGATGGCGATGGAAACGAACTGGGCTCCACTGTAATCGCCGGCGGAGTCGAAGCTTCTGGAGCCGCCCGCGTCGACAGCGAAGCTTTTGGCCAGCACCTCAGTCACGGTGGTACCCGCGGTGACGGTGCCCTCGGAGGAGCGGCGGATGGATTTCTTCGCAGCGCGCATTGACGACTGCGCGGCGGGTTTCCGCGGCTTCTCCGCGGCGCTCAACGCGGCGGGGGTGAGCAGGGCGGCCAATGCCAAAACAGAGAAAAAGATCTTCATTCGTTTCACCGGATTCAGCGTATCACCGAATTCCGGCGCGCGCGTCCCCCATTGTGGTTATATAAAGGTTTATGAGCCAATCCTTCCCCCTCGCTGCGATCACCGACGAGTTCTCACCCGACCTGGAAACTGCCGTCCGCTCCATGGCGGAGCTCGGGATGACCGGCGCCGAATTGCGCATGGTTTTCGGAAAGAACATCATCAACTTGACGGATGAGGAACTGGACCGGGCAATCGCGGTGGTTAAGGGGCAGGGCCTGGAAATTATTTCGCTGGCATCTCCGCTGCTGAAGTGCGTGCTGCCGGACTCCCCGGACGTGGACGCGCGTTTCCAGCAGGACATGTTCGCCGCGACCCTGACCATCGAAGACCAGCCGCGGCTGGCGGCGCGTGCCTTCGAGATGGCCGAGCGCACCGGGGCACGCGTCATCCGGGTGTTCTCCTATTGGCGCACGGTGGAGCCGGAGAAGTGCTTCGATCGCATTGTGGCAGCGCTGGGCGAGTTGGCGGAGCAGGCGCGCAGGCACGGGGTCATCATCGGGATCGAGAACGAGCATGCCTGCAACATCGCCACGGGTGCGGAGACGGCGCGGCTGATGCGGGCCATCAGCCATCCCAACCTGAAGGTGGTCTGGGACCCGGCCAACGCGCGGGTGGCGGGGGAGGTACGGCCATTCCCCGACGGGTACCGGCAGATTCCTGCCGGGGCAATCGTTCATGTGCACGCCAAGGACATTCGGGTGGAGGGGCAGAAGTCGATTTGGGAGCAGATGGGCGCCGGCGAGATCGATTGGGAGGGACAGGTCAAGGCGCTGGTCGAGGACGGCTACAAGGGGTACATCAGCCTGGAAACGCACTGGCCCGGCCCGGGCGGCGACAAGCAACTGGCGAGCATCATCTGCGGGCGCAAGCTGCAATCACTGGTGGCTGGAGCGTAGCTGGTAAAGAGGCCGGTCGAGGACTGTATCGCGCCGCGCGGCAAGATGGATACCGCCCGCCATGCGGAACTCGCGCCTGACCGATTGGACCGCGGTGCCGGTGCCGCGGCGCCCGTTGCGGACAATGCGGCCCTGGACGACCAGCCGCAACGGCTGCCCGTTCAGAGGTACGGGCCAATTCACCCAGAGTTCCGCCATAGCCCCGATCGGCAGCGGCTGGTCAGCCGTGAACGCCACGCCCCCGCTGCTGATGTCCAAGGTCCGGCCGGTACCCATCTGCAGCACCTGTTTGCCGCGCGTCACCTTATATCGGAGGTCCATACTCATCGTGTAGCGCCGGTCGCGCCGGCGGTCGCCGTGGATCAAGTCTATCGGTTGATCGCAGTTGAGCGTCATAGGTACCGGTTCCAGTATGCTTTGCGACGCGTCAAGGTGCCAGTCATTACGGTACTCCCGGGATACTAGTATGTCCATTACGCCAGCGCCGATTCTGCACGGTGCGGGCCCGGTCCGGCCGTGCGTGTTATTCTGGAGCCAATAAGAGGGTGGTGAATGCGCCTGCGCTATGGGATCGTAGCCGCTATGGCGGTGTTGTCTGCCGCGTTGTTCTCCTTCCAGGCCGGGTTCCGCGAGTTCCAGACCCTCGAAGACAACCCTTCGGTGGTGCCTCCGGATGCCAATGAAAAGACTGAGTTCGCGTTTGCGCGCCTGATGTATCCGTCGGGGCGATGGGGCTGGGGACGCCGGGGTAGCTGGCCCACGGACTATCCGAAGGCCGACCGGCAGTTCGTACAGGGTGTCCGCAGACTAACCCGCATCCATACGAGGTCTACCGAGCAGGTTGTAGATCTCGACAGCGACGAAATCTTCAACTGGCCCTGGATCTATGCCGTGGAAGTGGGGCATTGGAACCTTGACGACGCCAAGGTCAAGAAACTGCGGGAGTATCTTCTTCGCGGCGGCTTCCTGATGTGTGACGATTTTCACGGGACCTACGAGTGGGATGTCTTCATGGCGGGTATGAGCCGTGTTTTTCCCGATCGGCCGGTGGTGGAAATCGATAACGCGGACGCCATTTTCCACGTCCTCTACGATCTGGACGAACGCTTTCAGGTACCAGGGATCCAGTACTGGTATAGCCGGCGCACCTTTGAAAAGGATGGCGTGGAGGCGCGCTGGCGGGGCATCTACGACGACAAAGGGCGCGTCATGGTGGCGATCTGCTTCAACCAGGACCTGGGGGATGCGTGGGAATGGGCTGATTCGCCCCGTTATCCGGAGAAGTACGCGTCCCTGGCATACCGTTTGGGAATCAACTACATCATCTACGCAATGACGCACTAGGCGAGGGGGCTCGGCCGCTTCGAGATGTTCGAATTTCTATTCAAGTATCCGGGCGCGCTGTTCCAAAAGGGGCAGTTTGTGCTGTTGGGCTCCTGGCCGGTGTGGGTGCTGGGCTGCGCCGTGCTGGCAGCCGCGGCGCTGCTTTTCTGGCACGTGCGGCGGCATGGCGGCTTGATGGGCGGCGCGCGGCCGGCGGTGATCTGGATGCTCCAAACTGCCATGGTGGCGCTGTTGCTGCTGCTGTTATGGCGGCCGGCGATCAGCGTTGCTACGCTGCGGCCGCAGCAGAACGTAGTGGCAGTGGTGGTGGATGATTCGCGGAGTATGGCGCTCGAAGAGGGCGGGGCGACGCGTCTGGCGCGAGCCGGGGAGGTGCTGGGCGGAGGGCTGCTCGATGCGCTCGGCAAGCGCTTTCAGGTTCGGCTGTACCGGCTGGGGCGGGAAGTGGAACGCATCCGGAACACCGAGGAACTGACCGGGAACGCGCCGGCAACGCACATAGCCGGGGGGCTGGCGCAGGTGCTCGGGGAATCGGCAACGCTGCCGCTCGGCGCCGTGGTGCTGCTGAGCGACGGAGCCGAGAACAGCGGCGGCATCGGGCGCGAAACAGTGGCGGAGATCCGGCGGCGGCACATTCCTGTCCACACGATTGGGTTCGGGAGCGAGAGGCCGGAGAAGGATATCGAGATCGGGGAGGTCTCGCTGCCGTCGCGAGCGCTGCCGGATTCGCGACTCACCGCGGAGGTCACGTTCCGTCAATTCGGGTATGCGGGGCAGAAGGCGCGGGTGGCGGTGCGGGATGGCGAGAGGGTGCTGGCGTCGGAAGAGGTGAAACTGGCAGGCGACGGGGCTGTCAACACGCACGCCATGGCCTTCGACGCGGGGGCGGCGGGACCGAAGAGCCTGCGGGTCTCCGTGGAGCCGCTGGCGGGTGAGCAGAATCGCGAGAACAACGCGGTGACGCGGCTGGTCCAGGTGCGGGAAACCAAGCCGCGAATCCTGTACATCGAGGGGGAGCCGCGCTGGGAGTTCAAGTTCATCCGCCGTGCCGCCGAGGAGGACCGGGGATTGGAATTGGTCAGCATGCTGCGGACCACCCAGAACAAGATCTATCGCCAGGGGATCGGCAACCCGAAGGAACTGGAGGACGGCTTTCCGGCTACCGCTGAAGAGTTGTTCGCCTACCAGGGGTTGATTATTGGAAGCGTCGAGGCGGGGTATTTCACGCCGGCGCAGCAGGAACTGATCCGGGAGTTTGCCAACCGGCGCGGGGGCGGGGTCCTGTTCCTAGGCGGACGGATGGCGCTCTCGGATGGCGGCTGGCAGCACTCCCCGGTGGCGGAAATGCTTCCGTTGCGGCTGCCCGACGGGAAGGGCACGTTCCACCGCGTCCAGGCGGGTTTTGAGCCTACGGCGGCGGGCCTCGCGAACGTGATCTGCCGGCTCGAAGAGAACGGAGCGCGCAACGCGGCGCGCTGGAAGAAGATGCCCCTGCTGGCTGATTACAACGAAACGGGGGAAGCCAAGCCGGGCGCGGTGGTGCTGATCGAGAGCGCTCCCTCGGGCCGCCGCCGGGCGCCCCTACTGGCCATCGAGAACTTCGGGCGTGGGCGCACGGCCGTGTTCGCGACGGCCGGATCGTGGCGCTGGAAGATGCTGCAGGACCACGCCGACCGCAGTCACGCGATGTTCTGGCAGCAGTTGATGCGGTATCTGGTGAGCGAGTCGCCGGCCCAGGTGACGGGCGGGACGCCGCGGCCTGTGGTTTCCGACGAGAGCCGTGTGGAGTTGCGGGCCGACGTACGGGACAAGGAGTTCCGGGCGCGGACGGATGTGACGGTGGAGGCCCGGATCATCGGTCCGGACGGCGTTGCAAAGACCACGGAACTGGCGCCGCGGCCCTTTGAAGAGGGTGTTTACGCGGCCGACTGGAACGCCGAAGCGCCCGGCTCATACGTGGTGGAAATGGTGGCCCGGCGCGGGCAGGAAGAGGTGGGGCGCGACGTCTTCCAGTTTCGCCGGGAGGACGGCGCCGCCGAGCACTTCGGCACCAGTCAGAACCGGGAGTTATTGGAGAAACTGGCGGAGCAGACCGGGGGCCGCTACTTCACCGCGGCGGATGCCCGCAAGCTGGTCGGCGAGATCTCCTATTCCGAAGCCGGCATTACCACGCGCGAAACCATGGATTTGTGGAATATGCCCGCGGTGTTCCTGTTGGCGCTGCTGCTGCGGGGATCGGAATGGGTGCTGCGGCGAAAGTGGGGTATGGTTTGAAAGCGGCGGCGTGCCTGGTGCTGGCGGCAGCGGGATGGCTGGGTGGCGCCACGCATTACGTGACGATTACGGGACTCGGTGGAGAGCCGGATTACGAGCAGCGGTTTGCGGGTTGGGGAAAAGATATCGGGAAGGCGCTAGAGGGCGAGGCGCGCGTGCGGACGTTGATCGCTCCGGGCCGCGATCACGTGCGCGCCGCTTTCGAGGAAGTGGCCCGGGAGGCGAAACCGGATGACGCCCTGGTGGTGATGCTGATCGGGCACGGCACCTTCGATGGGCTTGAGTACAAGTTCAACCTGCCGGGGCGGGATCTCTCAGCGGCGGAACTGGCGGGGATGCTCGATCGCGTGCCGGCTGCGCGGCAGTTGGTGGTCAATATGACGAGCGCGAGCGGCGGGTCACTCGCGGCGCTGGCCAAGCCGCAGCGGATGGTCATCGCGGCTACCAAAAGCGGCACCGAGAAGAATGCCACGGTGTTCGCCCGGTACTGGGCGGAAGCGCTGCGGGATCCGGCTGCGGATACGGACAAGAACGAGACGGTCTCGGCGCTCGAGGCGTTCCAGTACGCCGAGCGCAAGACAAAGGCGTTTTACGAAACCGAAAAGCGCATCGCCACCGAACACGCCGTCTTGGAGGACAAGGGCGCGGCGGCCTTCCCGCTGTTACGGCTGGGAGCCAACGCCGCCGCATCGCGCGACCCCGCCAAGATGGGATTGCTGGCGAAAAAGGAAGAGCTCGAACAACGCATCGACCGGCTGAAGTACCAGAAAGCCGCTATCCCGGCGGATGAATACAAGAAGCAGCTCATGGCCTTGCTGCTGGAACTGGCGCGCACGCAGGAGGAACTCGACAAGTGAGTTTCCTGCGACTGTGTGTGCCCGCGTCGGTGCTGGTTTTCGCCCTGCACGCCCAGACCCTGGAGCGGGCCGAGGCGCTGTGGACGCAGGGTCGGGATCGCGAGGCGAACGATGCGTTCCGCGCTGCGGTGGCGGCCAATCCGAAGAACCCGGACTACCGCGTGCGGTGGGGCCGTTTCTTCCTGGAGTCGTTCCAGCCCAAGGACGCCGAGGCGCTGTTCAAGGAGGCGCTTGCCATCCGGAAGGACCATGGCGGCGCGCTGATGGGCCTGGCGCTGGTGGCCGCGGAGGGATTCGATACAAGAGCCGCCGGCTTTGCGCGGCGGGCGCTGACGGCGGATCCGAAGCTGCTCGAGGCGCAGGAGCTACTGGCGCGACTGGCGCTCGAAGACAACGACCATCCGCGCGCCATCGCGGAGGCGGACAAAGCGCTCGCGATGTCGCCCGATGCGCTCGACGCCATGGCCATCCGGGCAACTATCGACTGGCTGGAGGACAAGCCCGAAACGCCGTGGCTCAAGCGCGTGATGGAACGCAACCCGCACTATGGGAAGGCCTACGAGACGGCGGGCCGGTTCTTTGTACTGAACCGGCGTTACGAAGAGGGCATCCGGTTCTACCGCAAGGCGGTGGAACTGTCCCCGGAGCTGTGGAGCGCGCGTTCGCAACTGGGGATCAACCTGATGCGGCTGGGCCACGAGGACGAGGCGCGCAAGCATCTCGAAGCCTGCTTCGAAAACGGCCACCGCGACCCGGCTACCCGGAATACGTTGAAGCTGCTCGACAGCTACGCGAACTTCGAGACGTTCAAGACGGAGAACACCATCCTGAAGCTGCACAAGAAGGAATCCGCGCTGCTGCGTCCGTACTTCGAGGGCGAGATGAAGCGCTCGATCAGCACCTTCGAGAAGAAGTACGGGTTGAAGCTCGATCGCCCGGTGCAGGTAGAGGTCTATCCGGACCACGGCGATTTCGAAGTGCGGACCCTGGGGATGCCCGGGCTGGGTGCGCTGGGGGTGACGTTCGGTTACGTGGTGGCGATGGACAGCCCGTCCGGCCGCAAGCCCGGCACCTTCCACTGGGCAAGCACGCTATGGCACGAGATGAGCCACGTGTTCGTGCTGGCGGCGACAAAACACAAGGCGCCGCGGTGGTTTACCGAAGGAATGGCGGTGCACGAGGAGACAGCCGTTTCGCCGGAGTGGGGAGACCGGCTGGGGCCGGAGGTGATCACGGCCATTCGGGAGAAGAAACTGCTGCCGGTCTCGGATCTCGACCGTGGCTTCGTGCGGCCGGCGTACCCCGCGCAGGTGCTGGTCTCTTATTTCCAGGCGGGGCGCATCTGCGATTACATCAACCGCGAGTGGGGGTTTGCGAAACTCCTGGCGATGATGCACGATTTCGGCCGCGGGGAGCCGACCGCGCGGGTGGTTGAGAAACAACTCGGCATCTCGCCCGCGGAGTTCGACGAACGGTTTCTCGCGGCGCTCGATGCGGAAACCAGGAAGACCGTAACGGGTTTCGAGGAATGGAGCAAGCGGCTCAAACAGGTGGCCGCGCTGGCACGGGAGAAGCGGCACGAGGACGTGATCCGGGAGGCCGCCGCGATTCGTGATATCTACCCGGAATACGTGGAACCGGGCAGTGCCTACGAGTTCCTGGCCGAGGCGCATTTGGCGCGGAACGAGAAGCCCGCGGCCATGGCGGAACTGGACCGCTACGCGCGTGCCGGGGGGCGCGATCCTGAACTTCTGAAGAAGCTGGCCGCGCTCCTCGAAGAAGCCGGGCAGAAACAGCAGGCCGCGGACGCCTTGGAGCGGCTGAACTACATCTACCCCGGGGATGAGGAGTTGCACGGCAAGCTGGGCGCGCTCTGGCTCGACGCGGGCAACCATGATGGCGCTATCCGGGAGTACCGCGCGGCGCTGGCGCGCGCCCCCATCGACCCCGCGGCGGCGCACTACAACCTGGCCCGCGCCTATCGCGCGGCGAAGCGCGACGGCGACGCGCGCGATGAATTGCTGCTGGCCCTTGAAACCGCTCCCGGCTTCCGGCCGGCGCAGAAGCTGCTGCTCGAACTATCGAAGTGAGAAAGCGGAACGGAACATGTCGACTCTAGTGACCCCGCAGTTGGAACCCGATGTTTTGAGGAGCCGGATCGCGCGGTTCCGGGAAGTGGAACAGGAGATCGTGCGGCAGGTGCGGCGCGTGATCGTGGGACAGGAGGAGGTGCTGGAGCAGGTCATGATCGCCCTGTTCGTGGGCGGCCACTGCCTGATTACCGGGCTGCCCGGCACCGCCAAAACCCTGCTGGTGCGGACCATGGCGCAAACGCTCGGGCTGGTGTTCAAACGCATTCAGTTCACCCCGGATTTGATGCCGAGCGACATGACCGGCACGGACATCATCGAGGAAGACCCCGCCACGGGGCACCGCACCTGGACCTTCGTCCAGGGACCGATCTTCACCAACGTACTGCTGGCGGACGAGATCAACCGCACGCCGCCCAAGACGCAGTCGGCGCTGCTCGAAGCCATGCAGGAGATGGCCTGCACGGTGCGGGGCAATCATTACCGGCTGCCGGCGCCTTTCTTCGTCCTGGCTACGCAGAACCCTATCGAACTGGAGGGCACGTATCCGCTGCCTGAGGCGCAGCTCGACCGCTTCCTGTTCAACACGGTGCTCGACTACCTGACCGCGGATGAAGAACTGCAAGTGGTGGACCTCACGACCACGACCCATACGGCCGAAGCCGATGCGGTGACCAATGCGGCCGAAATTCTGGAGTTCCAGCAGCTCGTCCGCATGGTGCCCATCGGGGAGTCGGTGGCGCGCCACGCGATTGACCTGGTGCGGGTCACGCGCAGCCGCGACGAGACTGCCCCGGACTTCGTGAAGAAGTATGTGAACTACGGCGGCAGTGTGCGCGCCGCGCAGTTCCTGGTGCTGGCGGCGAAGGCCCGCGCGCTGATGCACGGCCGCTACCACGTGACATATGAGGATATCCGGGCGCTGTACATCCCGGTGCTGCGCCACCGCATCCTGCTGAACTTCCACGCGGAATCGGACCGGCTGCGGCAGGACGACATCTTGCAGCGGGTGCTGGCGTGGAAGAGCGCGCCGAAGGGCGATTGAAAATGCTGCAGCGCTTCCTGGACCCAGCGACGCTCGCATCTATCTCCGGCTTGGACCTGGTGGCCAAGACCGTGGTGGACGGCTTCGTGGCCGGGCTGCATCGTTCCCCGGATTTCGGTTTCAGCCAGGAGTTCGCCGAGTATCGCGCCTATAGCCAGGGCGACGACTTAAGGCACGTGGACTGGAACGTCTTTGCGCGCACGGAGCGGTGCTATCTGAAGCGCTATCGCGGGGAAACCAATACGCAGCTCATGGTGCTGCTGGACACGAGCGCTTCGATGGCGTATGGCTCGCACGCGGTGAACAAGCTCGACTACGCGCGCTTCGCTGCGGCGTCGCTCGCTTACCTGGCGAATGCGCAGCGCGACGCGGCGGGGCTGATCGTCTTCGATGAAAAGGTGGTGAATTACGTGCCTCCGTCCACGCGGCAGGGGCAGTTGTTCCGCCTGCTGCACGCGATTGAGGGGGCCCGTGCCGGCACCCGTACGGATTTCAGCAGCCCGTTCGCCTACTTCCAGAACTTCCTGCGTCGGCGGGGGCTGGCCGTGGTGCTGTCGGACTTCTACGAAGATCCGGACGTGATCATCCGGACGGTCGAGCCCCTGCGCTATAAGGGCAACGAGCTGATCCTGTTCCATGTGCTCGACCCGCAGGAACTGGCGCCGGTATTCCGCCAGCCCGCGCTGCTGGTGGACATGGAAGAACGCACCACCATGGAAGTCTCGCCCGAGTACGCGCGTACCGAATACCGGCAGAAGATTGACGCGCATGTGGCCGCGTTGCGGGAGAAAGCGCGCGCGGCGGGCATCGATTATTTCCTGATGAATACGGGGCGGCCGCTCGATGAAGGGTTGCGGGAGTATTTGACGGTACGGCAGGGGAGGATGTAGGTGGGTTTCCTGACGCCATGGTTTCTGGCGGGCGCGGCGGCGATCGGGCTGCCGGTGTGGCTGCACCTGCTGCGGCGGCATCGCTCGACGCCGCTGCCGTTCAGCTCGCTGCGCTTCTTCGAGCGGCGGACGCAAAGCTCGGTGCGGCATCGCCGGCTGAGGTACCTGCTGCTGTTCGCGCTGCGCACGCTGGTGATCGCGCTGCTGGTGCTGGCGTTCGCGAATCCGTTCATCAGGCGGCAGGGCGGCGCTGCGGCCGGGAACCGGAGGCTCGTGGTGGCGGCCATAGACGAATCCTTCAGCATGCGGTATACGGGGCGGCTCGAGCGTGCGAAACAGGAGGCGGCGCGGGTGGTTGCGGGCATCGGAGGAGGCGATCGCGGACAGGTGCTGGCGTTCGGCTCGCGGGTGCGCACGATGACGGACGCCACTCCGGATGTTTCGGTGCTGCAGGCGGGGGTGCGCGCAGTCGAGGCGGGCGATTCCCGGGGCTCCTACGCGGAACTGGCGCGCGCACTGCGGTCCATGGGGCAGACCGCGGGCGTGCCGGTGGAGGCGCACGTTTTCTCGGACATGCAGAAATCTTCGCTGCCGCCGAACTTCGCGGATCTGTCGCTGCCGGGGAGCGTGCGGCTGGTGACGCATCCGGTGACGGCGGAGCGTGTGGCCAACGTCACGGTGGAGAGCGTGCGGGCGCCGCGACGCGTTTACGACCAGCGCAAAGTGGGGGTCGAGGCGACCGTGGCGAATTTCGGGGCGGCTGCGGAAACGCGCCGGGCGGCGCTGGTGTTGAACGGACGCGAGATCGAGTCCCATAACGTGGAGATCCCGGCTGGCGGGCGCGCGGTGGTGGAATTCGCAAACCTGGAGGCGCCGTTCGGGATGAGGCGCTGCGAGGTGAAACTGTCGCCAGCGGATGGGCTTCCGGAGGACGACCTGTTCCACTTCTCAGTGGAGCGTGCCGAGCCGCGCCCGGCGCTATTCGTCGAGGAACCCAACCACGGGCGGGGCCTGCTGTACTTCCGGGCGGCCCTCGAAGCATCGGCGCAATCGGCGTTCCGGCTGGAGCCCGTGAACGCGGGTCAGACGGCCAACCTCAACCCGGCGAAGTACGCGTTTGTGGTGCTGTCGGACGTGGCGGCTGTGCCGGCGGCGTTCGAGGAGGCGCTGAAGCGGTACGTGCGTGGCGGCGGGGCTGTTCTGGTGGCGCTGGGCCGGATGGGGGCGTCGCGCGGACGCGTGCCGGTATCGGGCGAGGCCATCGTGGAGGCACGCTACTTCGCGCGGGAGGCCGAACGCTTCGAGACGGCCTCGTGGCTCGACCCGGCGCATCCCGCGTTGGCGAAGAGCAGCCGTTGGGATGGCGTCCGGTTCTACCAGGCTGTAAAGGTGGAGCCCGCGGGGGCGCAGGTGGCGGCGCGGCTCTCGGGGGGCACTCCGCTGCTCATCGATCGCAAGATGGGGGAAGGACGCGTGCTGGTGTTTGCCTCCACCTTCGATAACATTTCGAACGACCTGCCGCTCGACGCTGCCTTCGTGCCCTTCGTGGAGCAGACGGCGCGATACCTGGGGCGCCTGGAGGACGGGCCGGCGGGCGACACGGTGGATTCCCACTATGAGCTGGGCGAGGGACGCGGGGGCGCCGCGGCGGAGGTGCTGGGGCCGGACGCGAAGCGTCTGCTATCGCTCGATGAAGCCGCCCGTGCGCGCAGCGTGCCGTTGGCTCATGCCGGGTTCTACGAAGTGAAGCACCCCAACGAGCGTCGCGAACTGGTGGCGGTGAATGTGGATCGCCGGGAGTCCGACCTGGACGTGATTCCCGCGGAGACGCTGGCGTTGTGGGGCAATGCGCCGGGCAATCCGGCGGCGGGCGGCGGTGTGGCGGCCGAGGAGCCGCGGCCCGTGGAACTCGGGTGGTATGTGCTGGTGGCGGTGCTGGCGCTGGTGCTGGCGGAGTCGTGGCTCGGGAACCGGCATCTCGCGGTGGAGCGGGAACCGGAGCAGGAAGCGGCGCGCAAGGAGGCGGCATGAATTCCCTCGATCACCTGAAGCAATACCTGGCGACGCTGGAGCGGCGGTTGGGCGTGCTGGCGATGTGGCAGGGGGTGGCGGCAATCGCGGCGGCAGCGCTGGTAGCTACCATCGCGGCGGTGTTGGTCGCCAACCGCTTCGCCTTCTCCGACGGTAGTGTGCTGGTTGCGCGAGTGATGCTGTTCCTGGTGTTGGCGTTCGCGCTGGCCGGAGCGCTGATCGTGCCGCTGTTGCGGCTGAATCGCCGGCGCGCCGCGCGCGAGGCCGAGCAGAAATTCCCGCAATTCGAGGAACGCCTCCTGACCTTCACGGAGCGCCTGGAACAGAATCCCGGCGACCCGTTCCTGCCGCTGCTGGCCGCGGACAGCCTTGAAGTGGCACGGCAGGCGGAACCGCGGCGTGTGGCGGGCGGTGGGCGCATGGCGGCATTCTCGGCGCTATCGGTGGGATGCCTGGGGGTGCTCATCTGGCTCGGCACCGCGGGCCCGGGCTTCCTGGGGTATGGGACATCGCTGCTTTGGGGCGGTGTGCCTCGGGGAGGCGCGACGCCGTTCTACGAGGTGCAGGTGCAGCCGGGCGACCGCACGGTGCGGAAGCGGTCGGACCAGGCGGTCACGGCGCGTCTGATCGGCTTCCGGGCCGAACGTGTGCGGCTGCTGGCGCGCTATGCGAGCTCCTCGAAGTGGGAGGACGCGGAGATGCGGCCGCAGAGCGGGGGCGCCGGGTATGAATTCCTGCTGGCGGGCTTGCCGGAATCGCTGGAGTACTACGTGGAAGCCGGGGGGCTGCGCTCGCAGACGTACCGCTTCAATGTTGTGGACCTGCCGGCGGTGAAACGCCTGCGGGTGACGTACCGGTATCCCGCGTGGACGGGGATGAAACCAGCGGTGGAGGATCCGGGGGGCGACCTGCGGGCTGTCGAGGGCACGACCGCGGAAGTGGCGGTCGAAACCGACCGGCCGCTCACCGGCGGCGCCCTGGTGCTGGACGACGGCAGCAAGATCCCGCTGCGCGACGGCATCGCGGCGGTGCCCATTCAGAAGGACGGGATGTACCATGTGGCCAGCTCCGAGCAGGGCGAAGACGTGCGGCTGAGTGAGGACTACTTCATCGAGGCACAGCGCGATAGCCAGCCCACGGTGCGGGTGGCGCGGCCCGGGCGCGATGCGCGCGTCAGCCCCATCGAGGAGGTTACGGTAGCTGTCGAGGGCACGGACGATTTCGGGGTGCGGGAGCTGACCCTGCACTACTCCGTGAACGCCGGGCCGGAGAAGAAGGTGGCGCTGGGGGCTGGCGGGACGTCGGCCGAGGGTTCCACCACGATCTATCTCGAAGACTACAAGCTGGTGCCCGGCGACATCGTGAGCTTCTACGCCACGGCGCGCGACGCCCGCAGCACTGCGAAGACGGACATCTACTTCCTGGAGGCGCAGCCGTTCGAGCGGGAGTACACGCAATCCCAGCAGGCCGGCGGAGGCGGGGGAGAGGGCGGCGGCGAACAGGAGGGGCAGATCTCACAGCGGCAGAAAGAGATTATTGCGGCGACCTGGAACCAGATCAAAGATAGTACGGCGGATAAGGCCGCGACGGCGGAAAATGCGCGTTTCCTGGCCGGGGTGCAGCAGAAGCTGCGGGACCAGGCGCGCTCGCTGGTGAACCGCATGCGCAGCCGGCAGCTCGCGGGGGCGAACCAGTCCTTCCAGAGCTTCACGCAGGATATGGATAAGGCAATCGAGGCGATGGGTCCGGCGGCGGAGAAGCTGAAGGCGTCCCAGTGGCAGCCGGCGCTCGAGCCGGAGCAGAAGGCGCTGCAGCACCTGCTGCGGGCGGAGGCTACCTTCCGCAACATCCAGGTGGCGTTTGGGAATCGCGGCGGCGGAGGCGGCGGAGGCGGCGGACAGGGTCGCGACCTGGAGGGCCTGTTCGACCTGGAACTCGATACCGAGAAGAATCAGTACGAGACGGGCCAGCAATCGGCGTCTTCGGGAGACCGGCAGCGGGAGATCGACGAAGCGCTGCAGAAGCTGGAGCAGCTCGCCAGGCGGCAGCAGGAGCTGGCGCAGCGGGAGCGCAACCAGCAGCAGGCTCCCCGGCAGCGCTGGGAACAGGAGATGCTGCGGCGCGAGGCGGAAGAGTTGCAGCGCCAGATGGAACAGCTTGCCCGCGGCTCGCAGCAAGGGCAGTCCGGGCAGCAGGGCCAGCAGGGTGGTCAACAGGGGCAGTCCGGGCAGATGCGCGCGGGCCAGGGCGGCAGCCAGCAGGTCGAACGTGCCATGCAGCGGTTGCAGCAGGCGTTGCGGGACATGCGGCAGGCGGCATCCGCGCAGGCGGGCGGGTCGGCTCAACAGGGCGGGGCGGAGGCGCGTCGCGCGGCCGAGCGGCTGGAGGAAGCGCGCGGCATGCTCCAGGGTATTCGCCGCCAGGAGGCAGGGTCCCAGATGGACGACCTGGTGCGTCGCGGCGATGACCTGGCCGGACGGCAGCGCGATTTCTCGAACCGCTTGCGACGGGGCTTCGGGGAAGAGCGGCAGTCAGGTGCGGGGGATGACAAGGCGCGGGAGGCTGAAGGGCTGGCGCGCGAAAAGCAGCGCATGATCGAGGACGTCCAGAAGCTGGAGTCCGATATGCAGAAGACCGCCCGGGCCATGGCGGGGACAGAGCGGAAGGCGTCCGGAAAGCTGCGGGAGGCGCTCGGCAATCTGCAGCAGGAGGAGGTGGCCTCGCGTATGCGCTGGAGCGCGGAGGCCATCCGGCGCGGGCTGGCGCCTTACGCGGCTATGCGGGAAGCACTTACCACTGCTGCGCTTAATACCCTGGCCGATGAGTTGAAGAATGCCCAGAAGGCGCTCGGGGCGTCGGGCGGGCAGCAGCAGGCGGGCGATCGAAAGAACGTTGAACAGGCGCTCCAGGAGGCCGAGCGAGCGCGCCGCCAGATGGAGC
>DATMYF010000041.1:0-20672 GCA_035561075.1 Bryobacteraceae bacterium
TGGCGGATCGGCGCAAGGGAAAGGCTAGTTTCCGGCGTGTGCCGCTGAAGACCGTCGAGGAGGTTTTGCGGCTGTATCAGGAGAAGTACTACGACCTGAACGTGCGGCACTTCCGGGAGAAATTGGCGGAAGAGCACAGTACCGTCAACCGGGCGGCTGTCCATCCGGTTACCTCCCCGGCCACCTCCTGAATATCTTGAGCGCAGCGGGGGTGAGTGTATTCGTCGATAGCCCTGATCAAGGGTCCTCCGAGGGCAAATACCTGGAAGCCGTCGTCCGGGAGTTCGAAGCACAGGGCAGGCTAAGAGTGGCGCACGTGGTCGGCGTGTCCCGCATCTTAGAGTAGAGCAGTTTCAAAGTAGGCTCGCCGCACAACACTGGCGGAGCGCCGGGCGTTGAGTCGCCCGCAACCCATACCAGCGGGTCCGGCTATACTATTCCCTTATGCTTAATGATAACGTCGCTTCGAATGTGAACCGTCGCAGATTCCTGCAAACGGCGGGGGCGCTCACCGCAGTGGGTGGGCTCTCGTCCGGTTCCTTCGGACAGGTTTGTCCGGCCAGGGACGGAACGGTGCGAGACCGGATCTGGATCTTCGCCAATCCCGTAAACGCAGACTTTAACTTCGTCCGGAAACGCTCCGTGATGACGCCGCTCGAGGCTTGCGTGTACATGGGCGCGCCGAATCTGTTGATGGTGAATCAATATCCCGGGAAAGATAACGTAGCAAGGTTCGGCGAGGAGGGCAGGTACAAGGCCTTTGAGCCGCCTTACGAGCAATACGCTTACTCGCTCAAGCCGTTGAAGCGCGTGGTGTGGTCCATTGTGGGCGCCAGCGGCGTTACCCGGGACGAGGAGCGGCAGCAAGTGCTGCAGTTGGCGCGGAAGACGCCCAACATCGTCGGGCTTTTCATGGACGATTTCTTCACCGACCGGAAATCCGGAAAGCTTGCGAGCCTCACACTGGACCAGGTCCGGGATGTCCAGAAACAGCTCAAAGAATCAGATAAGAAGCTGGATCTTTACGTCACCCTGTATACCCGCCAGCTCGATCCCGCCATCCGGGAGTATCTGAGCCTGATCGATGTAGTGACACTCTGGACGTGGGAAACCGCCGAGCTGGAAAATTTGGAGGCGAATCTGGCCAAGCTGGAAAAACTGGCTCCGAAATCCCGCAAGCTGCTGGGCTGCTACACGTCCGACTATGACCGTAAGCGCACGCCCTGGTGGACGGCTCTGCCCGTCCCGATCATGCGGAAGCAATGCGAAACGGGGCTGAAATGGCTACGGCAAGGCCGCATAGACGGCATAATCATCTACGGTACGGCCATGGATCTCGGCTGGGACTCGGTCGATTGGGCCCGAGAGTGGCTTCAGAAAGTGGGGGAACAGAAGCTGTAGCCGGATCGGAGGAAGCCTAGCTCCGGGGCGGGATAGCCAGCAGGATTTCCACCTCCACCGGCCGGTTGTCCTGCGTCGCCGGGCGAAACTCCCACTGGTTCAGAAAAGGAATGATCAGCGCGACGGTCGCATTGTGCGGGTCCATTGCCGCCATGCTCCGGAGTCTGCCGCCGGCGGTCAAAATGCCGTGCAAGACAGTGTAGGCGGGGCGCTCCTGGTTAAGGACGGAGCTCGGAACCACGGTCGAAATCGGATACGGCGGCTCCACCCCACCGGTCTCTTCCGCGTTCACTTGGTAGACGCTCGTCCGCGTGACCGCGCGCGGTGCCCGGCAGAACTGCATGCGCCATTCCTTGCCGCCGCCCACCGGAAGATACACGGTGTACACGGGACTGCCCTTTAGCACCCCTTCAGTCTCCGGGATGTCGCCGCTCCCCGAAGATTGCTGAATTACCACGTCGAAGAGCCCGCCGGGCTGGTGTTTCATACGTGTGACTGCAACGCCGGCTTCCGGGAGTGCTGGAGGCGCGGGCTCCGGAGTGGCCGCCACGGCGAGTGGGCTCGCGGTGCCGTTTCCTGCCGCTGCGGTTCGTATTTTCTGCTCCCCGGCAACGGGCCGCGTGGCGGGCGCGACGCTGGTCGAGCCAGTGGCTCCGCCGCTCTCACCCTCACCCGCCTGCCGCAACCCACCGCGATTCCCATAGGCCGCACCGCCCCCCGACTCAACCGCGTTCAGGTTGGAGCCTTTCAACACCTCCACCACGCGGCTCGCCGGAATCGCCTCGGTCGAGAGCGCGATCACGTTCGCCGTTTCCCCTTGCGCCGCGTCCAGGGGGCCACTCCGCGCCTCCCCTACGCTCTCCCGCTGTCGGATCGGAACGGTAGCCGAAGGTAATACAGGCAGTGCCGGCGCTTGCCGCGGCAGCGCCATCCCCATATTGACGTCAGCCACCACTTGCTCCCGGTTGGAAGCCGCCAACACCGGAGGCGCACTCAGGTTGGCCGCCTGCGCCGCATCTTCCGTACGCCCCGGCAGCACAAGCCGCTTTACCGGTCTCGGAGGCGGCGCAGCCTGCCGTGCCCAGAACGCGATTGGGGGGATTGCCTTCGGCAGTGCCTCTACCTGAATTTCCGGCTGCAAAAGCACTGCCTCAACCCGGGACGGCCTCGGCGAAGCGGGCACTTCAAACGGCAGTGTGATCTCGAAACGCCGCGCCGCGGCCCGCACCGGCGTGGGTGCCGTTACACGCCCCACATTGCGGGATTCGCCGGCCGCAGCTTTCCTTTTCGCCAGTCGCGGCGCGGCGCCGCTCGCTCGCCAGTACAGCGGATCCGGAACTCGCAACCGGATATATTCCACTTTGTAGGCGGAAAGGTCCACTAC
Source organism: Bryobacteraceae bacterium (assembly GCA_035561075.1). Lineage (GTDB taxonomy): Bacteria > Acidobacteriota > Terriglobia > Bryobacterales > Bryobacteraceae > JAMCRM01. Next base: position 2,786 of record DATMYF010000041.1, read on the forward strand.
GTCTCGGTCGAACCAGCTTATGTGCTCCGCGATCGCCGGCGCCAGAAAGAGGAACAGCAAGTGCGCCGCCAACGATGCCGCGAGCGGCAGGCATCGCGTCCGCGGCTGCACGACAGCCGTGCCGAAGAAGATCGGTTCCGGCGCGGGCGTCGACAGCCTCACACGCAGTCTCAGCCGCATACCGTTACTGCACCGCCAGCAGCACGGTGTTGCTCTCAGTACCCCGGACCCGCACCTTCAGCTCCATCGTGCCGGCTGGAGCGTCCTCCGGAATCTGAAAACGCACCGCGTCGATACCGGTTCTACCCGGTGCGGCGAAGGCGTCCACCGGCTGCCACTCTCGATCACCGGCCACAATCGAGACCGGGTCGATTAGCCGGTACCGCAGGCCTTCCGGAACCGCGAAACCGGCCGGCGGCATACTGTTGTAGGGACCGAAACCTGTGCCGTAGACCGTGAGCACATCCCCGCGCCGGGCCGGCGACGCCGCCGTCACCAGCGACCCGTCCGCGCGCGCGAACGTTCCCCACGCCAGGTCCTCCACACGCTGCTGGAACAACCCCGGCGCGTTGCGCACCGCCTCGAATGAACTCTCTACCTCCGGTTTACCCTCCCAACGCACCACCAGCCGCTGCGGCCCCGGCTCCAGGTCCGGCGGCAACTGCGCGTTGATCTGTTCCGGCGACACGAAGAGCAGAGGCAGCAGCCGGTTCCCTACCCGCACCGTCACGTTCCCCAGTGTCTGCGATAGCGGGTTCTCCGGCCCAACGATTGTCTCGCCCGCCAGACTCGCGCCGTATATGGCGATCACCGACCCCGGAGCGACGCCCTCTACCGGCGTTTCGGCCGCCGCGTTCCGCACCCCCGCCGGAGCCACTTCCGGAACCACTTCGAACAATGCCCGCGCGTTCTTGGGCCCCGTCATCCTCAAGGTGCCGTACGCCCACGAGCCCGCCAGATCGCCCTCCCACTTTCGGAAGCGGAAGCCCGGCCGCGCCTCCACCGCCAGCGTGACATCGGTGCGCACCTCGTAGTAACCGTCCGGCGACGCCGGTTGCGCCCTGAACGTCGCCGCCGCCGGCGGATCGGAGATCGTCGCCAGACGCAGCATCATCCTGTAGACCGCGGTCAGACTCTGGGTATCGGTCGTCGGCGTAAAAGTGCGCTCTCGCGGCCCGCCGTCGCTCCAGCCCTGGAAATCCAATCGCACGCCATCCCCCGCCGCTACTGTCATGGGTGCGGCAAGTCGCACCTCGGTTCCGGGACGCCGCTCGACTGGGCACGGGCTGGGGCACTCCACACCGTCCACCGCGAACGTAACACCCGGCTCCGAGCTGCGCACCAGCACCTTCGCCTGCGTCTCGTAGACCGCCGTCAGGTTCATCCCCGTTTCCACTTGGGCATCCGCGACGGTGAGTTCCTGCGCCGCCGTACCCTCGTTCGACCACCGCACGAAGACGCAGGCGCGCCCTTGCGCATCCATCAGTCGCGCGGGCGCCTCCACGCGATGGGTTTCTCCCACCGCCCAGATGAAATTTCCCGTCGGCCAGTCGTCCCTGCCGTCCACCCGCACCTTCAGGCCCGCCGGGCTGGTCCGGATACTGAACCGCGCCCCCGGCACGAAATTGGCTGTCAGTGTCGCAGGAGCGCTCGAGGGCTCCACCCGATAGGTATGCTGCGCGGGCTGGTCGTTGCTCCACGACCGGAAAACCCAGGCCTTCCCCCACTGGTCGTACTGCGGGGTAACAGGACTTACCGCATGCAGGCTGTTATAAGCCCACTCCATGGTGATGGGGGGCATTACGGTGGCCCGGTCGACCACCAGCCGCAAGCCTTCCGGGACCGTCGCCAACCGGACCTGCCGTGCATTGTCAAACATCGGGGTCAGAGTGGTTGGCTCCGTTAGCACAAAACTAGTGGAAGCGTCCGTCGCCCCCGCTGGTATCCCCTGCCACCCCACGAATACCTGGCCGGAAGCGGGTACTGTCATAACCTGCACTGCCGTCCCCGCCGGCATCCAGATCTCCGCGTCCCGCGTGTATACTGTGCCATTCACGCTGACGGTTGTTGGAGAGACGCAACCTGCCCCGCACAAACGCAAGCGGAGCAGGTACTCGACCCCGTACACCACCCGCACCGAACGAAGAGAGGGGCTGGCCGTCAGCGTCCAAGACGGTTCCGATACTGTGATCCCGTTCGATAGTATCCAGCTTCCGAACACCCACCGCACACCCGGCCGCGCGGCGTCATACTGTACCAGCCCGCTCGTGAGGACATGCCTTGTGCCCACCGGCCAGCCGAATACACCGGCCTTGCTCTGCCTCTGGCCGTCCACCTCGAATACCGGCCCCTCCATGTTTGCGTAGATATGGACGGTCGAAGTGGTCTCCTGAGCCATGAGCGCGGCGCCTGCCAGCACGCCCGCCACGCGCATCCATACCGCCGTGTGCTTCAACAATTCGAGGAGCATTTCCCGGACCCCCTAGAACACCGCGCTGACACCGGCCATCGGCACGAAATTGTGCAGCCATCCTCCCACCGTGCTGCCGCGCATCGGCGTGATCAGCGCTTTCGGGAAGGGAGTTGCATAGTCCCGGACCTCAAACCGCACCTGAACGTTGTGCGACACCCGCACCTTCACACCCGCGCCCACGCTGAGCAGCGGCTGCCATTCGCTCGTGTGCGTCAGGACCGCGTACTGCATCAACGGCTGTACTGCGACTTCTTCTCCCGTTCCGCGGTAAAATTTCCCGCCGGCGCCCGCCGCAATGAACGGCCGCACCACCGAGCCGCGCGGTGCCGCGTGCACCAGGAAGTCGTAATGGAACGCATGCGACTCCCCGCCCATCCGCGCCTGCTGCCCCCCAAAATCCAGCTTCATCGAATTGTCGATGAACGTATAACGGAACTCGCCGCCGACGTAGCGGTAGAGGTCGTTCCCCAGCACCGCGCCGAACGCGACCCCATGCCGGAACCCCGCGCTCCCCTCGCCCGAGGCAGTCGTGAGGTTCCCGTTCCTGTAAATGCTGTAGCCGCCGAATCCGCCGAATTCCCAACTCTGGGCCGCGCACGACCCGATTGCGAGAAGCGCTGTCAGCGTGAGCTTTGTCGTGAATGCCATAGTCTTTGCTCGCTTTAATCCACTACCCGGACCAGCATCGTCGTCGAGGAACCGCCCTGCGAGATGGTCAGCGGTATTTCCAGGCCCTTGGGCACGCCTTTGAACGGCACCAGCGCGTTAATCTGATACACTCCCACCTGCCCCGGGCTGAGCCCCGCGTAATAAATCGGCAGGGACACAGAGCCGAGTGTCACCTCGGGAGGAATCGCAGCCATCGCCAGTGGATCGGAGGGCGCAGGCACGCCGGATTCCACCGCCGGCAGAGTGCGGCCCATGCCCGTCAAGTAGATCACCAGCTGGTCTTCCTCGTGCACGGGGTTCGATGGCGTCACCATCAGGCCGTTGCGCGCGCGGATCACGGTCGGGGTGCCCTCAAGCGGCCCCGGCTCATTCGAGCGGAACACCCCCGGCGCGGCCGGTTGGATCGCCAGATTGACGTTGTCGCTCACCCCGCCCGGCGTACGCAGCACCATGGTCGCGTTGCCGTCCACCCGGTAGGGCATCTGCGCGTTAATCTGCGACGGCGACACGAACAACATCGGAACCGGTATACCGTTCACCGTCAGGCACGATTCCCCCAGAGCCGTCGGCAGCGGCACTTCGCGGCTGGCGGCATTTATGGGACTCAGATCGCGCCCGTAGATCGAAATGAGGCTGCCGGGAGCCAACCCGGCGGATCCGTCCGCCAGATTCACCACCCTGTCAAGCCTTGGAGGCGCAACCGCTGAATCATAGGTCCACGGCAGCACCGTGAACCCGGAAGTCGTCAGCGCGATGATCGCGCTGCGGTCCCCTAACGGCGCCAGGGTGCGGGTGAAAGGCATCTCGCTGGCGCTCAGCAGGGGCGATTCAACGATGCGCGTTGCCATCGCCATCTCCCCGCTCGCCACGTCCATTCGCTGCACCGTCCCATTGCCGCCCGCCCGCGCGGTCGTGCGAAAACCGGTCTGATCCACGAAAGCGAACCCCGACGAGGAGCCACTTCCCGCATCCAGCTTGCGCACCGGCACCAGGGACGAGTTGAACATCGTGTCCCCGACGAAATACGTGCCGTAGCTTGACGCAGCATACGCTCCCGCCAGGCTCGTGGAATCCTTGCGGGAAACCGTGAAAGTATCGGCTGTGGCATCGTAGAGCATCACGTTGCCGTCCGGCATCGCCGCCAGGATCGCGGAGCCGTTCGGCGCCGCTTCCAGCACCGTCTGCACATGTACGCTGTTCTTGTAAATCCCCAGGCTCGGCAGCGTAGTGGCTGTGCGTGCCCCGAAATCGACGCGGTCGATGGTATGCTCCGGCCCCGCCACGCGTGATGCCGCCAGAATCGTCCGTCCCACGGCTGCGATGGAGCGCGGATAATGCCCGATCGGGAAACGGATCGGCTTGTCCGGCGCCAGCGTCTCCAGGTCAAACACGTAGGCCAGTTGCGAATCGTTGTGGCCCACCAGCAGGTAATGCTTGTCGAACGTGATCGCCAGGGAGGTCGGGACGTTCGCCGTCCGCAACGCTGCAATCTGCGCGTTGGTCCGGGAATCGAACACGTACACCACATTCCTGTCCTGCCGCAGCACGTAGAACCGCTCGCGCGCCGGGTCGGCAACCAGGTCCACCAGTTTGCCCGGCACATTAAAGAAGCTTCCCCGCTGGTCTGGCTCCCGGTTATTGGCAAGCACTCGGATGTTGAACGGGATATTCACCGCCGCCGGCGCACTGATCCGGATTTCCCCCACCACCGTGCCGTTCTGGTTCTGAAAGGCGTTTGGATCCACCCGCACCTGCACCGTCGCGGGCGTCATCCCGGTAGCCGGCGAAATCTGGACGCCGTCCATTGTGCTGCTTAGCGAGAATGGAACCTGGCCTCCACCGGGGTTCAAGATCTGGATCTCCTGGGTAGCCACGCTCCGGTCGCAGAAGTTCCCGCGGAACACCACGTCTTCATGCGACGCCGCCACGCGAGGCATCCGGTTCAGCGACCCCACTGGAATCACCGTCACACCGCTGTCCGATACCGCATAGACAACGTCGCGGGCATTGTTCAAAATCGACCGCCCCGCCAGGTTCTCCGGCAACCGGATGCGCTCCCTCAGGGTGAGGTTATCGGCATCCATGATTCGCAGCGTGGGTATGGCATTGAACTGGTCGCCACTCTCGGGCGCCTGGGCGTAGATGGTGTTGTTCACCGAATCGATCACGTGGCTGCCCACGTTCAACGACCCGAGGGTGTTCGGCAACTCCGAGAGCAGAGGACCGCTCGCATCGCAGTCGCCGCGCAGCCGGAAGTCGCATCCGATAAGCGCCCATCCCACCATGTAGTAAGAGGCGTCATCGGCCACGCTAACCACACGTGGCCCGAGTTTCGGGGAAGCCGCCGTGCCCACCGCAACCAGTTGTCCGTTCGCCACGTTGTAGCTGAAGCGGATGAACTTGGATGACGTCCCCGTTTCCCCGGTCGGACCTTCGCCTGAGGTTCCTTCCTTGTTCGGCTCCAGATCCACCACTCCGAAGATGCGCTGCCCATCACGAGTGGCGGTCACCGACGAGGCGACGATTTGCGGCGGGAAAGTGTTGAGGTTGTCGGCAAACGCCTTCACCGTAATCCCATCGATGGTATCGAGCGCCCGCATGGCACCCGAGACCGGATCGAATAGCGAGATATCGTTGGTGGTCACCACCAGCGCCACGCCGTCGTAACCGAACGCCACGCCCAGCACCGGGAAGCCAACGGTAAAGGTTTGCCGCTGCTCCGTCTGGAGGTCGATAACGGTGAGGGCGTTGGTCGAGACACGCGGGGGATCCCACGGCCCGAAGTGGCCAATCAGCAGGTAGCGGCCGTCCGGGGAGATTGCCAGCGCGCCGGGCTGCGCCGCGACATTGATGGAACGGCGGATGCTCTGATCGGAGAGCGACATCACCTCCACCCGGTTAGCCGTGAAGTTGGCGATATACAGCACGCCCCGACGCTCGTCGAGCGCGATATCCGAAGCATGCCCGCCGATCGAAACCACCTTCCCTAAAGTGGCCCCCCACATTACCGAGGCCACGGCGCAAACCAGCGCCAGTTGAAGCAATCCCTGTTTTATGCGATCCATACAGCCCCCGTGTCTTGTCCTAAGTTCTGCATTGCTTTCATCTTCACCGCGCGCCCGCGCTTACTTGGGTGCCGCCGGTGCCGAAGGCATTCCCGGCATGCTCAGCGGCTGCGCTCCCGGCCAGGTGCCACTCGCGCCCCCCGCGCCCGTGTCTTGAATCTTGATCGCCTCTTCACTCTTGAGGCTCTCGATCAACTGCTCCACCGGTATCGCCCCGTGCGGAGCCTTGGTCGGCACAGGCCCGGTCACGTCCATCCCGGGCGTTCGCGGCAATACGTCGGGACCGCTCAGAGGTTTGGGGAACGCGAGTTCCGGCGCCGCCTGTCCCGCCGGAATCGGCCGTACAAGCTCCGGTGTCACAATCACCAGAAGTTCCGTGTTCTGCCTCTGGAGCGAACGCGACTGGAACAGCTTGCCCAGCAACGGCACATCGCCCAGCAGCGGAATCCTCTGGAAGGTCTCCTGAAGCCGCCGGTCGAGCAAACCGCCGATGGCAAAGCTCTGGCCGGACTGCAATTCGATACCGGTCTGTACTCGCCGCAACGTCAGCCCTGGAATCGTGAATCCCTGGAACGTCAGCCCGTTGGTGAAGTCCAGAGCGCTCACCTCCGGCGCTACCTCCAGACGGATCGTCCCCCTCGGCGTGATCATCGGGATAAAGTTGATCCGCACCCCAAACTCCCGGAACTGGATCGTCACCGCCCCCAGTCCCGCTCCGCCGCCTTGCAGAATCGGATAGGGGAATTCGCCGCCCGCTACGAAGCTGGCCTGCCGTCCATTGATCGCCAGCACATTCGGCTCGGCCAGAATTTCGAACAGCCCGCGAGTCTGGAGCGCGCGAATGGTCGCCCCCAGGTTCAGGTCCTGGCGGAATAAGAAGATGTTCAGCGCGTCTGAGAGCGTGATGCGTTTCGAACCGTCCGGCTCAATCGACACGCGCGGCTGCGGAAATTGCTGCGTGCCCACCGTTCCCACCGTGTTCGTCGCCCCCGTGCTGATGAGGTTCAAACCCAGTTCGCTGCTGACGCTCCGGTCCACGCTCGCAAATCGAACCTTCAGGAGGATCTGTGCCTCCGATTCCGGAACCTGCACATACAGCAGGTTCACCACCTTCCCGATCGTGCTGGCAATCGCCACCGCCCGCTCGGCGCTGTTCAGGTCCCGGACCGTGCCGCGCAGGAACACGTTGCCGTTCTCCTGTGTGACCGTAATGTTCTGTGCCGCCAACTCCTGTTGGATCTGTGTCCGCACGCTCGCCAGGCGGTTCCGCGAGTCGCTCTGGTTCGCCCGCACCACGACGTCGAAGAATAGCTTGCTGCCGCCCTTCTGCCACACAATCAAGCTTGTCTCGCCCGGCGCCTTGGCGTTCAGCAGCACCTCTTGAACCCCTACCGGAGTTGCCTCCGCAATCTCCCCAAAGCCCACGGCCACGCGCTCGATCGGCGCGGCACTGTTCACGATGAGGGACTTCCCCACGGTCAGGACAAGCTCACGGGCCGGCTGTGCCCGGAGCGCCGGCGCCGCTGCTGATGCGGCGATCACGGCCATTGCGGCAATTGAACGGAAGAACTTTTTTTGAGCGGTGTAGTTGAGATCGTGACGTTTCACTTGTGTTCCTCCAGGTGCTGGGGAAACTTGGCCTCTGAGCGTTTCGGGCCGTTGATCACTTCAATCAGGTACACGGGAATCGCCGCAACCTTCACCGCTTCCTTCGGCGGCGCCTTCCTGCCTACGGCCGGAAGGACGCGCGCGGTCCTGGCGGCCGGCGCCGGCTCCCCGAAGAGGCTGGCGATCGCCGTGCCGCTCGTCTTGGCCATCTCTTTGTCGAGCGGGTTGCGAAGAACCAGTTGGATCCGGGTCTCGTTGCTCGCCAGGCTCAGAATCTCGGCCTGGTCCGGCGTAACCAGAAGGTTCACCACCTGCACCGTCACCGGCTTCCCTTCGGCGTCCTTCTGGTAATTCTGTCCCGCCGACAGCACTTCGATGTTCTGCAAAATCGTTTTTACGCGCGTATCGTTGCGCCGGTCCGCACCGGGGCTCCCGGCGATGAGGACGTCCACTCGCATACCTGGCACCACGAAACCAGCCACCCCGACAATCTCATTCACCTTCACCGCGCACGCCCGCATACCCGCTGGAATGGTCGCCGCCAGCCCGCCACCAGCCCCCACCGGCGCCAAGCGGTTCTCCATCATCGGCTCGCCCTCGTAGATGCCCGCGATCACGCCGCGACCCACCAGCCCTTCCGGCTTCAGAGCGACACCCTTGGGCACCGGGCCGACCCACTTCGCGGTCTTCAGGTCTACGTCCTTGATCAGCGTTCCAATCTCGATGTCGCGGGCCGCGACAACAATCTGGGACGTCATGCCCGCTGAAGCTCCCGATGTGCGGGAAACAACCGCACGGTAGACGAAATAACTCGCGCCCGCGGATATGACGAGCGCAAGAACGAGAATCACAGCCACGCGTTGGTTCATTTGCCACCCCTTTTGTCAGGCCCGCCCGGCTGTGGACACCGGACTTCGTTTACGGAGAGAGACCTCATCGAGCATAGGTAATGGCAATTTGGCATCCGTTTCGCTTTCTTATTGCAAACCAATGACATACGAAAGATGACGTCAGTTTGAGGCGCCAGACTGTTAACGCGTGTACACAGGTCTTCATGCCGGCTGAAATGGGAGTTTACAGTGGCCGGCGCTGTCAGGGATGCGTTCCATGAGAAAGAATCACGGCTACGGACAGAACGCGGCTTAGTGCTATGAAGTGAAGTCATCGGCAGAGGCAGGCGGGCTTCGGGAACGGTTTTAAAATAGCGGGCGAATCTGTTGACGGGCACCGGGCAAAGAGCAGGCCCGGCGCCCGCCTCCAGGTCATCTCACAAGGGCAACCTGGCGGACAACGAACATCGCTTGAGGGTTCAACGTCATCTGTATGTCGGAGGTGCCGCCCATGTTGAGAACGTCCACGATGATCTGACCAATTACTCGGGTGACGCCGCCGCCGGCTCCTCCAAGTTCAAGCTTTTGATAGCTGCCGTCGGCGAGCGTGCTGACTGCTGTATGGGTTAGGTAGATGGTCCCCATGAGTGTCAAGCCGCCACCACCCCATATGCTGTGCTCCAGCAGGGCCGTCGTACTTCGATCTTGAAAGAACAACATGCCAAAGTACGGCAGGGAATTTGGAGCTCCAATCAGGCAATTTCCCCCGCTCTCGCAGTAAGTGCCTGCGGGCGTAGGAAAGGTCAGGTTATTGATCTGTCCGGAGTTGGCCGATATGTCAATAATATCGTTCACCCCGTTGCCGGTGTTGTAGAACATAACGCTGTTCGTCCACGTCGTACGGCCTGTCGGATCGATATCATTTGGAGACTCTGCCATCCGGACGATGCTGTTCGAGAGCAAATGGAAGCCTCCACCGTCCAGATAATAGATACCTGGTTGAAAGAACGCGAAAACCTTGTTGCTTTGGCCGAGCGTGATTCCCCCGGTGTACTTGCCGGGCTTATAGAGCCGGCACTCCGCCGCGGCCGGGAGGGTCGCCGGACAGCCTTCGGTCCCTGGCGCCAGAACTCGGTAAGGGTCTGCGTTCGACGGCATCTCTGGGGCCGGGACACCCAGAAGCGGATCCGGGATCACGGATGCCGGCGCAATGTATTGGCCAGTGTCGCCCAACAGAAGCGTCCCCGGGTAGGGGCTAGGGCCGCCGTGATTGCCGAAATCGCCGCCGGAACCGTCGCAAGCGAGGGGGCTGGACGTGTCCGGACCGGCACCCGAAAGATCCACCACGCCACTCCTGCCATCGATGGATACTGCGCCGGCACTGTTAGAGTTCACCTGGATGCTCTTCTCAGGACCGCCACAAATGATGATGTTATTTGAGCCATGCTTGTAAAAAGACGCCGGCAAGGTTGGGTGGACGATGATGATTGGTACCGGCGACTGGACTTCCAGTACCGCGGCCGTGGCGCTTGCGGCCACCGTGCCGGCTGCGCGCCCGAGCAACCGCATGAAGGTGGTCGGAACGTTCCGGCTGACCGTCACCCGGATCAGGCTTACAGAATTCGGTACGCCTGGCACCGAGCCGGCTGCAGGGAATTCGACCGACACCGTATCGCCCGCCGCCCCGTTGAACGCTTTCAAGTTCAAGAACGCATACTGGCAGGGGGTTCGCGCATCACCGGCGCCGCAAGTGAACGGTCCCGAGCCGAACGCGTTCGCGCCTGTGTTCGTGCCGTTGAAGATGCTCATGATACCGGCTTGGGCCCCTGCGTCCGCGGCACTCTGCGCCATCTGGCGATGCGCGTACAACTGGCCGACGTCCGTGGCCAACCCGACCGCGCCGAGCAGAAAAATGCCCAATGCGGCCGCCACCATAACGAGCGCTTGACCTCTTTCACCCCTGCGATGCATACTTGCTCCTCAATAAACGATCACGCCCGCCGACGTGGATACCAGGTTGGGCCTGATCGGGAGTGCAAACCACGGGTCGTACTGGTACTCCACGGTGACGGTCACCCGCGATCCCGGCTCATTGTTCCCCTGGGGATATCGGACCCTCACAACCAGTCTGTCGGTCTTCAGCAGCCCCATCACGGCCATCCTTTTCACTACCGTGACCACGCTCGCGGGATCGTCGCCTGGCCCGCTCACGATTCCGCCGGTGTTGCCGTGCACGATGGCATATCTGGCCCCCGCCCGGGCGGCGTTCGCCAGGCTCGTGTATGTGAGAAGCATCCGGTCGAACTCGAAGCAGGCGAACATCGTCGTTAAGAGCAGCATCGCCACAACCGCGAACTCGACAATCGTGCTGCCCCGGCGCGACGAGGCGCTTGTCCTTCCGGGGTACGGAGTCATTGCAGAAACCTCATGAACGAGCGGTAGTGAATGGTCGCCGGCGGTAAGGTGAGTACGGCAAGTGGAACTAACGGCCGATATGCGTATCTCACGTCAACAGTGCCCAGGACGTATGGGGCGGGAGCCCCGGAGGGAAGGGTTTCGGGTTCTACCGGAGGGGGCGTGGTGGTCCCGCTGCCGACGCACACCACGGTCGGACTTCGAAACTGGTTGTTGCTGCAAACCCGCACCTGTACGCCCGCCTGGTTCGGCAGCGCTAACAGATCGCGTTGCACGAGCGCCGTCACTTGGGCTTCGGTGGGCGTTGGCGGTGTGGTTACCATGGCGCCGCCTATAATCATGTACTGCGCACCCGATCGCGCCGCGTTCGCCACCGTAATCCACGCGTAGAGGAACGCACCGACGTTCACCACGTTCAGAATTAGCAGAACCATCATCGGCAGCACCAGCGCGCATTCAATGAGCGCCTGGCCCCTCTCCGCACCCCCGCCAGCCTTTCTTCGCTTCATCACTCCCCCCTCTACGCCCAATGCCGCCAGAAATGCCAGGAATTGTCTATGTTCGGAGCGGTTTTCAAAGACGAATTGCACCGCCATGCCGTCCGGCTGGGAACGAACGATCCTGGCCCACAGTCCGAAGGTTGGCACCTCTTCCGTTCCATCTCCCTCCCGCTGGGGCTCGAGCGCCATGTGGATCATCGTACCGGGACGCCACGGCTCGGCGGACTCGATGAACGCGCCGTTCGGATCGATATTCCGCACACTCCGCGGAGCGGGCGCCGCGCCGTTCCAGTACGCTGCCGTAAGCGGAGAGCCGGCCCTGCGGGACCCAGCCCTCCGTTCCATCGGCTTGCCGAACCACTTCAGCCCTAGCATTTTTCATCCCAGGTCTATATCGCCTGCCTCATCTGCGTGGGATGCGAGGACGGCTCTGCGCGCCAGTACGCGTATAAGTCCTCTGGGGAACACACCTTGAGCACATCCCCCGCCTGCGTGCCCGATCCGAATATGCTGCGCGTCGGCAACTCCAGCACACTCGCGCAACGCCGCCGAAACGGCCCGATGCGGAACGGACCAACATGTTCGATTACCTCAATCACGCGCATCTGCGCGTCCAGATAAACGACATCAATCGGAAAAAGCAATCCGAAGGTGTGGATACCTTGAGAAGGGACCACCCAGATACCGTCGTCTCCGCGTAGCTTCAACCTACCCGTCAGCCCGCGCAAACGCGCCCAAGGCGTGCCTGCGAGCCTGACACCGAGGCTTAAGAACGACTGCCTCGTCAGGTTGTACGCGTACAGCCTCTGTTGCGCCACGTGAATACCTTGTTTATGGCTCCACACACACGTGTCTCAGATCCCGGCCGCCATGCGTGTGTCATTCCGGCCGGGACCTTCTAGCCGACGCACCCTAGCTGGCCCGCTTGCGGCGCCGCTGAACGAGGACAAACAACAGCAGGAGCGCGAGAGTTCCTGCGACAATCCGTACGATCGTGACGTCATCCATAATCTTTCCTCCCTTTTACTTGACACCTACAGAATCGATGAAGTTCTTCATCCCTTCCATGAAGACGATTCCAGCCGGCCCCAGCACCACGATGAAGAGCGTGGGAAAGATGAACAGAGCCAGCGGGAATATTAGCTTGATGGTCGTCTTCGCAGCCTGCTCCTCGGCCTTCTGGCGCCTCTGCGTTCGCAGCGTATCCGAATACACGCGCATGTTCTTGGCGATGCCGGTGCCGAACGTATCCGACTGGATTAAGCTTTGGACCAGCGCGCGGACCGAGTCTACGTCCGTGCGTTCCGCCAGGTTCTTGAGCGCGTCGACCCTGGGATGACCCGCCTTCTGCTCCAGGTGGACCAGGCTGAACTCCTCGCTGATCTCCGGCTGGCTCCTCTTCAGTTCCTGGGATACCCGCAGCAGGCACTGGTCGAGCCCCAAACCGGCTTCGGTGCAGATCACCATCAGGTCCAGCGCCTCGGGTAGCCCCAGCCGAATATTCAGTTGGCGGTTGTCGGTCCTGTTGCCCAGCCACAAGTCGGGTAGCAGAAACCCGACGCCCCCGCACATCAGGAAAATAAAGGCGCCCACGTACTGGTAGAGACCCGTGAGCAGCGCCGCCGCGCATAGCGCCAGCGGGACCACCACCTTAGCCGCGTAGAACATATTGACGGCTGAACGGCTGCGGTATCCCGCCCGGACAAGCCGCTTCTGCAATTGCGAAGCTTCCGCCTCCGTTCTCGGCAGCACGTTCTGGAACGGGGCGAGTATGGTATGCATCGAGTCCGGGCCCGATGTGCTGATCAGCGCGGATAGCGGCCCCGGCGAGGTGGGCCGTTCGGCGACGACTGCCCCCAGCCTTTGCAGCGCAGCGTTCCTGTAGAACAGCAGCAGCCCAACGCTCGCCAGCAGCAGAAAGGCCGCGATGAAAGCGATAATTGCCAGTACCATTCCCTCAGTTCCTCAAAACCGCATTCTCACGATCTTCCGGATAACCAGAATGCCGATAGTCTGCATGACCACGCCCGCGTAGAGCATCTTTATCCCCGCGTCCCGCTTCCACAGCAGGCTGACATGATCGGGGCTGACGAAGTACATTACTACTCCGATTGCGATTGGAAGGAGCGATAGAACCCACCCCGTCATCCTGCCCTGGGCGGTGTGGACGCGAATCTGTCGTTGCAGCCGGAAACGCTCCCGAATGAGGTGCGCCACCTTCTCCAGGATCTCCGTGATGTTGCCGCCACTCTCCTGCTGGATCAGCACCGCCGTGACGATCATCCGCAGATCGGAAACCGGCACGCGTTCCACCAGATTCTCCAGCGCCACTCTCAAATCCAAACCAAAGTTCTGCTCGTCAAAGCACTGCCGCAGTTCGCCTCTCACCGGTTCGGGGCACTCCTTGGAGACCAGACCCATGGCGGACCCGAGGCTGTGCCCCGCCCGGATAGCGCCCACCATCAGGTCCACCGCTTCGGGAAGAAGCTCTTCAAACCGGGCAAACCGCTGTGTCCGCTTCCGCATCACATAGCCGATGGGCAAGCAGCCGGCGCCGAAGCCAAGGAACAACGCCAGGATCTCCGACCTAGTACGCAGTTGCACAAGGTAACCGACAGCCAGCGCCAGAGCCGCGGACATCAATATCAACCGGCCGACCGTCCAGTTCAGGGCAGCCTGGGAAAGTAGAAGTCGCAGCCGCCGGGTGATCTCGATACTGTAAAGCCAGCGGTTCAGCCATGGCAGGGCGCTGAGTAATTGGTCCCTGCGGATATCGAGGGTGTCGTCATGCCTCGGGCGGGCGCCCTCCATCGCGATGGCGTCCAGCCGGGCAAGCGTCTGCTTCACTTCCTTCGCTCTGGACGAGCTGGCGATGATAAGCAGCAATGCCGTGATGGCGAACACGAACAAGAACACGAGGGAGGCGATCAGCATGTAGACTCCTCAGTTCACTTCCAGAGTGCGCTCGAACAGTTCCTGCGGCAGGAGGATTCCCGAAACCCGTAGCCTTTCCAGGAATTTCGGCCTTATGCCGGTCGGGCGGAACACGCCGCACACTTGCCCGTTCGGCCCGATGCCCTTCCGCTGGAATGTGAAAATCTCTTGCATTGTGACGGTCTCTTCCTCCATGCCGGTGATCTCCGAAATGTTTACCACCTTCCTGGACCCGTCGCTCATGCGAGAAACCTGCACCACCACACCGATCGCAGCCGCGATCTGCTGGCGCACGGAGCGCTCGGGAAGACTTAATGAGGCCATCGCTACCATGGATTCCAGCCTTGCCAGAGCGTCCCTGCAAGTGTTCGCGTGAATGGTGGTCATGGAGCCCTCGTGCCCCGTGTTCATTGCCTGGAGCATGTCAAAGGCTTCCTCGCCGCGCACCTCACCAATGATGATGCGGTCCGGCCTCATTCGGAGTGCGTTGATCAGCAGTTGCCTCTGCCGCACCGCCCCGGCGCCCTCTACGTTGGGAGGCCTGGTCTCCAGGCGAACCACGTTTTCCTGCTGAATCTGGAGTTCGGCCGCATCCTCGATAGTCACCAGCCGCTCGGACCCCGGGATGTACCTCGAAAGCATGTTCAGGAAGGTCGTCTTGCCGGCGCCCGTTCCACCGGAGATCAGGATGCTGATTCGCGCGCGCACCGCGGCTATCAGCAACTCCAGCATTTCGGTCGATATACTCTTAAGCTCAAGTAACTTATCAGCCGTGAGAGGCTGTGAGCCGAACCGCCGGATCGAGACCGCGGGTCCGTCCAGCGCGAGCGGCGGAATAATGGCATTTACACGCGAACCATCCGCCAGCCGGGCATCCACCATAGGGGAGGATTCGTCAACGCGCCGCCCTACGGCGCCTACGATGCGGTCGATGATCTGGTAAAGGTGCCGGTCGTCCCGGAACTTGAGGTCAATCTTCTGTAGAACACCGCCGCGTTCGATATAGACCAGGTCCTTCCGGTTCACCAGGATGTCGGAGATAGACGGATCTTTCAGCAGCGGCTCCAGCGGTCCCAGGCCGAAGACTTCGTCCAGCAGGTCCGATTGAATCCTTTCCTTTTCGGTGGCATTCAGCAGCATCTTCTCTTTGGCCAGGATTTCCTGGATCAAGGCCGCTACAGCATGCCTCGCCCGCCCGTTGTTCACTGTCGAGAGTTTCTCCAGGTCCAACTGCGAAAGTAGCGTGCGGTGAATCTCTGCCTTAACCTGCTCGATGCTCATCTCGTCCATGCGTGGCGTCCCCTAGTGCTTCTAACTCACCAGGCCAAGCCCAGAAACCCCGACCTGGCACTCTTCTCCCGCCGTGCCGGCTGCTTGCCGCAAGCCGCCCGAGCCATCTCCGCAATGCCGCGCGCCACCGACGAATTCGCCAGTACCAGCGGCGTCCCTGTATTCTGCGAGCGCCGGACACCCGGATAATCGTTCGGGATCTTCCACTTAGGAGATATCCCGAGCGCCTTCGATATCCTGTCTTCGTCGTACTCCAGCTTGCGCGGCTCGAAACGGTTCAGCACCACCTCCATACCCTGCTGGCCTGCGCGCCTGTGGTGTGCCAGGAACCGCTGGGCATTCCGCAGCGATGGGATGTCCAACTGCGTTACTACGTAGGTGCAATCCGCGGCTTCGAACAACTCTTCCGTGCTGGCGCCCAAGCCCGGCCCGGCATCGACTACCACGTACCGGTAGCGCTGCCGGAGAATATGAAAGACTTTGCCCAAGGTGCCGTTCTCGATTGGAACCGACGGAACGTATTCGTCCGAAGACGCCAGCACGGAAAGTCCGCTCGCGTGTTGCGTCATCAGGGTCGAGACAAATTCGCCGTCCAGGCGGTCGCCGTGCCGCAAGGCGTCTAGTACCGTAAATCGAGGGTTAACCCCCAGCAGGACGGCAACTCCACCCAATTGCAGGTTCAGGTCCACCAGCGCAACTTCCGCTTTCGCTTCGTTCCGCAATGCAAGCGCGAAATTGCTCGCCAGCGTCGTGACACCAACACCGCCCTTTGCTCCCCAGAAGACCAGCAGCCGTCCCCTGGCACTTCCATCGCCGGCCGGTTCCGCGCGCCGCGCCCGCGCCCTCGCCAACGCCTCCCCGAGCCCGCTCGTGAAGTTTGCCGCACGCAGAAACTCGCGTGCTCCGGCCCTCATGCAACGCACCAAAACCTCGGGGTCCGTCGACGCGGAGAAGACCATCACGGTTGCGCTTGAGTTTTGGCTGATTCTTTCCACCAGCTCGAGCGCCGATGCGACATTACTATCGATCTCCACAACGATCGCGTCGCAAGCCATATCGAGAACGGCGACTAACCCGGTCGCACCTCCGTACGACCCGAGTTCGCGCACAATTCTTGATCCGGCTGCCCGGATTGCATCACCCAGATAACTACGCACTTTCTCGTTGGGACAAATCAGAATTGTGTCCGGGGGACTCATGGCTTCCGGCTCTCTTCTCGAATCCTGGTTTCCCCCTCTTTGCACTTTTGACCCCCCTTGACAGCGACGCGCCCGCCTTACCGGTCGACATCGGCCCGAACATCCCCATTTTCGATTTGCACTTTCCCGGACCACGTGACGGCATTGCTGTTTCCGCCGATGAGTCGCGGGAATCACTGGAGGCCGGTGGCAGCGCCGAGGGAGCATTGTAATGCTCCCGCGACACCGCCACGCCCATAGCCTCCGCCAATGCCCAACGGTGCCGTTACGGAATCGCGGCGGTCGCGGTGGTGAGTGCGGTATTCAACTTGGTCCACATGGCGATGATGCTCGCGGAAGCGGTTTGCATCAGCGCAACCGTCCCGAGCGCCATGATCCCGACCACCAACGCGTATTCGACCAGGTCCTGGCCGCTTTCGTCTTTCCAGAAATTTCGCATTCAACTATTCTCCTGTCACTCGTATTCCCCTATGGGGCACTATTCGGAAAGCAATTTCGCTTCCATAACTCCGAACCCAGTTTTTGTCCGCCACATCAACGAGATACATAAGTCGGGACTTAGATATGTGACCGCCTGTATACACCTGCTGCCGGACACTGTAACCCTCCCCGCAATGGAACGTACCGAGCAGCGTGCTAGTACGTCCGGTATTACAAGCACACCGATAGCCGCTGTTCTTGGGTTGGTAAGGGAATAACTTTGCGAACGGATGGAGGTGCGAGTAACCGTTAATCGGTTACTCCGAGTATGGGAGAGAAACAGGGAAAGTGCCGCCCCGTCAGGCGGCACCCACGCTTTCCGGCATCCGGATCAGCCGATGAAGATACGCCCGCGACACGCGCAGCTTCCGCGCCGCCAGGCTCTTATTGCCATTGCACTCCAGAATCGTCTTGTGCGCCAACT
>DATMYF010000042.1:0-23911 GCA_035561075.1 Bryobacteraceae bacterium
CCGAGAAGATCGAGTTGCCGAAG
The DNA here is from genome assembly GCA_035561075.1 of Bryobacteraceae bacterium. Classification (GTDB taxonomy): domain Bacteria; phylum Acidobacteriota; class Terriglobia; order Bryobacterales; family Bryobacteraceae; genus JAMCRM01. The sequence continues at coordinate 24 of DATMYF010000042.1, forward strand.
CCCGGGCAGTGGGTCAGGCAAGGGCAGAAGACCTGGAGCTTCTTCCGGGCGGGGGAGAAGACCGAGATGGTATCCCCGACCGAAGGTGAAGTTGTGGAGATTAACAACGAAGTCCTCGCGGATCCGTCCCTGCTGAGGAAAGATCCATACGGGAGAGGCTGGCTGGTCACCCTTCATGTGCCTGATGAAGAGAACACGGCTCGCAATATGGTTCCTAAGGGGTTGGTGCGCAATTGGATGCGGGAATCGGTGGAGCGGCTGTATGCACGGCAGCCCCGCCTGGCGGGCGCAGTGGCGGCGGATGGGGGTCGTCCGGCGGAAGATCTGCTCGCCGGAACGCCGCAACTGGACTGGAAAGAGGTCACCAGCGACTTCTTCCTGACCGCATAAAAATTCAACACTTGGGGATGGAAATGGGTTATAAAAAGGATATGAGGGTCTAGTTATGTCGAAAGCGGTGCTTTACGACAGTACCCTCTGCGTTGGGTGCAAGGCATGCGAGACGGCCTGCGCCGAACGCTGGGGCCTTCCGTACGACGATAAGGTGGCAGCCGAGGAGCGTCTTTCCTCGCGCAAAAACACCACCATCACCACGCACGGCGACCGTTTCAATCGCCGTATGTGCATGCATTGCGCGGAACCGACCTGCGCCTCGGTCTGCCCTGTCGGCGCCCTGCAGAAGACGGCGCTGGGCCCGGTGGTCTATGACCCGGATAAGTGCATGGGCTGCCGCTACTGCATGACTGCCTGCCCGTTTGGAGTGCCCACCTACGAATGGGATAAACGGCTGCCGAAGGTCAGGAAATGCGACATGTGCTATGAGCGGCAAGTTGCCGGCAAACCCACCGCGTGTTCGGAGGCGTGCCCTGCCGAAGCCACGATCTCGGGCGAGCGCGACGCCATCCTCGCCGTGGCACGTAAGCGCATGGCCGATAATCCGTCGCAGTACTTCCCAAGAATCTATGGTTTAAAGGAAGCCGGCGGCACCTCGGTATTCATCCTTTCGGCGGTTCCTTTCGAGAAACTCGGGCTGAAGACGAACTTGCCGGATGAGCCTCTGCCGGCGCTGACATGGCGGGTGCTTTCGACGGTTCCGGACGTGGTGACGGTGGGTTCCGTGCTGCTGGGCGGCGTTTACTGGATCACGAACCGCCGCGACGATGTCGCCAGAAAGGAGGGCCGCAAGAAATGAACCGCATTCTGGCACGTTTCACCGTCTGGCGCGGGGTTTTCGTGCTGTTGGCACTCGGTGGCCTGTATGCTACCTGGATCCGGGCGTACTACGGCCTCGGTGCGGCCACCAACCTCACGGATCAGTTCCCCTGGGGGATCTGGATCGGTTTCGACATTCTCTGCGGCGTAGGCTTGGCAGCGGGCGGCTTCACCCTCGTCGCGGTGGTTCACATCTTCAACGTAGAACGCTACAAACCCATCCTTAGACCGGCTGTTCTGACGGCGTTCCTCGGGTACTCGCTGGTTGTCCTGGCGTTGCTGTTCGACTTGGGGCGGCCGGACCGGGTTTGGCATCCCCTGATCATGTGGAACCCGCACTCGGTGATGTTCGAGGTGGGGTGGTGCGTCACGCTTTATACCACCGTGCTGTTTTTGGAATTCATCCCCGTGGTGTTTGAGAAGTTCGGCATGCACAAGTCGCTGGGGTGGATGCGGGCGATCTCGGTGCCGCTGATGATTGCGGGGGTGATTCTATCGACCCTACATCAATCGTCCCTGGGGACGCTCTACCTGATTGTTCCGCACAAACTGTACGCGCTGTGGTACACGCCGCTGCTGCCGGTATTCTTTTATATATCGGCCATCTGCGCAGGGTTGGCGATGACCATCTTTGAATCCTGGCACTCGAGCCGAGCGTTCGGCCGTGCTCTTGAATTGCCTCTCCTGGCAAGCATGGCGCGAGTACTGGCGGTGCTGCTCTCGGTTTACCTGACGATGCGGTATCTGGACCTGTCGCACCGAGGGGCGCTTCCGCTGCTGCTTGAGAACCGCGTCGAGACCTGGCTGTTCGGCCTCGAAATTTCGCTGATGCTCCTGCCGATGCTGCTGCTGTTCCGGCGGCACGTACGGCAGCGGCCCGGCGCGTTGTACGCCTGTGCGGTCATGGTGTTGTTTGGCTTTGTCACCAACCGCCTTAACGTCTCCATCACCGGCATGGAAGCTGGTTCCGGCGCGGCCTACGTCCCCAAGTGGACGGAGGTAGCGGTTACCCTGGCGATCGTGGCCCTGGGCTTCGCAATATTCCGGATCGTGGCGCAGTACTTCCCGATCTTCGAGGAGCAGCATGAGGAAGCGCGGGCAGCCGCGGCTTCGGGCGCCGAAGTGCCGGTGGAGGTGAGATAGCGCGTCACCCGGATGACTCTCCCGTTCCAACCCGGCGTCCCGAATGAATCCGTGGGGGCGCGTTCCACCCCCACGCCGCAACGACGGATTCGTCTGGGCCTGGCCGCCAAACTTGCCATCTGCCTGGTGGCGAGCACGGCGGCCTTTTTTGCGTTGTTCGGATACTTGAGCATCCGGGAGCAGCGGCGGCATTCCGAGGGGCTGCTGATGCAGGCGGCCGAACGCATCAGCGACGTGATTATGCGCAGCACGCACTACGAGATGCTGCACAATGACCGCAGCGCGCTCTACAACGTGATTCGGGAGATGAGCCAGGAGCCGGGTATCCGGCGCATCCGCATCCTGAACAAGGAAGGCCGCATCAGCTTCTCGACAGACCACGCGGAAGTGAACACCGTCGTGGACAAGAGGGCGGAGGCGTGTTACGGCTGTCACGCGCAGGAACAGCCGCTCACGAAGTTGCCTCGCCCGGACCGCGCCCGCATGTATCGCGACGCGGAGGGGCAGCGCGTGCTGGGGGTGATCCGGCCTATCGAGAACCAGCCGGTCTGCTCGAGCGCGGAATGCCACGCGCACTCGCCGGACAAGCGCGTGCTGGGTGTAATCGATGCCAACCTGTCGCTGGCCGGCGTGGATGAGCAGATCTCGGAATTTCAGCTGCATCTGGTCTGGGCCGTGGTGGCCGCGGTGCTGCTAATTTCGCTTGTAAGTGCGAGTTTCATCTGGCTGTTCGTCTACCGGCCGGTGAAGGAGTTGATGGACGGCACCCACCGCGTGGCCGGCGGCGACCTGGATTACCGGCTGCCGGTGCATTCGAAGGACGAACTGGGGGACCTGGCCGCCTCCTTCAATAAGATGACGGCCGAAGTGGCGGGTGTGCAGGCGGAGATCGAAGAGCGCGTGCGGCTGAAGACCGTCGAGTTAGAGCGCGCCCACAGGGCCATCTTGACCACCGAGAAGCTGGCCTCCATCGGGAAGCTCGCGGCCACGGTGGCACACGAGATCAACAATCCGCTGTTCGGCATCCTGACCTACGCGCGGCTCATTTTGCGCGACGTCGAAAAGAGCGAGATGCCCGCCAAGGACGAGGTGGCCGAGCAGCTTCGCACCATCGAGCGGGAGAGCCGCCGTTGCGGCGACCTGGTGAAGAACCTGCTGACGTTTGCGCGGCAGGCGCCCAGCCGCAGGGAGCCGAAGGATGCCCGCACCCTGGTGGAACGGGCCGTGGCGCTGGTGCGCCACAAGCTCGAATTACAGAATATCGAGCTGGTGGAAAATCTGGTGGAGGACGCGCCGCCGGTGATGTGTGACGCCGGCCAGATCCAGCAGGTGATCTTGGTGCTGCTGGTGAATGCTGCGGACGCCATGCCGCAGGGCGGCCGGCTGGAAGTGGCCACCGAGATCGAGCCCGATGGCGAGCACGTACGGGTGCGGGTACGGGACAGCGGCATGGGTATACCGGCGGACGTCCTGCCGCAGATTTTCGACCCGTTCTTCACTACCAAAGAGGACCAGCAGCGCACCGGCCTCGGGCTGGCGGTGGCGCGCAGCATCGTGGAGCAGCATGGCGGCGAGATCGTAGTGCATTCGAGCCCGGGAGAAGGTACCGAATTCGTGGTGTTGTTGCCGGTGGCGGCGCTGGCCGCCGCGGAAACGGTGAAGGCCGGCTAGACGCGCGGAGGGCCGCGCGTGCAGGCAAGGAGGTTTCACGTGAGTGCAGAAGCGCAGGCAGCAGTAAGAACCAAAGGCAGGATCCTGATTGTGGACGACGAGTTGGTGGTCCGCGATTCGCTTTCCAAATGGTTTGTAAGCGAGGGCTACCAGGCACGGCCTGTCGGCAGCGCGCGCGAGGGGCTGGAGGCTATCCAGCAGCTCGAATTTGACATTGCGCTGCTCGATATCAAGATGCCGGGCATGGACGGCATGGAGCTGCAGAACCGGCTCCGCGAAGCCGACCCTGACCTGACCGTCATCATTATGACGGGCTACGCCAGCGTCGAAACGGCCGTCCAGGCTTTGAAGCGCGGTGCTTACGATTACATCACTAAGCCCGTGGATCCCGACGAGCTCTCCCACCTGGTAGCGAAGGCCCTTGAGCACCGGCGCGCCCGGCGCGAAGTGGCTCGGCTGCGCGAGAACCTGCAGGAGATCTTCCCCTCGACGGAGCTGATCGGCAAGAGCCCCGCGATGAAGAGCGTGCAGGAGCACATCGAGATGGTTGCGCCCACCGATGCCACGGTACTCATCACCGGGGAAAGCGGCACCGGAAAAGAAGTGGTGGCGCGGGCCATCCATGCGGCCAGCCCGCGGCGCTACATGCCGATGGTGACCATTCATTGCGGCGCACTCACGGAAACGCTGCTGGAAAGCGAGCTATTCGGCCACGAGCGCGGCGCCTTCACTGGCGCGCAGTACCGCAAGAAGGGCAAATTCGAGGTGGCCGACGGCGGCACGGTGTTCCTCGATGAGATCAGCGACATTAGCCTGAAGACCCAGAGCGACCTCCTGAGGGTGTTGCAAGAGAAGGAAATCGTGCGCGTAGGCGGGAACCAGCAGCTCAAGGTCGATTTCCGCTGCATCGCCGCAACCAACAAGAACCTGGAAGGGCTGGTGAAGGCCGGCACGTTCCGTCCGGATCTGTATTACCGTCTGCACGTCTACTGCATGGAGTTGCCCGCACTCCGCGAGCGCCGCGAGGACATCCCGCTGCTGGTCAGCCATTTCCTGAACAAGTTCTGCATGGCGACCAGCCGGCCCATCCCGCAGGTGAATCAGGAAGCCATGGACCTGCTTATGCGGCACGACTGGCCGGGCAATGTCAGGGAACTGGAGAACGCCGTGGAGCGCGCTTTGGTAATCGGTCGCGGCTCCGAGATCAAGGCGTCGGATTTTTCGTTCCAGTTCCAGACCGACCCGCTGCCCACCGGGCGCTCGCTCGATGACGTGGAACGCGCGCACATCGAACGAATTCTGCGGGAAACCGACAACAACCTGTCGCGGGCCGCGCGGATTCTGGACATCGACCGGACCACGCTGTACAACAAGCTGCGGCGATACGGCCTGAAGTGAAAGCCATCCGGCTGGCAGCGGTAGGGTTGGGCGCGGAGCGTGCTCCGAAACGGGCGCTCGACGTACTGGCTCGCGCGCTGCCTCGGATCTTCCGGGTACCCTGCGAAATCCAGCCTGGCATCGTGGATGCCGATGAGGCCTATGACCCCACCAGGCATCAGTATTACTCCACCGAGATTCTCCGGTGTCTGGTCGAGACGGCACCACGCGACCGGCGCGTATTGGGGGTAACGACGCTCGACCTGTATGTCCCGGTGCTGACCTTCGTCTTCGGCGAGGCGCAACTGGAGGGTAACTGTGCGGTGGTTTCCACGCACCGGCTGGAGGAGACGTTTTACGGCTTGCCGCCCAACCAGGACCTCGCGGACGAGCGTCTCGTAAAGGAGGCGGCGCATGAGTTGGGCCACACCTTCGGGTTGAGGCACTGCGTGGACTGGAACTGCGTGATGGCCTCCAGCCACGGGGTGGAGTTGCTGGACGTGAAAAGTGCGGAGTTCTGCCTTCCCTGCGCGCGAGTGGTGACGGGAGGCGGGGCGGCGGCGCGGACGTCCGGCAGTGTGCGTTAATGGAGCGCAGGAGATCGAATGCGGTTTACTGCGATCGCGATAATGCTTATGGGCATACTTCCAGCCGCCCCCGGCGCCGGGCCCAAGACGGACCAGGAGATTGAAGCCTGGCTGCCGGCGCTGCTCGAGCCGGGCAAACGCTGGGCCAATATCGAGCCGGCGGAGGGTGCGTGGCTGCGGGACGTGGTGAAGAAAGTGCAGGGCAAGCGCGCACTGGAGATCGGCACGTCAACGGGGTACTCGGGCATCTGGATTCTGATGGGCCTGCGTCAGACCGGCGGGAAACTGATCACCATCGAGATCGACCCGGGGCGCCACAAGACCGCCAACGCAAATTTTAAGGCGGCGGGGCTCGACGGTATGGTGGATTCGCGTCTCGGCGATGCCCTGAAGGTAGTGCCCCAGGTGGACGGGCCGCTTGACCTCGTCTTCATCGACGCGCTCAAGAGCGATTACCTGAAATATTACGAGCTGGTGTTACCGAAGATGCGGCACGGCGGTGTCATCGTGGCGCATAATACAGCGTCCCACGCGAACGAGATGCGGGACTTCCTTGACCGAATCCGCTCAGACCCCAAGGTGACGACCGAGTTGATCACGCCCGGCTACCAGGGGTTCTCGGTAACGTACGTCAAATAGCGATCCTGCGGTCGCAGCCTGGAGAGCGGTCTTATGCTGTGGCATCATTGGAGGCATGAACTACAGGCTGCTGGGCCGGACCGGGCTCAAGGTGTCGGAGTTGTGTCTTGGCACCATGACGTTCGGGTCGCAATTCTACAAGATCGGAGTAGTGGACCAGACGGGCGCCAACGCCATGGTGGGGCGGTCGTTGGAGGCCGGAATTAACTTCTTCGACACGGCGGACGCCTACTCGTTCGGCGAGAGCGAAGAGACGCTAGGGCGCGCACTCAAAGAGTGCAAAGTGCGTCGTGATGCCGTGGTGGTGGCAACTAAAGTCCTGGCGCCGGCTACCCAGGACGCGGTCGGGGGAAAGGGAGGCTGGAACGATCGCGGGCTCTCGCGCCAACATGTTATCCGCGGCTGTGAAAACAGTTTGCGGCGACTGGGCACCGACTACATCGACCTCTTCCAGGTGCACGGACTCGACCTCCTGACTCCCATCGAAGAGCCGCTGCGGGCGCTCGACGACCTGGTGCGGCAGGGCAAGGTGATTTACGCGGGCTGCTCCAACTGGCCGGCGCGGCACTTGGCCAAGGCGCTCTGTCTGGCGGACGAGCGGAACCAGGCGCGCTTTGTCTCCCTGCAGGCCTACTACTCGCTCGCGGGTCGCGACCTGGAGCATGAACTGCTGCCCCTGTGCCGTGAGGAAGGGCTCGCGGTGCTGCCGTGGTCGCCGCTTTCGGGCGGCTTCCTGACCGGGAAGTACCGCCGCGAGCAGCAGGCGCCCGAGGGTGCGCGCCGTAGCACTTTCGATTTTCCACCCGTGGACGAGCGTGTCTTTGACGCCATCGACGCGCTGGAAGCCGTGGCGCGGGAACGCGGCTCGACCATCGCGCAGGTCGCGCTGGCATGGCTCCTCGCTCAGCCGGGGGTCACCTCTGTCATCATCGGCGCGAATCGCATGGAACAGCTTGAAGATAACCTGAAGTCCACCGGGGTGCGGCTAACGGCGGAGGAGGTGGAACGGCTTTCGAAGACCACCGCCCCGCGCGCGTTCTATCCGCAATGGATGGTGGACCGGCAGAATGCCGGGCGTGTGTGAGACTCCAATGAAAGCAGTGGTTCTGAAGGGCCCCAAAGTGCTGGAGTACGCCGATATTCCGGTGCCGCGCATGACCGCTGAAGAGCATGTGCTCATTAAGGTGGAGGCGTGCGGGATTTGCGGGAGCGACCTGCGGTACTGGGCCGGCGACAACCCGTGGGCCTTGCATACGCTGGGACGGCACGTCCCGAATCCGCCGAATATCGTCCTTGGCCACGAGTACGCTGGGGTCGTCGAGGCGGTCAATTCCGGGAGGTACGAGCACCTGGTGGGGCGGCGCGTTTACGTGCAAGCCTACCGGGTTTGCGGCGCCTGCGTGTTTTGCCGTTCCGGACGCCATAATCTCTGCCGCGACACCATCCACATTGGCCACGGACAGGGCTGGGGCACCATGGACTATTATCCCGGAGCTTACGCCGAATACTGCCTGGGCTGGGGGGACCTGCTCTATCCGATTCCCGACGACGTTTCGTTCGCCGAGGCGGCCATGGCGGACGTCCTGAGTGTCGCGGTACACGCCTTCGGCCGGGCGAAGCTTAGAAGTGGCGGCGACGTGCTGCTGATCGGCGGCGGTCCCGTCGGGCTTAGCGTGGCGCAGGTGGCCAGGGCGAAGGGCGCGGGCCGGATCTTCATCGCGGAGACTTCGCCGCTTGCGCGTGAGGTCCTGGCGAAGTTCGACGTCAACGTGATCGATCCGGAACGGCAGGCGATCCACGAAGCGATCGCGGCGGTGGCGGGCCGGGCGGCTGTAGCGGCGGTCTTCGATACGGTCGGAAGCGCCGAAACGATCACGAGATCGCTGCCGCTGCTTGAGGAGTCCGGCACCTTCGTGAACCTGGCGGTCCACAGCATGCAGGTGGCGCTCGATCCGGCGCTCATTGGCTCCGAGAGGACGTTCACGACATCCTCGAACGGCTTCTATGGCGACGTGACGGAAGCGTGCGAGCTGATCTTTTCGCGGCGCGTGAATAGCGGCGCGATGATCACGGACTGTCTCCCGCTTGGCGAGTACCAAAAGGCATTCGACCGGCTGCTAGGTGTGCCGAAGCAGGCGTATAAGGTTGTTTTCACACCTTCTTGACAGCGGCGAAACTCACCAACCCGGCTTGGCATCCCTGAAGTGGCAGGCGGCTTGCCGCCCAAAACACGGGGGTGATTGTGAAATTCACGAGCTGTTGCCTGATGTTGCTGGCCGGCGCGGCTGCGGCCGGGCAGAGTGCGAGCCCCGAACGCGAACTCGCCAAGCGCGTGGCGTCGTACATGGAAACGCGCAAGCAGGCGTGTAGTGACATTCCGAAACTGAAGGACAAAGCCGAGCCGGACGAAATTGCATCGCACAAGCGGGCTATGGCGGTGGCGATCCAGGGAGCGCGGGCCAACGCGCGGCAGGGCGACATCCTAACACCACCGGTCCAGGCCTACTTAAAACAGATTATCCGCAGCGAAATGGCGGGCAAACAAGGGAAACCAGCCAAGGAATCGGCCAAACAAGGCAATCCGGAGGTGGAAGGTGCCGTACCCGTCGCCGTGAAGGTAAATGCGGCGTATCCGGACGGTGCGCCGCTTTCCACGGTTCCCCCCACGCTGCTACAGCGTCTGCCCAAGTTGCCGGATGGGCTGGATTTCCGCTTCGTCGGACGTGACCTGATTCTGCGGGACGCAAACGCCGGGATTATTGTCGATTTCGTATCGAACGCGATGCCCTAGAGAACGCCTATGATTTCGAAACGCTCTTTCCTCATGTCGCTCGCCCTGCTGGTGTGGTCGCCAGCGGGCGCGCAGGCACCCGGCGGGGTCACGCCTCCAGTGGCAAAGGACTCGTTGCGCTTCGCCGCCATCGGCGATTGGGGAACCGGCGACCGTGAGTCGTACGAGACAGCGGCGCAGTTCGCGAAGGCGAGGGGAACGTTCCCGTTCGATTTCGTGGTTACCCTGGGCGACAACATCTACGGGCGCGAAAGGCCCAAGGACTTCCAGGAGAAGTTCGAACGTCCGTTTAAACCGCTGCTCGATGCGGGCGTGAAGTTCTATGCTTCGTTGGGAAACCACGACGAAACGAACCAGATCCACTACAAGCTGTTCAACATGAATGGGAAGCGCTATTACACGTTCAAGCCTCGCGACGGCGTGCGCTTTTTCGCGCTGGACAGCAACTATATGGACCCGCCCCAGGTCGAGTGGCTTGAAAAGGAACTGGCCGCGTCCGGAAGCGACTGGAAAATTTGCTTTTTCCACCACCCGCTCTACTCATCCGGCGAGAGACACGGCCCTTCTACCGAGCTTCGCGCAATCCTGGAGCCCCTGTTTGTGAAGTATGGCGTCAACCTGGTGCTCTCCGGCCATGAGCACTTCTACGAGCGCATCAAGCCGCAGCGCGGGATCTATTATTTCATCTCGGGCTCGGGCGGGAAACTGCGGCGGGGCGGGATGAATCGTTCGGAGATCACGGCTGCGGGCAACGATCAGGACCGGGGTTTTGTGTTATTTGAGATTGCCGGGGATAAGATGCACTTCCAGGCGATTACGCGTACGGGACAGAAAATCGATTCGGGGGTGCTGGAGCGGCCGGCTCGGGCCAAGGTGGTTTCCGAGAGCAGGCACTGAGCCGGCGGCCAGCGCTATTTCAGGGCTTCACTTTCGACTGCTTTTGGAACGGTCCCATCGAGGGGTAATACTTGCGGGCGCGGATCAGTTCGGCGATCTGGCGGATGTGGCCCAGGTCGTGAAAGGCCCACTCGGCAACCAGTTCTCCAAGGGTCACGCGACCCAGGGTCCGGTGTATCCCGTGGCGGGAAACGGCGTCCGCGGGCAGGCTTTTGAGGAACTCCACATTGTCCTCGCGCTGCTCCTCCCAGTGGGCGAACGATTCCTCGGGGTCGCGGCCCGAATAGTGGCCGGCGGCGGCGTGCCCTTCAGGGTCGTAGGGTTCCCAGGCTGCTCCGTTTTGTTCAACGGTGAGGTCGACGCGCAGCCGGAAACAGTGCGCCTCAACATGGGAAAGGTGCTCCAGCACCTCGGCGATGGAGAAGCGGTCCGCCGCCGGTTTCCAAAGTGCGTCCTCTTCGGTGACCGACGTCATCAGTACGCGCAGGATCTCCGGCGTGGACTCCAATTGCTCCACGCCGGGGATCGGTAGTTCTGGCGGCTTAGCTGCAGCCACTCGTTCCTCCACAATTTCCACACTTATAACAGCTTCCGTTACGGGTCATGATCGATCCGCACTCCGAACACAGAGGTGCGTCGGGCGTTATGGTTTCAAAGGGCAGCGCCTGTTGCGGATTGGGCTCGGTAGGCCTCAACGTGGCGCTCTCGCCGGCTTCCGTTATTCCGTACTCAGGGCCCAGGAACTTTACACCGAGCCAGCGGAACATATAGTCCATGATGGACTTGGCATAAGGAATCTGGGGACTGCCGGTCCAGCCGCTGGGCTCGAACCGCACATGGCTGAACTTGTCCACCAGGAACTTGAGCGGCACGCCGTATTGCAGACTGAAACTCACGGCGGTGGCGAAAGCGTCCATCAGGCCGGAGATGGTGGAGCCCTCCTTGGCCATGGTGATGAACAGCTCGCCGGGGTTGCCGTCCTCGTACATCCCGACAGTGATGTAGCCCTCGTGGCCGCCAATTGAGAACTTGTGCGTGATCGAGCGGCGCTCGTCGGGGAGTTTGCGACGGATGGGCCGGTAGACAATCTTCTCGACGGTTTGGGATGGCGCGGCGGCGGCTTCCTTCTTCTCGGCCTTGGCCGTGCTGCTCATGGGCTGCACGCGCTTGGAGTTGTCGCGGTAGATGGCTACTGCCTTGAGCCCCAGTTTCCAGGCCTCGATGTAGGCGTTCATCACGTCCTCCACCGTGGACTCCTCGGGCATATTGATGGTCTTCGAGATGGCGCCGGAGATGAACGGCTGCACCGCGGCCATCATGCGGACGTGGCCCATGTAGTGGATCGACCGCGTACCGTTGCCCGGGCGGAAACTGCAATCGAACACCGGGAGATGCTCCGGCTTCAGGTCCGGCGCGCCCTCGATGGTGCCGGTGACGTCGATGTGGGCGACGATCTTTTCCACCTGCTCCGACGAGTAGCCCAAGCGGATAAGCGCCTGCGGCACGGTGTTGTTGACGATTTTGATGACGCCGCCGCCGACCAGTTTCTTGAATTTCACCAACGCGAGGTCCGGCTCGATCCCGGTGGTGTCGCAATCCATCATGAAACCGATGGTGCCGGTGGGAGCGATTACGGTGACCTGCGCGTTGCGGTAGCCCGCGCGCCGGCCGAGTTCATAGGCCTCGTTCCAGCAGTCCCGCGCACCCTGGTAGAGATCGGAGGGGACGTTGCGCGCGCCAATGTGCTCTACGGCGTCGCGATGCATGCGAATTACTTCCAGGAAGGGGTCTTCGTTCTTGGCGTAACCGTCGAACGTGCCCACGGCTTCGGCGACGCGCGCGCTGGTCAGGTACGCCTGGCCGCACATCATGGCGGTGATGGAGCCGGCCCAGTCACGCCCCTTGTCGCTGTCGTAGGGAATGCCGAGCGACATCAGAGTGGCGCCGAGATTGGCGAAGCCCAGCCCCAGCGGGCGGAAATTGTGGGAGTTGGTGGCGATCTTCTCGGTGGGGTAGCTGGCGTTATCGACAATGATCTCCTGCGCCATGATCATGGTGTCCACCGCGTGGCGGAACCCGTCGACGTCGAACTGCCCGCCGGGCGTGACGAACTTCATCAGGTTCAAAGAGGAGAGATTGCACGCCGAGTCGTCCACGAACATGTACTCGGAGCAGGGGTTCGAGGCGTTGATGCGGGCGGTGTTCTTACACGGATTCCAGCGGTTCACGATGCTGTCGAACTGCATGCCCGGGTCGCCGCACTGGTGGGTGGCCTCGGCGATCTGCCGCATCACGTCGCGCGCCTTCAGGCGCTTGACCGGCTGGCCGGTGGCGACGCTCTTGGTCCACCAGTCGCCGTCGGAAACGGCCGCCTGCATGAAGGCGTCGGTGGCGCGCACGGAATTGTTGGCGTTCTGGAAGAAGATGGAGCCGTACGCTTCGCCGTCGAGTGAGGAATCGTAGCCGGCCTCCACGAGGGTGTGGGCCTTCTTCTCCTCCTTGGCCTTGCACCAGATGAACTTTTCGATATCGGGGTGCTCGGCATTGAGGATCACCATCTTGGCGGCGCGGCGCGTTTTGCCGCCCGACTTGATGACCCCTGCGAAGGCGTCGAACCCCTTCATGAACGAGAGAGGGCCGGAGGCGCGCCCGCCGCCCGAGAGCACGGCGTCCTCTTCCCTGAGGGTAGAGAGATTGGTGCCCGTGCCGGAGCCCCATTTGAACAACATGCCCTCGGTTTTGGCGAGGTCCAGGATGGATTCGAGGGAATCTTTCACCGAGACGATGAAACAGGCCGAACATTGCGGGCGCAGCACACCGGATTCGAGCTTCCGGACGGCGGCGGCGTCCTTATCGTATATCCAGCCGTAACCGCGCGCCTCTTTGACGCCCACGTTGAACCAAACCGGCGAGTTGAAAGCCGCTTTCTGGGTGAGCATCAGGTGGGCAAGCTCGTGGCGGAAGTTCTCACCGTCTTCGGGAGTTTTGAAGTAGCCGTCCTTCTCACCCCATCCGGCGATGGCGTTTACCACGCGCTCCACCAGTTGCGCCACGCTGTGTTCGCGCTCCGGCGAGCCGAGTTTACCGTGGAAGTACTTGCTGGCAACGATGTTGGTGGCCGTCTGCGACCACTCGACGGGTACCACGACGTCACGCTGCTCGAATATCAGGGAACCTTTGTCGTTAGCGATGGAGGCGGTGCGGGTCTCCCACCGGATTTCGTCGTACGGTGTCTTTCCCGGGTCGGTTCGGGCAGTGAAGTAGCGGGGAAAAGACACACCCCGGGTCGGTATGATGGCCTGTTTGGTATTCAATAAATCCATTGTCTCACTCACGTCAGCGCTCAGCTCCCCCATGTCGCCCTCCTCATACTTCATTATCGCGCATTTGCAATGTTGCCCCAACATATGGTGTGTCGTCAAGAACTTTATCTATGGGGAGTGCTTGGGTTTACGGAACAAGGGCGGGGAAGGGAGGGCGCGCCGGTGGGGCACACCCCTACAGCCGGGGTGTGTGGCAACGGTGATTGTCACTGGAAATACGGCGGAATGGCCGAGAATCCGGCAGTGCCGCTTGGGTGGATCAGGCGCCGGCGGACATCATGATCGCAGTGCGTTTGGCTTGGGAAGACGCGTTCTGGTTGCGCCGGCTGGCGGCGCTGATTACGCGGACGACTTCTTCGGTCTCGAAGGGTTGTGCGAGGACGTCGTAGCCGCCCTCATTCAGGACTTCGGCCCAGAGGTACTCGTCCGCGAGACGGGATGTAACGATGAGGGGAGTGGTAGGTTTAAGCGCATCGAGCAAACCGCGCCAGCATCCGTCCGGCAAATCGCGATCGCTGATCACAAGGTCGACCGGCCGGCATTTCAGCAGGATAAGCGCATCGGTGGTGGTGAGGGCCTCGTAAAGGGTCCAGCCAGTCACGCCAAAGACGCCCCGCAGAAACGCCAACTCTTCCTCCCGGCTGCTCACGGCTAAGGCCGAAACCACTTCCTCGTGGCTAAAACGACTTAGCGCCTTTTTGGGGGTTTTGCCTGGAGACACGTCTCGGTACTCTCGTTTTTTTCTCATTGTTTAGTTTGTTTGGATTACGGTCTCGAAACAGCCCAGCGCCCGCTCCGGACGCCTATAAACAGCCTACCCGGCCTAGTACTGCCGGTACAAGCGGATTATCCCCGTGGGGCATATCGCGCGTGCAAAAGCTCACGCTGAGTCTCGCAAATTCCCACGACGGTTGATGCGCCCGGCGGTTTCCCTTTATGATCGATCACGATGTTGTCCATGCTTCTAGGAGTTTTCATGTTCGCAGACTCTCCCGCGCAGTTCGTCCGGCACGAGATCGCAACGGGCCTCAAAGGCGGCTACCAGGTAGCGGCTGTAGATGTGAACGGAGACGGCCAGCCCGATCTGGTAGCGCTGGGGAGCGGCATGAGCGAACTGGTTTGGTTCGAGAACCCCTCATGGAAGCGCCATGTGATCGCGGGAGGTTTCAAGCGTCTCATCAACTTTGCCGCGTGGGATGATGACGGCGATGGCGTTCCCGTCATCGCAGTGGCCAGCGGCTTCTCCATGGAGGCCAAGGGAAGCAGCGGAGAAATCCATGTTCTCAGGCATCGTGATGACCCGCGGAACCCATGGCAGGCGACGGAGATCGACCGCCTTCCGACGTCGCACCGCCTGCGATGGGCGGACATCGCCGGCGACGGCCGCAAAGTATTGGTGAATGCTCCCTTGACGGGGGCACGCGCGGAAGGCCCCGAGTTCCGCGGTCGCACCCCGCTCGTCTTGTACCGGCCCGGCGAGTGGAAGCGGACGCTCATCGACGAGCTCAACGAAGGCGTGGTGCATGGACTCGACGTAGTCGATTGGGATAGCGATGGCCGCGACGACCTCCTCACCGCCAGTTTCGTGGGCATTCACCTGTTGCGGCGCGGCCGGAACGGCGGATGGGCGCGTACTCAGATTGCCGCAGGCGCCACCGAGCCATGGCCGAAGTGCGGGTCGAGCGAGATTGCCGTCGGGCGCGTGGGCGGGCGCCGTGTCCTGGCAGCCATCGAGCCATGGCATGGCAACCAGGTGGTGGTGTATACGCCGCAAGGCGACGGCTGGGTGCGCCGCGTGATCGACGATTCCCTGGTGGAAGGCCATACCGTCACCCTGGCCGACCTCAACGCGGACGGCGCGGACGAGATCGTGGCCGGCTGCCGCGGCAAGGGCCACGCGGTCTATGTGTATTACGCCGAGGACGCCTCCGGCGAGCGGTGGCGCCGCACCCTGCTCGATGACGGCGTAGCGGCGGCCTCCTGCGTGGTAGCTGACCTCAACGGCGACGGACGGCCGGACCTGGCGTGCATCGGCTCCTCCACCGCCAACCTGGTCTGGTATGAGAACCGCGGCGTTTCTACGGCCCGGTGACGATGTCGTAAAATCGTTACTTGCGCAATCCGGTAGTAACCGTAGTGGTCCCCACGCTGGCGGCCGATGAGAAGCTGGTGGAGTGCATCCATTCCCTTCGAGACCAGACGTTGCGGGATTTCGATCTGGTGGTCGTCGATAACAGCGGGAAGGGGCTGGTGAGAGCCCTGGGCCTCGCCGTGCCCGGGCTTCGGCTGGTCGAACAGGAGCGCAATACTGGGTTCGGGGCCGCCGTAAACGCCGGCTTCCGGACGTCCGGCGCGCCCTACCTCGCTACGCTCAATGATGACGCGGTTGCGCATCCGGGGTGGCTCGCGGCACTGGTGGGAGCCATGGAGCGGTATCCAGATGCAGGAATGTGCGCGTCGCAGGTGCGGCTTTACGGCGAACCGCAACTGGATTCCTGCGGGATGTTGATCTGCCGCGACGGCAGCAGCAAGCAGCGCGGGCACCTGCGTCCGGCGGCGGATTTTCCGGTCGAGGAGGAGGTGCTGTTTCCGAGTGGTTCGGCGGCCCTCTATCGCCGTGAGATGCTGGCGGAGACCGGATTATTCGATGAAGAGTTCTTCCTCTACTGTGAGGACACCGATCTGGGGCTACGCGCGCGCTGGCTGGGCTGGCGCTGCGTGTACGTGCCGGAGGCCGTGGTGGAACATCATTACTCACATTCGGCCGGGCGCGCTTCGCCCGTGAAGGCCTATTATGTGGAGCGTAATCGACTGTTCGTGCTGGTGAAGAATTTTCCGGCCGGGATGCTGGCTGCCGCACCGTTCATCTCGGTGGTGCGGTATTGCTGGCACGTGGCACTGATGCTTGCGGGGCGGGGAAGCGCGGCCCGTTTCCGGCGCGAGGGCCATGCCGGGGTACGCATGTTACTGTACGTGCTGAAGGCCCACGGCGCCCTGGTGTGGCGCCTGCCGGTGCTGTTGGGGCGTCGCCGCGAGTTGCTCGCCAAGGCGCGTGTCTCGCCGGTGGTGTACCGGCGTCTGCTGCTCAGCCATGCAATCGGCGCCAGGCGCGTGGCTGAACTGTGATGGAGCGCGGGGATGAGAGCGCAGAGATGAGCGCCGAACGGGGATCGCTGCTGGTGATCGTGCCGGCATTCAATGAGGAACAGGCCATTGCAGGCGTGGTGCAAGGGGTTCGCGACGCCTTGCCGGGCGTGCCGGTTCTGGTAATTGACGACTGTTCGGCGGACAACACGCTCGCGATGGCCCGAGGCTGCGGTGCGCGCGTGCTGGCGCTGCCCCACCACCTCGGTCTGGGTGGCTGCGTACAGGCGGGCTACAAGCTGGCCTACGAACTCGGCTACGATTACGTGATCCGGGTGGACGGCGATGGGCAGCACGACCCGCGAGACATCCCGAGGCTCTTCGAGAGACTGCGCGAGAGCGGGTATGAGATGGTGATCGGCTCCCGTTTTGTTGAGGAGAACGGCAGCCGTGCCAGTCTTGTGCGCGCATTCGGTATCCGCTTTTTCCGGGCGGTGCTGCGTCCGATCCTTGGGAAGCCGGTGCACGATCCCACGTCGGGATTCGTTGGGGTGAACCGCAGCGCGCTGCAGGTGTTCAGCAGGAGTTTTCCGCTGGAGTACCCGGAAATCGAGGCCCTGGTCGTGCTTCAACGCAAGGCTTTCCGCTTTGAGGAGGTGCCCTGCAAGATGCGCGCCCGTACTACGGGGCGGTCGTCGATCACGCCGCTGCGCTCGATGTACTACATTCTTCACGTACTACTGGGCGTTTTCGTCAACGTGCTGAAGTACGACCGGCGAAGGCGGCGCAATCGCCAACGCGGGGTTCGGTAGATAGCCATGGAACGTCTGCTCAACGTGATGACCGGGACCAGCCTGCTGTTGATTGCGCTGGTGCTCGTTTCCGTGCGGCGCGCGCACATCCGCGTGGAATATTCGGTAAGCTGGTTAATTGCCGCTATCGCACTGCTGGCGTTGTCCCGTGCCCACTCCTTTCTGGACGCCTGTGCGGAGTATCTGGGAATCTCCTATGCTCCACTGGCTGTCCTGCTGATTATCGGCGGCGTGTTTCTGCTCATGTTCTTCCGGTTTTCCGTGATTGTCTCAAAGTTAAAGGACGATAACATCGCGCTGGCACAACGGGTCGCGATTTTGGAGTATCACATCCAGTCGATCAGGGAGCAGGACCGCCCCGTTTCGTTACCATGAAAGCGAAGAGACGCGAAATCCGAACCGAAGATAAGAAGCCCGTTCGCGTCGCGCGACCTCGCCGGATATGGCCGTGGGCGCTGAGCTTTTTTCTGGCTGCCTTTCTGGTCTTCGAGGTGTATGGCCCGGTATTGCGCGGGCCGTTCCTGTTCGACGACGACTACCTGGCTTTTCGCCGCCCCGGCTTCACGGACCAGTTGGGGGCCTGGATGGCCGGAGTCCGGCCCCTGCTGATGTTCACTTATTGGGTGAACTTCCGGCTGTCGCCGGTCGATACGTTCCTCTATCACGTGGTCAACGTCGTTTTCCACCTTGGCGCGGGCGTACTGATGTTCTTCATCTTGCGACGCCTGCTGGAACTGGCCGGCACCCGGGGGGATCGCGTGTGGATCCTCAGCGCGTTTGGCGCCGGCCTTTTTCTGCTGCATCCTATTCAGACCGAGTCAGTGGCGTATGTGGCGAGCCGCTCGGAAAACCTTAGCGTGATGCTGATGCTGGGGGCTTTCGCGGCCTTCGTGTGCCGGCCGGTGGCGGCGATCTCGTGGGGCAGGGCAGCGGCGGTGCTCGTGCTTTTCGGCGCCGCGCTGGCCAGCAAAGAGCATACCCTGATGCTGCCGGCGCTGCTGCTCCTGACGGACTATTACTGGAACCCCGGTTTTTCCCTGCAGGGCATCCGGCGCAACTGGCGGCTGTATCTGCCTTTGGCTGCCGCGGCGGCGGTAGGCGTGGCGTTTGTGATGCGGGTGCTTGCCCATGCCGATACCGCCGGGTTCGGGATGAAGAACCTCAAGTGGTACGAGTACTTCTTCACCCAGGGCCGGGCGCTTTTCGTCTATCTGCGGCTGTTCGTGCTGCCCTACGGGCAAACGGTCGACTACGATTTTCCGATCTCGCGGACGCCCTGGCAGCATGGCGCGTTCCTGGGGTTGGCGGCCCTCGTTGCAATCACCGTGGCCGCGTGGCTTTACCGCCGGCGCTGGCCGCTGGCGTCTTTCGGCTGGCTAACGTTCCTGATCCTGATGGCCCCGACGTCTTCCGTCATGCCGATCGCCGATCCGGTGGCCGAGCGCCGACTGTACATCTCGATGATCGGGCTGCTGCTGATCGCTTTCGAATTCCTGCGGCGCCTGAATGTCGACCGCAAGATGCTGGCGGGCGCGCTCGCCGGAGTGCTT
Source organism: Bryobacteraceae bacterium (assembly GCA_035561075.1). Lineage (GTDB taxonomy): Bacteria > Acidobacteriota > Terriglobia > Bryobacterales > Bryobacteraceae > JAMCRM01. The sequence goes on from DATMYF010000042.1 coordinate 19,110, forward strand.
GTGGTAGCGGCGGTGCTCACCTGGCAGCGCAATCAGGTGTGGACGGATAACATGGCGCTGTGGCGGGATGCGGTTGAGAAATTTCCCGGGAAGTCGCGCGCGCATTTTCAACTGGCATACGCCTACTACTCGCAGAATCGCTGTGCGGAAGCGTTGCCGCACTACCGAAGGGTGGCCGAGATCGATGGCCCCGCCTATGATTCGCTGGTCGATTGGGCGCTGGCGCTCGATTGCAACAACCAGCCGCAGGAGGCGCTGGCAAAACTGAAACAAGCCGCTGCGCTGGATAGCACCGCTCATGTGTACTCCCTGATCGGGATGGTTTTCGCAAAGCAGTCCCGGTGGGCGGAGGCGCTGGCGGCGCTCGATACCGCCTCGCGCATCAACCCGGCGTACGCGATGACGTTCGTCTATCGTGGGGATGTGCGGCTGTCGTTGAACGATCCGGCCGCCGCCATCGCGGAGTATCGCCGCGCGCTGGAACTCGATCCGCGGAACGAGATCGTCGGCCAGAAGCTGATTCAAGCCGAGCAGCGGGCGCGTGTGCGCTGACATGGCACCATTGCGGATCGGGGTGAATGCGCTGTATCTCATCCCAGGCGGCGTGGGCGGGACCGAGATCTATCTACGGTGCCTGCTGGCGGCGTTGGCGCAAATCGACCCGGTGAATCGGTACTTTCTCTTCACAAACAAGGAGACCGGCGCGGACGTGGCGCCCTCGTCTCCTGCTTTCACGCTGGTGCCGCAACAGGTGCGGGCGAGTTTCCGGCCCGCACGCATTCTTTGGGAGCAGACAATGCTGCCTCTGGCGGCAGCGCGGCTCGGCATCGATGTGATGCTCAACCCCGGCTTCACGGCTCCGGTTTACTGCCCCTGCCCGGCCGTCACCGTCTTCCATGACCTCCAGCACCAGCGCCACCCCGAGTACTTTCGCTGGTACGACCTGCCGTTCTGGCGCCTGCTCCTGTACTGTTCCGTTCACCTTGCCGGTACCGTAGTGGCGATTTCGGAGGCCACCGCGGCCGACCTGCGACGGTTCTACCGCCTGCCGGAGAGCCGGATCAAGGTGGTGCCCATCGGGGTGGACCCGGTGTTCTTTGAGATCGGCCGCAGGCTCCGTCCGGAGCCGCTGCTGCTGGCCGTTTCGACCCTTCACCCGCACAAGAACCTGGATGGCCTGTTGCGGGCGTTCGCGGCGTTTCGCCGCAAACATCGCGAATTCCGGCTGGTGCTGGCGGGAATGCGCGGCTTCTACACCGCCGAACTGGAGCGGCTGAGGGATGAGCTGAACCTCGCCGGAGCCGTGGAGTTCACCGGCTGGATTCCGCGCGAGGACTTGTACGAGTTGTACGCGCGCGCCTTCGCGTTCATCTACCCGTCGCGTTTCGAAGGTTTCGGGATGCCGGTAATGGAGGCGCTGGCGTCGGGCATACCCACTGCTTGTTCGGATATCGAACCACTGCGGGAGTGCGCGGGCGAAGCCGCCCTGCGGTTCGACCCCGGCGACACCCGCGCCATAGCCGGGGCGCTCGAGCGGCTGGTTTGTGACCACGCCCTACGCGACCGTCTGGCTGCGGCGGGACCGGTGCGCGCGGCCCTTTACGGCTGGGAGTCCTCGGCGCGCGCCATCCTGAACGCTTTGACTGCTGCCGCTACCGGCGCGCGGTGACCTTGCCCTTTTCACCGCCGGGTCCGGTGTACGCGCCGGACATGGTATCCCCGGCTACCGTGAGCTTTACCGCGTATGCGCCCTCGTCGAGCAACAGCCGGAATGAGAACTGGTCGCCATCGAGCTTGCCGTCCGTGATCGAGACGTCGCCCTCCGGTGCGATCAGGCTGCCGGTCACCTTGTCATTGTCCGTGGCGAGGTTGAGCTCGACGTTGTATTCGCGCCCGGACTCGGCTTTGGCGTAGGCTTTCCACTTGCCCGCAATCCCCGAAGCGGCGGCCGCGCGGGTGGCCACAGCCGGCCCGGTAACACCGTCGTTTCCGGTGTAGGTGCCCTTCATGGAGCCGTCTGCCAAGGTCATCTTGATCTTGTATCCGGAACCGGCAGGCACGGTGTAGGTGAGCTGGTCTCCTTCGAGTTTCACGTCCTGGAGGGCCACGGCGCCGTCGGGGCCGGACATGGTTCCAGACAGCTTACCGGCTTCCTCCTTCAGGTCAAGTGTCAGGTTGTACTGCCGGCTGCCGCTCGGACTGGTGGCTGTGACGTTCCATTTACCGGTTACGTCGGCGGCGCTGGCGGTGCCGATGGCGATCAGGATGAGGGCTGAGATGCGAATCATGTTTGCTGCTGTGCCTCCAAAGCGACACGATTGTACTATTTCCCGCGGAATCGCTGCAATCCGGGCGTGTGCCCGCGCGCGCGGTCCCCCGCGCTATCATGGAGAATCACCCTATGCTTGAACACGCCATTCCCGAGGGCCTTACTTTCGATGACGTGTTGCTGGTGCCGGCGCGCAGCGCAATTGTCCCGACGGACGTGGATACGCGTACCTGCCTGACCCGCAACATTGCCCTGAATATTCCCATGGTCAGCGCGGCCATGGATACCGTAACGGAATCCCACCTGGCCATCGCGCTTGCCCAGCAGGGCGGTATCGGCATCATCCACCGGAACATGTCCATCGAGCGCCAGGCCGAAGAGGTGGACCGCGTGAAGCGGAGTGAGAGCGGGATGATTGTGGACCCGATCACAATCGGGCCGGGGCAGCTCATTTCCGACGCCCTGGAGCTAATGCGGAGATTCCGGATCTCCGGCGTACCGGTCACCGAGAACGGCAAACTGGTAGGCATCCTGACCAACCGCGACCTGCGCTTCGAGACACGCTACGACCTGCCGGTCTCGCAGGTGATGACGAAAGACCCGCTGGTCACCGTGCCGGTCGGCACCACGCTCGAGGATGCCGAAAGGATCCTGCACGAGCATCGCATTGAAAAGTTGCTGGTAGTGGACGATCACTACACCCTGAAGGGCCTCATCACCGTAAAGGACATCCAGAAGAAGCTGAAGTACCCCAACGCCGCCAAGGACCAGCAGGGGCGGCTCCGGGTGGGGGCGGCCATCGGATCGGGCGGCGACTTCGTGGAGCGGGCGCAGGAGTTGGTGGCCATGAAAGTCGATGTGCTGGCCATCGATACGGCGCATGGCCACAGCACCCGCGTGCTCGATGCGGTGAGGGCAATCAAGCACAAGATGCCGGAGGTGCAACTCATTACCGGCAACGTGGCCACGTATGAAGGGGCGGCGGAGCTGATCTCCCTGGGGGTGGACGGCGTGAAAGTGGGGATCGGGCCGGGCTCCATCTGCACTACCCGGGTGGTCTCGGGTGCAGGCGTTCCGCAGCTCACCGCCATCGCCGAGTGCTCCCGGGCCACGCGGCCGGCGGGCGTGCCGCTGATTGCTGACGGCGGTATCAAGTTTTCGGGCGATATCACCAAGGCGATCGCGGCGGGTGCGGACAGCGTCATGGTCGGAAGCCTGCTGGCGGGTACCGACGAGAGCCCAGGGGAAACCGTGCTCTACCAGGGCCGCGTTTTCAAGACCTATCGGGGAATGGGCTCCATGGCGGCCATGGCGCAGGGCAGCGCGGACCGCTACGGGCAGGCCGGCAATCTTAAACTGGTGCCGGAAGGCATCGAAGGGCGCGTGGCGGCCAAGGGACCGCTGGCCGAGCTGGTGTACCAGTTGGTCGGCGGGGTGCGTGCCGGCATGGGCTACTGTGGAGCGCCGAATATTCGCACCATGCAGGAGACCGCGCGGTTCCTGCGGGTCTCTCCTGCGGGGCTCCGCGAGAGCCACGTCCACGACGTGATAATTACCCGCGAAGCGCCCAATTACCGGGTCGAATAGAGCGTCAGGGCCAGACGCTGAAATCGCTGGTGCGGCCGCTGGCGACGAAATCCTCGACGCTGCGCACGCAGGCGGCGGGGTCCAGTGCCACGGTATCGAGCAGCAGGCCGAGGCAGGAGTAGTGGAACTCCCGCACCATGGTGTCGACGCGCTCGGGGGTGAGGTCCAGCCGGACGGAGTCGGGCCCGCGGGCGAGCAACCGTTGGACGGCTGTATCGGGTGTCACCGCGCATTCCACCAGGAAGGCTGCAGCGTGCGTGTCGGCGGCCACCCGCGCCAGTTCGCGGCGGTCCTCGGGGTGCCCGTAAGGCGCGTCCAGGACAACTCCGACGCCGTTGGCCAGGAGGAGTTCGGCGGCGAAGTGCATGGCCCGGTAGGCCGTGGCGCGGTCGGCGCGGGTATGGGGGGAATCCGGCAGGATGCGGCGCCGGGTCGCATCCATCTGGAGGTGCGGGATGGAGCGGCGGACGGCCACCTCAGCGGCGATGGTGGATTTACCGGCGCACGGCGGGCCGGAAAAGACGATTAGAAGCGCGGGCACCACCCTATTTTAGGTCCTGGAGGCAAATGCATTTGACCCGCGGCTCTGCGTTTCCCTAGAATAGAGAAGGTAAGCGGGAGTAACTCAATGGTAGAGTCACAGCCTTCCAAGCTGTTGGTTGCGGGTTCGATTCCCGTCTCCCGCTCCAATTACCTACCCCTACGCCAATTGCGGGGTTGACTCGCCCCCGAAACTACACCAACAGAAAATGGAGTTTTTGAAGTTGCTCCCGCAATTCGCGTAGAGCCGTTTGGGTGTGTTTTGAGGCTCTAGATCATCAATGGGGGCAGGCCCCACTTCTGAACTGATAAAACATTCTTGAAAGGAAACGTTTGATCAGATCAGAGGCAATACTGGGCCTGCCTGGATACCAGATTACAGGCATCGACGAGGAAAGTGGAAGGG
>DATMYF010000043.1:0-3853 GCA_035561075.1 Bryobacteraceae bacterium
CTGCCGTTGCGCAGGGGCCGATTCGCGCGGTGCTGGTGCCCGCGGGTCCGCCGATGGAGTATATCCCGGCGGACCGGTGGTTCCAGACAGGCCATACAGGGCGCGTGACCGCCGTGGTATTCAGCCCGGACGGTACGGCGCTGGCCTCCGCCGGGGACGATGGCACGGTGCGGATTTGGGATCCCGCGAGGCGTGTACAGCGGTTGCGGCTGGACGGAAACGGCGGTCCGGTACGCGCGATTGCGTTCAGCGGGGATGGGCGGCGCATCGCGTCCGGGTCGGGCGACGGCACCGTCCGGATCCGCGACGCCGCGACCGGAGCCGCCCTCCAGACACTCGCCGGTCACGAGGCGCCGGTGCTGGCCCTGGCCTTCAGCCCCGATGGGGGCTTGGTCGCCACAGCCGGGGGCATTATCAGGCTGTGGGACATCTCCACCGGCAGTCAGATCGCGATGCTCGACCGCCAGGCCGGCGAGGTCACGGCGCTGGCATTCACGCCCGAGGGGATTTTGGCGGCTTCCTCCTACGGCGACATGGAGATCCGGGGGGTTGTGAAGCTGTTCGACCCGCAGACCGGCCGGAAACTCGGGGAACGCGCACAGATTATCCGCGCGGTAGATGGTGCCCGGCTGGCGATTCAGGCCGGGCAATGGGCAAACCAGACCGTCCGGATCGCGCCGGATGGCTTCAGCTTCAGTGGAAACATCGGGCCGGTGGTCTTCAGCCCGGGGGGCGAGTGGGTGGCGTGGTCGCAGCACCCGTTCGCCGCGGTGACGGTCGCCAGGGCTGTAGACGGGCAGCCCGCAGGCACGCTCGCCGGTGAGAACTGGGCATTTGAGAAGCTGGCCGTGAGTCCGGACGGCAAACTTGCGGCCACAGCGGGGAATTCCGGCGTCCTCACCATATGGGACGTAACGGGCGGCCGGCGCCTTGCCGATCTCGCGTCGCGCCATGCCAACGCCCTGGCCTTCAGTCCGGATGGGAAGCGCCTGACCACCGGGATCGAGACGTGGGACGTGGCATCCGGGAAGGAACTGCCGGCGCCGGTGCCGAGCCCGCCCATCGGATTGGCTTTCCATCCGGACGGCATGCGGCTTGCCGCGTCGGCGGGGACGCTCCAGATCTGGGATACGCAAACGCTCCGCATGGTGCGGGAGTTCCGCGGCGCATCGGACGTCGCCATCTCGCCGCGGTTCAGCCCGGACGGGCGCCTGGTAGCAGCCAATTGCCGCGGCATCATCCTGCTCTGGGACGCGGCCACCGGCGCGGAAGTGCTGCGCCTGGGCACGCACGACCTCATGAACAGCGGCCCGCTGGCGTTCACGCCGGATGGCCGGCAACTCGTAGCAAGCGCGGGCATCGGGCTGCTCCGCATTTATGACCTGACCACCCGCCGGACAGTGCGGGACCTCCCGCTCCCGGGTAGCATAGGCGCCTTGGCCTTCAGCCCGGACGGGCGCATCCTGGTCGCGGGAAGCCGGTCGCCATTGCGGCTGCGTCAGGGCGGAGGCGATGGTCCACCGTTTGAAGTTGTGCCGGGGCAACCGGCCACCATTGCGGCCTGGGAGCTGGCCGGAGGCCGGCGGCTCTTCTCCGTCCCGGCGGGTGCCTGGGTGGCGGCGCTGGCATTCACGAAAGATGGCAAGGGCCTGCTGGCAGCGGCAGGCGAACTGGAGCGCCCCGGGGCCGTGCGGCTGCTCGATGCGGCCTCCGGGCGGCCGATCCGGACGGTAGTGGAGAAGATTGACGCCCAGGGCGCCGGGGAGATCAGCCCGGATGGCGCGTGGCTGGCCGGGGTGGGCCGGGGAGACGGCGTCAAGCTGTGGCGGCTGCGATAGCTAAGCGGGCAGGCACAGCCGGGCCACGCAGCCGCGGGCGCCCTGCCGATTTTCGAGGGTCAAGCCGCCGCCGTGGCCTTCGGCAATCTGGCGGCTAAGCACCAGCCCGATGCCGGAGCCGCCCGGCTTGGTGGTGAAGAACGGGACGAACAGGTTGCCGGTGTTGGCCAGGCCCGGGCCGTCGTCCTCCACCCAGACCTCCACGACGGCGCCATTGCGGCGCCACCCCAGCCGCACTCCGCCATTCATTTCAAGGGCGGCATCGGCGGCGTTGCGCAGCAGGTTGATGAGCACCTGCTCCAACTGGTCCGGATCGCCCTGGAGGGTGAGGTCCGGGCCCGGCTCCACCTCTACTTTGACGCGCGTTTCGAGCGTCACGGCGCGCTTGACCCATACCGAGACTTCAAGCGGCTGCAACTGGGGGCGCGGCAGTTTGGCGAGGCGCGCGTACGCACCTATAAAGCGGCTGAGCGAATCCGAGCGCGTTGTGATGACTGCCAGGCCGCGGCGCATATCGTCCTGCCAGTCGGCAGGCAGACTTTCGCGCGCCACCATGGACGCGAGGCTCCCGGCGATACTCTTGATGGGTGTGAGGGAGTTGTTCAGCTCGTGGCCGAGCACCCGGACGAGCCGCTGCCACGCCTGCAATTCCTGTTCACGGAGGGGTTGGGTGAGGTCCGAGATCACCAGCAGTTGCAGCGGCAGCCCATGCTCCCGGACGGTGCTGCGGCGCAGGCCCCAGCGTCCCGTGCCACCCGGAAACTGGCGCTGGAACGTCTGGGGCGCATCGGTTTCAAGGCACCCGGCGAGGTGAAGGTCCGTTGCGGACGCTCCCAGCAGGCGCTCGGCGGGCTGGGCGAGCAGGCGCTCGCCGGCGCGGTTTACCAGGCGCAACTGCTGCCCGTCGTCGAAAGCGAAGACCGCCACATCGATCTCGCGCATAACGATGCGGAGGAGCGTGGTGGCCTCCATGGCGTCCAGGCGCTGCTCTCGCAGGGTTCCGCCGAGGGTGTTGATCTCGCGCATCACTTCGCCCAATGCGTCGTCGGGCCGGGGGGCGCGCCCGCGCACCGAGAAATCGCCTTCACGCAATGCGGATAGCAGGTTGGCCAGGGTTTGGAGCGGAAAGATCACGCGTTCGCGCAATGCCAGGACGAAGCTCCACCAGAGCGTCAGGATGAGGAGCGTGAGGGTCCACTGGACTTTCAAGGTATAGTCGCCCGTCCAGAGCAGGCCGAGCGCGGTGGCGGAACCGGGCAGCCCAGCCAGGACGGCCAGGAACACGATGCGGCCTTCATGGCTGAGCGGCCTCTTCCGCACCTTCATGGTGGTTACAGCCCGTATCGCTGGATGCGCCGGTAAAGCGCGCTGCGACTCAGGCCCAATGCGCCCGCCGCGTGGCTCACATTGCCACCGAAGCGCGCCAGGGCTTTCTTGATCAACAGGCACTCCACCTCCTCCAGGCTCATCTCATCCATCCGGGGCGGCCCGTCGCGCGCCACCCGCAGCGCCAGGTCCGCGGCTTTCACAGTACTGCCCTGGGCCATCAGGATGCCCCGCTCGACGGCGTGATCGAGCTCCCGCACGTTCCCCGGCCAGGGATGCTGGAGCATGGCTTTGACAGCGGCCTCCTCGAAGCACGTGACGTCCTTGCGGTAGTGTTGCGCGTGCTGCCGCAGGAAGTGCATGGCGAGCACCGGGATATCCTCGCGGCGGTCGCGCAGGGGCGGCAACCCGATCTCGATGGTGTTCAGGCGAAACAGCAAGTCCTGGCGGAAGCGGCCGGATGCCACCTCGGTGCTGAGGTCCGCGTTGGTAGCGGAGACCAGCCTCACGTCCACGCGCCGCGTCTTCGAAGAGCCCACGCGCTCGAACTCGCCGGTCTCGATGACGCGCAGCAGTTTCGACTGCATGGCGGGCGAGATATTGGCGATTTCGTCCAGGAACAAAGTGCCGCCATCGGCCATTTCGAAGCGCCCGACGCGGTCGGTCTTGGCGTCCGTGAAAGCGCCTTT
>DATMYF010000044.1:0-39491 GCA_035561075.1 Bryobacteraceae bacterium
CGGTGGCGCGGTCCCGCCAGATTACCCTGCGGCTTCCGCCGGGTGAATACACCGCGACATGGCGAGACACCCGAAGCGGAGCGAACTTACAACGAGAGGATCTCAGTGGCTCGGTAGAGATACCGGTCCGGCTGAGTTCCCCTGTTTACGCCGAGGACATTGCCCTCATCGTCCGCGCTTCAAGAACCCGGTAATCAGGGCCGGCAAAAGTACGTAGCATAACGCCCCGGCGCGATCTCGGCGGAATACACCGCGACTCCCCCGCGCGCCATGGTGTCGATGAGCGGCGCAGGGCGAAAGGAACTAGTGAGCCGGAGAATTTCGCCGGTCCGTAAGTTCGCCACCGTCTGCCGTACCTTCCCGATGGGGTGTTCACCCGTTTCCAGCATGGCGTCGGCGTCGATCTCGGCGGCCACGCGGTCGTCTGCCAGCCAGGTGGGCGCCCCCGCGGGCGACGGACCTTCCATGCACGCGGTTTCCGGGATCGCTTCCTGTCCGGTCGCCTCGCGCAGTTTTCGCACCAGCTCCCGCGCGCCGATCCCGCCGATGCGGGCAGCCTGCTCGAGCGTGGCGACCCGCGCCACAGTCTTCCGCAGAATGGGGTTTTTGAGCTTGGAGAACGCCGGCACCCAGGCGATCAGGTGCTCCTCGATTCCGGGGTAGGCATCGAGCAGGGCTCCCACTTTCGTTTCGGGCGTGATCAGGAGGCTCATTCCGCACCTGCCGCGGGCGCCGTCTCGTATGCCAGGAGGCGCCGCTCCCCTTCGAGTTGCCGCACGTGCGTCAGATCCTGGGTGACCTCCAGGGTTCCGGCATACCGTCCGTCCGCGCCGTGCACAGCGAAGTACCGGATGTGCACGAAGCGGCCCTGGAAGTTGATCCAGAACTCCGCCACATTCTGCCGCCCCTCGCGGAAATCGGACAGGATCCGGTCCACCACCTCCACGCTGCGCGGCGGATGGCAGTTCTGCACCTTGCGCCCGATAATAGCCCGGCTGCGCGCGAAGACCCGGTCCGGCCCCTCGGAAAAGAAGGCCACCCGGTCGTCCGCGTCCACGAATGTGAGATCCACCGGGAGGGTGGAAAAGATGCTTGTGAGTTGCTCGATGGTGAGATTGCCGGTGGGCAGCATAACGGCATCGGCGGCGGGCAACTTTACGCCTTCCTTGACCACCGGGGCCGGGGGGCGGTATCCCTCACGCGGCACGACCAGGCACCAGCCGTAGCGTGGCGAGGCCGCCCAGATCTCCGCCCAGTCGTCCTCCGTGAAGGTGTCCAGACACATCGGCAGGAGGATGTTTTCCTCCTTGTAGATCATCTCCTCGACGGCGCCTACCGCGGCCTCCGCCACCGTGGCCGCCACCAGGTTCCATTCCCCGGCTGTGGCGTCCCGCTCCCGCAGCGCATTGCCCAGTTCCTTCAGTAATCCCCGGACTTCGTCATCCTTAGCCCACATGACCTTGGAGGGTCCTGTGATGCCATGGCGCTCCAGCGCGGAAAAGAGGGCATTCTCCTTGCGCTGATAGTGCTTCTCCACGTCCATCAGGTCGTTAAAGGCCTGCCGCCAGCGCAACAGGAGCGCGTCCGCCGAGGCGTCGTCCGGAAGCCCGGCCATCTCCGCCATCACGGCCCGCATGGTCCACAGAACGCCGCGTAGGGCTTCGTTTTCGCGGCGGAAGGTATCGGCGGGGTGCCCTGGCGGCACAGCCTTAACCGGCAACTGCACCAGCACGTCGCGGGTGACCTGGGAGTGGAGGTCGCACATGGACTGGACCTCCTCAACGGGCATCCCTTCCGCCATGAGTTCCTGTTCCATGGCGATGATTTCGGCGTGGTCGGTCTCCCTGACTATCTCTCGCAGCCGTCCCCTCACCTCCTCGGGCGACTCGCCGGAATGCAGGTGCCGGATGATCTCTTTCAGGGTGCGAATGCGGTGCGCTCTGTTGTCGATGACTTCGCTCACGAAGCCAGAGTATCAACGGGGGGCGCGGGGACCTATGACATAAGTCACATGGTGGGTGCTGGGTTATGGGTGCTGGGTGGTGGGTGCTCGGACAGGTGCGCAGTTGCGCAGCCATTGCGGGGCATCCCGAGCCCCTAACACCCATCACCCAAAACCCATCACCTAGACAAGCTGTGGCGGGATTCCTGTCAGCTTGCAGTAGGCCGCGAGATCGCGCTTATGGTCGCCGTAGAAGAAGATCTGGTGGAAGCCGGGATAGGCCAGCAGGTCGCGCTCTCCGTCGAGCTGCACCATCACCGACACCACGCAGCCTCCTGACGGCGGCACCGACAGATTGTCCACCACTTTACCCGCGGAAATCATCATCGACGGGTTGGCGAACTGGTCGCCCCGCACCTGGACATCCGCTACCGTCACGCGCTGGCCGACGCGCCAGTGCGGCACCGGCACCGCGTCGCGCCGCCCGTGGTGGTGCGAGAGATAGTACGGCTCGGGCGGCCGGTCGAAGCCTGCCAGGCGCGTGGGGCAGGTGCAGTGCGCGCCGATCAGGCACTCCCGGGCCGTCTCCGGCACGGGATCCTGCTGGAAACCGGGGCGGTCGAAGAGGAACTGCACCAGGGCGTGGGTAACGGCCGCGCCCAAGTCCGCCTCGCAGGCTGCGGGGATGCCGTGATCCAGCATGGTAGACCAGGCGATGCACGGCAGGCTAACTTTAGTGCCGCCCAACGCGCCCAGGCAATCCATGGTGATGCCGTCGCCCTGCTCGCGCTCCAGGAACTTGCGCGCCACCACGTACGACTTCACGCCGTTGATGACGTCCTGTTCGGTAGCCCCTACCACCCGGGTGGCGCCTTTGATGCGCGCCTGCGCCAGCGCCTTCACCTCGGCGTTCACCGGGGTGCGCTCATACTCATCCAGGAAGTCGCGCGCCGGAACGTACCGCAGCCTGGTGCCGAAGGGCTGCAAAACCTCGTCCTTGCGCTCCTTGCCCTGGAGCACCACGAAACGCATCTCGCGCAGCTTGGCCTGGGCGCGCAGCATTTTGAGCCCGTAGACCGCTTGCCGGAAATCGTCCGTGGAGGCGATAAACACACCCTTGCGGTCCGCGAGCGGCGCGGTGTTGGTGGTAAAGGCGGTGCCCACGGGCGAGAAGATCACGCTAGGGATGCCGGAATCGGCGGCCTTCGCGGCGGTGGGCCAGGCGTGCGCCTGCCGGTCGAGCACGATCAGGAAGAGGCCATCGGGCCGCTCTGCGCGCGCCGCCGCCACCCACTGGTCGGCTTCCTCGGCGCTTAAAATGGGGTCGGCTCGCATGTCGAGCTGAAGCCCCATCTTTTTCGCGGCCGCCGCGGCGGACGTGCGATATTTCGCCAGCGCCGCCTTGCCGTCGTAGATATCGCCGGGCCACAGGATCCCGTAATCGCCCTTGCGCCGTACGAACGCGGCCTTGACCTTGGGTGTATAGACGGCGCCGGGGCCTGCCGGCGCGATCCGCCTCTCGATGGGCGCCTGCGCCACTTGCTGTGCCAGCATGGAGGCGGCCGTCGCCGCGCCACTCACCGTTACGAGGAACCTCCGCCGCGTCCTCAGTTCGTTTCCCTGCATGGAAATGCCTCCGATAAGAACGTCCCATTATCTTTTCACGCCGCGGCGGGCGCAACCGTCACGGAAGCGCCGAAGATTCTAGAATAGAAAGAGACAGCACCTGATGCCGGACCAAACACCAACCGCGGAACCGCGAATCACCGGCGACGACATCCTGGCGGAAATCGTTCGCAACATGGAGGCGGGGTTGTTCCGCATCCATTACACCGCGCTCGTGCCTTCGGTTTTCCGCGTCTACCTGCACCCGGACGATCACGAACCGATCCGCACCGCGCTGCCCTTCCTTTCCGCCGAGATCCGACGCGTTCTTACTGAGCGCCTGGCCGCGTGGAACGCCAAACCGGGCCTGATCCAGCGGCTTGCCGGCGCGACCAACCAGACGGAGTACAAAATGCTGGCCGAGGACTGGACGATCGAATTCTTCCCCGACGCGGAGGGGCACCTGGCGCGCGGCGATATCGAGGTCTACTCCGAGCTCGGCGCACCCCCCAAGCCCGAGTACGGCGCCGGTGCGCTTACACGCCGCATCACCCGGCGCGACGCCAGCGGGCAAAGGTCAACCCGCGAGGAGGCCATCGCGCCCTCCGCGCCGCCTGCACCCCCGGCATCCGCTGCCGGCCCGGTCTTCGCGCGTATCCGGTACCAGGACAATGGGGGCCCTCGCGAGTACCCCGTCACCACAGATCAAGTGGTCATCGGCCGCGGCGGCAAGGCCTACTGGGTGGACCTGAAGCTCGAAACCGCGCCGGACGTCTCCCGCGAACATTGCCGCATCCGCCGCGACCCCGCCACCGGCGGTTTCTACATCAAGGACCTCAGCCAGTTCGGCACCACCTTGAACGGCGAGGCCGTGCCCTCCAGCATCGAGACGGTGGACGGCAAGCCGCAGGACAAAAACGTCGAAGTGCCACTGCCCCCCAAAGCGCGCATCGGCCTTGCCGGCATGGTATTCCTCGATTTCGAGCAGCAGGAGGGGAGATGACCGCTCTCTTCCACGCACGCCTGATATTCCTGGCGGCACTGGTGCTTGTGGCGGCGGTCTACTTCTACGTGCACGTTGTCCGGAGGCGCGGATAGCGATGGCCGTAGCAACCAGTTTTCGCCATGCCGGCGCCAGTGACCCCGGCCGCAAGCGCGGGAATAACGAAGACCGCTACTTCTGCGACCCGGCGCACGGGATCTACGCGGTGGTGGACGGGATGGGCGGGCAGGCGGCCGGGGAGCAGGCAGCCGAGATCGCCGTCAACATGCTGGGCGCGCGGCTCGAGCGCCCCACCGGCGCCACCGCGGACCGCATTCGCGAGGCCATCGCCGTGGCCAACAACGAAATCTACGAGGCCGCGCGTGCCAACCCAGAGTGGCAGGGGATGGCTTGCGTCCTCACCGTAGCGGTGATCGAGAACGGCCGCGCCACCATAGGGCACGTCGGAGACACGCGCCTGTACCTGCTCACCCCCGGCCAGATCCGCAAGATCACGCACGACCACTCGCCCATCGGGGAGCGCGAGGACGGCGGCGAACTCTCCGAGGGCGAGGCCATGCGCCACCCGCGCCGCAACGAGGTGTACCGGGACGTGGGTTCCTCCCTGCACCGCCCCGACGACCGCGACTTCATCGAGATCGCCGAGGTTTCGCTGGCGCCCGATTGCGCGCTCCTGCTGGCGAGCGACGGCCTGACGGACCTGGTGCCCTCGGCGGAGATCCGTCGCATTGTGGAGCAGCACGCGGGCGATCCCGCGGCGGCCGTCCGCGCCCTCATCGCTGCCGCCAACGCGGCGGGCGGCAAGGACAACATCACCGCAGTGGTAGTGGCCGGCCCCGACTATGGACCCGCCAAAGCCCCCGCCACGAAAGCTGCCGCCACCCCGCCGTCCCAGTCCGCCGCCTCCCCAATCGCCGGCCGCTGGGCGTTCCTTCTCTATGGCGCGCTGCTCGGCCTGCTGCTGATGTGGGCGCTCGGCCCCTGGCTCGAATCCCTGGGGCAGCCGGCGGCACCGGCCGCGAACGCGCCGCGCACCTGGACGGTCGGGCCCACCCCCGAGAGCGACGGCGCCACGATCTCGACGGTGCTCGAAAAGGCGAAATTCGGCGACACCGTGGTTGTGGCGCCTGGGGAATACCGCGAACTGGTGCGGATGCGCGATGGCGTCAACCTGGTCAGCCGCGAACCCCACGGGGCCGTGCTGCGCGCCTCCGGCCGCGGCATCGCGGTGCTGGCCGAAGACGTGCCTACCGGCCGGGTCACCGGTTTCCGCATCGCCGGGGAAGACCGCTTCCCGATGGCCGTCGGGGTGCAAGTGCGCAATTCGGCCGTTCGGCTGGAGCATTTGGAGATTTCCGGCGCCACCTCCGCCGGAATCGAAATCCTGGGCGATTCCGCGCCCGCCCTGGAGTCGAATCAGGTGGTGAACAACCCCGGCTCGGGTATTGTCGTGCGCGACCGCGCTACGCCACGGCTGGAGCACAACGTGATCGGCGCCAACGGCAAGGCGCCCCAGCCGCGGCCCGGCCTGGAGATTCACAATGCCGCAGTCCCCGTGCTCACTGGCAACGTCTTTATCGATAACGGCGCGGAACCCATTTGGGCCCCGCCGCCCGGCATCGATGCCGGCGTGCTGGCACGGAATTTCTTCGAAAGGGGAACAACGCGGAGGCGCGTCCGCGTAATCCCTCAATGAGCGTCATGCAACCTGCGACATTTGGCAAATACAGGATCGTTGGAAAACTGCTGGGGGGCGGCATGGGCCGCGTCTACCTGGCCGAGGACGGTCCGGGCGGCCGCCGCGTCGCGCTGAAGCTCATCGATATCGGCACGGACCAGGATACCCGCGAAGTACTGGAAGCCGAGCGCCGGGGAGCCGCGCTGCAGGCCCGCTTGAGCGAGATCGACCACCGTGTCGCCCAGGTCTGCGAGGCAGGCGAGCGCGACGGCTACTTCTACATCGCGATGGAGTACGTGGAGGGGCAGGACCTCTCCGAGATCGTCGCCCGCGGACCCATGCCGGCCTGGCGTGCCGTCGCCGTCGCCATCGAATTGTGTGAAGTCCTCGCGCACGCCCACACGCTCGACGGGCACGGCATTGTGCATGGCGACATCAAGCCGCGAAATATCCGGATCACCCCGGAGGGCCGCGTGAAGGTGCTCGATTTCGGCATCGCCAAAGCCCTCTCGGCCACCCGCAACTTCACCCGCAACCAGTTCGGTAGCGTCCCGTACTCCTCCCCGGAGCGCTTGAACACCGGGGAAGTGGATGCCGCGTCGGACCTCTGGAGCGTGGCAGTGGTGCTCTACGAGATGCTCCAGGGCGCACCGTATTTCCGCGCCGAGAACAACGCCAGGGTTGAGGCACTCATCCGAAATTACGAGGCGCTGCTGCCGGCCATCGAGGACGTACCGCCGGGATTGCAGCAGATTTTGGCGCGGGCCCTGGCGCCGCAGCCGCAGTATCGCTATCCCACCGCCGGGGAGTTTCAGGCCGACCTGCTAGCCTTCCGCGAAGGGCGTTTGGCCGTGGCCGGGCAGGATCCCGACGCCACCCGCCGAACCGCGCCCCGGCTCGACGACGACGCCACTCGCCGCACCTCCCCGCCCGCGCCCGAAGCGGCCACAATGCGCACCGCTCCAGCCGCCGCCGCGCCCGCCCGCCGAATGTCCCAGACCACCCGCTCCGTCATCTGGATCGTGGTCTTCCTCGTTCTGGGAATAGGTTTTTGGTTGGAGGGCCGCACCTGGAAGCAGGCCAATGCGCTGCGCCAGGATATCGAGATGGAACGGGTGGGCGTCGACGAAGCCTGGAACCGTTACCAGAAGCTCGTCTCCGGCACCTTCCTGCCCATGAACTTCTCCGGCGTGCGCGGCGCCATGGCCGCGCGCTTCATCACCACCGGTGACCGTGTGCTGGCCGAATACCGCGAATCCGACGTGGCCTCGGTCTACCAGCGCGACTGGGAACGCGCGCGCACGGCGTTCACCCGCGCCCTGGAGGTCGATCCGGGAGACAAGAGCATCCGGGCCAGGCTGAAGGTGGCGGAAGGCCACCTGGCGCGTATCAACGCCAGCGGACGCAACCAGGGCCGCAGCCTGCGGGAGGCGCGCGAGGACTTCGAGGAAGCCAAGAACCTGGCGCCCCGTTCTCCGGACGCCTACCTGGGGCTGGTCCACCTCTATATCTACGGTTTGAAGGACGTGGAAAAGGCCGAGCAGGAATTGAAAGAGGCCGAACGGCATAACTACCGCGCCACCAAACGCGTTCGCGCCCAGATTGCCGACGGCTATAATGACCGCGCCGACGGCTGGATACGGGAAGCCACCAAGGCCAACGGCCTCCCCCAGGAGATGGACTACTGGCAGCGCGCCGACGCCGATTATGCCCATGCCGAGAGCCTCTTCCAGGACCTTGTCCCCTACGGCAATTCCGTAGCCATGCTGCGGCGCATCTTCATCAGCCGCGAGCAGGCGCAGGCGCGCCTCGCGATGCTGAAAGGACAACCGCAGCAGTGACCGTCACGCGCTCTTCCGCCTCCGAACGGACGCGCTCACGCCCTCCGCTTCCACCCGGCGCCAACCTGCGCGGCTATGAACTGCCCTGGCTGCTGATGGCTTCCGTGCTGGCCGCTGCGGGGCTGTGGCTGGTATACGAGGCCAAGACGCGCCCGCTCGTGGTGCCGCCCGAGCACCCCGTGCTCGACCTCCGCAGTGTAGATCGCGCCGAGCAACTGCTGCCCTATCTCAACTTCTACGCCTCGGCCGCCGACCGCCAGTTCGCCGCACGCAAGATCCGCGAATTCCTCGCCGACCAGGGCGGCTCCATCCCCAATGTCGGCGCCCTCACCCGCATCCGCGTACGCGAGCGCGAGATCCTCCGCAACGCAAAACTCGAAACCTTCCGCAGCCGCGTCCGCAGTAAGACGCCCGATCCGGATGCCACCGTCCCGCTGCTCACCATCGCAGACCTCTTCCGCCTGAAGCCGAATATGGTGGTGCGCGATGTGGGAGATTTCCGCCGCGCCTTCCTGCTATGGGTGTCGATCTTCTTCGCCGCCTTCTACCTCGTCCACCTGGGGTGGTGCGTGCGCGGCTTCAACGGCGAGACCGGCATCCTGCCAGCCCTGCACATGCTCACCGCCATCGGGCTGATCCTGATGGTCAGCCTGCGCGACCCGTTGCGCGATACCCTCAGCTTCGCCAACTTCGCGCAGGGCGTGGCCGCCGGCTGCGTGCTCATGCTGGTGCTGAGCTTCGTCGATTTTGGCCGCCGCTTCGCGGGCTTCAGCTTCGTGCCGCTGCTGGCAAGCTTCCTGCTCTCCGCCGCCCTCATCATCTTCGGCAGCGGTCCCGGCACGAGCGATGCCAAGGTGAACCTGCTGGGCTTCCAGCCCGTGGAGGCCATCAAGATCCTGCTGGTGCTCTTCCTGGCCGGCTACTTCGCGCGCAACTGGGAATTGCTGCGGGAACTGCGGGAGAAGCACCCGGCGCTGGCCGGCCTCGGCCGCTACGTCGCCATCCCGCGGCTCGAATACATGCTGCCGGTGCTCGTCTCGATCGGGCTGGTGCTGCTGTTCTTCTTCCTCCAGAAGGACCTCGGCCCCGCGCTGGTCTTCTCGTGCGTCTTCCTGCTGCTCTACGCCGTGGCGCGCAACCGCTTCCAGCTTGCGGCCGGTGGCCTGGCGCTGCTGATCGGCGGCTTCGCCGTAGGCTATCTGCTGGGCCAGCCCCGCACGGTCTCGGCGCGCGTGCAAATGTGGCTCTCTCCCTGGGATAACGCGGTGCGCGGCGGCGACCAGGTGGTGCACTCCCTGTGGGCGCTCTCGACCGGCGGGCTCACCGGCACCGGGGTTGGCCTGGGCGACCCCGGGACCGTCCCGGCCGCAGCCACGGACCTGGTCCTCTCCGCCCTCGGGGAGGAGTTCGGCTTCGCCGGCTTCCTGGCCGTTTTCCTGCTCTACGCCGTACTGCTCTATCTGGGCAGCCGCATCGCCCTGCGCGCCCCCAGCGACTACGCCTTCTTTCTCTCGATGGGGCTGGTGCTGCTCATCGGCATTCAGGTGCTGCTGATCTCGGGCGGCATCCTGGACCTGGTCCCGCTCTCGGGCGTGGTGACCCCGTTCCTCAGCTACGGCCGCACCTCGATGCTCGCAAACTTCACCATCTTCGCGATCCTGCTTTCGATTTCGCGCCAGGCGCGCGATCCGGGTCGCGCCGCGCCCTTCGTTCAGCCGGTGCGATGGGCGGCCGGCGGGCTCATCATTTGCGCAGCCCTGATATTGGGCAAAGCAGCCTACGTGCAGGTAGTGCAGGCGGACGCGACAACGGGCGCGGGCGCCCTCGTATTGCAGGCCGATGGCGCGCGCCGTTTCCAATACAATCCCCGGATCATGGCCGTCGCCGCCCGCATCCCGCGCGGCGCCATTAACGACCGCCACGGACTGCCGCTCGCCACCAGCAATTTCAAGGACCTGGAGGACACCCGCGCGCAGTTCGCCGCACTGGGCATCGATCTCAACCAGTTGAACCGCGCCGACCGCCGCTATTATCCGCTCGGCTCCGCGGCCTACCACCTGTTGGGCGATCTCCGCACCCGCGCCAACTGGGGCGCCCGCAACAGTTCGCTCGCCGAGCGCGATTCCGCCGTGCAGTTGCAGGGCTATGACGACCGTGCCCGCGCCGTCGAGGTAGTTGACCCGCGCACCGGTAAGCCCTCCTGGACCATCCGTTACGATTATCGCGAGTTGCTGCCGCTGCTGCGCCATCGCTGGGAGCCGGACCATCCCGATGTGAAGCGCATCATGACCCGCGAGCGCGACCTGCGCATGTCGATCGACGCGCGGCTGCAACTGGCCGCTACCGCGATCCTCGCCCGACATCTGCAGCAACAGAAACTCGAGCGCGGCGCGCTGGTGGTGATGGACGCGGAAACCGGCGACCTGCTGGCCTCCGCCAGCTTCCCCGCCCCCACCCTGCCGGCCCAACCGGTAGCGGATGAAAACACCACCCCGGGGCCGCTGCTCGACCGCGGCCGCTACGGCCTCTATCCCCCGGGCTCTACGTTCAAGATCGTCACCGCCATGGCCGCGCTGCGGCAGGACCCGGCGTTGGCCGGCCAGACCTTCCAGTGCGTGCGGCTGCCCGATGGCCGCGTGGGCAATTATATCGGGCGGTCCCGCCGGCCGATCCGCGACGACGTAATGGATAAAACCCCGCACGGCACGGTCAATCTGGAGCGCGGGCTGACGGTTTCCTGCAACGCCTACTTCGCCCAGCTTGCCGTGCGCATCGGACCGCGCCCGCTGCTTGAGACCGCCGGGCTGCTGGGCATCTCGGTGGCCAACCCGCCCACCACCAACCAACTGCGGGACGCACTGGCGCAGGCGGGCTACGGGCAGGGTCAGGTGGTAGCCAGCCCCTTCCAACTGGCACGCGCGGCCGCCACCATTGCCGGCGGGGGCAAGATGCCCTTCGGCCGCTGGGTACTGGATGAGTCGAATCAGCGCGTCGAGGCGCCGAAGGACGTGCTGGCGCCGGCGCTCGCCGCCGAACTCGCGCGCGACATGCGGGCCGTGGTTACCGCGGGCACCGGACGTCGTGTGGCCGGCGCGGTGGTCCCCATCGCAGGGAAGACCGGCACGGCCGAACTGGTAAAAGCGCCCTCGCACGCATGGTTCGTCGGGTTCGCTCCCTACGGTGTGCCGGATGCCCGCAAGATCGCCTTTGCCATGATCGTCGAGAACGGCCGCTATGGCGGAACCGCCGCCGCCCCCATGGCCGCGGATCTTGTCGCCGCCGCCCAGCGCTACGGTATTTTCAAGAAGGAAGACGTGGAGAAACAATGAGCATCCTGCGGCGCGTGGAACGGGAACTGGATGAACGGATCCGCCGTTTTTTTGCCGCCTCTCCCGATGAGCGGGGCCGCGAAGTGCTGGAACTTCAGCGCGCCATTCTGGACCAGATCACCGCCAGGGTGGAATCCATCGGCCGGGGTCGGCGTGTCTTCCCATTCCGCCATTTAGCCGTGCACATCGCCCTGCCCGCTCCCGACGAGCAGCCCGTCTACACCATGGCCTTCGTCGAAGGCGGGCGCCTCGCAGCCGACATCCGGGACGCGCTGCGGGAGGCCGGCGTCGAACCCCCGCCCGACCTGCGTGTGGAAGTCTCGCTTCAGGAGCAGGAAATCCGCGGTGGTTTCCAGATCGTCTATCACGAGAAGCCCCCCGCGCCGACGGCCCCGACAGTCGCACCGCCCGCTACCCTGACGGTCGTGGCCGGCGAGGCGACCGAGCCCACCTACACATTGGGCGCCGCGCGCGTGAATGTCGGCCGGCTTGCCGACGTGGTGGATGAAAATCAGCGGCTGGTGCGCCGCAATCAGGTGGCCTTCGCGGAAAGCGCGGACCCGGTGACCGCCACGGTCTCCCGGGCCCACGCGCATATCCAGTACGACGCCGCGACCGGCGAATACCGCATCTTCGACGACCACAGCGCCTACGGCACCACGGTCTTCCGCGGCGGAGAACTGCTCACCATCCCGGCCGGAGCGAGCCGTGGGGTGGCTCTCCGGCCAGGAGATGAGATCTACTTTGGGCAGGCTCGCGCCCGCTTCGAGCAGGCGTAGCTAAACGAACTTCCAGCCCTTGCGGAACTTCGGCCGCAGGTACTGGTTGGCGTCGTTGTTGTTCGAGAAACGCCCTTTCTCGGCGTCCCACATCAACTTGCCTTCATAGCGCATGGCGATGACGCCCAGTAGCATCCACTGCACGAAGGGGCCCGCAACACCGAAGTTCGAGCACGCCGGCGTGCCGCCCTTGCAGGCTCGGAGCCAGTCGCGATAGTGGCCGCGAATCCAGTCTTTCTCGGGTCCGGGGCTGCGCGTCAGCATCTGCGGCGGCATCGTGTAATCCTTCATCTTCGCCGCCGGAACCAGGCTCGTGTTGCCGCCATAGCAGCCCGTGGCGACCATGCCCTTCGAGCCGATAAACAGGCTGGCGTTGAGTTTGTCGCCGAGCAATTCGCCCTCGGGAACGCCTTCGAACTTGGGCTGCTCCGTGACACGGTCGTACCAGAAGAGTTTCACCGGGGCCATGGCGCCGCGTGCCGGAAAATCGAAGCGGATCACCGTGCGGTACGGAAAGGTGTACTTGGACTTGCCTTCAATCTTGACGCGTTCGACGCTGAGTGGCGGGCCCAGCCGCAACGCCATATTCGGTGTCCCCAGAATGTGGCACGCCATATCGCCGATGGCGCCGCAGCCGAAATCAGGATACGCGCGCCAGTTGAGCGGAAGGTACGCCGGGCTGTAGGGCCGCATTTCGGAGCCGCCCAGCCAGACATCCCAATCGAGAGTGGACGGCACGGCCGCCTCTGCCGGCACCACATCCGGCCCTTGCGGCCAGTGCGGATCGGGGCGGTCGGTCCAGGCGTGTACCTCGGTCACATCCCCGATGTCGCCGCTCCAGACGATCTCGCAAAGATCGCGCGCACCTGCCCGGGAATAGCCCTGGTTGCCCATCTGGGTGGCGACCCCGTACCTCTCCGCCGCCATGGTCAACTGCTGCGCTTCCCACACAGTGCGGGTCAACGGCTTCTGACAATACACGTGCTTGCCGCGAGCCATGGCCCACATGGACGCGGTGGCGTGCATGTGATCCGGGCAGGACACCAGCACCGCATCGATGTTGTTGGCCTCCTTGTCGAACATGCGCCTGAAGTCCTTGTACTTCGGCACCTTGGGATAGGCCTTGAACGTCTTCTCGGCGCGCTTTTCGTCCGGATCGGCGAAGGCCACGATGTTTTCGCTGGAGCACCCGGCGATATCGCTGTTGCCTTTGCCGCCGGCGCCGATCGCAGCGATGTTCAGTTTCTCATTGGGAGATTTGTAGCCCAGTCGCTTCAGCGAAGCGACGCTGCCGAAGCCCGCGGCAGGAACCGCCCCGGCCAGCAGCGAACCGTAGAAGAAATGCCGTCTGGAAAGCCTATCCGCCATAAGGAGGAATTTTATCAGACCTGAAAGTCCGAAGTGGGGGACCGAATCAGCTCGTCGGTCGGTTCAAGATTTCGAAGAAGAGCTGATTCCACAGCTGGACGAAATCGATCGAGCGGAGTCGGAGTTGTCCCAAGCACGCGTTAAGCGTCAGAAAAAACAACGGCAGAGTGTCTGGCCCGGCGGACATCGAAAGGAACTTGTTATAGTCCTGTCCCGGTGCCGGGACACAGTTCTTGCCGTCACGCTCAGCGTAGCGTGCAATCATAAATCCAGGCTGAGCAACAAACACAAAATCAGGCAAGAGCTGTTTGTCCTGTGGCGTCTGTACCATCCTCTCATTGAGCTCAGTTACGATTGCATTCGGCGATGCGCCGGTGTACCCGAATACAACGCCGAGGTAAGGATTGCGCTTATCGGGAGCGCAAGCAAGGCCAGCACAGGTCTAGTCGCACCATCGGCAGGAAGTCCATGCTATCCGCAATTCGGCGCTCAAGCCGCTTGATGCTGGCGATGTTGCCGCAGGCGAACCGGAGTTCGGCGAGAGAAAGGTTGGACTTAACTTCGATGGAACCGTAGACCGATTCGGCAGGAAACAGTTGGCATGGTCCATTGCGAAAGAGAATGGTTGAGAAAATCGCGTCATACAAGATGATGTCGACCTGAGCGCTCTGTTCGCCGTTGCAGGAGAATACCTCACCGGAGGACAGGCCATAGCACTCCGGAAGAAAGGGACGGAGGAACTGCTTGATGATCGACTCGCGAAAGCTGCCACGATCTCCCATCTGAGCAAATAGCTTTGAATCGGCGAGATCAGCAGTCATTCTGCTACTCTGGTTGCGCAGTGCTCGCAGGAGATGCATGGCTGATTATCACATGTGCCGCGCGCGCCTAACCCCGCCATGTACTCGTTGAACACTGCAAGCGGCCGTACTGCCCTGTGGCTACCCTCTGCGCCGAAGCCGGTCGAGGTCGCGCCGGTCGCGTTTCGATGGCCTGCCTTCGCCGAAGACATCGAAATGCGGCATCGCCTTGCGCTCCTCGGCCAGTTTCTGGCGCGCCTCCTTGCTGGCCTCCGTCTCACGGTAGAGCGTCTGCGCCACGGCAGCCGGGCCGCGCACGTCGCTAACACCCAGGACCTCAACCTCAAAGTCGCCGCCCTCGGTCTTGACATGCAGCATATCGCCCGTCCGTACCTCGCGCGAAGCCTTGGCCCGCAGCCCATTGCACTCAATCCTCCCGAGTTCGCACGCATGCGAGGCGAGCGCACGCGTTTTGAAGAATCGGGCCGCCCAGAGCCATTTATCGATCCGCACGCCTGTCATACCCTATTCTCGTATGGGAGGGGCTGAATTTCCCCGGAACACCGTCCCTCCCGGGTGCGTAGCTTACCGTGATGAACCCGGTCATCGAACTGCACGGCCTTGAGGTCCGCTTCGGCCAGCGTGTCATTCTGGACAAACTCAATGGCGCCCTGAGCGGCCGGGCCATCGGACTGCTCGGCCCCAACGGCGCCGGCAAATCCACCCTCATCAATACTTTGCTGGGCTTCCACCAGCCCTGGAGCGGCACCGCCCGGATCTTCGGCTACGACATTCGCGTGCCCGCCGAGGCACGCGAAGTGCGCGGCCTTTTCGGCTACATGCCGGAGAACGATTCCTTCATCGCCAACATGAGCGGGGTGCGCTTCGTACGGCTCATGGCGGAACTGGCAGGGCTGCCCCCGTCCGAAGCCATGGAGCGTACCCACGAGGCCTTCTTCCTGGTTGGACTGGGGGAGGCGCGGTACCGCAACATCGGCACCTATTCGACCGGCATGAAGCAGCTCGTGAAACTCGCCCAAGCCATCGCACACGGGCCCAAGCTGCTGTTTCTCGATGAGCCCACTAACGGTCTCGACCCACCGGCGCGCCAGCGCATGATCGAACTCATCCAGGAAATCCGTAACCGTGGCGAGTTGCACCTGATCCTCTCCTCCCACCTGCTGCGCGATGTGGAGGAGTGTTGCGACGAGGTCCTGATCCTCAAAAACGGCCGCAGTGCCGCCGTCTGTAACCTGGAGGAGGAGCGCCGCGCCAACCGACGGTTCCTGGAACTCGAAACCCGGGGCGCCAACGGTACCTTCGTCGAAGCCATCGAGGGTCTGGGCTGCGAAGCCGCTTGCGGTGCCCACGGACGGATGAAGATCGTGTTGCCGGACGGCGTCGAAATCCGCCAGATCTACGCGCTCGCCGCCGCCCGGGACGTGCAGATCCGCCGCCTCAACCACAAGCGCGATTCGCTTGAAGACATCTTCCTGAAGGCCATGGAGGCGCCCAATGGCAGTCTATAAAAAGACCTACCAGCGTTACGCCGGCACCCTCACTCCGGCGTGGTCGCGCGCCTTCATCATCCCGCGCTACGCCTTCGAGGAGATGCACCGCAAGCGCTTCCTCAACATGTTTTTCCTGGCCAGCATGCTTTACCCGCTGGTGTGCGCGTTTCTCATCTATGTGAACCAGAACCTGAATTTCTTGAAGCTGCTTCCCGGGGCTCCCACCCAGGGCTTCCTGGAAGTCAACTCCACCTTCTTCATGGCCCTACTCGGGGTGCAGAGCATGATGGGCTTCTTCATGACGGCTTTCGTGGGACCGGGGCTAATTTCGCCGGACCTCGCCAACAACGCGCTGCCGCTCTACCTCTCGCGCCCTCTGAACCGCAAACAGTACGTCTTGGGTAAGATGCTGGTACTCGTCACCCTGCTCTCCGTGATGACGTGGATCCCCGGGCTGCTGCTCTGGCTACTGCACGGCGTGCTCGCGGGAAATGGCTGGATGGGGCAGAACCTGCGCGTCGCCTCGGGCCTCTTCTTCGGCGCGTGGATCTGGATTCTCGTGCTCAGCCTGCTTTCCCTGGCGCTCTCCGCGTGGGTGAAGTGGAAACCCGCCGCGGGCGGCCTGCTCTTTGGCGTCTTCTTCGTGGCCGCCGGCTTCGGCGCGGCCATCAACGGAGTCTTGCGCACGAAGTGGGGCAACCTGATCAACATCAGCCACCTGGTGGGTTCGGTCTGGGTTTCGCTGTTTGAAGAACCCATGAACCGCGGCGCAGGGGCAGTCTTTTTCCGGGTGGCTGCCGGCGAGGAGATCCCCGTGTGGTGCTGCTGGGCGACGCTCATCGGCATCTGCCTGGTATGCCTCTGGCTGCTGGCGAAGAAGATCCGCGGCGCGGAGGTGGTGCGGTCATGAGTATCGTCTTCGATAACGTCTCACGCTTCTACGGGGAAGTGCTGGGGGTGAACCGCGTGAACCTCACCATCCCGCCGGGCGTCACCAGCCTGGTGGGGCCGAACGGTTCCGGCAAGAGCACCCTGATGAATCTCATGACCGGGCTGATCCGTCCTACCCAGGGCGAGATCCGGGTGCTGAACATTCCGCCCGACGAGCCCGAGCGGCTCTTTCAACTCACTGGCTACTGCACCCAGGTGGACGCCTTCCCCCGAGGCCTCACCGGCTACCAGTTCCTCTACAGCTACTTGCGGCTGCATGGCAAGCCGGACGCCGAGTGCCGCCAACTCGCCACGGAAGCGCTTGAGCGTGTTGGAATGGCCGAGGCCGGCAATCGCCTGGTGGCGGCTTACAGCAAAGGCATGCGGCAGCGCATCAAACTGGCCCACGCCATCGCCCACAAGCCCCTGGTCCTGGTGCTCGATGAGCCGCTGAACGGCCTCGACCCCATGGCCCGCGCCGAAACCATCGCGCTCTTCCGCGAATGGGGGCAGGAAGGGCGGCACGTTATCGTCTCCAGCCACATCCTGCATGAAGTGGACCGCATTTCCGACCAGGTGATCCTGCTCAGCCACGGCTACGTGGTGGCGGAGGGCCAGATTCAGGGCGTGCGCAGTGAAGTGACCGACCAGCCCATCCAGATCCTGGTGCGCTGCAACCGTCCCCACCTGCTGGCATCGCGCCTCTTCGAACAGGACCACGTCGTTGAAGCGCGCGTCGACTCCGATAACAAAGGCCTGCTGCTGCGCACACGCGATGCCGACCGCCTCTACCTGCTGCTCAACCGCGTCGTCATGGAGACCGGCCTGGAGGTGGAATCCGTGGCGCCCGCGGACGAAGACGTCAACTCGGTGTATCAGTATTTGATCGGCCACGACGGAGGCACGGCATGAGCCCTCACTGGAAGCTGTGGACGGCACAGGTGGCCGCCATCCTGCGGTTGGAATTGAAGAAGACGCTTCTGTCGCGGCGCGGCTGGTGGATGTACCTGCTCTTCGCCGGCCCGCCGCTCCTGACCTTCGGCCACTCCCTGCACGTGATGTCGCGCGGTAGCTGGAACTGCACCATCGGGGAGGACGGCATGATTTATGCCACCATCTTCCAGTTCTTCTACCTGCGGCTGGCCATCTTCTTCGGGTGCCTGGCGGTCTTCGGCAACCTGTTCCGCGGCGAGGTGCTGGAGAAAACCTTGCACCTCTACCTGCTGGCCCCCGTGCGGCGCGAAGTGCTGCTGGCGGGCAAGTATCTGGCGGGCCTGATCGCGGCCATCGTAATCTTCGGCGGCAGCGCCGCCCTGGCGTTCATCGGTATCTTCCTGCACTTCGGACAGGGCTTTCAGGATTTCCTGTGGCGCGGCCCGGGGCTCCAGCACCTGGGCTGGTATTCGCTGGTGATGGTGCTTGCCTGCATCGGCTACGGCGCGGTGTTCCTCGCCGCCGGGGTGGTGTTCCGCAATCCGATGTTCGCCGGAGCCGTGGTGATGGTTTGGGAGTCCATCAACGGCTATGTCCCGGAGATCCTCCAGAAGTTCAGTGTGATCTTCTACTTGAAGTCGCTGGCGCCGGTGGAGGTGCCGTTGCGCGGTCCCCTGGCGCTGATCGCGGTAGTCGGGGAACCCGTGCCCGCTTGGCTGGCTATCCCGGGCTTGCTGGTGGTCTCGCTGCTGGTCCTTCTGTATGCTGCTGCGAAGGTCCGGCAGATGGAAGTGAGCTATAGCGAGTAGCCCGCGAGGGGAACCGGCCGCCCGCCGCGGTGTCTAATCGGGTATTGGAGGCCGCGTATATGAACGCTCTGGAATCGAAGCCAGGGAACGGGCCCCTTACTGTCAGCCGGCGCGGGCTGTTCGCCATCCTTCACGCAGGAGCCGCCGGTTGCCTTGGATGCGCGCGGGCCGCCGCCTGCGCGTCGCAACCACAGCCGCCCCAGGCCGGGCACAGTTGGACCGAAAAGGCCGACATGACCTGGGAAGAACTGTTCCGGTTCGCCTACCAGAAGGACTTAATCCCCGTACTCAAGGCGCTCGCCGGGCAAGTCGGGCGTGACCAGTTCGTCCGCATGCTCCAGGATGCCGGCGATTCGGTGGTGCGGACCAAGATGGCCGGACGGCCGCCGGTGGTGCGAGACCTGGTGACCTTCGCGTCGAACATGAAGAACATGCCACCCGTGATCCAGCACGCACTCGACGCGGAAATTTTGGAAGCAAGCCCGGAGGCTTTTGAGTACCGCGTGAACAGATGCCTGTGGGCCAAGGTCTTCCGCGACGGAGACGCCGGCGACATCGGTTACGCCATGGTCTGCTATCCCGACTATGCGGTCGCCAGGGGCCTCAACCCGAAGCTGAAGCTCATCCGCACCCGCACGCTCATGCAGGGCGCCGATTCCTGCAGCCTGCGCTACGTGATGGAAGCCTGACCTAGAAAATCGCTTTCTACGGCAACCCCAGGGCGGCGGCATCGCCCGCGGGGAAGACTACTTTCCGGTAGCCCACGCCGTAGCGCCGTTCCAGGGTGAAGGGCGCACCGCCACACGTTTGCAAGCTTCCGCTGGCACGCGTCCGCACCCCCACGCTCATGCAGGGCGCCGATTCGTGCAGCCTGCGTTACGTGATGGAAGCCTGACCTAGAAAACGGCTTTCCCCGGCGCGGTGAACGCCAGGCGATCGCCATCCAGCAACGGCAGCCCCAGGGCGGCGGCATCGCCCGCGGGGAAGACTACTTTCCGGTAGCCCGCGCCGTAGCGCCGTTCCAGGGTGAAGGGCACGTCCGCCACGCGTTTCAGGTTCAGGAATCCCCGCACATCCGTCCCGATCGTCACGTACTCCGGGGTGCCGTTGACCGTTACCGAGACCTCCGGCAGGAACGAGATTTTCTTATCGACCGACGTGCATTCCGGCGCGCGCGCCGTGAGCTTCCCCTGGCACGCCAGATCGGCGTTCTCCAAAAACTTGGGCGTGATCTCGCGCAAAGCATCCATTGTCCGGACACCCAACAGCGTAGCGCTGCGTTCCGGTTGTCCCTGGATGGTCACGTACTTCGTCAGGAAGAACAGCCGGTAGTGGGGCAGTTTCAACTCGCTCAGGTCCGGCACCCACTCCGCCGGCTTCCCCCCGGTGGTGATCGCCTCGCCGGCCTGCGCCAGCAGCAGTCCGCTCCCGCCGGCACCAGGCCGCACCGTGTAGTGCCGGCTTCCTATATCCATATTCGCCAGGTTCGTGCCCCACGGCTCCGGACCGCGCGAGAAAGCCCACTGCACCCCCATAATCATGCCGGGCCGCAGGTCGATGTAGTTGCGCCAGCGATTGAATCCATAGCGCAGGAAGACCGTCTCAGGCGCCAGCAAGGTCATCCGCTCCCCCATCGCCTCCAGCACGCGATGCGCACCGCCGGAGGGAAGGCATCCGCCGGTTTCCAGCCTCTCGAGTGCCACCCGGAACTCCTCCACGGCATCCCGCATTCGCTGCTGGTTGTACGCGTTCTCCGCCACGTTTTCGAGCCGCGCCACGGCTGCCGGCCGCCGGCCCGGTTCGAGCGCGAAGGCCTCGCCCGCCACGCGGCACCGCTCCCCTGGGTGCCCCATGCCCGCCAGCGACACACGCTGCTCGCGAAGCGGCGAGCGGTCCACCTTGCGGCCCGGCGGGTACACGTAATGGAGCCCGTTCACCTTGGCCACACGGTAGTCACGGGCGGCGCAGCCCGAGCCCGCCGCCACCCCGCAAACCGCCGCCACCATGAAAAGAGTTCGTTTCATCTGCTGGGTTTTGACTCCGGCACCCCAGCGGAAGTTCCCCAGTGTAGCGGAACACCCGTCCGCCGGATGCGCCCGAAGCCGCGCCCGGGTACCCTAGTCCCATGAGGCTCCGCTCCGTCCTTCTCCTGGCAATGCTCGCGACGCTCCCGCTGTTTGCCGAGCGCTATGCCCTCCTGCTCGAGGATGCCCCCGCGCCTGCTGCCGAAACTGCGGCGCGCACCCGTATCCTGGCTGCCCAATCCACTGTCCGCCGTGAGCTCGCGCGGCGCGCCGTCCCTGTCACCGGCGCCGTGGAGCGCATCCTCAATGCCGTCTTCGTGGAAGCCCCGCCGGACCGCGTGGACGAGTTGCGGGCCCTCCCAGGCGTGCGCGCCGTGGCGCCCATGCGCCGCCGTAAGTTGCTGCTCGACCGCGCCGCCGAACTGGTGAGCGCCCCCGCAGCATGGGCCGCTCTCGGCGGCACCGGCAACGCGGGCGCTGGTGTCAAGATCGCCATCATCGATACCGGCATCGAGCAAACCCATCCGGCCTTCCAGGACCCCTCCATCCAGCCACCCGCCGGCTTTCCGAAATGCAACGGCAACGACTGCCGCTTCACCAACGGCAAAGTCATCGTGGCCCGGAGCTACGTCTCGCAACTCGCGCGCGGCAGCGGACCGGATCCGGCCGTCAATTCCCGCCCCGACGACCTCTCCCCGCGCGACCGCGTCGGCCACGGCACCGCCCTCGCCATGATCGCCGCCGGCCAAACCGTCACCGGCCCCGCCGCCACCGTCACCGGCATCGCGCCCAAAGCGTGGCTGGGCAACTACAAAATTTTCGGCAGCCCCGGGATCAACAACGGCACCAGCAGCGACCTCATCATCCAGGCCCTTGAACAAGCGCTCAACGACGGCATGGACGTCGCCGTCCTGTCGCTCGGCGGACCGGCGCTCTCGGGACCGCTCGATACAGGCGCGGCCTGCGGCGCCCCCGCCGGCACCCCTTGCGACCCCGAAGCCATCGCGATCGAGAACGTCATACGCGCCGGCCTCACCGTGGTTGCGGCGGCGGGGAACGAGGGCGACCTCGGCGAGGAATTCCCCGCCCTTTCGAGCATTTCCGCCCCCGGCACCGCCCCCTCCGTGATCGCCGCGGCCGCCAGCACGAACGGCCACATCTTCGTCAACACCCTGCTGGTGCCCGGCGGCGACGTCCCCGAATCCCTGCGCCGCATCCCCGCGGTGTTCGGAGACGGCCCCGTCCCACAGGCGCCCCTCACTGCCCCTCTGCGCGATGTCGCCGGCCTCGGCGGTGACGATGGAACCGCCTGCCTCGGGCTGCCCGTCGGCTCGCTCGACGGCGCCTTCGCGCTCATCCGCCGCGGCGGCTGCACCTTCGTGAACAAGCTCCGCAATGCCCAGCAGGCCGGCGCCGTAGGGGGCGTCTTCTTCCAGGACACCGCGGACACGCCCCTGTTCACCCCCGGCGGTCTCGCCAGCATCAACATCCCCGCCGTGCTGGTGGCGTTCTCCGCCGGCACCGCGTTGCGCGACTTCCTGGCCGGCAACCCCAACCACCTCATCACTCTCGACCGCGGCCTCACCCCCACGCCCTCCTCCACCTTCGACCGCGTGGCCTTCTTCTCCTCCCGAGGCCCCAACATTGGCAATGCCGACCTCAAGCCGGACATCAGCGCGCCGGGTACCGACATCTACATGGCCGCCCAGACCTTCGATCCCGAAGGCGACCTCTACGACCCCACAGGCTTCACCGTGGCGGACGGCACCAGCTTCTCCACCCCGATCGTCGCCGGAGGCGTAGCCCTGGTGAAGCAGCGCAATCCCGGGTTCACCCCCGTGCGCCTGCGCTCCGCAGTAATCAACAACGCAACCCCGGATATCACCGATGAGAACGGCGAGCGCGCCGGCGTGGTGGAGGCCGGCGCCGGTATATTGAACGTCGCCGCGGCCGTGAATACCACCGCTACAGTCGAACCCGCGACGCTCAGCTTCGGGGTAATCAAGGAGGGGACACTGCCGCTGACCAGGCAGCTCACCATCCTGAACAACGGCGCGGCCGCTGCCATCATGAGCCTTACGGTGGAACCTCGCACCACGGATGCGCAGGCGCGCGTCACGCTCGACCGCAACAGCCTGACCCTTGCGCCCGGCCAGTCCGGCGCTGTGACGGTGACCCTCCAGGGCGCCCGCCCGCTCGCCGGCTCCTATGACGGCGCCGTGCTTATCGGGGGCGGCGCCACGCCGCTCCGCGTGCCTTACTCCTACGTCGTCGGGGACGGCGTGCCCTTCAATATCTTCCCGCTGTACGGCTTTGATTTTCGCGGCACCGTCAATGAGGACAACCCGGACGGCGGCATCGCCTTCCGTGTGGTGGACCGCTACGGGGTAAGCGTCCCGAACGTCCCTGTGACCTTCCGGGTGACCCGCGGTGGCGGCCGCGTGGAACTGCCCGATACCTCGACCGACGCTTACGGGATCGCTGGCGCGGCCGCTGTACTCGGACCCTTGGCCGGTCCCCAGCAGTTCGTAGGCACAGCCGGGTCCCTGACCGTCACCTTCGACGGCAGCGCGCGCGCCAAACCCACCATCTCCACGGGAGGCGTGGTGAACGCTGCCAGCTTCGCCGCGGACCAGCCAGTGGCCCCAGGCTCCTGGATCTCCCTCTTCGGGACCGGGCTGAGCGACGTTACCCGCGTTGCCCAGACCGCCGCCCTCCCCATCTCGCTCACCGGCGTGAACGTCTCCTTCGACGCCGGGAGCGTCAGCGTGCCGGGCAACGTCTGGTACATCAGCCCCAGGCAGGTAAATCTACAGGTACCGTGGGAACTGGCCGGGCAGTCGTCCGCGCGCCTCAAGGTGAATATCAATAACACCACCGGCCGCCTCGCTACCGTGCCGCTGGCCACGTACTCGCCCGCGGTCTTCGCGGCCACCACGGCGCGGCGCGGCCAGAATGTGGAGGTCTACGCCAACGGCCTCGGCCCGGTGGACCGTCAGCTCGCCTCGGGCGAACCCGCCCCGGCCCAGACACTCGTCCGCACCTTGGCCACCCCCACGGTGACCATCGGGGCGCGCTCCGCGCCGGTGACGTTCAGCGGCCTCGCTCCCGGCTACGTGGGCCTTTACCAGCTCAACGTGACCGTCCCCGCGGACGTCCCGGCCG
Source organism: Bryobacteraceae bacterium (assembly GCA_035561075.1). Lineage (GTDB taxonomy): Bacteria > Acidobacteriota > Terriglobia > Bryobacterales > Bryobacteraceae > JAMCRM01. Next base: position 23,718 of record DATMYF010000044.1, read on the forward strand.
GCCCCCATCCCCTGGTCATCACCATCGGGGGCAGGTCGTCGCCGTCCTTCACCCTTACGGTTCAGTAGCCGGCACTTTGACTTCCGGCGTCTGGTTCTACTAACGTGGGGCAATGTTCGTCCTTTCGCTTGACGAAGGCACCAGCAGCGCACGCGCCGCGCTTTACGACCGTCAGGGCCGCAACGTGGGGATGGAATCGCTCCCCATAGCTTCTGAGTATCCGCACCCCGGCTGGGTCGAGCAGGATCCCGCGGCCATCTGGTCCACCCAGATCGACACCGCCCGCCGCCTGCTGGCGAAGATGCGCGTTTCCGCATCTGAAATCGTCGCGGTAGGCATCACGAACCAGCGCGAGACCACCATGGTCTGGGATCGCGTGACCGGCGAGCCCGCCGCCCCCGCCATCGTCTGGCAATGCCGCCGCACCGCCGATTTCTGCGCCGAACTGGCACGCTCCCCAAACGCCGCCCTCATCACCGGCAAGACCGGCCTGGTGATCGATGCATATTTTTCTGCCAGCAAAATCCGCTGGATTCTCGACCACATCCCCGGCGCCCGCGAGCGCGCCCGCAATGGCGACCTCCTCTTCGGCAACGTGGACACCTGGCTGATCTGGAAGCTCACCAACGGCGCCGTCCACGCCACCGATTACTCGAACGCCTCCCGCACCATGCTGATGGACCTCGCCACTGGCGAGTGGGCTTCCGACCTGTTGTGCCTCTTCGACATCCCCCGCGCCATGCTCCCCCGCATCGTGCCGTCGAGCGGCGTCACCGGCGTGATTGCGGCCGAACACCTTGGCGCAGAGATCCCCATCGCGGGTATCGCCGGAGACCAGCAGGCCGCACTCGCCGGCCAAGCCTGCTTCCGCGCCGGGCTATCGAAGAATACCTACGGCACGGGCTGTTTCACCCTGCTCCACACCGGCGCCCACCAGCCCGTCTCGAAAAATCGCCTGCTGGGCACCCGCGCCGCCTCCGAAGTGGCCGAACCGCGCTTCGCCATCGAGGGCAGCGTCTTCACCGCGGGCGCGGTGATCCAGTGGCTGCGCGACCGCATGGGGCTGATCCGCACCGCGGCTGAATCCGAAGAGGTGGCACTCTCGGTTCCCGACACCGGAGGGGTTTACTTTGTCCCGGCCTTCGTGGGCCTCGGCGCGCCGTACTGGGATGCGGGTGCGCGCGGCACCCTCACCGGCGTCACCGGCTCCACCGAACGCGCCCACGTAGTGCGCGCGGCGCTCGAAAGCATCGCCTACCAGACCCGCGGCCTCGTAGATGCCATGGAAGCCGATGCCGGCGAAGTCCTGCGCGAACTGCGCGTGGATGGCGGCGCGGCCGTCAACAATGCCCTCATGCAGTTCCAGGCGGACATCCTGGGTCGCCCCATCGTGAGGCCCGCCGACGTTGAAACCACCGCCCTCGGCGCAGCCTACCTGGCGGGGCTCGCCACCGGTTTCTGGAAAGATCTCGCGGAAGTAGAGAGTTTCTGGCGCGCTGAGCGCCGCTTCGACCCGCAGATGTCCGCGGACCGGCGCGAGAGTCTTTACCACGGCTGGAAAGCCGCCGTTGTGCGCAGCCGCACCGCGCCCCTCCCGGTGTAGCCACAATTTGCAACCGTTTCACCACGCGGCGGGATCTTAGAACGCAAATGAGACACCTCGCCGCGTTACTCCTGCTTGCGGCCGGGACGCTTTGCGCCCGTTCCGCCGAGACGGTCTACTTCCGGGCGGTCATGCTGCCGGCCAACGAAGTTCCGCCGACCTCGATCGCCGCTTCGGGCGCGGCCACCATTCGCGCCCACGTGGTTCGCGATGACACCGGGCAGGTCATCGACGGCAGCGTCGATTTCATCGTCGGGTATCAGTTCCCCGCCTCCGCCACCTTCACGGGGCTGCACATCCACACCGGCGTCGCTGGCGCGAACGGCCCCATTTCGATCGACACCGGCATCAGCGCCGCCAATAGCGTGGTGGACAACACCGGCCGGGGCGTCATCTCCCGCCAGGCGCAGGTCCGCGGGACCGACCTGCTCGCCCTCATCGCGCTGCGCGGCATGCTCGACAACCCGGAAGGCTTCTACGTCAACCTCCACACCACCGAGTTCCCCGGCGGCGCCATTCGCGGCCAGCTCCAGCGCGCCGATGTCGCGGTCTACGTCGGGATGATGAGCCCGGCCAACGAAGTCCCAGCCATCACCACCCTGGACGCCTCCGGGCTCTCGCACGTCAGGGTGATCACGACGCGCGACCGCCAAGGCGCCTTCACCAGCGCCCAGATGCTCTTTGACCTCAACTACCGGTTCCCGGAGCAGGTCACTTTCACCGGCTTCCATATCCACACCGGCGCGGCCGGCGTGAACGGCCCCATCATCTTCAACACCGGTATCGGGTCGGGCGCGGCCTCGGTCGCATCCACGGAGTCCGGCGTTGGCACCCTCCAATACCCCGTCGAGGTGAACCTCTCCCGTCAGGTGGAGGCCGATGCTCTGGCCGCCCTCTTCGCCAACCCCGCCGCCCTTTATATCAACCTCCACACCACCGCCTTTCCGGGCGGCGTGATCCGCTCGCAACTGCGCCCCACGGACACTATGCGGTTCCAGGTGGACATGCTGCCATCGAATGAAGTCCCGCCAGTCAACCTGGCAGCCGGCGCCCCCGCGGTAGTAACGGTCCGGACAGTGCGCGACGAGAACTCCGCTATCATTGCCGGCGTCATCGATTTCGACGTGAACCACCGCTTCCCGGGAGCCGCCGAATTCACCGGCCTTCACATCCACGACGCCCCCGCCGGGACGAACGGCCCCATAACGGTCGATAGCGGGATCAGCAGCGCCAACCCGTTCCCCAGTGAGACCGGCTTCGGCAACATCTTCCGCTCGGCAAACGTAAGCTCCTTCGCCGGACTGTCCACCCTGAACTCGCTCTCGCGCCAGCCCGAAAACCACTACGTGAACCTGCACACCCGCGTCAATCCCGGCGGCGTCGTAAGAGCGCAGCTCGCCCCGGCCAACACCGCGCCACCCGTGATTACATCCGTTATGGCGGCCAACCTGGACCCCAATGCCACCACGCTCGCACCCGGCGGCCTGGTCTCCATCTTCGGCACCAACCTCGCCAAAGTCACGGCGGACCTCAGCGGCTGGCAGGGCAACACGCTCCCAGCCCTGCTGAATGGCACCGCCGTCGCCGTCGGCAACTCCCGCGCGCGCCTGCTCTACGTTTCCCCTACCCAGGTAAACGCTGCACTTTCATTCGATACGCCCACCGGCGCCCAACAGATCGCCGTCAACAACGGGAACGCCCCCAGAGCGGTGAACGTGACCGTGGCCGCCTCCGCCCCGGCCCTCTTTTTCGGGCCAAACGGCGCTTTGGCACTGAAAAACGAAGACTTCTCCCTGATTGGACCTGCCAATCCGGCCTTCGCGGGCGACATCGTTCTGCTCTACTCCACCGGTCTGGGGCAAGTCACCCCGGCGCTCCAGACTGGCGCGCTGGCCGCGGTCAGCCCTATCGCCAATACCCGCCCGGCCACCGTAACGATCGGCGGGCGAAACGCAGAGGTGATCCACTCCATCGCCGCCCCGGGTTTCGCGGGCCTCTACCAAACCGCCGTCCGGGTGCCGCAGGGCGTCAAACCTGGTAATGCCCCGGTGGTGCTCAGTGTGGCGGGTGCGGACTCTGCCCCGGTGAACCTCCGGGTTCAGTAATCACCGGCTGTGAGCCGTTGGCACTCCGATTTTCCGCGTTACCAGATGGATTGCGGGTGCATCTGTAGAATTGATAGACTTTAGTATTAACCTGCACCACGCGAACTGGGGTATCTATCTGGTTGAGTTTCGTTTTCTAGCACTCTTAGCTCTGGGCGGCAGCATCCTGTTGGCGGACCCGGCTCCCAAGCCGGAAGAGATCGTCGCCAATTACGCGGCTGCATCGCGCGAAATGGAAACCGCTCTCAATGGCGCCTCGATGGAGGTGAACATCCAGGCGTCTATCCCCAAGCTGAAGAAAGAGGGGAAGTTGCGCGCCTTGCGGCACATCTCGAACCTGGGCCGCATTACTTATGAGGCCCTCAGTTTCGTAGGCGATAACACCGTCAAGCAGAATGTGATCGCTCGTTACCTCACCGCCGAGGCCCAAGCGCAGGCCGAGCACATCGGGTCCGTCGCGGTCACGCCCGAGAATTACAAGTTCAAGTTCAAGCGTACGGCCGAGCTCGACGGCCGCGAGCTCCACGTCTTCCAGGTCTCCCCGCGCAAAAAGCGCGTTGGGCTGTTTAAGGGCGAGGTCTGGATCGACGCCGGCACCCACCTTCGGGTCTTCGAGTCCGGTCGATTGGTTAAAAATCCATCCATCTTTTTGAAAAAGGTCGAGTTCGTAAGAAAATATGAGATCAGGGACGGCATCTCCGTCCCGCGTCACATCCAGAGCGTGGTGGATACGCGCCTGGTTGGTCCGGCGGAACTCAGGATTGACTTCACCAACCTTACGTTGGCCGAAATTACGAAGCGCGCCAGCCTCCAGTCCGGGGACCGGTGAAACACCCGGCCGCTTCGGCCGTTCGAGAGAAACCTCATGAGAACACTGTTCCTGAACCCTCCGTCTTTTGAGGGTTTCGACGGAGGTGCAAGTTCGCGCTGGCCGGCCTCCCGCGAAATCGAATCGTACTGGTATCCGGTGTGGCTCTGCTACCCGGCCGGCCTGCTGCCCGACAGCAAAGTGGTGGACGCCCCCCCGCACAAGATCTCGATCGAACAGACCGTTCAAATGGCACGGGATTTCGAACTTCTGGTGCTGTTCACCTCCACCCCCGGCTTCCACGTCGATGTAAAGATGGCGGAGATGATGCGGGATTCGAATCCCAAGCTGAAGGTGGCTTTCGTAGGGCCGCCCGTCACCGTGGAGCCGGAGAAAACGCTCGCCGCCTCGAAAGCCATCGACTTCGTCGTGCGCCGTGAGTTCGACCACCAGATCCCCGCCTTCGCCAACGGCACTCCGTTGGATGAAATCCCGGGCGTCAGCTTTCGTAAGAACGGCCAGATCCTGCACAACCCGGATGCCCCAGCCATTGAGGACCTGGACGCCCTGCCCTGGGTCACCAAGGTCTACCAGCGCGATCTCGACGTTACCCGCTACAACGTCCCGTTCCTCCAGAACCCGTTTATCGCGCTCTATACCTCCCGCGGCTGCCCGGCCATGTGCACCTTCTGTCTCTGGCCCCAGACGCACTCCGGCCACCGCTGGCGGCAGCGCTCCGCCGAAGATATCGCCAACGAGGTCCGCTTCGCCAAGGAGGTTTTCCCGCAGGTGAAGGAGGTCTTCTTCGACGACGATACCTTCAACTACCAGAAGGCGCGCACCCTGGAAGTCTGCCGCAAGCTGAAGCCTGTCGGCTTTACGTGGTCCTGCACCTCCCGGGTCACCACAGACTACGAGACCCTGAAGGCCATGAAGGAAGCCGGCTGCCGGCTGCTCATCGTGGGCTACGAATCCGGCGACCCCCAAATTCTGAAGAACATCAAAAAGGGCGCCACCATCGAGATGGCTGAGCGCTTCACCGCCAACTGCAAGAAGCTCGGCCTGCTGGTGCACGGTGACTTCATCATCGGGCTGCCCGGCGAATCCCGCGATTCCATCCGCCGCACTATCGACTTTGCCAAGCGCCTGGATACCGAAACCATCCAGGTCTCGATCGCTCACCCTTACCCCGGCACCGAATTCTACGATTGGGCGGGCAAGAGCGGACTGATCACGCTCGACTCCATGACCGACGAGGTCGGACACCAGCTCCCCAATATTGTCTACCCGGGACTCGACCGCGCCGAACTCGTGGAATGGGTGGAGCGCTTCTACGGCGAGTACTTCTTCCGCCCGCGCGTGGTATGGCGTATCGTCCGGAAGGCTATTTTCAACGGCGACGAGCGCCGACGGCTGGCCAAGGAGGCGCGGGAGTACATGGCGTTGCGCAATAAGCGCAAGAAGTTTGTGGCGGACCAGCGTGCCGCCACGCCGGTTTCGGGAGACTGAGGTGCACACCGATCCCGCGCGCCTGCTGCTGAAGACCCGGGTGTTCACCGTCATCGTGGTGCTCAGTAACGTGGTGGGGAATCTCTGTCTGGGGCTGGGGCTGCGCCGCGTGGGAAGCCTGGCCACGTTCTCGTCGGCCGCGTATCTGCAGGCATTCCTGAATCCCTGGGTGGCGTTGGGGGTGCTTCTGCTCATCCTTTGGCTGCTCTCCCATACCATCCTGCTGAGTTGGGCGGATTTGAGCTACGTACTGCCGGTGACCTCCATCGGCTACGTGCTCGCCGCACTCGCCGGCTGGTTCTTCCTTAACGAACAGATTCATCTGACGCGGTGGGCGGGCATCGCCCTGATCGTGGCAGGCGTCACGCTGGTGGGCCGCACCGCCGTGGATACGCGCCGCACGAAGGCGGAGTCATGACCGTCACGTGGGCACTGGTGGGAGTGATCGTCCTGTCCACCGCGACGGGCGAAGTTTTGCAGGCTATGGGGATGCGGCATCATGGCGAGGTCCGCGATTTTCGCCCCGGCGCCATCCGGCGCCTCCTCGCGCTCCTGGCGCGCAACCGCTACATCATCGCCTCTGTCTGCGCCATGGCGGTTTCCTTCTTCGCCTTCATGTCGCTGCTCTCGGTTTCGGACCTGAGTTTCGCGGTTCCGGTTACCGCCGTTACCTATGTGCTCGAAACGGCCCTCGCCAAATTCCTGCTGAAGGAGCGCATCTGCTGGGGGCGCTGGATCGGCGCATCCCTCGTGGCGCTGGGCGTGGGACTCCTGGCGCTGTGATCTGGCCGGCCGCCGCCCTGGCCGCCGCGGCGGGCATTTATTATCTGCTGGTGTTGGTGGCCGCCCTGCTCTGGCGCCGTACCGACACATCCTCCGCCCCGCTGCCTCCCATCTCCATCCTCAAGCCGGTGCACGGTCGCGACCCCCGCTTCTACGACGCCATCCGCTCCCACGCCATTCAGAACTACCCCGAGTTCGAATTGCTCTTCGCCGTGCATCGCGACGATGACCCCGCGCTTGAGGACATCCGCCGCCTCCAGCAGGAGTTCCCCCACCTCCACATCCGGGCGATGGTCGCGGGGCGTAAAACCCCCAATGGGAAGGTCGGGTTGATGGCCGAGCTCGCCCGCGCCGCGCGCTACCCCGTGCTGCTCGTGAACGATAGCGATATCCGTGTTCCGGAGGGGTATCTACGGACCGTGGTGGCAGGCTTGGCCGGCCCGCGCACCGGCCTGGTGACGTGTCTCTACCGCGCCGCCTCCGCCTCCCCCGCCGCGCGCTGGGAAGCCATCGGGATCGCCACCGAATTCGCGCCCAGCGTGCTGTTGGCCCGGCTCATCGGGGTGGTGGAATTCGCCCTCGGCTCCACCATGGCCTTCCGCGCGGACCTGCTGCGCAAGATCGGCGGCTTCGAAGCCATCGCGGACTATCTGGCCGACGATTACCAGCTCGGACGCCGAATCACCGCCGCTGGTTACCGGGTGGCCTTCGCCCCGGCAGTGGTCGAAACCGACCTGGGCGTACAGACCTGGACCGGCATCTGGCGCCACCAGTTGCGCTGGTCCCGCACCATCCGGGTTTCGCGGCCCGGCGGCTACTTCGGCTATGCCGTAACCCACGCGACGATGTGGAGCCTGCTGGCCGCCGCAGCGGGCGCCTGGCAGCTTGGCGCGGCCGTCCTGGCGCTGCGTGTCGTGGCTGGTGTGGCGGTCGGAGCTGGTGTATTGGGTGATCGCGCGCTGCTCTGGCACTGGCCGCTGATTCCCTTCCGCGATCTGTGGGGCTTTGCTGTCTGGCTCGCAGGTCTCGGCGGCAGCACCGTGGAGTGGCGCGGGCAGCGCCTGCGCCTCTCCCGCGACGGCAAAATCCGCCCCGCGGCAAAAGCTGTACCATAGGGCCTGAAGATCCGATATACTGTCTGGCAACCATGCGTTACTTAGCTTCCATTCTGGTTCTATGTTTTGCATTTGGGGTGCTGGCACAGGAAAAGAAGAAGGCGCCGCCGAAAATGGTTTTTCCAGCCAAAACCGGTGACGTCACCTTCAACCATGATGCGCACTCGAAGCGCGTCAAGGACGACTGCAATGTCTGCCACGACAAGCTCTGGCCGCAGGCCAAAGGCGACCTCAAGTTCAAGGCAGGTATGCACAAACCTGCCGAAGCCAAGAAGACCTCCTGCGGATTCTGCCATCATCCCGGCGGTCAGTCCTTCGAGTCGAAGGGCAACTGCACCCGTTGCCACGTAAAAGGGGCAGCCAAAAAGGGTTGACGGCCCGCCGCACTTCATAGCCACGACTCGCCCGCGACCTGGTTCGGGCAGCTCAGGTGTGGTGTGTGTAGCGATAAACTGACCGTCGGAATCGGGTCCCGGCCTGTTAGAATGAACGTTCAATTCATCACGCTCGCGGACCCGCCTGCGGCAGGTGCTTAATTCCTGCCCGGTGAAGGTTCGGTGAGCCGGAGGCTATCATGATCGTTCTCTTATTCGGACCGCCGGGAAGCGGGAAAGGCACGCAGGCGGCCTTCATCAGTCAGAAATTCGGTATTCCCTCCATCTCCACGGGAGAGGTCCTGCGCGGTGAAGTAAAGGCCGGCACGGAGCTTGGCAAAGCCGCCGCTGCCATCATGGCCGCGGGGGGGTTGGTCGGCGACGACCTGATCAACCCGATGGTCGCCAACCGCCTCGCCCAGCCCGATTGCGCAGGGGGCTTCCTGCTGGACGGCTTCCCCCGCACCCTGCCGCAGGCCGAATTCCTGACTGCGCTGCTCGCCGAGCGCCGGCTCGAGCAGCCCATCGCCATCCACATCGATGTGCCCTCCAGCGCGATCGTCTCGCGCATCACCGCGCGGCGCTCCTGCCCGGTATGCGGCAAGATCTACAACGTGATCTCCCAGCCGCCCAAGGTGGAAGGGATTTGCGATTTGGACGGCGCCGCTCTCATCACCCGCGCCGATGATACTGAAGAGACCGTTACCCAGCGTCTCATGGCCTACGAGAAGAATACCGGGCCGGTGATCGCCTACTATGAAAAACAGGGCGCGCACCGCGTGGACGGCAACCGTCCGCCTGCCCAGATCCAGGCCGACATCGAGCGCCTCTTGAGCCCGGCCACGGTCCGGTAAGCGATCGCGACGGATCTAGCCGGAGCGTGTGCTAATTTGACAGAGTAGTGACAACCATCCTGTTTGTCGGAGACATCTACGCTTCCGCGGGCCGGCGGATCCTTGCCGATCATCTGCGCGACATCGTGGCGGCGCAGCACATCGACCTTACCATCGCGAACGGCGAAAACGCGGCTGGCGGCTTCGGCATCACGCCGTCGGTGGCAGACGAGCTTTTCGCGCTGGGGGTCGATGTGATCACCTCCGGCAATCACGTCTGGGACAAGCGCGAGATTTACGAGTACCTGAACCGCCAGCCGCGCCTGTTGCGCCCGGCCAACTATGCCGCCGAGACTCCCGGCCGCGGGCTGATTGTGCACCGTGCGCGCAACGGCGTGGATTGCGCGGTCATCAACCTCCAAGGGCGGGTCTATATGCCCGCTACGGGCTGCCCCTTCCGCACCGCCGATGACCTGGTGGCATCCCTCGACCCCGCTGTCAAAGTACGTTTCGTGGACTTTCACGCTGAGCTTACCAGCGAAAAGATGGCGCTCGGCTGGTACCTGGACGGACGCGTTTCCGCGGTGGTGGGCACCCATACCCATATCCCCACGGCGGACACCCGGATCCTGCCGGGCGGCACGGCCTACCAGACCGATGCCGGGATGACCGGACCCTACGATTCCGTCATCGGGGTGAGGAAGGAAATTATCTTCCAACGCTTCCTCACCGCCCTGCCGGTGCGCATGGAGAGCGCCAAGGGAAACCCGGAACTGCACTCCGTAATCGTCGCCGTGGACGAAACCACTGGTAAAGCGGTGGAGATCCGGCGGCACACTGTCTGCGGCGATTGACATGTCCCTGACTGCCGCTGATCTGCTCGCCCTCTGGGTCCAGGTCGCCGGCACACTGCTGTTCTGCATGGTGTTCGTGTTTCTCTGGCGGCAGTCGGGAATCGTCTACTTCGGGCTCTGGGCGGCGGCGTGGGGCGCCCAGTCGATAGCGCTGGTGTCCGCCACCGCCTGGCTCGGAAATGGCTCCGGGCTGGCGCTCACCTTTTATTCCGTCCTGCAGTTCACTTTCGCCGTCCTGCTGGTGGCGGCGGCGCGCGCAGGCTTCTCCCGCTCCATCCACGATTGGAAGGGCGCGCTCAAGCTCCTGATTGGCTTCCCTTTCTACATCACTCTCCTGCTGATTCTCAACTGGCGGGAACACATCGCGGGCTTTCACGCATTGCACGCGGGGCTGGTGGGGGTCGTTTACATCTTCAACTTCACCAACATTCGGGGACCAGGGCTCGGCGGCCGGCTCTTCCGTTTCGCCCTGCTCTTCCTGGCCGCGGTGTTCTTTTACCAGGCCGCCGTCTTCGGCTACATGGAACGTACCGGCGCCCTGCCTCCCTGGCTCGCCCACGTCGAATACGGCCCCTACTGCGATCTCGCGCTCAATGGCCTGTTGACCTTTGCCGCCATGGCCATGTGGATCGAAAGCCAGCGGGACCGCGTGCGCGAGTTGGGTGCCGAGCTCGACCGCGTGCGCCGTGAGACCCTGGCGACCCTGGACCTCGACCGCCTCACCGGCCTGCTAAACCAGTCCGCGCTCTCCAAGCGCATGGAGGAGGGCGCTCCCTTCGACGGCGTCGTGGCGGTCTGTGACATGGACGATTTCAAGGAGGTGAACGACCGCTACGGCCACCTGGTGGGGGATGAGATCCTCCGCGCCGTCGGCCACCTCCTGCGCACCTCCATCCGGCCCGCGGACGACGCCTTCCGCTGGGGCGGAGATGAGTTCGTGGTGCTCTTCCACAATCAGGACAGGGAGGTCGCCCACCGCCGCATGCAGGAGATTGCCGAACGCCTGCGCGGTTTCCGCGTCCGCGGCCACGGCATCCTGCCCATCTCTTTCAGTTGGGGTACCGCCGAAGGGGGCCGCCTCCTGCGCGAAGTGCTGGATGAGGCGGACCGCAACATGTACGGCTTCAAGCGCGGGCGGAGATAAGAGATTTGGGCCGCGAATGAACGCGAATAAGACCAAAACGGTCTTTGTGTTATTTGCGTTAATTCGCGTTCATTCGCGGCCCTAAACGTCTTTATTGCTTGACAGCAATCGTCGTAGAAACGCGAGCGGGTGTCCCGCCGGTGCTGGCGATGTTCTTATATAGCAGCGCCACCGGCACGGAGCCGCCCGGGGCCGTGGCCATGGGAATCCGCACATTGATCTGCCATACTCCCACTAGCCCCGGAGCCAGGCCCGAGTACTGCACCTGCTGCCCGGACTCCCCGCAGTCGTCTACAAAGCAGGTCCCCACAATCACCCGTGGCAGGTCCGTGGTATTCACCGGTCCCTGAGGCGCTTCGCCGTCCGCGGGCGCGCCCGGCACCACGCCCTGCCCCGTGCCGTACAGCGAAATGATGCTGCCCCGCGCGGCCGGATTGGCAGAGGAGTTGACACTGTAGTCCTGGTTCAGCGCCATCACCTGCCCGCTACCGGTAGCGTTGGCTGTGAACAGCGCCGGCGCCGCCACATTCATCTGCACCGCTCCGCTGGCCAGCACCTGGCCCGTGGACTTCCGGACCACCTGGAACTCCGCCGTCCCGGAAACCGGCGCGTTCGCCGGCACGCAGAGATTGATCTGCCCCGGCGAGACGAAGTACAGCGGCGCCGGCGTATCGTCCACCAATACCTGGATATCCGCCAGCTCAGTGGGCAATGTCATTCCGGAGGACGACTGCGTGACGGAGCCGAGTTGGCTTCCCAGCGGGAAGACCGAGGCCACCATGCCGGGCGCCAGCGCGCGTCCGATGAGGAAATGCGCCCCGTTGATGGCCGCCATACCCGGGTAGTGGATCGCCACACGGCTCGATCCGTCCGCCAGAAAGAGATCGCCGTACTGGTCCTGCGCGAGCGCCAGCGGCACGCTGCCCGCGGCTATCGTGGCATCCGACTGGAAGTTCGCAAACGAGAGCCGGTCGAAGCGCGGATAGCGCAGCAGGTAGCCCTTAGTGCTGTCAGTGGCCCAGATCTCCCCGGTCTCGGGACTGACCCAGACACCCCGCACAGAAGCAAGGCTCGACAGCGCCAGCACCGCCCTAGCGTTCGCCGCGGGCGTGTTCCCCACCTGGTCGAAGATCATCACGCGGTTGTTGCGCGTGTCCGCCACGTAGATGCGGGCATCCGTGTCCGTCGCGATGTGGTGCGGGCTCCACATGCGGTTGTCTTCAGGGCTTCCCGAGGTCGACTGCAACGCCGAAGTGAAGCTTGGCTGCCCATATACCTTTGTGGCCGCCATACCGCTTGTGAACTCGCCGGCGGTCATCGGGAAGAACAGGACACGGTTGTGCGTCTGGTCCGAAACCAATAGCCCGTTCTCGCCGGCGAAGGCCAGCCCGTAGGGAGACGCCATCGTGCGGGCGGTCGGATCGGTGATCCGGGTGGTGAAGTTCACCTGCCCGATCACCAGGTCCGCCTGTGGCATCAGGGTCGGGTTGGCAAAGGGATCCGGAAAACGGAGCACGCGGCCGTTGCCGCTATCGGCGACCCAAAGGTTTCCATGCGTGTCCACCGCCAGCCCCGTGGGACCGCAGAGGCTGTTTTGGCTGGCTTTGTCGACGTCGTTGTTCGGGTAGTTGCACTGCCCGGTGAGCATGTCCGGCTGCCCGATCACCAGGTCGGCGCTGTCACCGGGGCGCAGCTTGCGAAGGTCCCGGTAGGCCAGTACGCGGTTGTTGTAGGTGTCCGCCACGTACAGGTGCGGCGGGTCGGAACGGGTGTCCACTGCCAGGCCAGCATCGGCGAAGGAGCCCGACGAAGTCCGCTGGGTGAACTGAAATTCCCGTCCTTCAATCAGGTTGGGACTGTTGTAGTTATACTGGTCCTGCCCCAGTACCCGGACCGCCGGTCCAAAATAGCTTCCACTCTCCGGCAGCACGACCACCCGGTTGTTGCCTGCGTCCGCCACATACATTTCGCTACCGGCCATTGCCGCCGCCACCGGTCCCGCGAGCGTGCTCGCACTCGCAGCCGCCTGGCCGGCGTTGGCCGTGCGAGTGCCGAAAGCGTTGAACTGCCCCACCACCGTGCGTGCCATGGGGGAAATGCTGGTGGCTGTCTCGGCCGGCCACTGGTCGAAGGGATCGAACACCAGAATACGGCTACTCGACGGGTCCACCACCGCGGGCCGATTGCCACTCACCATGAAGACACCCTCGGGAGACAGCATAGCGGTGCGGTCAATGGTGCTCTGAGTGAGTCCCGCGGCCGAGATCACCACCCCCAGGATGCGGCGCGCCGCCATCCCCGTGGCGAAAGGCGGAGCGTACACCAGCACGCGGCTGAGGGCGTCCGTGACGTACAATCGCCCCTCGGAGTCGAACCCCACGCCCGCCGGCACCTGCAGCTTCCCCTTCAGTTGCTGATTGGTTACGTTGGCGGCCAGCACAGGGGCCACTGTGGTGAAATCCACCTGTCCGATGACCAGGTCTGCAGACGGAGCGCTCGTTCCCTGGCTGATATCGGCCGCCGGATACCGCAGCACGCGGCTGTTCGCCGGGTCCGTCAGCCACAGGTTGCCGCTCCGGTCGAACGCCAGGGTGGCGCGGTAGATCGTGCTGCCGGAAGCCAGAGCCAGCGTCTTCGATGTAGGCGATCCGCCCTGGTTGGCCGTGCGGGAATTGAAATTCACCTGCCCGATCACCATGTCCGGAAACTGGTCCGTCTGAGCGGCGGGCTTGGGAAACCGCAGGACGCGGTTGTTCCCCGTGTCTACTACATAGAGGTTGCCATCCTTAACCGCCAGACCCGTCGGGCTGTTCAGACCGGTCGGAAATGTGGTGCCCGGACCATACGCAAAGGTCGTATACGGGTCCTGCTGACCGATAATGAGGTCCGCACGCGCTCCGTTCGCAAAGCCGGCGGCATTCTTCCACACCATCACGCGGTTGTTGCCTGTGTCGCTCACATAAAGTATAGGAGGGCTGACGGAGGTATCCACCGCGATCCCCTGCGGCGAAAACAACTCTCGTCCTTCCACCAGGTTTGGATTGCCCGTGCTCAGTGGCAGCCGGGCGTGCCCCACCGTCCGTGACGGACTGGGGTTCAGCGGGATTTGACCCGGAAGCACGCCGGCGCATGACAGCGCCACGGCGGCCGTCGCCAAGACATACGAATATCGCATTAGTTGAGGTAGGCGCACGCGGACTGGCGCTCACCCTGAGCATAACAGCGGAGAATGGGACGCGCAAACCCCGTACCATACCTGGCCCGTACCATGGAATCGCCGGGACCCTCTGGTACACTGGGCCTGTGTCGAAGCCCCGAGTATGCGCCGTGAGCTATCTCAACACCGTGCCCCTCGTCTGGGGTATGCTGAACGGCAAACAAAAAGGTATTTTTGACCTCTCTTTCCGTATCCCGGCGGAGTGCGCCGACCTCTTGGCGGCCGGCAAGGCCGATATCGGGCTCGTCCCTGCTTTCGAACTCTCGCGCCAACCGCTCGAGATCATCCCTGGGCTGGGGATCGCCTGCCGCGGCACGGTGCGCAGCATCCTCCTGGTATCGAAAGTCGAGGCACCCGCCATCCAGACCCTGGCGGCGGACTCCAGTTCCCGCACCTCCGTCCAACTCGCGCGCGTCATCCTGGCACGCCGGTACGGCGCGCATCCGTCGATCACGCCCCATGTGCCCGATTTGGACGCCATGCTGGACACCGCCGACGCCGCCTTGCTGATCGGCGATTCCGCCCTCCGGGTGGACCCATCCATACTGCCGTATCACTGCTGGGATCTCGGCGAGGAGTGGGCAGCGCTGACCGGACTGCCTATGGTTTTCGCGGTCTGGGCCGCGCGCTCCGGTATCATGACCCCAGCCATCACCGAGACGTTCATGGAGTCATGCCGCTTCGGCCACCAGCATATGGACGACATCGTCCGGACCGAATCCTGCGCCCGCGGATTCGAACCACAGTTCGTGCGGCGTTATCTTACTACGCAAATCTTGCATGAACTCGGGGCGCCTGAGTACGAAGGCCTCCGGACCTTCCTTTCCTATGCCACGCCAGCCGCTTAGTAGTACTAGTACTAAGGTAGCCACACCGTGT
Organism: Bryobacteraceae bacterium; assembly: GCA_035561075.1. Lineage (GTDB taxonomy): Bacteria > Acidobacteriota > Terriglobia > Bryobacterales > Bryobacteraceae > JAMCRM01. Next base: position 38,942 of record DATMYF010000044.1, read on the forward strand.
TGATTCATACGTTTTGGTCCTATATTCTGGATTAGTACCCCCAAAAAATAAAATCTGGATTAATAAGTAATGCAAAATTTCAAAATCGACACGTTTTGCGGACTTTCAACATCGCTGCTGCTTGCCTGTGCTTTGCTGGGACCGGGGAATGCTTCAGCCGAGGTGGTGTGCGTCAACGACGCCGCAAATTCCAGATATGCATGCCCGGCCGTGTTTCCCGCAACCGTCGGGGAGTTCGATCAGGTTCTCGATTTTCAGCAGTTCCGCAGTTCGTGGGGCGACTTGATCAGGGTCGAGGTCGCACTTGATGCCCGCATCATGTTAAGCTCGCGTACCGGTACTCCAGATCTACGAAACCATTACCCTTAACCTTGAATGTCCTAGAACCATGAACGTAAATTGGGGAAGTATAGATCGGCGTGGAGGTTTTGCAAAAGATGAAATGGCAGTACGCGCTAACTCGCTCGGGACTGGCGATCCCTCTGTTTTGTATCTTAGGCGGTGGGACCGCTACCGCGGCGACCGTTTGCACTAGTACATCGACAACCCA
>DATMYF010000045.1:0-25503 GCA_035561075.1 Bryobacteraceae bacterium
GCACTGCGCTGCCCATAAGCATGGGCGGCCGAGGAGATGTCCGATGATTCGCGTAAAGCGTGTGTGCAACGCTCCGGACAACGGCGATGGGGAGCGGATTCTGGTTCATTCCTGCTGACCATCGCGTAGCCCGAGTGGGAGAACCAATACGCGCGCATGTGGTCTCTGGACGTTTGTTTCGCGCTGTGCCCTCGGTTGAACCGATCCACTGTTTGGTCATAGGCTGTGGCATCTCCCAGTGCATCTCCGAAAATGAACCGCGCGGAGTCCTCGCGGTGTTCCCAAAATGCGAAGGCGACCGTGAGATGCTCGTAGATGAGATGCCAAAACTCGCGAGCTCCCGGGCCCCGCTGGAGTTCCCGAACCGTCTGCGGGAATGCGGCGGCTGCTCGCCGAACGAGTGGTTGCCCTCGCGCTCCTGCCGCAGGCACCAGGTGGCCAGCGCGATTGCGTAATCGCCGGCCGCTGACGGCTACTTACGGCAGATATGCGCCGGCGCAGCGCAGGGTTGCGATCAACGCCGGGATAGCGATGTCTGCCGCGGGCCGGCGGGTTCGAACCGACTGTACCGCGGCAGTACCGGCCGCCTGCCCCATCATGTACGCAGCGGGTTGCACGCGAAACGCCCCATGGACCTTTGGGTCCATCGAGGCGCAGCGGCCCGCCACCCACAGGTTCTTCCAGCCCTTCGGGACCAACATTCGATACGGCAGCCCCACCGACTCGCCCGGCTTCATGCGTCCTGTCTTGTGGAACTCGCTGAAGTACTTTCCGTATTCGCGCGCCGAAAGGTTGTGCGCGTGAATATCGATGGGATAGTTGTAGACGCCGATCTGGTCGGGGAAGTGGCGTCGCTCCTGGTAATCAGCGATGCCCAGTTCGTATTCGCCGAGCACGCGCCGCGACTCCCGCACGCCCATAAACGGCGCGGTGGTGACGTGCTCGATGTCCTCGCAACCAGGGACGTACTTTCTGTAGAAGGACACGAACTCCTGTGCAAGCAGGCGGCCGGCCATCATGCCGGAAGTCAGGCTCTGCTGCCGGAGCGCGTCGAGGTTGAAGATATGCCCGGCGTTCAGCAGTCCGATATGCCGGCCGATCTGCTGCATGCCGGGCAGGTGCGGGTCATGCAGCTTGAAGAAGCGATCCTCCGCGGCTTTTTCGAGCGCCTTCTGCTGATTCCCCATCCGGCCCCAGTCTATCCCCGAGCACAAAGAGATGAGCGTGGGCGGCATGATGCCAGGGGTGTCACGGCCCGCCTCACGGCAGACGGCGCCGCACAACTTCGACAGCACCGCGTCTCCGGTCGCGTCGATGAAGGCTCTCGCGCGGATATAGTGATAGCCGTCAACGTCGTGGGTGACCATACCGAGCACCTGTCCGGAACGCCGGTCGCTTTCGGCATCGATCACGCGGGTGAAGAACTGGACCGTTACGCCGGCGCGTGTGGCAAGTTCATCGAGTAGCAGTTTCAAGCCTTCGGCATTGAAGGGAATCCAGGAACCGAAGTTCTTCCGCCACCGATTCGGGTCGATTCCGGGCTGAAGGAACCCGCGGGCGTAGAGCGTTTCTACGATCTCCAGCATTAACCCGCCCGCCAGGCAGCGCTGGCCGTCGCCCATCGGGCAGAACGACATCATCAGCCCGGAGGTGGCCATCCCGCCCAGGCATCCGGAAGCCTCGGCGAGAAGCACCCGCGCGCCCAGCCGGGCCGCGCAGATGGCGGCGGCGGTGCCGGCAGGCCCACCCCCTGCTACCACCACATCGTAGCCGTCCTCGACCGGAAGTTCACGAACCAGGCGATAAGTGCGATCCTGGCGGCGGACAGCCAAGGCGGAAGGGGAGGTGAGAAGTGAGCGCCGGCTGATGGGTGTCATAATCCGGCCGTATTGTACTATAGGATTCGCGATGAGATTCTGGCTTGCACTCTGCTGCCTAACCGCAGCCTCTGCCGCGGCGCTGCCCGAACCGCCGCGCCAGTTGCGCCCGGCATGGTGGCGGGACGAGGGAATCGTAGTCGCCGGCTCGTGGGAGGCGCTGCCCTTCCGCATTCGGCTGGGCGGACCCGATTCCTACGAAGAAAAGGCCGAAGGATGGCGGCGCGAGCAGTCCGAGGAGACGCTCCAACGTCTCAAAGCGCTAGGCTTCAACCTGATCATCACGTCACTCTACAAAGGCTTCGGATTGGAAGCCGAGCGCGAGGGGATAGAAGATGCGATCAAGTTCTCGGAGGCTTGCCACAGGCTGGGGCTCCGCGTAGGCTTCTACATCTTCAGCGGAACCATCTTCTACGAATCACTTCTAGCCGAGGAGCCCGGCGCGCGTGACTGGTTGATCCGCGATCACCAGGGCAACCCCATTCCCTACAATCCCCGGCAGTATTTTCGTCCCTGGGTAAACCGCAGCCACCCGGGCGTCCGGGAGCACATGCGGAAGTTGGTGCGCATCGCTATCGAGCAGGGCAAAGCGGACGTGCTCCACTTCGACAACTACGGCGCGGCGCCCGGCTACGAGCCGTATTCCGTGCGACAGTTTCGACAGTTTCTTGCCGCGCGATATACCGCTGAGGAGCGCCGGCGGCGCTTTGGATTTCCGGGCGTCGAGTTCGTCCAGCCACCACCTCCGCCTTACGACGGAAAGCCGGGACCCTGGGTCGCCATAACGCACGCGCTCGATCGCTATAACGCCGATCCGCTCTACAGGGATTTCGTGGAATACCGTTGCGAGACGGAGGCCGACACGTATCGCGAACTGGCGGAATACGCGCGGTCGCTGAAGCCGGACGTAGTGGTGGAATTGAATCCGGCGGGATACTACGGACCTCCCAACGCTCGCGCCATTCCGGTGGCCGCCACCGACCACGAGCGCCTGCTAGGCTGGGGCGGTGCCTTCTGGAACGAGTCGCACCCCGGGGCGCCCGAGGACGGGGTGGTCTCGCGCTTCCGCTCGCACAAGCTCGGCCGCCAGTTCGGCAACATGGTATTCCATTACACCTCCGGCCGGGTCGACATGGCCGACTCGCTGGCGAACAACCTCCAGTCTATCGGCTGCCCGGCGTGGTTCCACGACGGGCGAATTGTGCCTACCTCCGGAGGAGACTTCGATCCCGCCGTGCTCGCCATGATCAAGTTCTTCCGTCGGGAGCAGCGGTACTTCCGGGATGCGGAGGATGTGGCCGATGTGGGGGTGCTGAATACGTTCGCCAACCGCGCTTTCGGTTCTTCCGCCGCCCGCGACCGCGTACTGGCGTGCGAGCAGGCGCTGTACCAAAGCCGGGTGCCGTTCACTCTGGTCCCCGGACGCTATCCGGGAGACTTGCGCCGCTTCCGCGTCGTGCTGCTGCCCGATACGGCGCTGATTTCAGATGCGTTGTTGACCGCGCTTCGGGAATACCTGCAGTCGGGCGGCGGTCTGGTGATGACGGGCGAGGCAGGCTGTTTCGACGAAGACGGCCGCCGGCGACGCCCTTGCGGTCTTGCCGGCCTGTTCCCGCCCGGTGACGGGGTCCGGCAGGTCAGGGTGGGCGAGGGCCGCGCGGTTTATCTGCCGGAAGTCAGGCTCCCGCACGTTGTCCGGCTGGGAATGATGCCCGAAAATCGCGACGCGCTGTTAGCTGCCCTCCGCTGGGCCGCTGGCGGGCCGCTTCAGGCCGAGATCAAAGCGCCGGATACGGTCGGTATGGCGCTGTACCGGCAAGCAGGCGGCCGGCGGCTGCTGCACCTGGTAAATTACGGCGACCCGCAGCCGGCCGAGGGTGTCCAGGTGACGCTCAAGGTGCCCGCGCACGTGCGGTCCGCGGTCCTGCTGACTCCCGAGAGCCGCGACGATCTTCCTTTCCGGCAGCAGGGGGATACGGTGCGGTTTACCGTTCCCCGCTTGGGAGTGTATGCCCTGATCGTTCTGGAATAGGCTCTTTCACCAGCACTCCAGCGCTACTACTCTGGCCGGGGCCGGGGTGTTGGCAATCACCGGGACCTGTAACACGATCTGCATATTTTTCTTCTCCCAGCCAGCCGGAGCCTGCGCCAGCACGCGCTGCATGAGGGTTGCATTTGTGGCGAATTCCGCGACACCCCGAGTTCCGAGGTGTGAAATTCCAGCAATCCCGAGCATAAGGCTGCCCGTCGTGGGGTGTACGACACGCGAAATCACGCCGTAGATCCCGTCTTCCCGCCTGGCGGTCGGGAAAGCCGGCCACCTGCGGTGCGGCGCTTTGCGCTCTTCAACGTTCGAGAAGCCTTCCTGGTTCGAAAAGCCGAATCTCAGACCGTCGTACATAAGCGTCGACCAACGATTGTTATAGCAGCCCATCACGACCACGGGGGAATGGCGGAGGTCGCCGAAGGACGTGTCGGAGCCGATCTTAATGTCGACTTCCACGCCCATTCGCGTCAGCATGGCGGTGAGGGCGCTGATGGCGTGGATGCCGCCCGCGCCCACTACTTCGTTCACGACAGGAACGATCTCGTGGCCTGGGATCGTGTCGTCCGGGCCAAACGGCCGGGCTACGCGATGGGCCTGCACGTAATCCATGCATACCAGCAACGGCCGCCCGCTGTGCCGGGCCGGTCCCCAGAAGCGCTCCAGCGCCGAGGTTGGCCGGGTGGAGTACGCCCACAGGGAGAGTCCGGCGATCAACGCTGCCAAAAGGGCCACGGTCAACCAGGCATAGAGGCGGCGAGGGGGGCGGACTGCGGGGGCGGCCGGCGCTTGGCTCGTAACCGTGTGAAACTCCGGGACGTAGCTGCCGCACGGCAAATCAATGCGGACCTCGGCCAGGTGTGCCGGGTCGCTGTAGTACTGTTTCAGGCGCTTGCGGACTTCGTTAGCCCGTACCCGCACCGTGGCGTTGGCGCTCGAGTCGTAATTCGGGGACTGCCCGAGCAGATCCACCCCGATGGTACGCTCTTTGAGGCTGTCGGCGCGGCCTTCGAGAGTTTCGACGATAACGTAGCGGATGAATTCCTGGCAGCGTTTGCTGGCGCGAAACTCGGCACTCTCGAGCACGCGGGAAAGCTCCGTAAGGATGGGTTCGGCAACGACCGGCGTTACGCCGTTCGACACGGTCAACCTCCAAATGGTTACCCATCAGCATATCACCCGCAGCTGAGGCGAGCGGAAACCGTTCCATAACCGTTCCGAAAGCATGCCGCACGCCCCATTTGGACTACAATTGGCTCGTCTTAGGAGGTTAGGAGCATTCATCTGAGAACGGTCGCGCTGCGGCGATGGGACATACGTGATCCCCGCGTTGCCCGTGGGAGCTTTCAAGGTGACCGCTGCCATCCAGGGATTCGCCATTTTCGAACGCACGGGCATCGGGCTGGAGGTGGGGCAGCGGCTCCGGCTGGACATCGTCCTGACGATGGGCAGTTGGCCGAGACCATCACAGTTGCCGGCACGGTTTCCAGAGTGCAGGCGAAGGACTCGAGCCTCGGCACACTGGTCGAGACCAAGCGCATTGAGGAGTTGCCGCTCAACGGCGGCTACGTCTTCAACCTGGCCATCTCCGCCATCAGGCCGGGGACATGAGACAAAAGGCTCCACTGGAGTTGGCTGGGAGTATAATCGCGAGTGCCAGGCAGTTGAAGGGAAATTCTGGCTAATTTGGGGAGCGTCAACAATGACGAAACATGTTCGGAGAATTTGCTTCGTTTGCGCGCTGCTGTCGAGCGCATTTGTAGTCTCCTGCTCGGGACCTGCCGGGCATTTCCGGGCCGGAGCGGCGGCGGTGGACATAACCCCACAGGCCTTCCCGGTGCCGATGCGCGGGACCTTCAGCTTCCGCCCGGCCACTACCGCCCATGACCCTCTGCATGCGCGTGCATTAGTGCTCGACGACGGTAGGACCCGGCTGGCAATGGTCATTATTGACAACGTCGGAATTCCGCGGAGTCTGCTGGATGAGGCGAAGCGAATCGCCAGCGAAGCCACGGGAATACCGACCAATCGCATTCTGACCTCATCCACGCACACGCACACGGCTCCGTACCCGATTCCCCAGCAGGTTACGGACACCTGGGACAAGAAGACGCTCCCGCCGGAAGAGGCGGCAGTTTTCGATATGGCGTATGAAGCCAACGTACAATACTCCGGATTACTGAAACGGCAGATCGCCAAAGCCATCCAGGAAGCCGCGGCAAGGTTGCAGCCAGCTGAGATCGGCGCGGCGGTCGTCCAACTTCCAGAGCACCTCAATAACCGCCGGTGGTTCAAGAAAGAGGGCAGTATCCCACCCAGTCCTTACGGCGCCACCACTGATCGAGTGCAGATGAACCCGCAGGCGGGTAGTGAGGATCTGGTCAAACCTGCCGGACCGACCGACCCCGGGCTCTCGGTGATCTCAGTCCGCACTTCCGACGGCAAGCCGCTGGCGCTGCTCGCCAACTACTCGCTTCATTATGTGGGTGACGTGCCGGGCGGACAGATCTCGGCGGATTACTTCGGCGAGTTCGCTAAACGGATCCGGCAGAGCCTCGCTCCGGACAACCAGCATTTTGTGGGCATTCTGAGCAACGGGACCAGCGGTGATGTGAACAATATAAACTTCCGGGCAGCCCGGGGGCCGCGCGGGGAGCCATCCTTCTCAAAGATCAGTGCGGTGGCGGACAGCGTCGCCAAGGCTTCCCTCCAGGCCTATAAGACCATCCAGCACAGCAGCGGGCTGAGTTTAGCTATGGCGGAAAGAGAAATCAACCTGGGGGTTCGTAAGCCCACCGCGGAGCAGCTTCAATTCGCCAAAGCCGCTCTTGCCGCAAAGGACGACAAGAAGTTGCCCGGGCGCGCCAAAGCGTATGCCAAGCGCGCCCTGGCACTCGAGGAGGAAGGCGAGACCGTCAGCATCAAACTCCAGGCCATCCGCATCGGGAGTATTGGCATTGCAGCCATTCCTTTTGAGGTATTCACGGAAACCGGTCTTGAGATCAAAGAAAAGAGCCCGCTGAAGCCTACGTTCACCATCGAACTGGCGAACGGCTCTGAGGGATACCTCCCGACGCCGGAACAACACAAGCTTGGAGGCTACGAAACGTGGTTAGGGACAAACCGGGTGGAGATTCAGGCCTCCCGCAAAATTACGGACACCGTACTGGAACTGCTGAAGGAAGTGTCGACTAATAAGCCGTGAATTAGAACGTCCAGGCTCGTCTCGCTCGGGACACCACCAGCGGCCCGCAAAGTGAAGCACCCGCTCTCCCATCGAGGTTTGGGAGCTGTGCTAACGGCGCCCGGCAAGCGAGGGACCCACAGCCCGGCGAGCGCCACTTCACGGCGGTGTCCGCCAAGTATACGCGCGAGATGTTAGAGAGATCGACTGCCGCCAAGCTGCCGGCGGAGCGGCGCCAAGTAACCCGTCTCGAAGTTGACTGACCGACGCGCGGTCCTGCTGACTCCCGAGAGCCGCGGCGATCTTCCTTTCCGGCAGCAAAGGGACACCGTGCGGTTTATCGTTCCCCGCTTGGCGGGGGCCTGGGTTTTGGTAATGACCCGGGACCTGTAACACGATCTGCAGATTCTTTTTCTCCCAGCCAGCCGGCGCCTGCGCCAGCGCGCGCTGCATGAGGGCCGGATTGGTGGCGAATTCCGCGACACACCGAGTTCCGAGGTGTGAAAGTCCTGCAATCCCGATGATGAGGCTCCCCGTTGTGGGGTGTATGACACGCGAAATTACGCTGTAGATCTCGGCTCCCCGCCTCGGCTTTCTGCGCTCTTCGATTTCGCGGCCGGGAATTGTATCATCCGGGCCAAACGGCCGGGCTACGCGATGGGCTTACACGTAATCCATGCATACAAGCAGCGGCAGCCGGCTGTGCCGCGCCGGTCCCCAGAAGCGCTCCAGCGCCGAGGTTGGCCGACTGGCGTACGCCCAATGAGACAGTCCGGCGATCAGTACTGCCACGGCGGCCACGCCGTTCGACACGGTCAACCTCCAAATCGTTGCCCATCAGCATATCACCCGACGCTGAGGCGGGCGGAAACCGTTCCATAACCGTTCCGAACGCATGCCGCACGCCCCATTTGAACTACAATTGGCTCGACTTAGGAGGTTAGGAGCATTCATATGAGAACGATCGCGCTGCTCTATCTGTCGCTGTGTGCCGTCGGAGCACTGGCACAGTCAGCCAACGGCACCATCGCCGGGACCATTACGGACGCCCAACAGGCGCGTGTACCCGCGGTGCGGGTCACGGCCCTGCACGTACCGACCAACCGCGTTTATACCGGAGTGAGCGGCGGCGATGGCACATACGTGATCCCCGCGTTGCCCGTGGGAGCCTTCAAGGTGACCGCTGCCATCCAGGGATTCGCCACTTTCGAACGCACGGGCATCGTGCTGGAGGTGGGGCAGCGGCTCCGCCTGGACATCGTCCTGACGATGGGGCAGGTGGCCGAGACCATCACGGTTTCCGGCACGGTTTCCAGAGTGCAGACGGAGGACTCGAGCCTCGGCACACTGGTCGAGACCAAGCGCATTGAGGAGTTGCCGCTCAACGGCCGCTACGTCTTCAACCTGGTGCGCCTGGCGGCTGGGGTGCACGTCCAGTCGAAGGCCACAGATGGCTTCGCGGATACCGATAACGGAGCGCTTTCCAATCTGAGTATCAACGGCGGGCCAATCCGCAGCAATCAGTTTGTGATGGACGGCGCCGTCAATGGGAACGCGCTCATGAACGAGATCAACGTAGTCCCCATGCTCGATTCGGTGGCGGAGTTCAAGGTGGTTACCAACGACATGCGGGCCGAGTTCGGCCAGTCGAGCGGGGGCGTGATCAATATGGTGACCAAGAGTGGCACCAACGAGTTCCACGGCACGCTCTACGAGTTCGTCCGTAACGACTCAATGGACGCCCGTAACGCCTTCGCCACACAGGCGGATTCGCGTACCGGCCGGATCAAGCCCATCCTCCGGTATAACCAGTACGGCGGCACTTTGGGAGGACCGGTCGAAATCCCGAAGGTCTACAGCGGTCGCAACCGGACGTTCTTCTTCTTCGGCTACGAACAATGGCGGCACGTCACCTCGAATATCAACCAAAGCACCGTGCCCACTCCGGCGCAGCGGACGGGAGATTTCACCAGCACCTTCGACGGTCTGGGGCGCCTAATCCCGATATACGACCCTGCGACTACGAGGCCGAACCCGGCGGGCGGCTGGATGCGCGATCTGATGCCCGGCAACGTGGTGCCCCGTAGCCGGCAGGATACACTGTCGCTCAAGGTGCTCGAGTACTTGCCGCTACCGAACGCGGTTCCCAATAATCCCTACACGAATTCGCTCAACTATCTTTCTTTGCAGAGCTATCCGACCGTGCAGGGCGTGACCGACCTGAAGATCGACCAGCGCTTCAGCGCCTCGGACAGCATGTTCGGGCGGTACACCGGCAGTCGCAACACGAAGAATAACCGGGTCTGGGGATTGGGGGACGCCGACACGGGCGCGCGTGACGACCAGCGCGACAACCACAACTGGACGGTAGGGGAGACGCACATTTTCTCGCCCAACACCCTGAACGAGTTCCGCGTCGGCCTCGCGCGTCAGTGGCTCCTTTTCAACCAGCCCAGCTTCGGAAAGGACTGGCCCGCCAAACTCGGTTTCCCGTCGATTTTCCCGCAGGACTGCTTCCCCGGCGTGAGCATCGAAGGCGCACTGAGCATTGGCGCGGCGAGCGGTACTTCGGCAGGATGGCGGCCGCAGCACGTAGTGCAGGTGACCGATAGCGTGACGATGATCCGCGGCGCCCACACCATCAAGTTGGGCACGGACCAGCGGTGGAACCGCGGCAACTGGGGCAACCGCCTCAACCCCTCCGGGCTGTTCAGCTTCAGCAGCAGCATGACGGGCAACCCGCAGGCCCCCGCGGGCACTGGTTACGGGCTCGCCACCTACCTGCTGGGCGCGGTGACGGGCGGCAGCCAGAGCGTGCGGCCATTTTGGGCGTTCCATAGCTGGTCGAACGGAAGTTACATCCAGGACGACTGGAAGATTACCCGGCGGCTGACCCTGAACCTGGGGCTGCGCTACGATTTGCCTTCCGGGGTGGTGGAGCGCTGGAACCAGAGCTCCAGCTTCGCCCCGTTCGAAATGAACCCGGAGACGAACATGCCTGGCGCACTTCTCTACGCCGGGGTGACCAAGGACCGCCATTTCGCACAGGCCAACAAGACCAACTTCGGGCCGCGCTTCGGCTTCGCCTGGGATCCGTTCGGCGACGGCAAGACCGCGGTGCGCGGCGGCTACGCGGTAATTTTCTCCCCGATCGAGCCGGGCGATTCCGACCACGGCAACCCCAATTCGCTGGGCTTCAGCACCGATACGCCTTTCGTCGCAACCGGCGGGCCTTTCCCGGCTTTCCAGTTCAGCGTGGGACCGTCGTATCCGCTCAATAAGGCCCTGGGTGCGGCGGGCGGGCCCTCCGCGTTCCGCGGGCAGAATGTGCGATACCAGCCTTACAAACAGTCCAGCCCCTATCTGCAGCAGTGGAACTTCACCCTTCAGCGGCAGTTCCCGGGACACTGGCTGGTCACCGCGGCCTATGCCGGCAGCCGGGGCGTGCACCTGTTCGGCGGCAACTACAATCTGAACCAGCTCGACCCGAAGTACTGGGAGTTGGGACTCAGTCTGCAGAACCAGGTGCCGAACCCGTTTTACGGCCAGATCCGCAGCGGGGCGCTTTCGGGGGCCACTATCGCGCGCAGCCAAACTCTGGTTCCGTACCCTGACTACCTGGCGGTCAGCACGGCCGGTGTGCGCGGCGCGTCCAGCTCCTATCATTCGTTCCAGTTCACCGCCGAGCGCAGCTTCGCCAACGGCTTGACAGCCCATGTGGCATACACTAACGGCAAGCTCATTACCGATTCGTACTCGGCCAACATCGGCAGCCAGGACACCGGCGATTTCCGCATCGGCCGGTTCAACCGCCAACTGGACCGGTCCGTTGACGAGACCGATGTAGCGCAGCACTTGATCATCAGCGCGCTTTACGAGTTGCCCGTGGGGCGCAACAAGCGGTTCCTGAATATAGCGAACCCGATCGCCAACGGCGTGATCGGCGGTTGGCAGGTGAACGTTTTGGCGAACCTCCAGAGCGGAGACGCCCTGGCGGTGCGCGGTGCGAGCAACTTCACCGGCATCAACTGGCCGGACATGGTCGGAGACCCGACCCTGCCGGAGTCCGATCGCAACGCCGTCCGATGGTTCAATACGGACGCCTTCCGCAATCCCGCCAACTGGACCATCGGCAATGTCGGACGGTTGCTGCCGAGCACCCGTGGACCGGGGATGACGAACATCGATCTTTCGCTGTTCAAGAACTTTAAAGTGACCGAGAAGGCCCGTCTGGAGTTCCGCGGGGAGGCTTTCAACGTCGTGAACACGGTGAACCTCGGGAACCCGGGCCTGACCTTCACGCCTAACGCCGCCGGTGTCAACACGAACCCGAATTTCGGGCGAATCAATAGCTCGCTGGCGGCCCGAAGAATCCAACTCGGCCTGAGGCTGGCGTTCTAAGGGCGGTCGCTCCGGCCCAAGGAGGATAAAAGGTGAAGTGTACCCCGACGATTTTGTTGGCGGCTGCCTGTTCGCTCGCCGCAGCGGACTTTCGCAGCGCGCGGCTGGCAGTGGAAGTCAATGATGCGACCGGCGCGCTGTCGAGCATCACGGACCGCAAGGACGGCCGCCTGCTGGCGGGTCGCAGCTTTGATTCGTATGCCCTCCAGCCTGCCCCCGAAAGGGAGACCCGGGCAAGCGAGCTGAATGACCGTGTCGTAAGGCGCAACGGCGGCACCCTGGCTTGTGAAAACCCCAGCTTGCCGGGCATTCTTATCGAGAAGACGTATTCGGTTGAGGGCAGTGTCGTCTCCAAGCGTGTCCGGTTTCAGGCGAAGGGAAAGGACCTGGGGTATTTCAAATACGGCACCTCGACTACCGTGCCGGCGGAGTTCTACAAATCCGGATATCTGAACAACCCGTCGCGCCACGTGGTCAATAAAGCCGTGCCGTATATTAAGACCGCCGGGATCGCTAAGGAAATTCAGATTTACGACTTCAATCCCCGGGCCGATCACTACCTGGTCATATTCACCAATCCCGTGCTCCAGCGCGGCCTGGCCCAATATCGCTTCAAAGTGGACGGCCACTTCGTGCACCCGCTTTCTTCCTATGCCTACGAACCCTCGCTGTACTACGGGCCGGAGGGATGGCGGATGGGCGCGGCAGCCAAGTGGCTCTCCGAAGATCGCGAGGACCTTTCCTGCGAGATCCGCTGGCACCTGTTCGACGGCGACCACTTGGCCTTTCACAACGATTATCTGAACCTGCCGGAACTGCGGGAGACGTGGGAAACAAAGGTGCCCGCGTGGATGGGCGAAGTAAAGGGCATCATCAGTTGGGACTGGCAGTCGCGCGCGGTGGCCGAATACGGGAAGCGTGCGGCGGGAGGGACGGGCGAGTTCGCGAAGATCAAAGCCGCCGCCGATTCGCTGTCCTCCGGCTATCTCATGGTCCTGGTGCGGGGCGTGTTTCCCAATACCCGGGCGTACATGCGCGACCCCATTCCGACCCCCCGCGGGCCTCTGGCGCGCGCTCAGCTTCAGCAGTGGGTGCGACAGTTGCAGGCCCTTTCTCCGCGCATCAAGGTGGGGCCGATCACCTGGCAATGGGCCTTTCTCGACAAAGACCCGGTCGTCCGGGAGCATCCCGAGTGGACCGTCCACGGGCCAGACGGCAAACCCGGAATCGTAGTGACCGCGTGGGAGGGGGAGAAAGCCGCGGCGCAGCTCTTGACTCCCGAGGCTCGGCGCTTCGTCCTCGACCAGTACGCCGGTATCGTGAAGGCCTACAACTTCGATTTCATCTACATGGACACCGGCCAGGGCGGCGTCACGCTGTTCGACTGGCGGACGAAGCGGTCCGCCCAGGACTATGACTGGGGCCTGCTGTTCAAAGGCATCCGCGACGCCGCGCGATCGAACGGCGGAGGCGCATTCTATAACGGCATCCCCAACCTCTTCTCTCTCTATAGCGACATAGGGTACTACGAGGGTTTTAACCCTTTCCGCGAACACTGGCAGGCGCGCTCGGATCGGCTGGTGCTCTCTAAGATCTACCAACGCCCGAACGCTAAGCGCACGATCCCGCTCTACTGGGACGACGATAAAGGCGACATCGTCGAAAACTACCCCAAGCTGTGCTACTCCCTGGCTATCAAACCGGGCGGATTCGATTATCGCGGCGAGTACAACGCGCAGCACTGGCCGCTCATCGGCGCATTGCTTGAGATCGAGGGCGCCGAACTCGCGCCGGCGGCCCGCTGGGAGCCCTGCTGGTGGCGTCGCGAGACCGACGTGGAGGTATATGCCCTGCGGCTGCCCGGCGCCGCGCTGCTCACGGTCCAGAATCATGTCAAGGCAAAGCAAACGGTGGAGGCGGGCTTCGACCTGGCGCCCTTCGGGTTCGATCCCGCAAAGCCGCTGCACCTGTGGCGCTTCGATCCCAAGGCGGTGGGGGAATTGCGAGCGGAGAACCCGGACAAGATGACTGAGGCCCAGGCCGCCACGCGATTTAAGAGCACCGGACGCCCGGCGCTGCGGGCCGTGAACGCATCGTTTGTCGCCAATGTCCCTTATCCCAAAGGCGGACGACTGACGCGCTCCGTCGAGGTCGCGCAGGACCGGGTGACGATTCTGATGGCTACGCAGTCGGCCACCCTGGCCTATGCCAGGGACGGTCAGGCAACTCACTTCCTGCTGCCCTCCACGGGGGCCCCGGGTGAGCGGACCATCCGCGCCGACCGCGAACTGCCGGCCAACCTTGCGGCGAGTTGGAAAGTGCGGGTTTCCGCCGCGCCGGCGGCCGCCGTTGCCGATAATACCGGAGGCGGAGTGCCGTTCGAAGGCGGCGCGCGCATCTACAGCTTCAAAGGTGGCGCCAAACTCGCAGGCACCGCCATTGAGATCCCTCCAGGCGGAACGATCGAAGCCACCGGGCTCGCAGTCACTACCGTACGGGCGTCGACCCGCGGCGAAATTTGGATCCATTACCTCCGCAAGAGCGGCGGGTGGCAGTTGCATAAGTACGCCGTAGAGGGCTTGCCGCCGGGCGGTGAGAAAGAACTCCTTGTGGACTTGCAGCAGTTCGCGCCGCCGGACTGGGCCGGGCGCGTCCGCGTGGACGCGAAAGGGGGCGCAATCCGGATCGTCTTCAACTCCGGGTTCCAGCTCTTTTGACCATGCGCGCCATGCCTAGGCTGGCCATTTCATTTGCGCTCGCGGCCGGGGTGTTCGGCCAGACGGCAATCGAGACGGATATCTGCGTCCTTGCCGCAACCCCGGCCGGAATCGCCGCGTCGATCGCGGCCTCGCGCGCCGGGTCCCGGGTGGTTGTCGTCGAGCGAGGCAGCCACATCGGGGGTCTGCCGGCCAACGGGCTGGGGGTGACCGACATCACCACCCGGTCCACGATCGGGGGCATCTTCAAGGAATTCATCGCCGCTGTCAAGCAGCACTATGTGAACACGTACGGCGTCGGCTCGTCGCAGGTCCGGGATTCAGGCGACGGCTACCACTTCGAGCCCCACGTCGCCGAGCAGGTCTTCGAACAGATGCTATCTGTCGCCACGCATGTACAGGTGCTGCGTGAACACCAGTTCGACGGTCAGGCCGAGACCGCCGGCGGGAAGCTGCGGTCCATTCTGGTGACGGAGTGCAGGTCCGGCCGGGCGATGCGGATCCGCGCCAAGGTGTTCATCGACGCC
This sequence comes from Bryobacteraceae bacterium, assembly GCA_035561075.1. GTDB lineage: Bacteria > Acidobacteriota > Terriglobia > Bryobacterales > Bryobacteraceae > JAMCRM01. The sequence continues at coordinate 14,751 of DATMYF010000045.1, forward strand.
ACCTATGAAGGCGACCTCGCCGCAGCCGCGGGCGTGCCGTTCCGCATCGGGCGTGAGGGCAGGGAACAAACGCTCGAGCCCTACGCGGGGGTCTTTTACTCGTTCTTCGGCACCAAACAGATCTACCCGGACCCGCGAACCGGCCAAGCCGATGGCCGCATTCAGGCCTACAACTACCGGCTATGCCTCACCGACCATGAAGAGCTGCGGGTGCTGCCGGAAAAACCGGTGGATTACCGACGGGAGGATTACGCCAGCCTTGTCGAGGACATTCACGCGGGCCGGGTGACCGCCTTTGGCGCCACTCCCGCCACTACCGCGGGTGTCTTCAATATCGTGCGCATCCCCAACGGTAAGAGCGACACGAACAACCATCACAACAGTCTTGTTTCGACGGACCTGCCCGAAGAAAACCAGCCCTGGCCCGAGGCGGACTGGGTATGGCGCGAGAAATTTTCCCGGCGGCTGCGAGACTATACTCTGGGACTGCTCTGGTTCACCCAGAACGACCCGGAACTGCCCGACTGGTTCCGCAATGAAGCCCGTCGCTGGGGGCTGGCGAAAGACGAGTACCAGGACAATGCCAATTTCCCCCGCCAGGTTTATGTGCGGGAGGCGCGCCGTATCGCGGGCGAGTACGATTTCAGCGCGCATGACGCCATGGTGGCGCCCGGCGCCCGGCGTACCGTGATTCACCCGGACACGATCACGGCCGCGCACTATCCGATCGACTCACACGCACTGCGCAAACGCGAGCCCGAGAAGCTGGCGCTGGATGGTTTCCTGGCGCTTCCCCACATCACGCGCCCATACACTGTACCCTACCGCGTCATCGTGCCGCGGAGAGTCGACGGGCTGCTGGTGCCGGTGGCGGTATCGGCCACGCACCTGGGTTTCGGGACGCTGCGGATGGAGCCGTGCTGGATGGCGATGGGACAGGCGGCCGGAACCGCCGCGCACCTCGCCATCGAGAGCCGGCGGGAGGTCCGCGCCGTCGATATCGGACGGCTCCAGCGCGCGCTGCTGGAGTCCGGCCAGGTATTGGTGCATTTTCGGGACGTTACTGGCAGTGAACTATGGTTCAAAGCGTTGCAATTCTACGGTGCGCGCCTCTTTTTTCCTGGCTGGGATGCGGAACCGCGAGCACCGGTGCTGCGAGGGGAGGCTATCGCGTGGTTCGAGAAGATAGGCCACAAGGTGTGGGATCGGAGCCGTCCCTTCGAGGCGCTCGACTGGCAGGCGCTGGAACAGTGGCTCGGCCGCAAGCTCCAGGAAGGCGAGCACTCCTTCGTTCTGCGCTACGAATTAGCCTCTGTCCTCTACGAGGCGGGGCTTTGAACGTGTGGATGGCGGCATTGGCCTTCGGCGGCCTTCTGGCAGCGCAGAACGGTCTGGTTGTCTACAACAAGGGCATCGGAGGGCAGAACAGTGAACAAGGCCGGGCGCGATTCGACCAGGACGTGATCGCTCTTAAACCCGACATCGTCTTGATCTACTTCGGATTGAACGATACTTTGAACGAGCCGCGATTTGTGCCGCTCGATCGCTTTATCGGGAACCTGGAGTGGATGCTGGCGCGTGCGCGCGATAGTGGCGTGCGCCCGGTGTTGTGCACCATCCAGCATGTAAATACGGAGCGGCTGCTCAAGCGCCACAAGCGTGAGTCGTACGGCGAGGAGGGGCCAAATGGGAAGATCGACCGGTACAACGCCGCCATCCGGAGGCTGGCGCGCGTCCGGCAGGTCGGGCTGGCGGATTTCGCCTCCGCTCTTGACCGTGCAGGAGGCCCGACCGATACCTACACTCCTGATGGCGTGCATCTAACACCCGCCGGATACGAACTTCTTGCCGGCTGCTTTTTCGAGTCGGCGCAGCCTCTCCGCGGAAACGAGAAGATCGTTTGCCTCGGCGACAGCGTCACCGCCGGCGTGAACGTGAATGGTAAGGGAACCGCCGAAGGCAGTACGTACCCCGCACTGCTACGGAATTTCAAGGTATCCACGCTCGCCCGGTAAGACGATTGTGCTCCCCAGAAGGCTCGGCCCGCCGGCGCGGCCGGCCAGATAGGGAGCGACTGGCAGAGCAGGCTTTTTCCGAATTCAAAACAGAGGACCGCAATCGATGATCGCCAATTTTCGGTTCACCGCTTTCGCCCTGGCGCTCCCGCTGGCATGCGCTGCCGCACCGCGTCAATCCGACATAGTCATTTACGGCTGCACCTCCGGCGCCGTCACAGCCGCCGTTCAGGCCAAACGCATGGGGAAGTCCGTCGTGATGGTGTGCCCGGAACGGCATTTGGGCGGACTCACCGCCGGGGGCCTGGGCTACACTGACACCGGCAACAAGGCGGTGATCGGAGGGCTTGGCCGCGAGTTCTACCATCGCGTCTGGCAGCATTACCAGAAACCCGAGGCTTGGCGCTGGCAGAAGCGCGAGGAGTACGGGAACAAAGGGCAGGGCACCGAGGCCATGGACAAGAGCGCCCGGACCATGTGGATTTTCGAGCCGCATGCCGCCGAAGGCGTGTTCGAGGCCTGGATTAAGGAAGCGAAGATCCCGGTAGTTAGGAACGCCTGGCTCGATCGCGAGAAGGGTGTTCGGAAGCAGGGAGACCGCATCGTTTCGATCACGACCCTCGACGGGAATACTTACTCGGCCGGCGTGTTCATCGATGCCACGTATGAAGGCGACCTGATGGCGGCCGCGGGAGTCGATTACCACGTTGGCCGCGAGTCCGTCAGCCAGTACGACGAGAAGTGGAACGGAGTGCAGACGGGCGTGCTGCACCACCGGCATCATTTCGGAGGGCTGAAGACACGGATTTCCCCCTATGTGATTCCGGGCGACCCCACCAGCGGCATCCTTCCGCGCATCAGCGCCGAGCCGCCGGGTAACTACGGAGAAGGCGACAGGAAGGTGCAGGCTTACTGCTTCCGGATGTGCCTCACAAAGGTGCCTGGCAACCGCGTTCCTTTCCCCAAGCCCGCCACCTACGACCCGAAGCAGTACGAGTTGCTGGTGCGCATCTTCGAAGCCGGCTGGCGCGAAACGTTCGACAAATTCGATCTGATTCCGAACGCGAAGACCGATACCAACAATCATGGCCCGTTCAGTACCGACAACATCGGCCGGAGCTGGGATTACCCCGAAGCGAGCTACGCGCGGCGCCGGGAAATCATCCGGGAGCACGTAGATTACCAGCAGGGCCTGATGTATTTCATCGCCAACGACCCTCGCATCCCGGAGGACGTGCGCGGCGCGATGGCCAAGTGGGGTCTCGCCAGGGACGAGTTCAAGGACAACGGGAACTGGCCCCATCAGATATACGTGCGGGAGGCGCGGCGGATGATCGGGAGATATGTGATGACGGAGAACGAACTGCTGAAGAGGCGGGCAACTCCGGAACCGGTCGGCATGGGCTCCTACGGCATCGATTCACATAATATCCAGCGCTACATCACGCCCGAAGGTTACGTGCAGAACGAGGGGGATATCGGCGTCAGCACAAATGGACCTTACCAGATCTCGTACGGCTCCATGGTTCCAAAGAAGGGGCAGGTATCGAATCTGCTGGTCCCGGTTTGCGTGTCGAGTTCGCACATCGCCTACGGTTCGATCCGCATGGAGCCGGTATTCATGGTGTTGGGCCAGTCGGCGGCCACCGCTGCTGTGTTGGCGATTGACGGCGGGATTCCTGTGCAGGACGTTGCTTACGAAAAGCTGCGTGCCCGGCTGCTGGCTGACGGGCAAATCCTCGAATACGCCGGTGGGCCGCGACGCGAGTGACTTCGTGGCGGCCCGCGTAGCCCGCCTGAACGATCCGAGCGGCGACATCCACCCCGGGCCGTTGGGAACCTCCCACTTCCTTCCCTCGGAGCCGGGGATGCGCGCGAAGCGCTGTGGGGCATCGCCGTGGGTCAAGTCAATCGTCGTGCGCTGATCGTCCGCGGGTAGGTTCGATCGCCAGCGTCGCGGCACACCGACTGTGTGGGCGGGCTCTCAGCCCGCGTGAATCACCTTCTTCGCCGGGTCGTAAACCATGCGCCTGCCGGTCGTGAACGCTTCGTCGGCCATGATCGTGGCGATGGCGTGGGAGTAGCCCGCTTCGATCGGTGCGTTGGTCGCGGTCTGCCGCGAGCGCGCACACTCGAGAAAGTTCTTCATGTGGTGCGGGCCTTCCGCCGGCGGCACCTGCGCGCCGGGCTGGATGCGGTCAGGTTCTTGCGAGCCCTGCCCGCTGAGCACCCATGGCTTGTTCCACACGCTTGCGTCGATCATGCCCTTGGTGCCGATGAACTTTAAATAGCTGTTCGCGTTCGTCCCGAAGCTGGAGCAATAGCGGACCAGAAAGCCCTCGGGGTACTCGAGCGTGACTTCCACCGAGTCGGGATTGGTATACTCGTCATCCTTGAAGCGAATCTTGCCGCCCATCGCCACGACGCGGGTGGGGCACTTCGCCCCGGTCACGTAGTGCACCAGGTCGATGAAGTGCACGAAGAGGTTGGTCTGCGGCCCGCGCGAGAACTCGCGGAAACCGTACCAGCCGGCGTATTGTTTGGCATTAAAGGGCCGGTACTTCTGGTTCATCAGGAAGCCCTTCCAGTCCACGTCCGCTTCGGCCACGGGACGATCGCCGAAGCTGTACCAATATGGGCGCGAGCTGTTGCGCGATTGCTCGATCTTGAAGATCTTGCCCAACCCGCCGGACTGCACGAAAGCGCGGCCCGCCACCGAAGGCGCCCAACTGCGTACCTGGGTGCCGATCTGCACCACGCGGTTGTTCTTCTTCACCGCATCCACGGCTTCATTCAGTTCCTTGAGGTTCATTGCCAGCGGCTTCTCGCAGTAGGCGTCCTTTCCGGCGCGTGCGGCGGCCGCCAGCATGGTGCAGTGCTGGTGGTCCGGCGTGCCGATGACCACCGCGTCAACGGCTTTGAGCGCGAGCAGGTCCTGGTAGCGAACGAACTGCTCGGGGCTGTTGCCGTCGGCGGCCTTGACCTGGGCTATGGCCTTTTCGCGCTGCTGGCGCCACGTATCGCATACGGCCACAACCTGCGAGTTGGTTTCCTTGGTGAATTGCAGAACCTCTCTCAGCAGGCCGCGGCCGCCACACCCGATCATGCCGACCGCAATGCGGTCGTTGGCTCCGAGAATCCGCTGATACGAGCTTGCGGCGATGGACACGCCGGCCAATGACTTTCCCATGAATTCACGACGATCGACTCTAGACACGGTTATCACCTCTTGTTGACTAGTAGCACAGTGGAACAGCGGCCCGTCAGGGCTGCCGCTCAGCCTTTCACCAGACCCTCAACGAACGAACGCGCCTTGCGAGCTTGAGCGTTGGTTTGAGCAAGGTCGCCGGGGTCCAGGCATTCCACCAGCAGGGGGCCGCGCGTGAAACCGCCGTTCTTCAGCCGCGCCAGCACCTCGCGGAAGTTCACCATCCCGGTGCCCGGCGTCAACATTACTTCTTTGGGCATTCGGAAGTCTTTTACGGTCATCCCGACCACCAGGCCATCTACCGACGGAGCGTCGTCCACCGGATCGAGTCTTCCATCCGAGTAGTAGAAGATATTGCCCGGATCGTAGAAGATGCCAAAGTTCTTGTGGCCGACCCTCTCCACAAGTTTGCGGCAGTCTTTGCCGGTCGAATTGGTGCCGCCATGGGGCTTCACGCTGAGACGCACGCGCTTGGAGGCTGCGTACTCACAAGACTCCGACACAACCTTATAATACGGTTCGGCCTGCTCGGGCTTGCCCACACCGCCGAGCAACAGGCTGGGAGAGCGGCATACCGCGCAGTTGTCGATGATCCGTTTCAGGCCGGCAATACCCGCCTCCAGCGACTTCTGGTACGGGAACGGTCCTCCCCAAACCGAAATCACTCTTAGCCCGCGCTTCTCGACTTCCCGGCGCAAAGCCGCAGCTTCCTCGGGCGTAGTCTCGGAGCCGATGTTCACGGGCTTGCCGTTGAGCATGAGACTCATCAGCCCGATATTTTTGTAGCCCGCTTCTGCAATCCCGTCAAAAGCCAGTGGATAATCAACCTTGGCCCACGGGCGCGTCCAACACCCAATCTGATACCCGCTTTTGGCAGCGAGTCCGCTGGCCAGCGGCGCCGCGCCGGCCAACAAAAGGGAGCTCTTCAGGAATTCCCGCCGATCGGAAGTTGCAGTACCGGCACGCCTGACTCTGTCGATTCGGTTCCACATACGTGTTCAATTATCCTGCACTTGGCATTGATTGGGGAGCAGAACTTTCCAAGGCAAGCGGCGCGCCGGTTGCCTACACCTTCTCCGGAAGCATCGCCCTTGCGGGTCATGGTGGCCGCGTTGAACTGCAAGGTGCGGCCAAGTCGGTACGAAATGTTGCCCAGGTGAATGAGCGCTACCGACATCGCGCCTTCTTCGATGCGGTGCATTCAGGTCCGAGGTCCCGCCGCGCTCTCCACGCAGACTCGGAGACGGCGCCGGCTGCTGCTCTTGACCAGTTGTCTGGTCTCGAAGACGTGCCCATCAGAAAGTGTCGCCAGCTAATCGTCACCGAGTTTACGTCATGTTGAGACCGCGGAAGTGTCAACTGAAGACCATTGACATCCTCACATATCAATCTCATAATGTTTTTGTCGACAGTATACACTCGCCCACGAAGAGAGCTGACATGAAAGCAGGCTCCGCAGCGATAGACTATACTCCCCTTCCCGGCTTGCCGCTGATGGGAAATTACCGGGACGAGTACGGCGCTCGCGGCGTTCACGACCCGCTGTATGCCCGGGCATTGGCGTTCGAGGATGACGCGGGCGCCCGGGCCGCCATCCTCTCCGTCGACATCTGCATGATGGACCGGGTCAACGTGGCGTTTGTGCGCGATTGCGTGAGCGCCGACTGCGGGCTGGAACCCGGACGCCTGCTGGTTGCCGCCACCCATACCCACAGCGCGCCGGCACCGATGCGCTTGGGTTCGCTGCCCAAGTGCGACGACGGCGCGATTGCGCTCTTTCTCCGCAAAGCCGCCGGAGCCGTCTCCGCCGCCTTGGAAGATTTGCAGCCTGCCGAATTGCGAGCCGGCGTGGCAACCGAGGGCGGGCTCTCGTTCAACCGGCGCCTGCTGTGCACGGACGGTGCCACTCACATGAACTGGGAGCGGCCCGAACCGGGTTTTGTGGTGCGGGCGTTGGGGCCGATCGATCCGGAAGTGCGCGTGCTGGCCGTCCGCCGGGCCGGGCGGCAGGTGGCGGCGGCTGTCAACTTCGCGCTGCACCCTGCCATACTGGCCGGTGACAACTGGCTTTATTCGGCGGATTTCCCCGGCTACCTGGCCCAAGCCATGGCAGGCTTGGCCGGCAATGACTTCGTCGCGGCCTTCTGGAACGGTTGCGCGGGAAACGTCAACCATCTCGATTACGCCGACCCGTTGCAGGGGCGCGGCTTCAAAGAGGCCCAGCGGGTGGGTTATGCGTTGGCGCTGAAGGCGGAGCGAGCCGCACGCCAGGCTACGGCCGTACCCGGCGGTCCTGTAGCAGTATCGCGCGAGTTCGTCGAATTGCGGCGGCTCCCGGTCAGCGCCGAGCGAGCGGAGTGGTGCCGCGCCGTCCTCCAGCAACGCAAACCTCCTGGCGAGGTGGATGGTCTCCCAGACGAGTATTACGCTGCAACCGGGATCGGGATGTACCAGAATCAGCACACGCCCGACCGCGCCGAGGTAATGGCCATGCGGATCGGCAACGTCGGGATCGTCGGCCTCCCCGGCGAAGTGTTTTGCGAGTACGGGCTCCAAATCAAGCGGCGCTCCCCGGCCCCGCACACAATGGTGGTGGAGCTTGCGAATGATGCGGTCGGTTACCTGCCGACGGCGGAAGCGTTCGCGCAGGGGGGCTATGAGCCGTCGGCGGGCGCGACATTTTATACCGCCGACGCCGGTAGCCGGCTCGCCGATTCCGCGATCCGCCAACTCGAGGGACTGTTCGGAGCTTAGCTGTGGCAAAACGAATCATGCGGCGCACCGCCGCCGACAATCCATACCTCCACCAGGACTTCCACGGCGCCCTCAGCGTCGGGTTGGAATACCTCGAACGGCGCTTCGGACCAGAAAGCGTCCGCGAGTATCTGTGGGGGTTCGCCAAGAGATTCTACGCCCCGCTTCGGGCCGATGTGCTGGCGCGTGGCCTGGCGCCCCTTCGCGAGTACCTGGAGCGCATGTACGCTGCGGAGAACGGCCGCATCTCGCTGACGTGTTCCGAAGACGAACTGGTTCTGCGTGTGGATGAATGCCCCGCGGTGGCTCATATGCGGCGGCACGGACTTCCGGTCGCGCCTCTGTTTCACGAGACCGCCAGGACAGTGAACGAAGCCATTTGCGAGGGCACCCCGTTTTGCGCCGAACTGCTGGAATACGACCACCAGACCGGCCGCAGCGTGCAGGTGTTTCGCAGGAGGACGAAGTGATCGCCTGCACCGATTTCATTCCCGCCTACAGCGAACTCTTCAAATACCTGCACAGCAGGGGCGGCAAGGATGAGGTGGAGAGGTTCTGGAACGACCTTTCCGACCGCTTTCTCGGCAATCTGAAACAACTCGTGGAAGAGCACGGCATCCTGGGGTGCTGGCTGTATTGGAGCCACACGCTGAACGAGGAGGCCGCCGATTTCACCATGCAACTCGACGAGGACGCCGGCGTGTTCCGCATCGAAATGCACCGGTGTCCTTCCATGTCTCGTCTTATGGAGACGAAGCACATGGAGCCCTATCCGGATTACTGCCGCCACTGTGACGTGCTGTACCGCCGTGTGCTGGAGCCGCTCGGGTACACCTGCAGTGTCGATCTCTCCGAGTGCAGGCAAGCCCGGTGCAGCCTCACGGTGATCCGGTCTGAGGGAAGCCCCCACTGATAACCCGGCGTAGTTAATTTGCTTCAGCAGGCTATGCCAAAGTTCGGGCCGCCGTCCGTTGCGGCTGTCAATTACCAGAGTGACCGGCTGATTCTTCGACGAGATGCTCCGTTCTCATTCCTGAACACGGTCCCTCTCGGGGTAGCCAAACCCATCTTTCCCAAGAGTTCACTGCCCCAGTAGTTGACGTCAGTACCTGCCTCCGCCCATCCCGCCTCGCGCACCAGCCCCCAGCATCGCTTGCGCTGGCGCGCCATTGCCACCGCTGAACCGCATGCCTGCATCGTGGAGAGCAGAAGCGTGCCCTCCCAGCGCTGCTGACGTAGATACGGTTGCGGCGGTCGCACACTTGGATCCACCCCTCGGCTAAATCCAGGAGCGCCATCCGGGCGAACGCGGCGAGCAGCGAAGGTGTTCTCCAGCGGGTGGTTATGTCGCCGTGCGGCCGCGACCATAAGGTCAGACTCGCTCGGCACCGTTCGCTCGCCGTCGGTCTGGCGATCCACGCGGCTCTCGAGATCAACTTCCGCCAGAAACTTGAAACCAAGCAGGATCTCGAGGCTGCCGCCGTGGTCATGATCTTCCGCGAAGCCTGGATGGAACAGCGCGGGGCGGCCTACCCATGTGGAAGGAAACATCGGAGGTGTGGCGGTGCGCGGCAGGGTGGATCTGCTGGACGTCGAAGGAACGCGGTCGACCTGAAGACCACGGCCCGTCGGCCTTCCGCGATTCCTCCCGACTACGCCTTCCAGTTGGCTACCTACCGGCAGCTTACTCCCGGGGCATCCGGCGCAGCGCGTTTGGACACACTCGTCAAAACGCAGTTTCCGCAATTGGTGCAGCAGAGCTATCAGGTGAGCGAGCAGGACCTCCACGCCACCCGCACGCTGTTTCCTTTGGTACAGGAAGGTATACGGACGGGGCTGTATCTTCCCAATCGCCACTCGATGCTCTGCAGGCGGGTCGTTGACGCCAAGAAACAGTGGGTTTACCTCGGTATCGTCCTGCGGAACCGTGGTGCCTATGAAGGCGAACACTCGAAGTCACGCGATTTGATGGGCCTGTCTTGCCCCTCCGAGAAGATCCGGGAAGCAAAGTCTGCAGGAATCGAGTGATTTCGGTTGACTTGCGTCTGCAAGCACGGTGCTTCTGCGCCACGCCTGGCCGTCTACGCTTCCTGCGCAAATCCTCACCAAGCCACCTACGGCTGGCTCGACCGCCATGCGCTGGATATCCGGCCCAGCGTATTGCGACCGATTCAGCTCTGTTCGCGCGAACCGGGCAGCCGCCGCCAAAAGCCGCGCCGCGGCGCCGTAGCCATGCTCCACAACTTGCTGGCCGGCTGAAACGAGCATTCTCAACGTGACTCGGAGGTCATGGCGGCGTAAGATCATCGGCACGCTGCGGGCCGGATCCGGCCGCAGACAAACACCGCGCCGTCGGCGACAATTGGAAAAGCCTCCTATGAAGCTTCAAGATGCACTTCTCTGTATCGCCGCCACAGCCGCCGACGCGCCGGTTTTCCCCGTTAACCTTGCACTGGGAAGCACTCCCGAACCATTGTCTGTTTTTCTTTCCGCACATCTTCAGAAACGCCTTGTAGGCCGCCGTGTCCGCGTAGGAACAGGACGCTTTGGAGACATGTGCGGAAACCTCGAGCGCTCTCTACTCGGCCCGGCTGCCGCCACTGTATTGATCATCGAGTGGTCCGATCTCGATGCCCGGTTGGGTCTGCGCGACAGCGGCCGATGGGGGCGGGACGTCGTGCCGGATATTTTAACGACCTCTGAAACGCGCCTCCAGGGGCTTGTGCGGCAACTGGAAAGTGCGCCTTCCGGCAGCGTCCTCGTAGTGGTCCCACCC
>DATMYF010000046.1:0-48847 GCA_035561075.1 Bryobacteraceae bacterium
CGAAAAAAGCCGGCCCCGGGTGGGGCCGGCCAGTATATCGGCTGCAACTGAGAGCGTTCCCCCCGAAATCACCCTCAATTCAGCCTTCACGCCTTTCGATTCCACGCACCACAGATCGGTTACCACGGCTGTGGCAAGCAACGTATACGGTCGCACAATGCGGGTTGGCTAAGCGCTAATTCCGAGGGCCGATTTTCTCGGTGCGGCCGGCCAGCGGCTGGATAACGGTACCGCCGCATACCGCCACGCCGGTTTTCAGAAGCGCCGAAAGGAAGTTGAAGAACAGCGCGTAGAAGACCTGTTCGGTGAGCGGTTGCTTTCCGGGCAGCCGGAAACTGGCCGGCAGTTCCCGGGTTATGCTCACCCGCAGGGCGTTGGGCACCGCCTTACCCGACCGGTCGCGCTTGTTGGCGATCCAGATGGGGGTCTGGAGCACGCCGCCCGTGCGCCCGTCGATGTAGAACTGACAGCGGGAGAACCAACCCAGGTTGGCGTGGTCGGTGGCATCGAAGAGCAGCAGCGGCGTCTCGCGCTCGGGGACGGCGAGGTCGAGGATAATCGACCGTGGCGAGTCTTTCAGCTTCACGTTGAAGCCCGCCTGCTGGGCGATATTCGTCACCAGCTCCGGCTCCAGCTCTAAAAAGATTAGTTTATGTTGCCCGGCCTGCAGTACCTGCATTTTGGAAACCGTATTCTAACAGGAGATCCGCGCGCTCCCGGCACGATCTTCGCTCAACCCTCCACAGGGTTGCGCAGCACCCCGATGCCGTCGATCTCAACCTCCACCACATCCCCCGGTTTCATGGGCCGGGTAGTGCCGGGGGTGCCGGTGTAGATCACGTCGCCGGGCTCAAGGGTTACGGCGTGGCTGATCCAGCTCACAATGGTGGGGCAGTCGAACATGAGGTCCGCGGTGGACTGCTTCTGCACCACCTCGCCATTGATGCGCGTCTGAAGCATCAGGTTGCCGTAATCGATGCCGGTGACGATAACCGGCCCCAGCGGGCCGAAGGTATCGGCGCCCTTGGCGCGCCACCATTGCAGGTCTTTATCGGGCCCGTTCTGCCAGTCCCGCTCACTCACGTCGTTCCCGCAGGTCACCCCGAAGATGGCGCTCCGAGCCTCCCCTGGCGAGGCGTCTTTTACGCGGCGCCCGATCACCACCACGAGTTCGCCCTCGGAATGCACGTTTTTCGCGCCGGGAGGGAAGCGGATGGGGTCGCCCGGACCCACCAGGGATGTGGTCGGCTTATAGAAGATCTCCGGGCGCGTGGGCTGCTGACGGTCGCCGACGTGGCTCTTGTAGTTGCGTCCCACGGCGAAGATCTTGGGCGGTTCGCAGGGATGGAGCAGCCTGACGTCCGCGACCTTCAGGATCTCGCCGGTCTCCTCACGGGGGCTGAACAGCCCGCCGCGAAGGGGCCTTACGGTTTCTCCGTCCAGGATGCCGTATGCGCCACCGGAGTCTCGTTCAAAACGGATGTAGGTAATCACAATTTTCTCCCCTGGTTTCAGCCGAGCCGCATGATCTCCTCATCGGGTTTCGGCGGCTGCTCCATTCCCCTATATGTATAGTTGAGCAGCGGCGGCGCGACCAGAGTGGTCGCGACCGACATGAATACGACGATACCGTAAACTCCGGGCTCGATCACGCCTAACGACCGGCCGATCTGCGCCACCACCATCCCGACTTCGCCGCGGGGGACCATGCCCGCCCCGACCCGCATGGCGTCCTTCCGTCCCAGCGAGAGGGCGCCCAGCCCGCAGCCCAGGAGCTTGGAGACGATCGCCGCCGCGAGGATCACCACGGCCAGCAGCATGGTGCTGCCCGTGGCGAACGCCGTTAGGTCGAAGTGCAGTCCGATTCCGACCAGAAAGAAGGGGACCAGCAACTCGGTCACACCGTCGGCCAACTGGTGCACACGGCGGTCCACGCTTTCGGAGAGCGCCATGCCCGCCAGGAAGGCGCCGACGATAGCCGCCACACCGGCGTAGACCGCCAGCAACGCCAGCCCGAACAGCAGCGCCATGGAGAGGGCGAATTGCGACTCGGCCAGGCTCATCCGGGCCTCCATTCGCGGCATCACGCGGTCCATCGTGCGGGTGCCCCACTTGGCCACAAATACCGTGAAGCCCACCGCGATGCCGGCGGTGAGCGTCAGTTCGAGCAGGTCGACCTTGCCTTTCGCCATACTGCTCACGAGGGCCAGGATCAGGAGGCCCAGCACGTCGTCGATAACAGCCGCGGCCAGGATGATCTGGCTGGCGCGGGCGCTCAGCAGTCCCTTGGCGCTCAACACCTGGGCGGTGATTCCCACGCTGGTCGCCACCATGGCGGCGCCGGTGAAGATAGACTCCAGGCTGGGGAAGCCCCAGGCCGCCATGATCGCCCAGCCCATCAGGAACGGCAAGACCACACCGGCGGTCGCTACCAGCAGGGCCGTGCCTCCTACCTTCAGCAGGTCCGACGACTTCACTTCCAGGCCGACGCGAAACAGCAGGAACATCACCCCCAGGTCGGCGAGGACCGTGAGGACCACGTTCGGCGCCATCCAGCCCAGCACGTACGGGCCGATCAGGATCCCGGCCAGAATCTCTCCCACGATACCCGGCTGCCCCAACCGCTCGAACAGCTCAGCCAGTATTTTGGCGGAGACGAATACCACCAGCATGGATAACGGGATGGTAAGCGGCGACAACTCACCCGCGCTGGCAAGGAAGAAGCAGGGTATGAGCATTTTTACATTATGGACGGAAGCAGCAGTACTGGTCTAAGAATACGTGAGATTACGAGCGAGCCCGTTTTGCCGCGCGTTTTGCCGTAGGCGGCGGAGCGGGCGGGAGGACGCGCTCCAGGCTCACGGTCAGCTCCGGCGCATGGACGCGCGCCCGCAACGCCTGCTGAAGGAGCTCCGCCGCGAGCGGCCCCAGTTCGCTATCGGCCTGGTAGCGGACGCGCAGGGCAGTGCCGCCGGGGCTGAACACCACCTCGTAGCCCAGCAGTACGGCGCTGGCGGGCCAGATCTCGTCGAGTGGACGACGCACGCGCTCCAGCAGCTCGCCGCGCATCTCCGCGAAGCGCTGTTCCGGCGGAAGCGGTGGGGCCGGAACCGGCATGCGCTCTCGCAGTTCCGCCAGTTCCCTTTTGCTGGCCACCTCCCGGACGGAGAGCTCCACGGGGATTCCCGTCCGGCGCGCCAGGGCGTCGCGCGCCTGCGTCACTCTTGCGTCGTCGATGCGCTCGGTGGTGATCAGGCGGAGGTCGATGCCATCCGGGGCGAGCCGCACCTGCTGCGTGACAAGGATGCCGGCGGGCGTCAGGCTGCGTACGGTTTCCTGGATGGCATTGCGAGCTACGGCTTCCCGGGCCACCTGCAAGAGGGCATTGCGCAGGGGAAAAAAGAGCGCTGCCAGGGCCAGCACAAGCATCAGGATCCGCCACTGCAGGTTGCCGATATGGCCTACAGCCCCGGAGAGCGCCGTAGGGTTTATGAGGCGGTAGATCCGGTCGCCGGCTGCGCGCTGCTGGATGAAACGGTTGATATCGGTGCGTACGTCCGCGGCGTCCATTCGGACCAGAAAGAACACCACGAAAGCGGCCGTCACGATGGCGGCCAGGTTGGTGACGAACAGCAGCGCCGCGCCGCCCATGATGGCCCAGTTTCCACCGCTCCCCACGCCGTACCCGACGGTGCACAGGGGCGGCATCAGGGCCACCGCGATGGCCACGCCTGGCAACGCCATAACGCCCCCGCCTCCGCCGCCGCGGCATACCACCAGGGAGCCTGCCAGCCCGGAGAGCAGCGCCACCCCCAGGTCCAACAAGTTGGGGTTGATGCGTGCCAGGATCTCGGGTGTCACGGCATGAAACGGCAGCGCCCAGACCAGTGCGGCTGAAAGGGCCACCGCCGCAGCGATGCTGATCGCCAGGTTCAGCACGGCCTTGGCGCCCAGGTAGAGATCGCCCACCGCCAGCGCCAGCCCCGTCGCCATCAGCGGGCCCATCAGCGGCGAAATCAACATCGCCCCGATGATCACCGCCGGGCTGCCAAGCACCAGCCCGAAGGTCGCGATCCCCGCGGAGATGGTCAACTCCAGCCAGTAATTGAGGGAGCTCATCTCCGCGGAATTGAACACCTGCGCGTACACCTGCGGCTTGGCGCGGTTCTCGATGTGCAGCCAGTGTTCTACGTGCGATCGGAACCCGCGGTGCTCCATGGTGGCGCTGCCCTTCATGAAGGAAGTTTAACAAAGCGCGCCAGCCCCCCTCGATTTCGGAAACCGGGTGCGTTACAGTTGCAGAATGCCGCGATCAGCCGACTACGCCAGAGTGGAACTTGTTGCTGGCGAGGAACCTGAGCCCTCCCCCTTGCCCGATTCCGATACCCCGTTCCGCATTCTCCTGATGGGGGACTTCAGCGGACGCGCCGGCCAAGGGCTCGAGGATGCGTCGCTCCAGGGCCGCCGCCCGATTTTCGTGGACCGCGACAATTTCGAGCAGGTGATGGAAAAGCTGGGCGTGAGCCTGCCCTGCCTGACGTTTGCGGAACTCGACGATTTTCACCCCGACAGGCTATACCGGCAGTTGCCGGTGTTCAGCGGGCTGCGCCGCCTGCGTGAACGCCTGGAAGACCGCGCCACGTTCGCTGCCGCGGCCGCGGAGATGCGCGCCTGGAGCACCCCGGAAAAGCCGCAGCCGGAGAAGCCTGCCCCCGCACCGGATCTCGCCCGCCTGGCGCCCGACCAGCTCTTCTCCCGTATGCTCGACGAGGCCGCCCCTTCGGATGCGCCCGTTCCGCAGGCGCCGGACCCCTTCGACCTGCTGCTGCGCGACATCGTCACCCCGCACCTCGAACCAAAGGCGGACCCGCGCCAGCCCGAACTCCTGGCTCAGGTGGACGATACCGTCTCCGAGCAGATGCGCGCCATTCTGCATCACCCCGATTTCCAGGCTGTTGAGGCCGCCTGGCGCGCCCTGTTTTTCCTGGTACGCCGGATGGAGACGGATACCGGCCTGAAGCTCTATATCCTGGACGTCTCGAAGGACGAGCTGGCGCCGCTGTCTGGGGCAGGGAGTCTCGCGGAGACGCCGCTCTACGGGATCGTTGTGGAGCAGTCCGTGGGAACGCCCGGCGCCGAGCCGTGGGCCGTCCTGGCGGGCAATTACACGTTCGGCAACAGCGCAGAAGACGTGCTGCTGGTGCGGGCGTTGGGACGCGTTGCCCGTGCCGCGGGGGCGCCGTTCATGGCCGCCGCCGGCCCGCGCGTCCTCGGCTGCGCCGGATTCGGTGGCGAACTCGAGCCGCGTTCCTGGAAACCCGATCCCCAGGCCGATGCCGCGTGGCAGGCCCTCCGCCGTTCCGCCGAAGCCGAATGGGTCGGGCTCGCCCTGCCGCGCTTCCTCCTCCGGCTGCCCTACGGTTCGGACACCGATTCCACCGAGGCCTTCGACTTCGAGGAGATGCCCGGCAAGCCCGTCCATGAAGACTATTTGTGGGGCAATCCGGTCTTCGCCTGTCTGGAAGTGATGAGCCGCGGCTTCAGCCATTCCGCCTGGGAGTTCCGGCCGGACGCCTTCCCGGACATCGAGGGCCTGCCCGCCCACATTTATAAGGAAAAGGGCGAATCCGTGCTGAAGCCCTGCGCGGAAGCGCTGCTCACCGAGCGCGCCATCGAGGCGATCACTGATAAAGGGCTGATGGCGTGGCTGTCGATGAAGGGCGGCGACCGCATCCGGCTGCTGCGCTTCCAATCTATCGCCGATCCCGCTACCGCGCTGCCCGGAAGATGGCGTTGAGCCCGCCGGCGTTACAATGACGATGAAAGACTCGTCCTCACACATAATGCCCAAGCACCGTCAGGCATCCGGGCCGGGGCTGCTGCGCCAGCTCGGCTTTTTCAGCGCGACCGCCCTGGTTATCTCGAACATGATTGGCACCGGCATCTTCACCAGCACGGGTTTCATGGCCGCGGACCTGGGCGACGCCCGGCTCATTCTCCTGCTCTGGGTGCTGGGCGCATTCTTCGCCCTCGCCGGCGCGCTCAGCTATTCCGAGCTGGGGATCAACTTCCCGGCGTCCGGCGGCGAGTACGTCTACCTGACCCGCGCTTACGGCCCCACGTGGGGTTTCATGACGGGCTGGGTCTCGTTTTTTGCAGGTTTTTCGGCGCCCATAGCGGCCGCGGCGCTGGCATTTTCCGATTACCTGGGGTATTTCTTTCCGTCGCTCCAGGCGGCCAACGCGACTTATGTGGTGGGCACGGGCGCGCTGTCGCTGTCGCTCGGCGGCGGGCAGGTGATGGCGTGCGCGCTGATTGCCGCGTTCACGGCCCTGAACTGTTTCGGGGTGGCGCGGGTGGCCAAGGTGCAGAACGTCCTCACCATGACCAAGGTGATCGTGATCATCGGGTTCATCATCCTGGGCTTCCTGGCGGGGACCGGCCGCTGGGAGCACTTCCACGAGCCCGCGGTGCGGACCGCCACTACATCGATCCCCGTGCAACTCGTGGTGAGCCTGGTCTGGGTGATGGTGGGGTACAGCGGCTGGAATGCGGCCACCTACGTAGCGGAGGAGTTACGTCGGCCTGAGCGGACCTTGCCGGCGGCGCTGGCAGTGGGGACGGCCGTGGTTGCCACGCTCTACTTCGGCCTGAACATGGTGTTCATCTACTCGACGCCGCTTGAATCCATGAAGGGTGTGCTGGCCGTCGGGTCGGTGGCGGCTAAGAATCTCTTCGGACCGGAGGTGGCCGGGACGTTCGCGGCCCTGATGGCCGTCTCAATCATGTCCACCGTGAACGCCATGGTGACGATCGGGCCCCGGGTCTATTACGCCATGGCCAAGAACAAGGCGTTTTTCCCGAGGGCAGCCAAAGTGCACCCGCGCTTCCACACCCCCGTGACCGCCATCCTGGCGCAAGGCGTCTGCTCCATGCTGCTCACCCTGACGCCCTTCCCGCAGCTCATGATCTACATTGGGCTAACCCTTACATTCTTTACGGTGATGTCGGTGGCATCGTTGTTCAAGTTCCGCCGCCGCCCGGACTGGCAGCGGTTGCGCCCCGTCAGCCTTGCCTTCCCGCTGATTCCGGCGGCTTACATCCTGGTGGGCACGCTGATGATGGGCTACGGCATCGTGTGGCAGCCGGGACCGTCCCTTATGGCGGCGCTCACCATCGGGCTGGGCGCCGCTGTGTACCACTTCTTCCTCCGCCCCCGGGCGGAGAGCGACTGACGGCTACTTGCCCAGGAACTTCATCGTACCGGTCAGGGCGATGCGTCTTCCTACCAGGTCCGAACAGCGCATCTCGCCCGTGAGGTTGCCGGACGCTGCTGCGATTTCGATCCGCTCGCAGCCGAACTGCTGCTGCTTGGCCTGAAGCTTCTGTATGGCCGCCGGGCCGGTCATCTCTTTTAGGCCGGCCATCATCTTTTCCTGCGCCTTCTGGACCTGCTGCATCATTTTCTCGCGCTGCGCATCGGTGAGGTTCGGATCCGCCATTTTCTTCATCAACTCCTGCATATCCTGCGCGCTGGACCGGGCGGCGGGATCCTCCTGGCTGATCGCAAAGCGGTGGTTCGTCTTTTCATACATCGAATAGTGCAGGCTGGCGCGCCGCTTCTCGAAGGGATTGGTTTCGCCCTTCCTGTAGAAGAGCAGCTCGTAGCTGTCTTCCCCCCTGGCCGGTGCTCCGCAAGGCTTGGCGCCGGCGGGCCGAGCCACGATTCTCCAACCGTTGGCGGCATCCATGGCCCACTCGAAGGTGCCGCCCACCGCGACGGCGTCCTCATGACGGGCTGTAATGCAACTGACGGCGGAGATGGCGGTAACGGCGGCCTTCTGCGGGCCGATGCCCTGCGCTGCCTTCACGGTAGCCCGGTATTCCGTGGGGGTGAGGCTCTCTTTGACGACTTCCAGATTGTCGTTTTGGAAAACGAACCTGGTATCTGGTGCAAACTTGCCCTGAACCAGCACGTCGCTCGTTCCACCCGGGAGCAGGCAACCGCTCGAAACCATGCGGATTTCGGGGGTGGGGAATTTGGTTTTGGCCGCGGCCCTGGTGAGGCCCATCCCCTGCAATTTCACCTGGCATGCCTGCCGGATGGCTTGCTCCTTTTCCTGGAAGCGGTAGAGGGCAGCCCGGCCGATACCCAGCCCTGCCAGCAGCAGCACCGTTCCACACACGATCGGTTTTGCCGAAATCGACATACGTTAATCCTCTTTCTTCTGCATTTGATGAACTCGGAGGCCCATGCTGCCGAGCAGGAGCCAGAACAATGCCCATTCCGCCGGACGGTGGAACGGAAAATCCACGCACGCGATGGCCAGCAGGGCAGCCACCGCACAGGCTGCTGCTCCGGGTATGCGCCATGCCGACGCGACCAGCCAGCCGCACAATCCCAGGAACACGGCCAGGCCGGCCGGGCCGTATTCCACGAAAATTTCGAGGTAGTCGTTGTGGGCATGGTCCACGTCCCCGGCGAAGCGCGCGGAGTGTGGGCCGTGCACGTTGAGCCACTCCACCTGCCATAGTGCGAACTGAGGGCGAAATGCTCCCGGCCCGAAGCCGAAGACCGGGACTTCCCGCCAGTGCGCCGCCGCCACCCGCGCCAGGTACAGCCGCCCTTCCACCGTCTCCGGAAGTGGACGGGCGGGAGAGAGCCATAGCAGCGCCACGGCTACAGGCACTCCCGCCAGCAACCATTTCGAGCCGCGCGCGCCTCGTAGGAAGGCCACTGCCGCCGCTGCCGGCAGCGCCAGCAGAAAGACGCGCGATCCGGTGGCCGCGATGGCGAGCACCTGGAGCCCCACCAGTGCCCACCATCCCCGCCTCCGGCAAGCCTTCGCGATCGCAAGGGGCAGGGTGGCGCAGATCCAGGCGGCGACGAAGGCGGGGTTCCCGAGGGTGCCGTAAACGCGCATACGCGGGCTCGAGAAGGCCTCCGGCGCCCAACCCGTCAGGCGCAGCGGGTCGAGCCCGCAATACTGCAGGGAAGCGATGGCGGCGAGTACCGCGGTGCTCCACAGGATGGCGCGCATCACCCGGTCCGGCGAAAGCAGACCGCGGTCGAGGGCCAGGAAGAGGGGCAGCGGCAGCAACATCAGGAGCAACGCACCGA
The DNA here is from genome assembly GCA_035561075.1 of Bryobacteraceae bacterium. Lineage (GTDB taxonomy): Bacteria > Acidobacteriota > Terriglobia > Bryobacterales > Bryobacteraceae > JAMCRM01. The sequence continues at coordinate 9,122 of DATMYF010000046.1, forward strand.
ACGATGCGTAGGGCGCCGACAACGCCGAAATCGAGAGCGCTGCCAGCCAAGCCAGCCAGCTCCAGTCGGCGCCGGACAGGCCCCCGGCGATTCCAGGCCTTTGCAGCAGGTATAAGGCGGCCACCGCGGCATCCAGGCCGCCCAGCAGCCAGAGCTTCGGAGTGGAGAACGGGCGCTCCAGCCCGGGCCAGCAGAACAAGGGCAGGAGTAAGAAGCCGACGTAGATTACGGGTCCGATTCTCCTCAACAGGTAACATTGTAAAGTAGTGGACTGCGATTCACGCGTTTGAATTCCGGCGTGACGAATCCGCGGCCGGCGCGTCCAACCCTGACGCATGTACAGAAGAACTCTGGTTACCGCCGTACCGGCCTGCCTGGCCGCGGCCGCCGGCGCCCTCCAGGCCCAGCAGGCGCGCCCGGCCTTCGACGCCAAAGAATACTGGGACAAGAACCACCGCGAGAGCCGCAGCCTGGCGCGCCCGGAGCCGAATGCGTTCCTGATGGCGATGGTGAAAGGCCACAAACCGGGTAAGGCGCTCGACGTGGGGATGGGTCCGGGCCGCAACGCCATCTGGCTCGCCCGCCAGGGCTGGGACGTGACCGGATTCGACATCTCAGGGGTGGCCGTGGATGCCGCGCTCGAAGCCGCCAAAGCCGCGGGCGTTAAAATCAACGCCTTCATCAAAGACCTGAAGGACTGGGATTACGGCACTGCCCAGTGGGATCTCGTACTGCTCTGCTACATGCAGGGCGACGCGCGCTTCCGCTCCCGGCAGGTGATCGACAGCCTGCGTCCCGGCGGCATTGTGATTATCGAAACCTGGCATCAGGACCTGGACCGGGAAACCGGCCGCAAGGTGGGCGGCTTCGAGACGAACGAAGTTTTCAAACTCTACGGCAGTCTTCGCATCCGCCACTACGAAGACACCCTTGCCGAACCCGATTGGGGCAAAGAACTCGGCGGTAAGCCGCGGCCGGTGGTGCGTATCATGGCGCAGAAGATGGCGTCCTGACCGCCGGGTTATTCCGTTAACGTCAGTAACACCGGGATTACCGGGTGAGATCACGTTCCGCGCGGCGGATGGCGCGCGCGAGCGGAACGTCTCTGGCACCCGATGTTACAATCAAACGTGACAACCGACACCACCACGCGAGCACAGGCCTTTCGCAAACAACTCTCCGAACGCGTCATGGTCGCCGACGGCGCGATGGGCACGATGCTCTACTCCAGAGGGGTGTTCATCAACCGCTGCTTCGACGAGTTGAACCTCTCGGCGCCCGATCTTGTCCGCCAGATCCACACCGAATACGTGAAGGCGGGGGCCGAGATCCTGGAGACCAACACCTTCGGCGCGAGCCGCCCACGTTTGGCCGCTTTCGGGTTGGCCGAGAAGCTGGCTGCCATTAACGAAGCCGGTGTGCGGATTGCCCGCGATGCCGCCGGCGAGGATGCTTTCGTGGCCGGCGCCATTGGGCCCCTGGGGGTGCACATTGAGCCGCTCGGCCCAACGTCCTTTGCCGAAGCGCGCGCGATCTTCCACGAACAGGCGCGGATCCTCGTAGACGCCGGCGTCGACCTCCTGATCCTCGAAACATTCACCAATCTCGACGAGCTGCGCGAAGCCGTTTTCGCGGCGCGCGAGGCCGCTGGGCCGGAGATGGCCATCATCGGGCAGGTCACCATCAACGATTTTGGGCAGCTTCCCGGCGGCACCGACGTTCAGACCTTCACCCATCGCCTGGACGAATGGCCCCTGGACGTTATCGGCTGCAACTGCTCGGTGGGTCCCAAGGTAATGCTCGAGACCGTCGAGGAGATGATGCGCTTCACGACGAAGCCCATCAGCGCCATGCCCAACGCCGGTGTGCCGGTGCGCGTCGAAGGCCGCAATATTTACCTCAGTTCCCCGGAGTATATGGCGCAGTATGCGCGGCGGTTTCTGTGGGCCGGGGTGAGGATTATCGGCGGCTGCTGCGGCACCACGCCCGATCACATCAAACTGTTTCACTCGGAGGCCCGCTCTCTCCAGCCTGGCCACGCGCGGCTGGCCGCCACGGTCGAGACCCCCAAGGCCAAGGCGCAGGCCATGCCCAAGGTGCCGATGGCGGAAAAATCGAAGCTCGGGGCCAAACTGGCCGCCGGACGATTCGTCGCCTTCGTCGAGATTCTTCCGCCCCGCGGCGTGGATGCCTCCCGGGAGATCGAGGGCGCGCGCCTTTGCGCGGAGCAGGGCATCGATGCCATCAACGTGCCGGACGGACCCCGCGCCAGCGCCCGCATGAGCGCCCAGGTTACCTGCCACCTGATCCAGCAGCACGCCGGCATCGAGGCAGTGAACCACTTCTGCTGCCGCGACCGCAACATCCTGGGGATTCAGTCGGAACTATTGGGCGCGCACTGCCTGGGGGTCCGGAACCTCATCTGCATCACCGGCGATCCGCCGCGCATGGGCGCCTACCCGGACGCCACCGCGGTGTTTGACGTGGACGCCATCGGGCTGGTCAACATCGTCAACAACCTGAACCAGGGGCTCGATATCGGGGGCAACGCCATCGGCTCCCAGACCGCGCTGCTCATTGGGGTGGGCGCCAACCCTGGGGCGCTCAACATGGACGAGGAGATCCGGCGCTTCGAGTGGAAAGTAGAGGCGGGTGCCGAGTACGTAGTTACCCAGCCGGTTTTCGACCTTAAGCTGCTGGAAGCTTTCCTCAGGCGCATCGAGCGATTTAAGATTCCCGTGATCTGCGGGATCTGGCCGCTTACCAGCCTGCGCAACGCGGAGTTCATGGTAAACGAGCTGCGTGCGCCCGTGCCGGAGGCCTTCATGGAGCGGATGCGCGCGCGCGACAACGCGGAAGCGGCGCGCCAGGAGGGCATTGCCATCGCGCGCGAAATGGTGGAAGAGGTGCGCCACATTGTGGCGGGGGTGCAGCTCAGCGCTCCCTTCGGACGCTACCAGATGGCGCTCGATGTCGCCGAAGCCATCGGACCGCGGTAAACTGTCGTCAGTACAATGGCCACCGACCTGATCGAAATAGATGCCGAGAACCCGGCGCCGGAAGCCATTGCCCGCGCCGCCGCCGCCGTTCGCCGCGGGCGCGTGGTCGCCATCCCCACTGACGCGCTCTACACGCTTGTGGCCGACCCGTTCAATCTGGATGCCGTCTCACGGGTATACCAGGCCAAAGGGCGGGAACTGCACCGCTCGCTCCCGCTGCTGGTGGGGGACATCCTGATGGCTGAAGACCTGTCCGGTGAACTGAATAGCTGCTTCTACGTGCTGGCCCGGCGCTTCTGGCCCGGACCCCTGACGGTCATCGTGCCGGCTTCCGCCAAGGTGCCTCTTAAGCTGACCGGCAACACCGGACGGCTGGCGCTTCGGCAATCCCGCGCCCCCGTTGCCAATGCCCTGATCGCCAACTTGAACCAGCCCCTCATCGCCACCAGCGCCAACATTTCCGGACACCCCACCTGCCGTAGCGGCATTGAGGTCTTCGGGATGATGGACGGGCGTGTGGACCTGGTGCTCGATGGCGGCATGTCTACCGGCTCCGGCGCCACCACCGTGGATGTCACGGATACATGGTGGAAGGTCATCAAAGAAGGCGCCATCGAAGAAAGAGAGATCGCCGAGGCCCTCAGCCCGGCAGAATGAAACCCGATGGCGCCCGGTGCTCGCTTAAGCGAGCGCTTTTTCAAGCGCTTCAAGGAAGAAGTACTCGCCCCACATTACGGACTCGTTCACGCCCAGGCCCTTGTGCAGGTGGTAGACCCCGCCTTTGAGGATCCCTTCCCATCCCGCATCGCCCTTGCCCAGGTGATGGCGGCAGAGGGAGGCCAGGATATGGCGAGCGGACTGGCCGTAGAAGCTGCCCTTGAGGGGGTCCGGGCAGATCTTGGCGAGTTGCAGGAGGCCGGACGCGGTGATGGCCGCCGCCGAGGTGTCGAGCAGCCCGCGGCTCTCCGGCGGGGCATCGAAATCCCACGGGGCCACGCCGTCGGGCGGGGTGTTTTGGAGGTAGAAGTCGGCGCAGGCCATGGCGGTCTGGAGGAAGCGCGCGTCGCGGGTGTAGCCGTAGCAGGTGCCGAAGCCGTAGAGCGCCCAGGCCAGCCCGCGCGTCCAGCAGGAATCACCGCGGTAGCCCTGGTGGGTGGTCTGCTTCAGGAACTCACCGGTTTCGAGGTCGAATCGCCCCTCGTGGGAGGTTGAGCCGTCGCCGCGGACGAGTACCCGCCGGGTGGTCAGGGTATGCTTCATCGCCACGTCCATCAGGCGAGGGTCGCCGGTCTCCAATGCGGCGTAGAAGATGATCCCGACGTTCATCATGATGTCGATGAACAGGGAATCTTCCGAAACGAAGGAGCGCAGGTACTGGCCCTTGGGCTTAAACCGCAGGGACATAGTGCGCCCGGCCTGGATGAGGACGTCCTTGAGGTCGCGATCGCCGGTGAGACGATACCAGCGGTAGTAGGTGGACATGAAGATGAAGCCGAGGTCGTGAACGTTGCGGTCCATCTTGCGCGGTTCGAGCGGCCGGGAATAGCGCATCGCCTGCTCGCGCCAGTAGCGGCCGCCGGGGCTGTCGGCGGGCTCGCGGGCGGCCAGAATCCACATCATGCCGGGCAGGAAGCCGTCGCACCAATGCGTCCAGGCTTCGCCCTGGTGTTTCCAGCGCCCCTGGCTGGTATACATGGGATAAAAATCGGGGTGGCATTCGATGAGATCCCGGATCTGCTGCCGGGAGAACTCCAGGGCGTCTTCAAAGAGACTGGCGGTATCGGCCTGAAAGTCAATCACGGGGAGTATTATAGCGGCCCGCAGCGGAGCTTCGTCCGGTCTCTGGTACAATCGCTGGTTTGCATGGTATTACGCATTGACCCGCGGTATGCCCGATTTCGGCTCCGTATCGGGCAGTCGGCGATTCACCGGTGGGGTGTCTACGCCGAGGAGCCCATTCCGCCCCGTCGCAAGGTGATCGAATACACCGGAGAGCGCATCAGCCGCGCCGAAACCAAGAAGCGCGGCCAGGGTCCCCGCACGTACCTGTTTACCCTGGACGATTATTGGACCATCGACGGACTGGTCGGCGGCAGCGGCGCGGAGATCATCAACCATAGCTGCAACCCCAACCTCTACAGTTGCGTCATCAAGGGCCACATCCTCTACTACAGCAAACGCGACATCGCGCCCGGCGAGGAGTTGACGGTGGATTACCGCTTCTCGGACAAAGTGGAGCGGGTGCCCTGCAGGTGCGGTTCGGAGCAGTGCCGGGGCACCATCAATCTGCCCCGGAAGAACGGCCGTAAAGCGACCGAAAGGCGTGCCGCGGCCCGGGGCTGACGGGTTGTTTCGCACCCGCCGGGCGGCCGCGAGTTGCATTTCCGGCCGCAATCAGGCAATCTGTAAGGTTTTCCTAAAGTTTGCCTCATGCGGGTACGAGTCCTTTATCACGATCATTGCTTCGACGGGGCGGCCGCCGCAGCTTTCTTTACGCGTTTCCTTGCCGGCACGGTCAATCCCGGCGCGGAATTCGTTTTCACGGGGATGGCCCACAAAGCATCCCAGCTCTTCGAAACCGGCCTGTTCGACGGTGACGAAAACGCCATCGTGGATTTCAAGTATTCCTCCGATCCACGGTTGACGTGGTGGTTCGACCATCACCAGAGCGCTTTTCTCAACGCCGAGGACGCCGAGCACTACCGCCGCGACCGGAGCGGGCGCAAACTGTACGACCCCTCGTACAAATCCTGTACGTCCTTCATCCACGATGTGGCGCGCGACCGCTGGGGGTTCAACGCGCCGGACCTGGAGGACCTTGTCCACTGGGCCGATATCATCGACGGCGCGCAGTACCCGGACGCCCGAACCGCCGTGGAACTGGGGACGGCGGCCATGAAGCTCACCCTGGTGATTGAAAGCGTCAAGGGTTCCGAGCTGGTTCAAAAAGTCATCCGGTGGATGGCGCGGCGGCCGCTTTCGGAGATCATCGAGGAGCCCGAAGTAAAGGAACTGTTCGAAAAGCTTTACCGCCACCACATCGCCTCCATCGATATCATCCGCAGCCGTGCCAGCCAGAAGAACGGAGTGGTCTTCTTTGATCTGGCCGGATGCGAGATGGAGGGCTATAACAAATTCATCCCGTATTATCTATTTCCGGAGTCGGTGTACACCGTGTCGGTGAGTGCCTCCAGCTTCCGGACCAAGATATCGGTCGGGTCGAATCCCTGGGCTCCCGAGACCCCCAGGCATAACCTGGCGTCCATTTGCGAGCGGTACGGCGGCGGCGGGCATGCAAAGGTAGGAGCCATAAGTCTCGATCCTGGTGTTCTTGAACAGGCCCGCGCGGTAGCGAAGGAGATTGTCGCGGAGTTGCAGACTTAGATGAAGACGCTATTTTAGACAATCTCAGGCTTTAAGGTATCGGTAAGTGCCGATTTCCTGATAGAGTGTACCGGTATGTCGGCGATCCTCGTGGTGGACGACGATCAGGCGGTCTTGAGATTAGTGGAATCGTGCTTGCGGGTGCACGGGTTCCAGGCGCTGGCGGCTCCCACGGCGCGCGAAGCGCATGAGTTATTCGAGCAGCGGAAGGACGAAATCGTGCTGTTACTTGCGGATATTCGCATGCCCGGCACGGACGGACCTACGCTGGCGCGCAACCTGCTCGAACTGAAGCCGGGCCTCCAGGTGCTGTTTATGTCGGGGTTCGCGGAAGATGACTGGCCGGAAACGGCGTTCATCCGGCGCTTCGCTTTCATCGGAAAACCTTTTACCCCGGGTCTGCTCATCCGGACTGTGAAGGAAATGCTGGCGGCGGAAGCCGCGGGCTAATCAACTTACTAAAGTACTAATTACGTCCCGCTAGTACCAGTTCTACGCCCCCTGTCACGGAGCGTCCCGGCATCCGCACTCCCGGTACTTCCTCGTAACTCGTGCCGGAAATGTTGCTCAACTGGATAAAGGGGCGCAGGCGGCTGCGGGCGCGCGCCAGGGAGGCGTCCCACACCGCGTAGGTATTTCGCGCACGGCGATCCAGCAAACTCGTCCGCACCCGCCCGAGCAAGCCGCCCGGCAGCCAGCCTTCCCATGTGGCGGTTGCGTTGTGCGAGGGATAGTTGAAGACGTACTTCGATTCCACGCCATCGCGGAAATCGCGGCTGCCATGGAGGCCGGTGTAGCGGACCTCGAGCGACTGGGAGCGGCGCAGCCGGACCGCCAGCAAGGTCTCGACGCCCGTAAAGTTGAGCCGCTCGAAATTGGCGGCGCGCCAGATATCGCCGGGCGAGAGCCGGACATAATCAATGCCGTCGCGCTCGCGCCGGTGGAAGACCGTCGCTCCCGCGCGTACCCGGCCCCCGGCGGCGTAGACATCCAGGCCCCCGTCGTAACTCCAGGCTTTCTCGGGACGCAGGTCCGGGGAGCCCTGGTTGGCCGGATCGTGATAATAGAGCTCGGTATAGCTCGGGATCCGGAAGGCGCCGCCCGCCGACGCGCGGAGTTTCAAATGAGATGAGGCCCAGTAGCCCGCGCTGGCTGTGGGGCTGAACTTCCGTCCACCAGGGAAAAACTCCTCCCGCCCCGCTGCCACCAGGGAAAAGCGGCGCAGCGCGCGCGCCTCGAGCGCCGCGTATCCGGCGCCGCGGTTCCGCTCGTGATTCCCCAGACCGGTGCTCCGGATGGCGTCCCGGTAGCCCTCCGCGCCCCAGGCGAGTGAGACGTTGGGAGCCAGCGGTTCCCGGCGCCGGATGGCTGCCTGCCAGGATTCGGCGGCGTGCCGGTTGGTATAGACGGCGGGGCGGTCGCGGTACAGCACGAACAGGTCCGTGTGGCGCCGATAGCCGAAGGAGGCATCCATACGGTCGCCCAATTCCTGCCGAACGCCTGCGAACCAGGTGCGGGTGCGCTCCCAGGAGTTGAAGTTGCCGTAAAACTGGTCCGCGCCGAACGGACGGTCGGTATGGGCCAGCACCGCGCGGGTGTTGCCCAGGCCCGTGCGGACGCGTGTGACCGAGGCGAGCGACAGGTTGCGGTAGTCGCGGTCTGGCGCGAAGCCGGAGGAGAAATCGCGGGAGAAGGTAAACTGCTGCGTCGCGGCGCCCCACACCAGCCCCGCCACCCCGCTCTGGCGGTTGGTTCCGAAGTTACCCACTGCGGCGCGCAGCCGGAGTTCCGCGGCTTCCGGCTCGCGGGTGATGACGTTTATGGCGCCGCCCAGGGCGTCGGAGCCGTAGTAGGCCGAACCGGCGCCCTTGAGCAGCTCGATGCGCTCCACGGCGTCGGGCGGCACCGGGATATCCAGGTTGTGATGCCCGGATTGCGGGTCGTTGAGCCGCAGCCCGTCGAGCAGCACCAATGTCTGACCGAAGGTGCCGCCTCGGATTGAAAGGTCCGCCTGCGCGCCCCCCGGCGCCCGGGAGCGCAAATCGAGCGAGGGATCCAGGCGCAGCAGGTCGACCACCGAAGGCACCAGCAACCGTCGCGCCGCATCGAGCGGAATCACCGTGACCGCCCGGTCGGTTTCTTCGAGGGGGATCGCTTCGAACGTACCCGTTACGATGATGCTTTCCCGATGCTGAGGCGGCCGGTCCGGCGACATCAACAGGAGGAGCACCAGGGCCTGCCACTCCAGCATGTTTTCTCATTCTAGCAACCGCGCTCCCGAAGGGCCGATAGTGTGTAAAAAGTCACATCTTCATCCTGCATCTCTCGCGCGGTTCATCGCCCTAGATTGCAATGGCGCGATAATCGAAGTTCGATAAAGGAGCCCTAAAATGCGAATTGGCGCAATATTCACGTTGTTGTTCGCTGCCTCATATACGATGTTCGCCCAAGGTACTGGCGGAGGGTCCCTGGTTACGAAGGTGAGCCCCGGCCGCGCGGGCGTGTTCGTGGATGGCAAGTACGTCGGCCCGGCGTCAAGTTTCCGCATCGCGCGAAAATACCCCGTGGCTGCGGGTGAACACGAGATCAAGTTGGTGGATCCCCGCTACGAAGAGGTGGTGACGAAAGTGACCATCCAGCCGGGTAAGAAGACCAAGCTGGCCCAGACACTGAAGCCCCTGCCCAAGGCGGAGCCGCCTTTTGGCGCGCTGCGCGTCCAGCACGCCGATAAGTTCGCTCCGGTCTACGTGAACGGCAAGTACTGCGGCCACGCCGATGAGTTCAGCAATGTCAGCCAGCGGCTGCTGCTGAAGCCGGGCGAGTACGAAGTGAAGGTCGAGCCGGCCTCCGGCGCCCCCATCGTTCAGAAGGTCAATATCGAGGCGGGAAAGACCGTCACCGTGAAGTAAGCGCACCCGGCGCATCACACCACCGGCGCTCGTTTCGTGTTTCGCTCGATGTATATGCCCAAAGTGTCCCGCATGGTGGCCCTGGCGCTCGCCGCGGCCGCCCTTGCCGCACAGTGCGCGGCGGACCAGGTTACGTTGAAGAACGGCGACAGGCTCACCGGTTCGGTGGTCAGTTCAGACGCCAAGAGCCTGGTATTCAAATCGGAGTACGCGGGGGTGGTGACGGTCCCCTGGGAGGCCGTCGTCGGTTTGGATTCTACCTCCGACGTTTACGTGGGGCTGAAAGGCGGGCAACTGATCGCCGGACCCATCTCACTCTCGGCCGAAAAGGCGCAGATGCGGACCGCGGCAGCCGGCATCGTTTCCGCAGCACGGGGCGAGATCGAGTACATCCGCTCCAGCGACGAGCAGAAGGCTCATGAGATCCTCATCGAGCGCTATCGGAGTCCCCGCCTGGTAGATCTCTGGACCGGCTATGTCGACCTGGGCCTCTCCGGCGCGCGCGGCAATGCCCGCACGTCAAGTGTGAACACGGCCGCGAATGCCAGCCGGAAGACCAACCGGGACATGATCGAGGTCTACTTCAACTCGCTGTACGCGAGCAACAGCACCACCGGCGTGAGCCTGGTCACCGCGAATGCCATGCGGGGCGGCCTCAGGTACAACTTGAACGTGACTCCGTTGCTGTTCAGTTTCGCCGCGACCGACCTCGAGTACGACGAATTCCAGGGCCTGGATCTGCGCTTCGCCCCGTCCGGGGGCCTCGGGTATCACCTTTGGAAAGGCGAGCGCGGATTTGCGGATTTGAGGGGCGGCATCTCCATGAACCGCGAGTTCTTCATTGAGGGCGTGCGCCGGACATCCGCTGAAGGGCTGTTCGCCCAGGAAGCCCTCTACCGCCTGACCTCGAAGACCATCTTGCGCCAGAAGCTCTCGATTTATCCCAATTTCAGCAAATCCGGCGACTACCGCGCCAACCTGGACGTCTCGGCCGAAACGTCCCTCTGGCGCTGGCTGGGATGGCAGTTCAGCGTCAGCGACCGCCTGCTCAGCAATCCCATCGTCGGGCGCAAGCGCAATGACCTGATGTTCAGCACCGGGCTGCGGCTTAGTTTCGCCAAATAGTCGCGTGGTCTGCCTATTTGTGATCGACCGTTTCGGGCGCCGTGCGCAGAAGTGAGAGCGCGATCGAGCCCCCCACGATCCCCAGGATGATCCCAAGCGACCAGACGATGGGGAACTTCCCGCCGAACGCCGCATTGAGCCATGCCATCTTCAGCCCCACGAAGATGAGCACCAGCCCCAGCCCGTACTTGAGAAGGGTGAACTTCTCGATGGCTCCAGCCAGCAGGAAGTAGAGCGCGCGCAGCCCCAGAATGGCGAACATGTTGGAAGTGAAGACGATCAGCGGCTCGCGTGTAATGGCGAAGATGGCCGGCACTGAATCGATGGCGAAGATGATGTCGCTGGCCTCGATCACCGCCAGGGTGAGCAGCAGCGGGGTGGCGTGCAAAGCGCCGCGGACGCGGACAAAGAAGCGCTGCCCGTGCATCTCGGGGGTGACCGGAAGAACCCGTCGGAGCAGCCGCACTAGGGGGTTGTGCTCAGGGTCCGGCTGCTTCTCCGGCATGAACAGGATGCGGAAGCCCGTGATCACCAGGAACCCGCCGAACAGCAGCACCACCCATTCGTAACGCATCAGCACCGCGCCGAGAGCGATGAACACTCCCCGGAACACCAGGGCGCCCGCGATGCCGTAAAACAACACGCGATGCTGGTACCTGGGTGGCACCGCAAAGAAGTTGAAGACGATCACGAATACGAAGATGTTGTCCACCGAGAGCGACTTCTCGATGACGTAGCCGGTGAGGAACTCCAGCGTGACCTGCCATGCCGCCGCCGAAGCGTTGAAGCCTGGGCTGGCGATCAGCCGCGCGTCGCGTGCGAACTCCCATTTCGCAAAAGTGTGGAGGAAGACGCTGAACAACAGCGACAGGGCGATCCAGACGGCACTCCAGGTAGCCGCCTCCCGCACGGAAACGGCGTGAGCCTTGCGGTGGAAGATCCCCAGGTCGAGGGCGAGCATGGCCAGGACGAAGCCTGTGAAGGCCAGGTAGGCCCACCAATACTCGTAGAACGGAAATAGCGCGGGTTGCATGCCTGGTATCGCTGTCTTTTCCAAACCTGCCCGATGGCCGCGCAGGTGCTTACCTATACCTACCATCGTAAGCGCCGCGGCGTGGCATCGGCAAATAGAAAGTGTGGAACCTAACCATCGTAAAATACGATGTATGGAGTGGCTGAACTACCACCACCTGCTGTACTTCTGGACGGTCGCGCGGACGGGAAGCGTGGCTCGCGCCTGCGAGCAGCTCCAACTGGCCCAGCCGACCATTAGCGGGCAACTCCGCGCGCTTGAGGAGAGCCTGGGCGAGAAGCTCTTCACCCGGTCTGGCCGCGGTCTGGCGCTCACGGAAATGGGGCAGGTGGCCTACCGTTACGCGGACGAGATATTCTCTCTCGGCCGCGAGCTCACCAGCGTCTTCGAAGGCCGCCCGCGCGGCCGGCCCGCGCGCCTTCAGGTGGGCCTCTCCGATTCCGTTCCCAAGCTGGTGGCCTACCGCATCCTGGAACCTGCCCTGGGTCTTGCCGAGCCGGTGCAGATCGTCTGCCATGAAGACCGGCCGGACCGCCTGGCCGCGCTGCTCTCTTCCCATCGGCTGGATTTGATGCTGGCCGATGCGCCGTTGGGCTCGGCGGTCCGCGTGCGCGCCTTCAATCATCTGCTGGGCGCCTGCGGGGTGACCTTCTTCGCCGTTCACCGGCTGGCCCTGCGCTACCGGCGGAACTTCCCCGCCTCGCTCAATGGCGCGCCCTTTCTGCTGCCGCTTGAAACGTCCCTCCTGCGGCGCTCGCTCGAACAGTGGTTCGAGGATCACGGGATCCGCCCGCAGGTGGTGGGGGAATTCCAGGACAGCGCCCTGCTGAGTACCTTCGGGCAGGGGGGCGCGGGCGTCTTCGCCGCACCGTCCGCTATTGAGGACGAGATGCGGCGGCGCTACTCCGTCGGGGTGGTCGGACGCGCGGAGACGCTACAGGAACGGTTCTATGCCATCTCCGTGCAGCGCCGCCTGAAGCACCCGGCGGTGCTGGCGATCTGCGAAAGCGCCCGCGCGAAACTGTTCGCCGGGGGGTAGCCTACTCGACGAAGCCGAACCCTGCCACCGCCACTCCCAACAGGCGCGGGTCCTGGTTCGACGGCCGGTAGGGTTTCGTCTCCAGCGACACCGCCACCTGTTTGGCTGGTCCCGGCGGGAGTTCCCACCGGGCGGTCTGCCATCCCGCGGCCGTGAACTCGCGGGCGGGCAGCGCCTGGCCGTCGAGGACCACCCGAATCCCAGTGCCGCCCGCATCCCGCACCTGGTCCTGCGAGACGTTCACAATCACCTCGAAGCGCCGCGCGGCGGCAGGCCTGCGCAGCCGGGCGGTGGCCAGGGGTGCCGTCCAGCGGTAACCGCCCTCGAGCGCGAACCAGCCCCGCTCCAGTTGCCAGATGGGGGTCCCGGGGTCCATCCGGATGTAGGCCGCATCGGGGGTGCCGGTCTCGCGGGCGGTGACGGTGAGCCTGCGCTGCCCTGGGTCCCATCCCAGAATCGCCAGGGGCGACCCGTCCGCGAGCGCGGCATGCGCTTCCTTGCTGTCCATGGCCGCCACCTCGATCGCGCCGGTGCGGTAAATTGTGCGCAGCGCGCCCTGGATCCCCCATGGCGCCAAGGCGAACGGCCGGCCGTCATAGATGAACTGCCGCATGTCGGGAGCCTTGCGGGCGAATCTCGCGATCCCCGCGACGTAGGTCCGGTTTTCGTCCGCGATGGCCAGCGCCTGCCGGCGGTTCAGCCGCAGGTGCATGAAGTTGAACGGAATCCAGGCCAGTAGAAAAATGGTGACGAAGAGCCTGTGGCCGCGGTCCGCGATGCCCGACAGCGCGATCGCGGCGCCGATCAGCGGTACGTAGCAGTAGGCCCCGAACAGGCGGCCCGAGAGCGGCAGCAAAGGCACGAAAAACAGCAGCAGCGCCGCCACCCCGAACCAGACGCGCCGATCCCGCACCACCGCCGGCAGTGCCGGCAGCACCAGGCCGCCGAACGGCACCATCAGAATGCGGTCCCTATAGTAGGCGGCGGACCGCGCCAGGTCGCCCGCCTTGAGCTTGAAGGCGTAGTCGCCGGTCCGATGCGGGTTGAGCAGCAGCCCCTGCAACCCGAACGACAGCGACACCGCGGCAAATGGCAGCAGCGGCTTCCATTGCCGTTTGCCCAGCCAGTACTCGTACGCTGCCAGGACGAACGGCAGCATCACCGCCAGTTCCTTCGACTTGTAAGCCAGCCAGAAGGCCGCGAACGCCAGCAGCCAGCGGCCCTGCGTCCACAACAGCAGCGCGGCCAGGCAGAATGTAGCGCACAGCAGATCGAAGACGTACATGGGTTTCCAGTAGACGTCGAAGACTGCCATGTGGAAGGCGAACAGCACAGAGCCCGCGCCGGCCGCGAACGGCGTCCCCCCCATCCGCCGAATCAGCATCCACAGCAGCCAGACATTGAGCAGATGGATGGCATGGATAGGGAAAACGTATTTCCGGAAATCCAGCCCGAACGCCTTGCCGGCGAGATGGAAGTAGAGGTGCCCCACGGGCCGGAAGTTGCCCGGCTGGAACCGCGGGCTCACCAGCGCCTCGGCGAAAACGGAGACCGGGACGGCGGGAGCCCAACTGATATTGTCGAGCTCGTCGTCTGAAAAATAGCCGTTATACGCGCCCCGGTTGGCTACGAGGAACAACGCCGCCACCACGAGCATCAGGGCCAGTCCGGTCCACCGGTTCATCAATGACCATTCTATTAGGTGGCGCGATTCCTTTTCGGCAAAGGGAGACTCTAGCCGAACTGTTATGCTGAAATCATCCCATGGGCAGATACGCACAGGAGCCGCTCGATTTCGCGGGCTTGAAGACGGTGCCGCTGGCTGCGCGCGGAGGCAAGGTGCGGGCGGCCGATTTCGCGGTGCCGTACGAAAAAGGCGCGGGCGTCGCCGGCTGGCTGCAACGGTTGCCCCGCATCCTGGCGGGCGAGTCCTTCCCCCGTTTGATCGATGACCTGGTGGCGGCGCGGGCGCGCAAGAAGCCGGTGATCTGGGGGCTGGGCGGACATGTGATCAAGTGCGGCCTGGCGCCCGTCCTTGCAGACCTCATGCGCCGCGGCTACGCTACCGCCTTCGCCATGAACGGTGCCGCCGCGATCCACGATTTCGAGATCGCGCTCGCCGGCCACACCAGCGAGGACGTGGAAGCGGTGCTTCCCGACGGCAGCTTCGGTTCCGCCGAAGAGACCGGGCGGGAGATGAACGAAGCCATAGCCCGCGGCGCCCGCGATGGTACCGGGATCGGGGAGGCGCTGGGACGCCGGCTGCAGGAAATCGCCAACCCCGCCTTCACTGCCTCGAGCCTCGTCGCGGAAGCCTGGCGCCACTCCGCCCCCGTCACGGTGCATGTCGCGGTGGGGACCGACACCCCCCATACCCATCCGGCTGCCGACGCCGCCGCCATCGGGCAGGGCACGCACCATGATTTCCGGCTGTTCTGCGCGTTGGTGGCGGAACTCGACGAGGGCGGGGTCTACGTGAACGCCGGCTCCGCCGTGGTGCTGCCGGAGGTCTTCCTCAAGGCCGTCTCGGCGGTGCGCAACCTGGGCCATCCGCTGCGCAACTTTACCACCGTGAATTTCGATTTCCTCCAGCACTATCGCCCGAGGGTAAACGTAGTGGAGCGGCCGCACGCGCAGGCCGGAGGCCGCGGGTATGCCATCACCGGACACCACGAACTGATGTTGCCCCTGGTAGCCGCCGCATTGATCGAACGGGAGGATTGATGGAACCCGAGACCACGCCGCCGCCCGAAGCCTCCGAGGCCCAGCCGCCTGCCGAACGGTATCCGTTCTGGGGTTACGGTGACCTCCTCCTGTTTAGCGGGATGGCGGTGCCCAGCATGATGGCCGGTGCTGCCCTGGTGAGCGCCGTGGTGGCGGCTCTGGGCCTCCACATCGGGAACCGCGTGTTCGTGCTGCTGGCCGCGCAATTTCTGGGATACCTGATCCTGTTCGTGCTGTTGTGGCTGCTGTTCCGTTTCCAGCACGGCCGGCCGTTGTGGCGTTCGCTCGGCTGGGTGCATTCGCGCGTGCCCGCCATCCGGCTGGTAATGGCCGGGGTGGGATTGGCGTTAGCGGTGGCGATCGCGAGCGTAGTGCTGCAAACCCCCGATCTCGACAACCCCATGAAGGCGCTGCTCGCCGACCCTAAAGCCGTGCTGCTGGTGGCCATCTTCGGCACAACGCTCGGGCCTCTGGCCGAAGAACTGGTCTTTCGCGGCTTCATGCAGCCGCTGTTTGTAAAAAGCCTCGGAGCGGTGCCCGGCATCCTGCTCGCGGCGGTGCCGTTCGGCCTCCTGCACCTTCAGCAATATGGCTGGAGCTGGCGCCACGGGCTGCTCATCACTCTGGCGGGCGCGGGCTTCGGCTGGATGCGGCACCGCACCGGCTCCACCCGCGCGGCCACCGCCATGCACATGGCTTACAATTGCATGTTCTTTCTCGCCCTGGTGGCGCAAAAAAGAGAGTTCCCCCAAACATGGTAGAAACGATTCAGTGGACCCCCGAGGGCGTGGTGATGATTGATCAGACGCGCCTCCCGCTTGAGGAGACGTATGTCACCTGCCGCAATTATGAAGAAGTGGCCGAAGCCATTCGGGGCATGGTGATTCGCGGCGCGCCGGCCATAGGGGTGGCGGCGGCTATGGGGGTGGCGCTGGGCGTGGCGCAGTCCGACGGCCGCGACCTGGACGCGCACTTCGCCCGCGTTTGCGACACCTTGGCGGCCACGCGCCCTACCGCCGTCAATCTCTTCTGGGCCATCGAGCGCATGAAGGGCGTCTACGCCGGCCTGCGCGGAAGACCTCTCCAGGAGATCCGGGAGCGCCTCGCCGCCGAGGCCCAACTCGTCAAGGCCGAGGATATCGAGATCAACCGCGCCATGGGACGCCACGGCGCCGCCCTAGTGCCCGACGGCAAGACGGTCCTCACGCACTGCAACGCCGGGGCGCTCGCTACCGCGGGCTACGGCACCGCCCTGGGAGTGATCCGGGCGGCGGTCGAGGCCGGCAAACACATCGACGTCCTGGCCGATGAAACCCGCCCCTTCCTCCAGGGTGCGCGCCTCACCGTTTGGGAACTCCAGCAGGATAATATCCCCGCTACCCTCATTACCGACAATATGGCCGGCCACTTTCTGAAGTCCGGTCGCATCGGCTGCGTGGTAGTGGGGGCGGACCGCATTGCCGCCAATGGCGATGTGGCGAACAAGATCGGGACCTACTCGGTGGCGGTATTGGCGCGAGAGAATAATGTGCCGTTCTACGTGGCCGCACCGGTGTCCACGCTCGACCTGGCGCTGGTTTCGGGCAACGAGATTCCCATCGAGCAGCGCGCCGCCTCCGAGGTTACCCACGTGTTCGGGCATCCTGTGGCTCCCGAAGGCACGCGCGTCGAGAACCCGGCCTTCGACGTCACCCCGAACCGCTACGTAAGCGCCATCATCACGGAGCGCGGCGTAGCCAGGGCTCCTTATACGGAATCGCTAGCGCGCCTGCTCCAGTGATTTGCCTTCGAGAAACAGCGACATCTGCGGGGCCACTTTGCCCATCTCGCAGCCGACCGCGCCGTGGCCGCAATCGCTGTTGATCTCGATCGTGTCGGCCTGCAGTAGCCGCGCGAACGCCAGTGCCGGCTGCGGGTTCACCATGTGATCCTGCAGCCCCACTACGATCAGGATGCGGGCGCGCACTCGCGACGCGGCCTGGGCAAGGTCGCCTCCCCAGGGCTTGGCGACATCCTGGGAGATCATCGCCTGAAGCTGGCGGATCCAGTTATTGGCGTCCTCCCGCGCCAGGGTGGCCTGCGCGATCTGCGTCTGGTACTCCGCGAACCTGGCTCGCGGCGTGGTTCGGATGCGGTGCTCCGGGGTGCTGGCCGCCAGGGCGTGGATGCCCGCCACGGTGCGCATGGCCCGCGCAGGCTGCTTCTTATACTCGCCCTTGTTCCATGCCGGGTCCAGCTCGATCGCCTCGCGCTCCGTGTTCCACAGCAGCAGGTCGTAGGAGGTCAATTGCGGGGTCCCCACAAGCGGCACTGCGCGTTCAACGAACTCCGGGTAAGCCACCACCCACTCGAATGCCTGCATGGCACCCATCGAGATGCCGGCCACGGCGTGCAGCCGCTTGATCCCAAGTGTTTTCGTCAGCAGAATGTGCTGCGAGTTCACCATGTCCCGGATGGTGAAGCGCGGGAAGCGCATGCGCGGCTGCAGCTTACTGTTCGAGGGGGACGAGGACACGCCATTGCCCAGAGCGTCCACCGCGATCACGTACCACCGGGAGGCGTCGAGCAGCTTGCCTGGCCCGACGCTGTCGGCGATCTGCTCGCTCTTGCCTGTGAACCAGGTGGGGAAAAGCACCACGTTCGACCGGTCCGCGTTGAGGGTGCCGAAGGTGCGGTATCCGATGCGGCAATCCCGGATCACTTCGCCGCTTTCGAGGCGCAGGTCGCCGATTCGCGCGAATTGCTGGGGCGGCGCCTGGGCAGCCGCGCTCATGGCGATCAATAACGTATAGACAATCCGCATAATCACCTGATGATGGCGCGCAACACCACCCACGATTTCTCCAGCGGGGAAAGCGAAACGCGCTCCGAAAAGACATCGTAGTTCTTGCGCTCGATGCGTTCGAGCAGCCGCGAATAGATGCCGATCAGCGCGCGCAGGGAAGGGCGGCTGCGGCGGTGCACCATGTCGATCAGGGGTGTGGCTTTGTCATAGTACGAGCGCGCCCGCGCGGCCTCGAAACTCATCAACCGAAGCAGGCCGTTGCCGCCTTCGCCCGCAGCCAGTTGCTCCTCTGTCACGCTGAAGCGCCGCAGGTCTTCAAGGGGCAGGTAGATTCGGCCGTTCCCGGCGTCCTCCCGGATATCCCGCAGGATGTTGGTGAGTTGGAAGGCCACCCCGCACTTCTCCGCCAGCGGCAGCGCCTCGGCGGAATCGAAGCCGAAGATGTGAATGATCGTGAGCCCCACCACGGAGGCTACCTGGTAACAGTAGCGGTACAGTTCCTCGAAGGTTTCGAAACGGCGCGGGGCGAGGTCTCCCGAAACACCGTCGATCATCTCGTCGAAATACTGCCGGGGGATGCCGTAGCGCCTCACGGTGTCGTGAAAGGCGGGCCAGCAGGGGTTCCCGTCGTAGCGGCCTTCGAGTGCCTCCCCCAGCGCCGCGCGCCAGCGCTCAATGGCGGAGGCGTTGGCGCCTGGCTCGTCGCTCAAGTCGTCGCAATAGCGCATGAAGGCGTACACGGCGCACATGGCGTCGCGCTGCGCCGGAGAGAGCAGTACGAAGGAGTAGTAGAAATTGCGGGCCCTGTTGCGGGCCACCTGCCGGCAGTACCGGTACGATTCGGCGAGCGCGCTCATTATGCCGCCCTGCCGAACGCCCTTCGCGCCAGCGCGCCCAGGAGCAGGCCTATGCGCTCGGCCTTCGAAACCGCCGGACGCCGCGACAGCACGTCATATTCCTGGGCTTCAATCTTGTCGAGCACCCGCAGCCCTCCGCGGCTGAACAGGTCGATATCCACGGCGACCCGGCCTCGCAGCATACCGGGCAGAGGCAGCCCTTCGATGAACAGCTCGCGGGCCCATGCCACCACGTCCTTGAGCACCGCGCGGAACGCTGGGGTGGCGCGGCGCGCCAGCAAGTCGTCCACAGTGTATCCGTGGCGCGCCAGATCTTCGAGTGGCAGGTAGACGCGTCCTTTTTCGAGGTCCACGGCCACGTCCTGCCAGAAATTCGCCAGTTGCAGGGCTGTGCAGGTGGCGTCGGAGAGTTGCTGGCGCACGGCATCGGAATAGCCGCAAAGATAGAGCACCAGCCGTCCCACGGGATTGGCCGAGCAGCGGCAATAATCGAGCAGTTCGGCGCGCGTGGCATAGCGGGTCACAGTCTGGTCCTGCACGAAGGCGTGGATCAGGTCCGCGAACGGCTCCCGCGGGATGGTATGCCGCTCCACGGTTTCCCGCAACGCGATGAAGACGGGGTGCGCCGCCTTGCCGGCATACATGGCTTCCAGCTCACCGCGCCACCACTCCAGCAGGCGCAGGCTTTCGGCCGTGTCCCCCATCTCGTCGCCCAGGTCGTCGGCCCACCGGCAGTAGGCATAGACGTTATAGAAATCCTGGTGCAGCCGCCGCGGCAGCAGGAAGCTCACCACCTGGAAATTCTCGTAGTGATGGGTGGCAAGCCAGCGGGTATACTCCGCTGCTTCCCCGGCGGTGAACGCGGCGGACATGGCAAGCGGGGAACGGACGTAGTCCTTTGGGGAAAGGTGCACAGCTAGGAGCCCGGCGCAACGGCGCGCCGGCACGGTGGCGGGGCGGCAAAACCAGTCTGCCCTGTCCCGGTCCCCCCGTGTCGTCGCGTCGATGGCATGTTACGGAATGATCGCCGTCTTCAAGTGCCCGTTATGGCTCATCAGGTGCCGCATCACTTCTAACAGGTTGGTCAGCGGCTCCTGCCGGTTCACGAAATCCTGCGCGGTGATGTGGCCGTCGCTCACCAGGTCCAACGCCTTCTGGATGTAGAAGGGGGTGTGGTGGAAAGTCGCCTTGCAGGTGATCTCGGAGTAGTGCAGCAGGTTGGTATCCAGGTTGATGCGGCTCTCGCTCGGGCATCCGCCGAAGAAATTCACTGTGCCGCCGCGTCGCACCATGTCTACCGCCCAGTGCCAGGTCTCGGGTTTACCCACCGCCTCGATGGCGATATCGGTACCGCGTCCCTTGGTAATTGCCCGGATGGCATCCACCGGATGCTTGTGGAGCTCGGTGGAGATCAGCTCGTCCGCGCCCATGCTTTCGGCGCGTGCCAGTTGCGTCTTCCGCCGTCCGATGGCGATGACCCGCGCTCCGTACAGCTTGGCCAGCCGTACAAACATCAGCCCGATGGGCCCCAGCCCGATCACTGCGACGGTGTCACCGGCATGCGGGCCGGTCTCATCGAGGCCTCGCACGACGCACGCCAGTGGCTCCACCAAAGCGGCGTCCTGATAGCTCACGTGGTCCGGAATTACGTACGTGTTCCGTTCGACGATGCGGGCCGGGATGCGGATGTACTGAGCGTACGCGCCGTTGTTGAACAGCAGATCCTCGCAGAGGTTCTCCAGGTTGCGGCGGCAGAAGAAACACTCGCCGCAGGGCGCCGAGTTCGCGGCCACCACCCTGTCCCCTATGGAAAACTTGGAAACTCCGTCTCCCAACGTCACTACGTCGCCGGCGAGTTCGTGGCCGAACACGGCCGGTGGCACGATCATGCGCGCGTGGTAACCGCGGCGGAACACCTTCACGTCGGTCCCGCAGGTAAGCGCGACCTTGACGCCGACGAGGATGTCTCCCGCTTCGAGTTTCGGAACGGCTACCGGCTCCACCTGCAGATGTTCCTTGCCGTAGAGCACGGCAGCCATCATTTCACTATTCACTGTGACCACCTCTGTGGCTGAACGATAATTTTCAACGATTTAGGTCCTGGATGCAATGCCAATTCGAATCCCGACCGGATTTCCGCAAGCGGAAGCCGGTGGGAGATTAGCTCATCAAGCGGCAACTCGCCGCCAAAAACCAGGTCCGCCGAGTCTCTCTGCAACTCCACTGACGCGCTATAGCAGCCGAAAAGCGTGCGCTCCCCGACGCAAATGGCCGCCCCGGAAACCTCAATCCGCTCGGTGTCCGACGTCTGCGCAAACAGCAGCAGCCGCGCCCCCGGTCGCGAGTACCGGATGGCTTTCTCCACGATTCCCGGTGCGGAAGCCGCCAGGATTACCAGGTCGGCGCCCCGGCCCTCCGTCAGGTTGCGGATTTCGGCTTCAATGTCCACGGAGCGCGTGTTCCAAGCGTGCGCGGCCCCGCAGCGCCGCGCTAATTCCAGCCGCGGGCCGATGGTGTCCGCCACCGCCAGGGTGGCGCCCGTGCGCTTCACCAGCATGGTGAACAGCAGGCCGATGGGGCCCTGTCCCAAGACCAGCACGGTGTCCTCGGGCGTGGGCGCGCACTGCACCACCGCCTTCAGACACGTGTTCACCGGTTCTACAAAACTCGCGCGGTCGAAGGAGACGCCGTCCGGAATCTTCTCCACCCCGCGCTCCACAATCCAGTCCATCACCCGCACGTACTGTGCGAACCCGCCGCCCGCCGGTTCGTATCCCGCGGTCACTCCCACGCGCTTATAAACGGGGCACTGAGCATAGAGTTGCTTGCGGCAATAGAAGCAGCTCATGCAGGGAATGTGATGAAACACAACTACGCGATCGCCTGGCCGGAACTTCCGTACTGAATCGCCCGTTTTTGCCACCACTCCGGCAGTTTCGTGGCCGAAAATCCGCGGCGGCGGCAGCAGGTCGTGCTCGATCTTTTTGAGGTCCGTGTTGCAGATCCCGCAGGCTTCCACCCGCACCAGGATCTCGCCCGCGCCGATCGACGGGGTAGGGACTTCCTCGACCTCGACCACGCTCTTACCCTTGTAAACAGCGGCGTGCATCATGGACGGGACGCCCACGTCAGAATCGGCAATCGGCAATGAACTCTCCTAGTGTAAGCGTAGCAAGACAACACCGTCTCCACAGCCGCAAGACTTCCGGCAGGGCGACAGTTGGTTTCCGGACTATACTCCCCAAAAGAAGCATTGTATCGAAGTGGCCGTCCGACTGGAGGAGGGCATTGAAATCAATGCTAAAGCTCTCCCCCGCCCGATCCGTAACGGACCGGATGCAATAGAAGGGCAAACCGGCCCGGCAGGCCTCGCCGGCGACTCCGGCGGCCTCCATTTCGACCGCTCCCGCGCCCGTAACCCCCCGTAATTGAGCCTTTTCCGCTGCCGTGCGCGCCACCTGCCTGATGGACGCCAGCCCACCGGAGGCGTGGCGGCGACCGCCGGCTCCCGGATCCCTGGCCGGGAAGCGGCCGCCGTCCGTTTCGACCGAACTGGCCACGAAGACGTCCCCGGGCCAAAGCGCGGGGTCGAGCGCCCCGCAGAAACCCGTGCTCACGACGCCGTCCGCCCGCACGCGCTGCAGTCCAGCCGCGGTAGCTGCTCCAGCGCGATCCGGCCCCGCCCCGTTCGCCAGCAGCACGAAGCGTCGACCGCCGCAATCCGCCGCGCGCGCCCAGTCCACCGGCCAGTGGAGGCGCTCGATTTGGCGAACATGCCGCAGCAGACCGCTAAATTCCCGCGGCTCGGCCGCCACAAACAGGAGTGTCACGGTTTCACGTACCCGTTAGCCTCGAACCAGGCGACCGCCCTCTTGAGCGCGGCATCGGCCGGGCCGGGACGGAACCCCAGTTCCCCCGCCGCCTTCTCGTGGGACACCCACATTTTCTTCCGCGACATCCGTACCGCGTCCAGGGGCACGCGCGGCGGCACGCCCGTCAGCCGCGCCCACCCGGTGCTCGCCACGCCTGCGGCAAACGCCGCCGCGTGCGGCAGTTTCCACCGTGGCGCCGGCCGCCCCGTGATGGCTGCCAGCTTTCCCAGGATATCCGCCAGGGTCAGGTTTTCCGACCCCAGGATATAGCGCTCCCCTGGACGGCCGTGCTCGCATGCCAGCAGGTGCCCCTCCGCGGTATCGCCCGCGTCCACCACGTTCAGGCCCGTATCTACGTAGGCAGGCATGTCGCCCCGCAGGAAATCCAGCACGATCTTGCCGGTCGGGGTGGGCTTCACGTCGTGGCTGCCCACCGGCGCCGTAGGGTTCACCACCACCACCGGCAAGCCCCCGGCGGCAAATTCCAGGGCCACACGCTCAGCCAGGAACTTGGAGCGCTTGTAGGCCCCCGTCATATCTTCGAGCGCCACCGGGGTGGTTTCATCGCCGAGACCGCCCGCGGGAATCCCGATACACCCCACCGTGCTGGTGTAGACCACCCGCTCGACGCCCGCCTTCCGCGCCGCCTCCAGCAGGTTGCGCGTCCCGTCCACGTTCGAGCGATAGAGTTCCCCCGGGTCGGCGGCCCATAGCCGATAGTCCGCCGCCACGTGAAACACCAGCCCGCACCCCGCAGCGGCACGTTCAAGCGAATCGGCATCCCGCAGGTCGCCGGTGATGCCTTCAGCGTCCAGTTCCCGGAGTTTGCTTGCCGGCCTTACCAGTGCCCGCACCGTGTGCCCCCGTTCGGCGAGCACGCGCGCCACATGCCACCCGAGGAAGCCCGAGGCGCCTGTCACCAGGGTAGGCTTCATAGGTGTTGGGGCCTGGGTGTCGGCCCAGCACCCGCCACCCAACACCTGCGTGTCATCGCAATGCCCACGTCAGCAGCTTAAAGCTGTCGGCCAGCTTGGCGTTAATGCCCAGGGCGGCGGAGGGCTCGAAGCCGCAATGCACCATGCAGTGCTCGCAGCGCGGGTCGTTGCCGTGCCCGTAGCTCTCCCATGGCGTCCGGGTCATGAGCTCTTCGAATGTGCGGTGGTGGGCGTCGGTGATCAGGTAGCAGGGGCCTTTCCAGCCCTTTACGTTATAGGTCGGGTTGCCCCACGCGGTGCACGGCAGATCGCGGTCGCCCTTCAGAAACTCCAGGTATACGGGGGTCTGGTTCAGGCGGAAACGCTTCATCAGCCGCTCGATGTCGCGGAATTTCTCGTGCACGTCCTCGCGGGTCATGAAGATCTCCCGGTCGTCCACCGAGGAGTAGCCGTAGGCCGGTGCGATCTGGTGGCCGTCCACATCGAACTGCTCGAGGTACTCATAAAGCGCCTCGATTTCCTTCATGTCCGTTTCTTTGTAGACGGTAGTGTTGGTGCACACCATGAAGCCCGCCTGCTTGGCGGCCTTAATGCCCTCGATGGCTTCGCGGAACACCCCTTCCCGCTCCACGCACAGGTCGTGGGTCTTCTCCAGCCCATCCAGGTGGACGTTGAAGAAGAAGCGCCGGTCCGGCTGGAACTCCCCGATGCGCCGCTTGATGTACATCCCATTCGTGCAGAGATAGATGTGGCGGTTGCGCGCCAGAATGCCGGAGACCAACTCCCCGATTGGTGGGTACATCAGGGGTTCGCCGCCGCAGATCGAAACGATAGGGGCGCCGCACTCCTCTACCGCCGCCAGGCACTCCTCCACCGGTACCCGCTCCGTAATCGTGGACTCGTACTCCCGGATGCGCCCGCAGCCCGTGCAGGTCAGGTTGCACGCGTGCAGTGGTTCGAGCATCAGGACGATGGGGAAGCGTTTCCGGATCATCGGGTGCGGCTGCCGGTTGGCCGCATCGGCCGTTTTGCCGCTCAGGATGCGGAACGGGTTCGCCGTATCCGCCTCCGCGGTGGCATCCCTTTGCCACTCCGGCCGCGGCCGCATCTTGTTGCGGAAGATATACCCGGCCATCCCGGCCGTCAACGAAAGTGGAAAACGCATTCTTTCACCCCCTCAACCCGGTGCCCGCCGGCCCTCCGTTCCGCTTTACGTACTCAGACAGCGCCAACAGCGGAAAGTATTGCCTGTACAGGTGGTAATTCAAATAGAAGACCCCGGGGAAACCGGTTCCCGTGGAAAGGGTCTCGTCCCAACGCCCGTCGGGATGCTGGCTTGCCGTCAGGTATTCGATGCCCTGGATCACGCTGCGGCTCGACACATCGCCGCCGGCCATCAGCCCCATCAGCGCCCATGCCGTTTGTGAAGGCGTGCTGGGTGCGGGCATGTAAGTGCCGTTATCGTAGCTGGCGCAGCTTTCGCCCCAACCGCCGTCGGCGTTCTGGATAGAGCGCAGCCATTCCCCCGCGCGCAGGACGTGGGCCTCGCGGTCGCTCTCCCCGGCCGCCGCCAGGCCGCGCAACGCGAAACAAGTTCCGTAGATATACGCCACGCCCCAGCGCCCGTACCAGCTTCCGTCGTCCTGCTGGGTGCGGACCAGGTACTCGACGCCGCGCCGCACCGCCGTATGCGAGCGCTCCACACCGTGCGCAGCGAGCGCCTCCAGCACCCGCCCCGTGATGTCCGGGCAGGTGAGGTCGAGCATGGCATTGTGGTCCGCAAAGGGCACGTGGCTGAGGAAGGTCCAGTTGTTGTCGGCGTCGAAGGCGGCCCACCCGCCGTCGCGCGATTGCATGTCGAGCAGCCAGCGCACGCCGCGGTTCTGTTTCCCTCGCTCGCCGGCCAGCGCCAGCAGCACCATGGCGGTGTCGTCGATGTCGGGGTAGAAGTCGTTGCGGTATTCGAAGGCCCAGCCGGAAGGCTCCGTCCCGGGGCGCGCGACGCTCCAGTCCCCGCGCTGCCGGATCTCGCGCTCCGCAAGCCAGCGCGATGCCTTCTCGATTGCCTCCCGCGGACCTGTCCCCGCCTGCGCCAGCGCATACGCCGCAATCGACGTATCCCACACCGGCGAAGTGCAGGGCTCGAAGAAGAACCGCTTCCCGTCGTCGTGCAGCAGGTTTTCGAAATCCTGGAGAGCCTTTCGCCTGGTGGGGTGATCGGGCGCATAGCCGAGCACATCGAGCGCCATGATGGCGTACATCATGGGCGGATAGATGGCGCCCAGCCCGTCGGAGCGCTCGAAACGCTCCAGAATCCAGCGCTCCGCGGCCTTGACGGCTTTGCGCCGGATGCCGCGCGGCCCGCGCCGCTCCCACAGCTTCACCAACGCGTCCAGGCGCAGGAACAGGTTCCTCCAGGTGAAGAAACCGTCGGCCGGGGTGAAGGCCGGGCTGACCCCCGGATTGAACAGTTCCTCAAGGGTGAACCCCGCCGGCACCGGTCGTTGCGGGTCCGCCGCGTGGACGATCGACAGCGCCACCACGATCGCGCGCGTCCAGGAGGACATCCGGTAGATGAAACTGCCCGGTAACAGCATCATCTCGGGCGGTATGGAGGGGCAATGCTGCCGCGGATAAAGCCCGAAAAGGCTCAGGTTGATCTTGACGTAGCTGTTGGCCGCCTGGATGCCACCCAATTCCAGAATGCGCTCCCGAGCTCGCGCCAGGCGCGCATCCGAAACCGGTATTCCCGCCAGCTTCAGCGCGCAGTACGCCTTCACGGTGGCGCTCACTTCCGAAGGGCCCTGGGCGTAGATGTTGAACCCGCCGTCGGGAAGCTGCCGTTCGAGAATGGACCGTGCGGCCTTTTCCACCAGCGGACGCGTGGGCGGTTCCCATACTCCGGCGGCGGGTGGGTGCAGCCAGAGCTGCAGCAGGATGTAGTCGGACTCGAGCGTTGTATCGGCGGTCAGGTGCGCGCACCAGTGACCATCGCGCTTCTGCTGTGCCAGCAGCCAGGCGGACGCGCGGTCCAATGCATCGAGCGCGCTCGCCACCAGCGCATCCTGAATGTGAAGCGTCGGGCTGCTCATGGTTGGAAGATGTTCGTCAGGGTCGAGCGCGCCAGTTCCGGCGGCAGCGAGAACCGCACGTCCTGCTCCACCAGTCCCACCTCCTCCACCTGGTCGAACCCGTGGCCGCGCAGGAAGGCCAGCAGTTCCTGTACCAGATGCTCCGGCGCCGAGGCGCCCGCGGTAACGGCCACCGCGCCCACGCCGTCGAGCCATTCGGAACGAACATCCTCGCAATCGTTCACCAGGTAGGCCCGCACGCCCGAATTCTCCGCCACCTCGACCAGGCGCTTCGAGTTCGAGCTGTTCTGCGATCCTACTACCAGCAGGAGATCGGATGACGCGGCAACCTCTTTCACCGCCATCTGGCGATTGTGCGTGGCATAGCAGATGTCCTGCGCGGGCGGCCCCTGTATGGCCGGAAAGCGTTCCCGCAGCCGCTCCACAATGTGCTCGGTCTCGTCCAGGCTAAGCGTAGTCTGGGTCAGGTAGCGGACCCGCGCGGGGTCGGGCACCTCGAGCCTGTCCACGTCCTGCACGGTTTCCACCAGGAAGCTGCGGTCAGGCACTTCTCCAAGCGTGCCGATTACCTCGTCATGGTCCTTGTGCCCGATTAAGACGATACTGTAGCCGTCCTTGGCGAAGCGCACGGCTTCGAGGTGGACCTTGGTTACCAGCGGGCAGGTTGCGTCGATCACTTCCAGCTTGCGTTCGAGCGCCTGGCTGCGCACAGCCGGTGAGACGCCATGCGCGCTGAAGATGGCGCGCCCGCCGGCCGGAACCTCGTCCAGTTCTTCCACGAACACCGCGCCCGCGTGGCGAAGTTCCTCGACGACATGCTTGTTATGGACAATCTCTTTGCGTACGTAAACCGGGGGACCGTAGAGATCCAGCGCAATCCTGACCACGTCGATCGCCCTCACCACGCCGGCGCAAAATCCGCGCGGCTTCAACAGCAGCAGGTGTTTGCCCGTGCTTGTGGCGGAAGCTTTCGATTCGTGGGACATAGGCGGAAATGGTCGTGAAATCCCTTAAATTATATCAGGTAGCCCCGTATCTACACCGTCGGAACCGTTTACCAGGTGTGAACAAACGGCATAGTAGATGGCTGAAGGCAGTGAAACTTTGTACACTCCTGTGCTTGAAAAGGCGCCGCCAGATTAGCTTTATGCGAAACTCGATGCATGACTGAGTGGATGCAATTGGAGGCTGCCGAGGGCGTGGTGTTGCGCGTGACCGCCGGTCCGGCGGGCATCCGTTCCATCGAAATCAATCCTAGGAGGGAGCCTACCGGGACGCGCAATGACGAAAACCCGATGCTGAAGGAAGCCGCCGCTCAACTGCGCGACTACTTCGCCGGACGAAGGCGCAGTTTCGAGCTGCCCCTCGATCCGCAGGGCACCGAGTTTCAGCGCCGGGTATGGCAGGCACTGGCGGAAATACCGTACGGGGAGACTCGCTCGTACCGCGACATAGCCAGCGCCGTGGGCCTTCCCCGCGCCGTGCGCGCCGTCGGCGCGGCAAACGGCCGTAATCCGCTGCCGTTACTCGTGCCATGCCATCGGGTCATC
Source organism: Bryobacteraceae bacterium (assembly GCA_035561075.1). Lineage (GTDB taxonomy): Bacteria > Acidobacteriota > Terriglobia > Bryobacterales > Bryobacteraceae > JAMCRM01. The sequence continues at coordinate 37,426 of DATMYF010000046.1, forward strand.
GGCGTTGACGGCAAACTGGTCGGATACGCGGGAGGCCTGCGCCTGAAGAAGTTGCTGTTGGAGTTGGAAGCACAGCAGGCGGCCGGTATCCGCGAGGCCGCCGCAGGCTAAGACGCCGCTACTTTTGCCAAGCCTTCGGACTCCCAGGTCCGGGGACGGTGGTGTGTGTCCCAGTCCGGGCCGCGGCCTGTACTACGTCCCAAACATCCGGTTGAAGAACGCGCGAGTGCCGTGCCGGATCTCGTCGAGCAGCGTGTCCAGCCGCCGGTTGCGCATGCCCTCCGGAATCCAGCGCCGCACCAGGCAGGCCAGGTTCTCGAATTGCGATGGCGAGGTCGGCAGGCTGCCCGCGGTGTGCCCCGTGGCCAGGCGCAGCCCATGGTCCACCGCACGGTAGAAAGTGGCCGCTTCCCATAGAAAATCAGCGTCCTCGCGGTCCAGGTGCCCCATCTTCTCGATCACGTCGATGCGCTGCGGCGTATTCAGCACCTTATAGAAGATGCCCGCTCCCTTGAGCCGCAGGTACATCAAAGCGAAGTCGATGTCGTAGTAGCCGCCATGCCCCGCTTTCAGCGGATTGCGCGCGCCCTGTTCTTTCTCCAGGCGCGCTCGCATCTGCGCCAATTCCTTGCGCGAGCGCCCGCTCTGGCCGTACCGCCGCCAGTCCACTTCCTGCAACGCGTGCAGGAACTCGGTGGCGCGCTCCGTATTACCCGCCACCGCGCGCGACTTCATGTAGGCGATGCCTTCCCACGCCTCGGCCTTCTTCTCGAAATACGATTTGTAGGCGGCCTCCGTCTGCACCAGGTTGCCTTCGCGCCCGCTGGGGCGCAGCCGCGTGTCCACGCTGAAGATTACGCCCTCCCCCGTGTAGGCGCTGATGTTGTGGATCAGGCGCTCGGCCACCCCGGTCCAGAACGCCTGCTCGGCGGCATCTTCGTCCGGTAGCACGAAGACGAGATCGGCGTCTGAGGCGAGGTCGAACTCCCGCATCCCCAGCCGCCCGAGCGCGATCACCACCATCTGATTCGACGCCTGATAGTCCGGGTTTGCCGGCCGCGGCGCCTGTTTCACGGCCAACCGGTACGCCGCGTCGATCACCACGTCGGCCAGGTCCGACGTTTGCTGCAACGTGGTGAAGATGGGGACCGCGCCGAAGATGCTGTCGCTCTGAATGCGCATCATCTCGCGCCGGAAGTAGCGGCGCAATGACGTCGAATCCTCGAGCGGCGGCATCTCAGTCTGTGGCACCCCGCCGATTTCGTCCAACAGTTCCGGGTAGCGCAGCAGTTCGTCGCCGAAATACTGGCTGTGCTCGAAGATCTCCACCACCCGCTCGACGAGGCCGGGGTCGGTATCGAGCCGCTCCAGCCGTTCCGGGTCGCCCAGCGCCTTTTCCAGATAGTGGTCCAGCCGCTCGCGACCTCGATTGACGTGCGCGCCTGCCAGGGTTCCCGCCAGCGCCGGGGCGCGGTGGTCGAGGTAGCGGGTAAGGTTCATGGAGCCGCCGGAGGGCAACTCCTCCCCCGCTTCCGGCTCCGAAGCGCCGTTTTCCGGAAGCGTGTAGTACATCGGCTGCTGGGCATGGATCACGCGCTCGTAGATCTCCCGCACGTCTGAAAGATGCTCTTCAAGATGCTGCTCGAGCCACGCCACGGTGCGGGCCGCACCGGCGGCATCGGGCGGCATCTTGCGTGCCAGGATGCCGAGCGCCTCGCGATCCTCCGGCAGGGTGTGAGTCTGGCGATCTTCGTCGAATTGCAGCCGATGCTCCAGGTGCCTCAAAAAATGATACGCCGAGCCCAGCCGCCCGTACTCCTGGTTCGAGAGCAGTCCCTTGTCGCGCAACCGGAACAACGCGAAAAGCGTGCCGCCGTGTCGGACCCAGGGCTCGCGGCCTCCGTGGAGCCGCTGCAGGCACTGCACCAGGAACTCGATGTCCCGGATCCCGCCCCGCGCCAGTTTCACGTCCGTGCCGTGCCGCCCCCGCCGCTCCGCCAGCTTCTCGCCGATGCGCGCGCGCGTCTCCGAGACCGCCTCCACCGCGCCGAAATCGAGCGAGCTGGTATAGATCAAGGGCTCGATGAACTCCAGCAGTTCGCGTCCGAGGTCCCTGTCACCGGCGCACACACGCGCCTTGATTAGCATCTGCTTTTCCCAGTCGCGGGCGCGTTCCCTGTAGTACTGGCGGGCGCCGCCGAGCGACGTGCAGACCTCGCCCAGGCGACCGTCCGGCCGCAGCCGCAGGTCGACGCGGTAGCATACCCCCTCGCCCGTGTACGTGGAAAGCAGCTCCGTAAGCTGGTTGGCTACCTTCTTGAAAAATTCCTTGTTGGTGATGCGCTCGGCGCCGCCGGTTTCGCCGTTGCCGCCGTAGAGGAACATCAGGTCGATATCGGAGCTGTAGTTCAACTCCCGGCCGCCGAGCTTCCCCAGCGCCAGCACCGAGAAGCCGCACGGTCGCGTGCCGCCGTCCCCCTCCGGCAGCAGCGGTTCACCGTGGCGCGCCGCCAGTTCCTGCCTGATGCGCTGGTAAGCGAGCTCCATTATGGCGTCAGCCAGGCTCGACAGTTCCTCCGTCACTTCCGCCAGGGACGCCAGCCCGAGCACGTCCCGCACCATGATCCGCAGCACCTGCGCCCTGCGGAAGCGCGCCAGATGGTACGCCGATGGCACGCCGCGGCACTCCGGCCCCAGCCATTCCGCCAGTTGGTCGATGTACTCCTCGGCCGAAAGTACCCTGTAGAGGTGCCCGGAATTGGCCAGTTGCAGGATGGCCTCCGGGTAGCGCATGAGGGCATCGGAAAGGAAGCGGCTGTAGGAGAAGGCGACAATCAGGTATTGCAGGGCGGCGGGTGAACTGGTCACGCGGTCGAACGCCGCTCCCGCTTCACGCCGGAAACGTTCCAGGTAGGCGAGCGCGCCATCCGGATCGGGAGAGGAGGCCAGCAGGTGCTCCAGCCGGGCGCGGATGCGCTGCGGCAGGCCGGCGTTAAGGCGCTCCATGTCCTCCAACGCGCGGGAAGGGTCGCGAAACTCAATGTTTTCGAGCGGGGACGGCATTCGTCAGGCCAGCGTGGCTACCAGTGCGATTATATCGTCCGTCCGCACCATCCCGGGTGTCAGGACGCGGCCGTAGAAACCGCTCATGCCCCAATGGGGAGACGCCGGGTCCCCCGCTGCCACTTGCGCATCCCAGATCTCGCGCTGCATCGAAGGCCCATACACATCGAGCTGCCGGCACGGTATCCGGACGGTGGTGAATTCGATGACGGAAAGCCCCACCCGATATTGCTGCCCGGACCGGAACCACTGCCGGTCGAGCCCCCGCACGGTCAGGTTCTCCCCCAAAGCCCCGTAGTAGACCGGAAACCCCAGCGCCGCCAGTTCATCCACCGTTTCCGCGGTAACGACCAGCACGGCCTTGTCCGGTCCCCCATGGATCCGGGGATGCGCATGCCCATCCCCTTCGAAGCCCAAGGGGCCGAGAAACGCCTCCCGCACCGCCCGTTTAGGCAGGCCGCCGGGGGAAACGCTGATTTGAATCACAGTGCCCACAAGAAAGGGGACGGGGGTTAGGGGCTATGGGTTGGGGGGTTTGCGGGCGATCCGCCGCGCGGCAAAGCCCCCATCCCCCAACTCCTATCCCCTATCCCCCACATCCAGGCCGCTTCGCAGGCTAGATGTCGTAGTACAGCTCGAACTCGTACGGATGCGGGCGCAGGCGTACGGCTTCGGCTTCGTTCTTGCGCTTGTACTCGATGAAGGTGTCGATGAGTTCTTCGGTGAAGACGTCGCCCTTCAGAAGGAAGGCATGATCGTCGGCCAGGCAGTCGAGTGCATCGTCGAGCGATGCCGGCATGGACGGCACGTTCTTCATCTCCTCGGGGGAGAGGTCGTAGATGTCCTTGTCCAGCGGTTCGCCCGGATCGATCTTGTTAACCACTCCGTCGAGGCCCGCCATCAGCAGGGCCGCGAAGGCCAGGTAAGGGTTGGCGGCCGGGTCCGGCGGACGGAATTCCAGGCGCTTCGCCTTGGGGCTTGCCGAGTACATCGGAATGCGGATGGCCGCCGAGCGGTTGCGCCGCGAGTACGCCAGGTTCACCGGCGCTTCATAACCCGGCACCAGACGCTTGTAGCTGTTGGTGGTGGGGGCGATGATGGCCGAAAGCGCCCGCGCGTGCTTCAACAGGCCTCCGATGTACCACAGGGCCATCTGGCTCAGACCCGCATAGCAGTCACCGGCAAATAGCGGCTGGCCGGCGCGCCACAGGCTCTGGTGCACGTGCATCCCGCTGCCGTTGTCCGCGAACAGCGGCTTGGGCATGAAGGTCACCGTCTTGCCGTACTGGTTGGCCACGTTCCGGACGCAGTACTTGTACAGCATCATGTTGTCGGCCGACTTCAGCAGGGTGTCGAAGCGCTGGTCGATCTCGCACTGCCCGCCCGTGGCGACCTCGTGATGGTGGCACTCGATACGCAGCCCGGCTTTGATCATCACCTGAACCATCTCGCTGCGCAGGTCCTGGTAATGGTCCGTGGGCGGCACCGGGAAGTAGCCTTCCTTGTAGCGCGGCCGGTAGCCGAGATTGTCTTCCTTGCGCCCGGAGTTCCAGCGGCCTTCCTCGGCATCGATGAAGTAGAAGCCGCAGTGCTGGTTCTGCTCGAAACGCACGTTGTCAAAAATGAAGAATTCCGCTTCCGCCCCGAAGTAGGCGGTGTCCGCCATACCGCTGTTCTTCAGGAACAGTTCGGCTTTGCGGGCGATCCATCGCGGGTCGCGTTCATAGTGCTGCTTGGTGATCGGGTCGATCACGTCGGCCGTCATCGTCAAGGTCGGGATTTCGGCGAACGGGTCCATCAGCGCCGTGGTGGGATCGGGAATGAGCAGCATGTCGCTCTCATTGATCGCCGCCCAGCCGCGGATGCTCGAGCCGTCCATCCCGAAACCCTCTTCGAAACACTCGGTGGTGAGCTGCGAGATCGGGTAAGAGACGTGGTGCTGCAGGCTCGGAATGTCGGTGAAGCGGATATCGATCTGCTTCGCGCCCTCTTTTTTGGCGAAATCCAATACTTCTTGTGGACTCATAGTTCCTCCATGGTGAGGTGGCAGTTTTGTAGTAAGTGGGGTAAGCCGTTGCAGCAGGATTGATCTCAGGATAGCGGAAAAGGGGAGGGAAATGCAACCGCGGGTATTGGGTGATGGGTTCTAGGTGTTGGGTGCTGGCCCCGTCCAGGGCTCCGGGACAAAACCCCAACACCCATCACCCATCACCTAAGACCTAGCCTCTAACTCCTGCTACAGCAGGGAGCAGCCGGCTGCGAATCTGGTTCATCACATCGGCCGCCAGGAACGGCTTCCGCAGCACCGGGAAATCGTGCTCTTCGCAGAGCGCCTCTTCCTCGGACGGCAGGATGGTCCCGGTCATCACGATTACCAGCATACTCGGCACGGTCTGGAGAAATTCCACGCCCAGTTCCACGCCGTTTCCGTCGGGCAGCATGTAGTCGAGCAGGGCAGCGTTGGGCTTGTGCTCGGCCACCAGCCTTTTGGCTTCCCCGGCCGATTCCGCGGTGAGCAGCGTCCATCCGGCATCCGCCATGAGTCGCTCCAGAAAGTGCAGCAGGTCGCGGTTGTCGTCCACAATCAGCACCGTCGGGTGCGACGGTATTTGAGCTTCGTGCGCCTCTATGGAATGGATCGTGAGGCTATCGCTGTTGGGCGCCACGTCCACTCGCACCCGCGCCCCGGCGTTCACCTGCCCGGTGGCCACCAGGGTAGCCAGCGGCTGTGTCAGGTAGCGGTGGATCGTGCGGTTCAGTTCGCGCGCTCCGTACTCGCTGCTGGTGCCCTTCAGCAACAGGTACTGCCGCGTCTCGAAGGGAACCTCCAAAGTGAACGACCGCGACCCCAGCCGCGTATTCACGTGGTTCTGCAAGTCCATGATCTGCTGGTCGAGAATCGTGGAGAGCGATTCCGGAGTGAGCGGCTGGTAGGTGATGATGCAATCGATGCGGTTGACGAACTCCGGGGAAAAGCGCTTCCGCACGGACACCAGCGCGATATTCTGCAGCTTGTTCGTGAGGTCGACGCGCTCCGTCGGCCTTACCGACTGGAAGCCGAACTCCGGGTTGATCTCCTTCATCATCTCCCGCGCCCCGAGATTGCTGGTGAGGAACACCAGGCTCTTCTCGAAGTTCACCACGGAGTTGTCGCCCAGCCGCAGCAGGCCCTTGTCGAGCACACCCAGCAGCAGGCGCGTCATCGACGGCGCGGCCTTCTCAATCTCGTCGAACAGCACCAGGGAGAGGCTGCACCGCTCGCTGGTCACCGCGTTGAGTTTCTGCTGCGTGAGCACCGGTTGGGTTTCGCGATGCCCCAGATAGCCCGGAGGCGCCCCGATCAGCTTGGCTACCTCATGTTCCATCTGGAACTCGCCGCAATCGATCTTGAGGATGTTCTTCTCGCTGCCGTGCAGCACATCCGCCAGGGCCTCCACGGTTTTCGTCTTCCCCGTGCCCGTCGGCCCCAGCAGCAGGAAAACTCCTACCGGCCGCCCTTCCGGCGCCAGGCCCGCCTGGTACATCTGCACGTAGGGGACGATGACCTTGGTCGCCGCAGGCTGCCCCACCACCTTCTGGGACAGCACCGCCGTAAGGTCTTCCGCCAGGTTATTCCCCTGCTTCCGCGACCTGCCCGACGTAGATTGAGTGCTTTTCAGACGCTCCACGGAACCCTCTGCGTTGATTATAGCGGCGCGTCCCTTACGAGCCCTGCTCGGCCGCTTCTCCTCCGGGCGGATCGGGTCTTTCATGAGTTATGCATCCTCTTGTAAGACAGTAACTTGCGCGGTTACTCGAAGGCTGGAGCTGATTCTGCCCTCGAGCTGTGAACGCATCCGCCCCCGCCAAACAAACGGCCGGACGACTGGCGAAATCGGCAGTGGTACAGGTGGACGCGGCGGGCACCCAGAGCCCCACACACTTTGTAGCATGGCTAAACCGCCAATGTATGTGAAATTCCGTACGCGGTCGGTAGGGTCGACCGCCCTGTCGACGGCCATTGGATGCCGCGGTCTTTGAGGATCGGATTTAGGTGGGACCGGCCTCGCTTATCGATGCCGGAAAGTGATTCTGCCCTTTGTTAAATCGTAAGGCGAGAGTTCCAGCGTTACTTTGTCGCCGGCCAGAACGCGAATCCGGTTCCGCCGCAACCGCCCCGCCAGATGGGCCAATACCACGCGGTCATGTTCTAACTGCACACTGAAGAGGCCGCTCGGAAACTTCTCCAAAACGGTTCCGGTTACTTCAATACTGTCTTCCTTGCTCATAAACCTCCAACACACGATGAGCGCGGGCCGGAGCCGCTCGGGTGGTTGCGAACCACTCCGGCCGGCCCGCGCGACTTCCGCTAGGCCGTAGTGACGTTGGCCGCTTGCAGCCCCTTGGGACCGCGTGTCACTTCGAATTCCACCTGAGCGCCTTCGTTCAGGCTCCGGTATCCCTCCGTCTGAATCGCCGAGAAGTGGACGAAGACGTCTTCTCCGTTCTCCCTCTGGATAAACCCATACCCTTTGGCTGCATTAAACCACTTCACTGTACCTTTTTCTTTCATCGTGTTTCCTTTTCCTTCTGAATCCGAAAACCGCGCCGCCGGTCCCATGCCGGCTACGCGATTCCCACTTGCTCACAAACGCTACCCTGCCAAGGTGGCGCCTGGTTTCGGCCCATGACAAACCGCTATTGAATCCATCGGAGAAAGATGCTGTAGAAAGCACGCAATCCCGCCTTCGAAAACGATGGAGCGGCTAGTCTGGGCCAAATTCCCTCTCATTATACAACGCTGACCGGGGTGCAATTGCCGCGCCGGCCGTTGCCGCGGGAGGGCTTAGGCCCGCGGCGCCGCAACACGCCGCTGCGCGAAATTCCAGGCTGTGTCCACAATCTCCCGCGCGGAAGTGTAGCGCGGAGCCCAGCCGAGGGCGCGGCGGAGTTTGTCCGCATTGGCAACCAACGCAGGCGGATCGCCCGCACGGCGCGGTCCGATGGTGTAGGGGACCTTCCTGCCGGTCACCTCCTCAACGGCGCGGATCATCTCCGTCACGGAGTACCCCTGCCCGGTCCCCACGTTGAAGTGATCCGACGGACTCCCCCCGCCCAAGGCTTCCACCGCCAGGATGTGTGCCTCCGCCAGATCGTTCACGTGAATGTAATCGCGAATGCACGTGCCGTCGGGCGTTTCGTAATCATTGCCGAAGACGGTCACGGGCCGGCCAGTGGCAACTGCCCGCAGCAGCAGGGGGATCAGGTGCGTCTCGGGCTCGTGCTCTTCTCCCAGTTTGCCGCCCGGGTCCGCCCCGGAGGCGTTGAAGTACCGCAGGCACACACTGCGCAGATTGTGAATCTTGTCGAACCAGCGCAGCAGGGTTTCTACCATCACCTTCGACTCGCCGTAGGGGTTCACCGGCGCGATGGGGAAGCTCTCCAGAATCGGAGATTCCCGCGGAATCCCGTAGACTGCCGCGGTTGAGGAGAACACCAGGTTCTTCACTCCCGCGCGCAGCATGGCGGTCAGCAGTGAGAGCGATCCGCCCACGTTGTTGGCGAAGTAAGTCTCCGGAACCTGCATGGATTCGCCCACCGCGATGTAAGCTGCGAAATGGATGACTGCGTCATGTCCTTCCGCGACGCGCGCCAGTTTTTCCGTTTCGTGCAGGTCTATTTCGTGGAACGGCACATCCGCCACGTTGTGGCGGTACCCGCGGGAGAGGTTGTCCACCACGCTGACCTGATAGCCGCGCTGGACCAGCAGGTGGACAGTGTGGGAGCCGATGTACCCGGCGCCTCCGGTGACAAGTATCTTCTTGGGATGCACTAAGTCCTCCAACTCATAGATAGCACGGCTTATTCATGCCAAACGGCGGAGCCGGGTGTTATCGCACTTCGGAGGCAGGCGCGGTAGACGGCGTTCTACTGAACCAGCGGCGCGCGGTCGTCTTCATCCGGTCCCAGATATTGCCGTAGACGGGAAGCACGTCGGAACTTTTGGGCTGCTCGGCTGCGGCCACCAGATTTGTGTTCACCGGAGGCGGCGCGGTTGGAACGGCGGGCGGCACTGCGCACGGCCCCTCCCCCGCGAATCGGACGATGTTCACGATGAACGCGAAGCTGCGCCGGTAACGCTGGCCATCCTCCTTCTGCACGCATACCGAGAAGCCCGGATAGGTGGCGCTACCCAGGCTGACGTTCTGCAACTCTACCGGAAGGTAACCCTTCAGCCGCCGCTCGATGTAGGCCGTTTCGTAACGATGGCGCGCCACGTTCCAGATGAACACCCGGAAGCTGTCGAAATGCGAATCCTGAAGTCCGCCGCCGGTGGTTGTCCAAAGCCAGTGTGACTTTTTCTGGCCCCCGTCGTCGACTTCACCCAGCCGGAAGTAGGAGGTGATGCGGTGACCTTCGGCGTACTGCGCCACCTCGTCCGGGATGGCCATGTACAAGCGGCGCGTGAGCACCCAGCCGACCTGGCCGGAGGGAACTCGTACCAGCGTCCAATCGTCGGTCGCCACCGGAACCGGCGGCTCCGGCGGCAGGGGCGGCAGGTCCGTGCGGGACATCGCTATCCAACCGGCCGGCGGACCGGGCGGCGCCGGCAGGGGCGGCAACTGATAGCGGGGTTCCCTGGCCTTCTTCTTCTTCGCAATGCGCGGGCGCTTGGGCGCCGGCGGGATCAGAGGCGGGCGCGCCGGTACCTTACGGGGCATCACCGCGTAGGTCAGCACTTCCATCTTCTCCCCCTGCTTTACCTGGGTGAAACTGGGGGATTGCCGCGCCGGGAGGGTGTGGACGTTGAGCAGGTCGAAGGAGATGGCCAAGCCGTGGGGCCGCAGCTTTTTCGCCTGTTCTCCCAATTCCTGAAGGGCCGTCATCTCGCCGGAACTGAGCAGCACGCCCTGCTCGGTCCATCCCTCCACGCCGTCATCGGTTCGCACTTTCAGGAAGCGGCGCCGCTGCTGCACAATTTCCAGGTGTGCGCCGTGTTTCACCGTGGCAACCTTGGGCGATTTGAGAGGAATGTCCCCGCGCAGGTCCAGGCTTACCGGTCCAACCCACGCCTCTCCTATGACGGTTTCCCCGATATCGGAATCGCCGCCGCAACCGGCAGCGAGCAGCGCGAGCCCGAGCAATACCGCAGCGGGTGGAATCTGTCGAACGGATCGGGCGAACAACTTGCTTTTAGTGTAGCAACCGGTACGACTGCCGGACCATATGGGCACCCGTGGATTCATTTCTACAGGCCGTCCGCTACGGAACGGAGCTCTCGCGCGATCACTGCCTGCGGCATGCCGGCGGCGCGCCACTCCGCCACCACCTCCCGCAACCTCCGTGGAAAGGTCTCCGCCACGTCGACGGCGGCCTCCGGCGGGCGCCTCGCCAGAACGAGCGCCCCACGCCGGCGCCGCAGCGCCAGCCAGCCCTCCGCGGCCAGGATCCGGTAAGCCTCGGCAACGGTGTTGAAGTGCACGCCCACTTCAAGAGCCAGTTGCCGCACTGGGGGGAGGTGTTCGCCGGGCCGCAGCGAGCCCGCCACCAGCACGGCGCGCAGGGTGTCGGCGATCTGGCGGTATGCGGGGGTGCCTGGACGAAGGTCAATGCGGAGTAGCGGTGCCGACATATTGTTTAATGTACTTATACATCATACAAAAACCCTGTTGACAGGGGCGGAGAGCCATGTAAAATCCTAGTGGCGGCTCTAATTCGAAAACGAAAGCGCGAAAAAATGTTCAAGTCCAAGAGTACCCGTCCCGCTGCTCTCCCCGAAGCCGGCGGCTACACCAGCAGCGAAGTGGCGCGCCTTTGCGCTGTAAGCCTCCGGCAGTTGCAGTGGTGGGACGAGCGCAACGTAGTATCTCCGCGGCAGGACGGCCACCGGCGCGTCTACCTCCCCGAGGAGGTAGTGGAGATTTCGGTCATCGCCGAGCTGCGGCGGAAGGGGTTTTCGCTGCAGAAGATCCGCCGCGTGCTGCGTTTTCTGCAGAAGGACATGGGCAAGCGCCTGAGTGATGCGCTGGCGGGCGCCTCGGATGTTCACCTCCTTACGGACGGGAAATCGATCTACCTGGAAGAGGCCCCGGACCGCATCATCGACCTGCTGAAGAACGCCCGGCAGCCAATGTTTCTGGTCTGTGTGACGGATCAGGCCCGCCGCCTCGCGAGTGGCGGAAAGAAGCCTCCGCGCTCGGAAACCGGGAGTGCCGCCCGCAAGTCGCGCGCGGTCTGATTGCCGGGCCGAATTGACTTCACCACCCTTTACGCGGTATTTTCCGATAAGAACGGCGCGGTAGCCAAGCGGTAAGGCAAAGGTCTGCAAAACCTTTATACGTCGGTTCGATTCCGACCCGCGCCTCCAGTTGTCTCTTTT
>DATMYF010000047.1:0-39084 GCA_035561075.1 Bryobacteraceae bacterium
TATTACTTGAGGATCTGGAATAAGTTGCTGTAATCGTCGGTCCAGAGACGCAGGCCTTTCTTCGGCTCCGCCTCTTCGGCCACGGCTTTGATGGCCGGCTTGGCGAAGAACTCCTGCCGCGCGGAAATGAGTACCCATGTAGCCCCGAAAGTGCCCGTGGCGTCATTGTCCTCGGTATCCAACAGCATCGATGGTTCACCCAGCGCGTCTGCCTGCATCCGCACCACCGGCGTCAGGTCCAGATACTTATTCGATACGTGGACGGCCAGCACGCCACCGGGCGCAAGGTGCCGCCGGTAGAGCGCGAAGGCTTCCCGGGTAAGCAGGTGCACGGGAATGGAGTCCCCCGAAAACGCGTCCACCGCCAGGACGTCAAAGGCCTGCTGCGGTTCGCGTTCAAGCGACAGGCGCGCGTCGCCCAGGGCGCACTCGACGTGGGCCTTCGAATCGCCGAGGTAAGTAAACCACGTGCGCGCCAGTTCAATCACGAGCGGGTTGATTTCGTAGAAGCGGTAGTAATCGCCCGCGCGCCCATAGGCAGCCAGGGTCCCGGTGCCGAGCCCGATCACCCCCACCCGCATGGGCCCCATCTCCTGCCGCTCCCGAATGGCGAGCCCGACGCCACTCTCGGGCCCGTAATATGTGGTCGGCCAGTTGCGCCGCTCCCGGCTGATGAATTGCGTCCCGTGATTGATGGTGCCGTGCAGTAGCTTGCGGACAGCGTCGGGATCGGAAGGCCCGCCCTCGCCAGTAATTCGCAGCCCGCCGTAGAAGTTTCTCAGCTTCAGGTTGTAGTCGCGATCGTTCTGGCTCGTCTGCACCGCAAGATAGATTACAAAGCCCGCCGCAAGCACCGCCGACACCGCCCCGGCCGGGCTTTTCCAACCCTTCGACAGACTGGTCTCGGGGTCCCGCCGCAGCACGAGCAATACCAGCAGCGCGCATCCACCGAGTCCCGCTGGTAGCTCGTAGTAACCCTGGAACAGCCGCGGTGCCATGAGGCCCACCAGCACCCCGCCGAGCGCCCCGCCCACCGAGATCATTACGTAATAGGAGGTAAGGAAGCGCGGGTGCGGCTTAAGCCGCGCCAGTTCCCCGTGGCACACCATCGAGCAGACGAAGAGACCCGCAGTCAACAGCGGAATCAGCATTTTGATGCTGGCATTCTCGAAGTCTTCCGACAGCACGTAGGCCATGCCGCCCAATGCCACGATCAGGAGCCGCAAGAAGAGGCCGCGGTGGTACCAGGCTGATCGCTCGAAGCACAGGATGAACGAAAGAAGGTAGAGGCTCAGAGGCAGCACCCAAAGGAACGGAATGGCGGCCACGTTTTGTGAGAGGTGGTTGGTGATGGCCAGCAGCAGCACCGAAGCACAGGCCGGCAGCGCGATCCAGAAAAAGTAGAGCGCGGCGCCAGGGCGTTGGCCCTCGCCCTCCTCCAGCACGCCGGAGTCAGTGCCCGTCCGCGAGACCAGTGCCGTGGCGCCGCAGAGCAGCACGAAAGCGGCAAACCCGAACGACCACCCCATGGCCTGCTGGTGCGTGGCGAACACCGGCTCGAACAGCACCGGATAGCTCAGCAACGCGAACATCGACCCGGCGTTCGAGAGCGCGTACAGCCGGTACGGAACCGCGCCCTTGAAGCGCCGCGCATACCAGCCCTGCACCAGGGGCCCGGTGGTGGAAAGCAGGAAATACGGCAGCCCCACCGTGGCACCCAGCAGCAGCAGAATTCGCCACGTGGGGTCCTCCGTCCCTGAGGGCTTCCAGCCCGCCCCCGGCACCACGGGCAAAACCAGCAGGCTGGCGAACAGCAGCCCGATATGGACAAGTGCCTGGCCGCGCCGGCTTACAAACCGGATCAGCAAGTGAGCATAGAGATATCCCAGCAGTAAGACCACCTGGAAGAACAGCAGGCAGGTGGTCCACACCGCCGCCGAGCCGCCGAACCACGGCAGGATCATTTTGGCGATCACCGGTTCCACCTGGAACAGCAGAAAGGCGGATACCAGGATCGTAAGCGCGTACAGAAGCATGTTGGATGACTTATTCTAGCGCCGCGTCCTTACCGATACGCCGGAATCCCCGTCACCCGCTCCCCGATCACCAGGGTATGGATGTGGTCCGTGCCCTCGTAGGTTTTCACGGTTTCGAGATTCATCAGGTGGCGCATGACAGGGTACTCGTCGGTGATCCCGTTGGCACCCAGGAGGTCCCGCGCCATGCGCGCGGTTTCGAGCGCCATGCTCACGTTGTTCCGCTTCAGCATGGAGACGTGCGCCTGGTCGAGTTTGCCCTGGTCCTTGAGACGGGCCGCGTGCACCGCCAGCAACTGCCCCTTAGTGATCTCCGTGATCATCCAGGCAAGCTTCTCCTGCACGAGTTGATGGGAGGCGATGGGCCGGTCGTCGAACTGCTTCCGCAGGATCGTGTATTCCCGCGCGGTCTCATAACAATCCATGGCGGCGCCCAGCACGCCCCACCCGATCCCGTAGCGCGCCTGTGTCAGGCACATCAGCGCGCTCTTCAAGCCCCGGGCGCCGGGCAGCAGGCTCTCCCGCGGCACCCGGCAATCGGAGAACGACAAGCTGGAGGTGACGGATGCCCGCATCGACCACTTCCCATGGATATCCGAGGTCCCGTAACCCGCGGTTCCCTTCTCCACCAGGAAGCCCCGGACTCCGTCCGGCGTGCGGGCCCACACCACCGCCACATCCGACATGGTGCCGTTGGTAATCCACGTCTTCTCGCCGTTGAGCACCCAGCCGTCGCCGTCCTGCCGCGCGGTGGTCCGCATGCCCGCCGGGTTCGAGCCGAAGTCAGGTTCCGTGAGCCCGAAGCAACCCACCGCCTCGCCAGAGGCCAGGCGCGGCAGCCAGCGCTGCTTCTGTTCTTCGGACCCGAACGTCAGGATGGGGTACATCACCAGCGCACCCTGCACGGAGGCAAAGCTGCGCACACCCGAATCGCCGCGTTCGAGTTCCTGCATCAACAACCCGTACTCCACGCTGCCCATGCCCGCGCAGCCGTACCCTTCGAGGTTGGCTCCCAGGAAACCCATCGCGCCCATTTCGAGCACCAGTTCGCGCGGAAAGCGCGCCTCCCGGTAGCAGTCCCGGATGGCGGGCAGGACGCGCTCATCTACGAACCGCCGTGCCGTCGCCCGCACCATAAGCTCTTCTTCCCCGAACAGGGAATCGATATGCATATAGTCCACGCCGCGATACATGGGGGCCTCCAATAGAGACTATAGCGGATGCCCCAAGCCGCGGGCGTCAGACTTCCGCGTGCTGAAGTTCCCGTACCTGCCTCGTCTTCCCGGTGCCCGTGAAGTCCGTCATCCCGATCAGCGACACCACCGCCAGCGAGTGCATTTGGAAGAACCGCGCCTCGGGGGTCTTATCGAAATTCATGAGCTTCGGCATGGACGCCACCATGGCCGCGATCCCCAACCCCAGCCGCCCGTGCATGGGGAAGCTGATGGTTTTGAATATGCCGCCTGGAAAGTCCGTGAGGGCCATATTGGCTCCCTCCGTGACGGCGGCGATCACGGCGCACGCGCCCGCCGTGCGGTTCCGCCGGAAAAGGTAGGTGGCCGCCGCCACGGTTCCCGCCAGCAGGATGTAATCCGCCACCGCGTGGCTGGTCGGGCTCAGCGACTTGGGCAGGCGGTCCGTCACCTGCTTCGCCAGGCTGTTCACCAGGTTCATAGCAAATCTCCCGCCTTGCGTCTTGCATTCCGGTCTCTAATGCACAGGTCTTCACCGCCGGGGCGGCGCCATGCGGCACGGCCCGCGCTAAGCTGGAGCGATGAGGGCGCGCCACCGTAATTTTGTTCTCTTTGGTTGGGGAGTGCTGGCCTGGAATGTCCTGGTGGTGCTGTGGGGCGCATTCGTCCGGGCCACCGGTTCGGGCGCCGGATGCGGCAGCCATTGGCCGCTTTGCGACGGCATGGTGGTACCGCGGGATCCGGGCGCGGCCACCGTCATCGAATTCACCCACCGGATCACCAGCGGCTTGGCCCTGCTCAGCCTGGCGGCCCTGCTGGCGATGGCCTTCCGGATCTTCCCGCGCGGTCATCGGGTACGGTCGGCGGCGGTGCTGGCGGGCGTCTTCATGCTACTGGAAGCAGCGTTGGGCGCGGGCCTGGTGCTGTTCGGGCTGGTGGGGGACAACAATTCGCCGTGGCGCGCCGTCTACCTCTGCGCCCACCTGGTGAACACCATGCTGCTGCTGGCCATGCTGGCGGCTATCCCCTGGCTGGCTTCCGGCGGGCCACGCAAGCGCCTGGTCGAGCGTCCCTCGGCCCTGTTCGTCACACTGCCTTTGGCGCTCCTGATAACCATCACGGGAGGCATCGCGGCGCTGGGCGACACCCTCTACCCCGGGGCCGCGGCGCTGGCCGCCGATTCCCCCGTGCTGTTGCGCCTGCGGCTGCTCCACCCGCTCACCGCAGTCCTTGTGGGGGCCTTCGCTTTCGTGGCCGCGTGGCGCGTGGTCCGGATCCCGCACCTGGCGCGCCCCGCCTTGGCAGTCTTGATGCTCCTGGCCGTCCAAATGGCAGCCGGGGCCGTCAACGTGGTGTTGCTGGCCCCGGTCTGGATGCAGATTCTACACTTGTTCCTGGCCGATCTGCTCTGGATCGCGCTGGTCGTCCTGTACCTTGAAGCCTCACACGAACCGGCGCGCTAGCAGTCCTGGTGGTCGGCGAAGAAACTGTCGATCGATGCCCGCATGCTGGCGGACACGCTCTGCGGCAGCGACCTCATCTCATCCGGGGTGAGCGGCTTGAAGCCCTTGGCAGTGGCCAGCGCGAAATCGATGTGGGCCACTTCCGGCATCCCCACCGTGCACGCAGCCACTGGCAGCGACATGCAGTACCGAAGCAGCATGGCCGGTTCCGCCTTGCCCAGCAGTTTTTCCTGCGCGAACACCTTCATGGCGGTCAGGCCCATTTTCTTCTTGAGCGCCACCGGCATCGCCACGGCCTCGAAGCCCGACGCGCCCGTCTGCCCCTCTCCCGCTTTGTTCGATGGCGCCCCACCGCCGATTTGCGCGATATTCAGCGCCATCTGGGTGGAATCGAAATCGTGCCGCGAGAGGAACTGCGCCAGGACTTTTGGATTTTGGTGGCTGGTGACCCCGATGAAGCGCGCCAACTTCTGGTCCTTCGCCTTGAGCATCGCCTTGAGCTGTCCGTCGGGCGCCTCGATGGCGGCCAGGTCGTCCTCGTTCCCGAGGCTATGGATGTGCATCAGGTCCACCTGGCTAACCCCCAAATTCTTCAGGGACCGGTCGATGATCCGCATCACCTCGTCATACGAACGCTTCCCGCCGCCGCCGACCTTGGTCACCAGGAAGAAGTTTTTCTTGTGGGTCTTCAGGAACTCCCCAACCCACTGCTCGCTCTGCCCGTTGCCATAGGACGCCGCGGTGTCCACATAATTCACCCCGCCCTTGAGCGCGCGTTCGAGGGCCGGAAGTGCCTGGTCGGGGGTCTTGTAGGCGAGCCAGCGGCTGCCAGCCCCGAAGGAGAGTAGCGATACCTTTTGCCCCGTTTTCCCGAGCGTGCGCATGGGCATCCCGGTTTGGGCGTCGATTTCGGTCGCCACGGCAGCCATGGCGGCGGTTGCAAGGAAACTTCGGCGAGTTATTGCCATAGGTGGAAATCCTTTGCTACATGCTACCGCATCCGTCACAGCAGGGTTATGGCCCCCAGCCGCTCTGCCCAGCAAACCTTTGCTTCCTTCAGGAGCCCGCTGACTTCCATCGGCAGGATGTCGTCCTTGAGCTCTTCGAGGACTTCGAACGTGAACCCATCTTCCCCGTGCGCCTGCAGTTCTTCCTGGAGACTACGGTCGTAGTGCGACCCGTGGCTCAGGGCGAAACCGAAGCTGTTCCGGGCCGCATCCAGGTTGGGGGACGCCCCCACCCAGATCCGCCCCGAAGCCGTGCAGCGCACCGCGAACGCGCCCCGGCACGGTTTGCGCTCCTTATACTGCTTGATCGCTTCCTTCCTGGCAGCCGGATCCATGCTCAAATCTCCTCCCGGAAAGCCGGGGCCGCCACTTTCCTGGCATGCTCCCGCACGTCCACCGGCCATGCCGCGGTCATCTCGTCGAACCGCCCCGGCTTGCCCGCAAACAGCGCACGCGAGGCCTCCTCGAAGCCGGGTTCGTTGCCTGCCATGGCGGACATGAAGCGGTAGGCAGACTCCTGCGCGCGCCGGATCCGGTCCTTGCCGGCGTTGGCCTTGCGTGCCTCCTCGACCAACTTCCGCAGCGCCACGGAGGCGCCGCCCGGCTGGCTGTTGAGCCATTCCCAATGTCTCGGCAGCAGCGTGACTTCCCGCGCCACTACGCCCAGTTTGGGACGCCCCGGCCGGCGCGGCGCTTCCACGTCATCGACGGGCTGCGGCAACCTGCGGACCACGTCGTTCACCGCTCCGCGGAAGTCGACCTCGATCACTTGACTGGTCTCGTCGTTGAAGATCAGCACCGGCTCGCCGCGGTCGACAGCCTCTTTGGCTTTCCACGCGACCTCGCGCAGTTCGCCCGAAGCAATCCGCCTGGAACCCTCAAACGCTGTGCAACTCGTGCCTGTGGTCATGATATTACCCGGATAAATCATTGTACCCGGATAAAACACGACATGTCAAAACACTAGTGCTGGTGGCCCGCGGCTACGGCCTGATGCAGTCGCTCGGCATAGTGTATGAAATCGACGTAGGCGGATACGTAGGCCCGGCCTGCGTTGACATCCGCTGGTTTGTAGTCCTTCGCCTCGAGGACCTGGTGAAAGCGGTGGTGCAAGCCTTCGCTCGCCGCAGTAGTGAGCATTTTCGACAGAGCTTCATCGCTGCCGGCTGCGATGGCTTTCTCGGCCGCGGTGATGGCGGGCCCGGGGTCGCCTCCGGCGGGTTTCAATCCTTCGTACGAGGCGCCTTCGCCCGCCCGGTGTATGCGGACGAGCGTTTCGAAGAACCATGTATCGGCAAGGTTTTCGGCTTCGGGATTCAGCTTGCGGACCTTGAGCGTCCGGGTGAAGGCCTGCCGGATAGCGGGCTCATCCTTGGGCTGAACCCAGGGCATCACCAGCGCGACTTCGCCGGAGGCCAACGCTTTGCGGGCGGCTTCGACCACGGGACCGTCCAGGCTATCGCAGTGGGCCGAAGCAGTCGCGGCGGTCAGTATCGCGATGGCCAGAGTAGTGGAGAGCGTATTACGCATCATGCCCCAGGGTAGGCCCGCGGAAAGCCCGGAGGCAGTGACCTGGGTCACCACCCAAACGTGAACACGATACCGGTAGACACGCGAGGCCGCCTGAGGTTCAGATCGCCCAGCGAAACCACAACGAGGTCGGACTGCAGCAGCCGGATAGAGAGATGATCCGTAACGCGGTAATCGAAGCTGAATCCCACCGCTCCGGCCAGTGGTTTCGCGCGTCCTAAAGTGAACTGCGTGACGAGCGGGCGCGGGTCCGGGGGTCCCGGCGCGAAGGGCTCCTTGAGCGGCAGGGTGAGCGGGTTTACGTATAGCGCACCGATCAGCACGCGCGCGTTGGCAGCGAGACGTCTGGTGGTGAACAGCCGGATCTCGGGGCCAGACAACACCGTATGCTGGCGCACCCCGCCATCGAGTGTCTCGCGGGGTTGGAAGCCGCTGGGCACCATACGGCGCCGACCGTAGCTGCCTTCGAAATCGAACACCCATCCGGCCCGCGACCAGAAGTTCACCTTCACCGCGGCGTTCCAGCCGTTCAAATTCGCGGCAGTGAGACCGCCCGGTTCCGCAGGCATCCGGGTATACGAGTAACCCCCGAATACCTCAACCCCTCGAATGGTCTGGGCCAGAGCACCGGAAGCAATGCACGTGAGGATCAGGAACAGGCGTATGGGCATTATGCATCAAGGGTATTGGGCGTGCGAATTGGCGCCGTCACGCCGGGAACCGCGCCGTGCAAAATGCCGGTGAGGGAATTGTCGGGAAACCGTCAGTATTCGACGCCGATCAGAAACAGTCCCTTGGCAGGAACTGTGGGCCCCGCCTTCTCTGTTGCCGGCGCGAGCAGGGCGCGCAATTCCGGTTCCCCGAGGTTCCCCTTGCCGGCTTCGAGCAACGTTCCCATGATGTTGCGCACCATGTGCTTCAGGAAGCCGCTGCCGCGCACCCGGTAGAGCAAGCGGTCGCCCTGCGCCTCAATTTCCGACGTCCACACGGTCCGGACCTTCGAGCGGCCTTCCAGGTCGCGCTCGTCGCTGGCCGCGAACGCGGTGAAGTCGTGGACGCCCTCGAGCAGCGGCGCCAGCCGGGCCATACGCTCGACGTCGAGCGGGTAGGGATGGTGGTGCACGTAGCGCCATTCCCAGGGAGGGCACGATTCCCCGCGCACGATGCGGTATTCGTACGTCTTCGCCTTGGCGTTGAAACGCGGGTGGAAGCTCCCCTCCACCTCTTCCACGGAAAGCACCCGGACGGCAGGCGGCAGCAGGCGGTTCACGGCTTTGCGGAGATTCGCCACGGGGATGGGGTTTTCGATGCTGAACGCCGCCACCTGCGCCAGGGCATGGACGCCGGCATCCGTCCGGCCGCTACCCGCTACGTGCACCGGCCGGCCTTCAATTTCCGTAACGATGCGTTCGAGGGTTCCCTGGATGGTGGCGAGGCCCGGCTGGACCTGCCAGCCGTGGAAACCCGTGCCGTCGTAG
Source organism: Bryobacteraceae bacterium (assembly GCA_035561075.1). Classification (GTDB taxonomy): domain Bacteria; phylum Acidobacteriota; class Terriglobia; order Bryobacterales; family Bryobacteraceae; genus JAMCRM01. The sequence continues at coordinate 8,708 of DATMYF010000047.1, forward strand.
GCTACCGTGATGCGGATGCGGCGCATTACACCGGCCGCGAGCCGGGTTTGACGAGCGGCATGCCCGCGGCGCACAGCGGGCACTCTTCGGGATAGTGCGCCGCCACCTGTAGGGTCACCAGCGCCACACGCGGAGCGCCTACGTCCGCCCGGCCGCCGCTGCGATCGATGATCGACGCCGCTGCCAGCACGCGCGCGCCCGCCGCCTGCAGCACTTCCACTACGTCCCGCGTGCTGCCTCCCGTGGTCACCACGTCTTCGACCACCACTGCTGTCTCGCCGGGGGTAACCGAGAAACCCCTGCGCAGCGTCATCTTCGCGTTGGCATCGCGTTCGGTAAAGTTGAAGCGCGCACCCAGGGCGCGCGCCACCTCATGCCCGATGATCAGCCCGCCCAAAGCCGGGGAGGCCACCAGCGAAATGGGATCCGGTGTCAAGCCTCGCACCGCTTCCGCGATTGCGCGGCCGAGTGTTTCGGCGTGCCCGGGATGCTGCAACACCAGCGCGCATTGCAGATACTGCGAACTGTGCATTCCGCTGGTCAGGCGGAAATGGCCGGTCAGGTAGGCACCCGTTGACCGGAAGATCTGGAGTACGGACTCGGCTTGCGGGGTCACGAAGCCCTACTATACCATTGACTATAAAGAGAATCTGCAAACCTATTGCCGCCGGGGCGGCCGCCTGGCCCGCTCAGAGGACTAATATGCAACGCATCATCGCCGTACTCTCCGTCTTTCTGCTCCTGGCGCCGGCCCATGCCGCCGAACCCGCGGCAGACGCGAACGCCCGTGTGGCCGCGCACCAGATCACCCAGCCGGAAGGCCGGTTCGGCTGGCTCACGGGCAACTACCGCCCGGCCTACGTGCCGCCGGTCGATCTCGCGAATTCGAACCGCCTCGAATCGCTGCTGCGCGCCGGGAATCTGTATCTCTCGCTACAGGACGCCATCGCACTGGCACTCGAAAACAACCTGGATATCGAGATCCAGCGTTACGCCCCGCAGATTGCCGAAGCCAGCCTGATGCGGGCCCGCGCCGGCGGTTTTGCCCGCGGGGTTTCGACCAGCGTGCAGACCGGAGCTTCGAGCGCCACCACGAGCAGCACCGCCCAGACCGGCATCAGCTCCAGTGCCGGTTCGCAGACCGGGCAGGCCAGCTCCACGGCAGGATCTACCGTGGTCACGCAGACCGGCAGCGCCATCCCCAACCTCGATCCGGTCGTTGTGGGCAGCGCCCGCTGGGCCCATACCAGCACTCCCCAGACCAGCGCGTTTGTGACCGGCACCAACGCCTTCATCTCGCGCAGCGACACCTCCTCCGTCGCGCTGCAGAAGGGGTTTCTCACCGGCACCAGCCTGAGCCTCAACCTCAGCAACCAGTACCTCCGCACCAACAACCGCAGCGCCGATTTCAACCCTGCCAGTAACGGCACCCTCGGGTTCAACTTCACCCAGCGGCTCCTGCAGGGCTTCGGTCTGGCTGTGAACTCGCGCCAGATCACGATTGCCAAGAACAACCGCGAAATTTCCGATCTCACTTTTAAGAACCAGGTGATCACCACGGTATCCGCGGTCATGAATCTCTACTGGGACCTGGTAAGTTTCAACGAGGACGCGCACGTCAGGCGGCAATCCCTGGCGCTGGCGGAGAAGCTTTACCAGGACAACCGCAAGCAGGTAGAGATCGGGACCCTTGCGCCCATCGAGATCGTGCGCGCCGAAGCCGAGATGGCCGCGCGCCAGCAGGATCTCACGATTTCCGAAACCCAGATTCTTCAGCAGGAGACGATCCTCAAGAACGCGCTCAGCCGCAATGGCGTGGCGAGCCCCGGGGTGGCCGATGCCCGCATCATCACGCTGGACCGCATCCAGATTCCGGCGGTCGAACCCATCGCGCCCATCCAGGACCTGGCGGCCCAGGCGCTGGCCTCCCGCCCGGAACTGGCGCAGAGCCGCATGCAGTTGCGCAACTCCGAGGTCAGTCTGAAAGGTAGCCGCAGCGCGTTGCTGCCGACGCTCGACGTGGTGGTGAACTTCGCCAACAACGGCTTGGCCGGCCAGCCCAATGACCTGCCCGTGCTTCCCGGCCGCACGCGCCTGCAGAACGAGTTTTTCCTGGGCGGCTACGGCTCCGTGCTCGGCCAGCTCCTTTCCCGCAATTTTCCGGATTACTCCGCAGGCTTCAACCTGAACATTCCGCTCCGCAACCGCGCCGCGCAGGCGGATATGATCAACGACCAGCTCGCCATGCGGCAGCAGCAGTTGAGCCTTCAGCGCCTGGAAAACCAGGTACGGGTGGACGTGCAGAACGCCATGATCGCCCTCCAGCAGGCGCGAGCACGCTACCAGGCGGCCGAGAAGGCGCGGGTGCTCCAGGAGCAGACCCTGGACGCCGAGCAGAAGAAATTCGCCCTGGGCGCCTCCACCATGTACAACGTAATTCTGGCGCAGCGCGACCTGGCCACCGCCCGGTCGGTCGAGGTGGCCGCTACCAACAATTACGGGACGGCACGGGTGGAACTCGACCGCGCCACCGGCCAGACGCTGGACCGCAACAACATCTCGATGGCGGAGGCAGTCCGGGGAGTCGTCTCCCAGGCGCCCGGCCGTATACCCGACTTACCGCCGCAGCAGCGTTAGGCGTGAGGCAGCGCACAGTTCCGGCGCGGGTGTCGCAATCCGTACCGCGGGGAGTCGCGGTTCTGCGCCCCAGCGGGGCAGCGGTAACTTTGTCCCGAACTCGACAAAATTGCACGCTAACGCCCCAGGCCAGCACTTAACGCGCTGACGGCAAACAGTTTCTCCTTTGGCCGGGGGATTGCAGTAGGAAAGGCGTGACTAAGTTAATCCAGGCTCGAGGAGAGACGATTGATCTTCAGTCCGTCTCCCACCTAAGCAGTCACCTCTCGGCAGTCTCCCTATAAGTTTCCGCAAATTTCCCCACAGTCAACTCTTCTCGAGCCTGGCCGTTCACGCGGCCGTTGGGGGCCGGTGGACAGCCGCGCCGCCCTGCCCTACGATGGTGCTATGCCCCATGGATTGATCGAGGTGGATTGCCCCTGCTGTCAGGCCAAGCTGAAGATCGACCCCGAAACCCACGCCGTCATCTCCCATAAGGAGATGGAAAGGCCCCCGGCTATTGAAGACCTGGCCGCTGCCGTCGCCAAACTGAAGGGCGAGGGCGCGCGCCGGGACGAGATGTTCCGGAAGAGCTTCGAAACCGAGAAGTCGCACGGGAAGGTGCTCGAAAAGAAGTTCGACGAACTGCTGAGGCAGGCGAAGGAAACACCCGACGTCGCCCCGCCCAAGCGGGATATCGACTACGACTGAGCGGCCCCGGCGGCGCGTTCGACATTCACCCGCGCCAGGATAGCCAACCCCGCCACGAAGAACAGTACCAGGGACAGGATCGCCAGCCGGTAATTGCCGGTGAACTGCAGCGCGAGGCCGAAAATCAGCGGTCCCAGCCAGCTCGTGCCCTTGTCGCTGATCTCATACAGGCTGAAGTATTCGGCCTCTTTCCCCTTGGGGATCATCTGGGAAAACAGCGACCGGCTGAGGGCCTGGCTACCGCCCAGCACCAGAGCCACAACCGCACCGATGATAAAGAACTGGCCGGGCGTCCGCACCCATCCGTAGATGGCCGCCAGCGCGGCGGTCCACACCACGAGGGAGAGCATGACGGCGCGCTTGGCCCCCACGACCCGGGCCACCTGGTTGAAGCCCAGGGCGCCGAAGAAGGCCATGAACTGGACCATCAGGATCATGAGGGTGAGGGAGGAGATGGGCATCTTCAGCTCGTCGCTACCGAACTGGGCGGAAAGCGTAATTACGGACTGAATTGCGTCGTTATAGATCAAATAAGCGACCAAAAATGTCACTGTTTGGGGATAGCGGCGGAGATCCCGGAGGGTTCGGGCGAGTTGCCCGAAGCCGGCGGCAAACCAACTCCGGCCGGGAGGCAAGGTGAGCAGGGGTTCCCGATTGCGGAGCGTGGCCAGCGGGATCAACGTGAAAGCCGCCCACCATACCCCCGCGGAGCAGAGGCTGATCCGCACGGCCTGGCCTTCGGTGAGCCCGAGGTTTTCCGCCTGCATGTAGAGCAACAGGTTGAGCCCCAGGAGCGTCCCGCCCCCCAGATACCCGATGCCCCAGCCTTTGGACGACACCGTATCGCGCTCCTCCGGCGCGGCGATCTGGGGCAGCCAGGAGTTGTAGACCACGATGGCGGCGCCGAAGCTGAGGTTGGCCGCCAGAAAGAGCAGGCCGCCGGCGAAGTAGGCGCCGTCTTTCAGAAAGAACATGGCGGTGGTGGGGAGGGCGCCGCCATAGGCGAACAGCGCAAGCAGCAGCTTTTTTCGGCGGCTGACATCGGCCAGGGCCCCCACCACGGGCAGCACGAGCACCTGCGAAGCCACCGAGACCGAGACAAGGTAGCCCCACCAGGAACGTGCGTCCACGGGGATGCCGAGCGGGTAGACGAAGCCGTTGGCGTCGGCGGCCGCGCGAGCGAGCACGGTGAGGTAGGGGCCGAGGAAGAGGGTGACGACGGTGGTCGAGAAGGCGGAGTTGGCCCAATCGTAGAAGTACCAGCCGGTCTGTTCGCGGCGGCTGTAAGTCAAGCGGTCCTCACGGGCGAGGGGGCGGCGGCTTCGGCGGCCATACGGTTCAGGGTTACGTAGTCCTTCTTGCCGTTGCCGAGCAGCGGGAGGTGCGCCACGTGGACGACGCGGCGGGGCACTGCGAGTTCGGGGACTCCGATGGTGCGGGCGGCCTCCGCCAGGCGAGCACGCTCGAGCGCCGGGTCTTCGCTGAACAACAGGATCATCTCCCCGCGGCCCGGTTGCGGAACAGCGGCCGAGGCATGTTGAAACGTGGGCGATGCTGCCGCAGCGATGCGCTCCACGGTTTCAAGCGAGACCATCTCCCCGGCCACCTTGGCGAAGCGACGCACGCGCCCGACGATGGTGATGAAGCGCGATTCCGGCTCCACCTCCACGATGTCGCCAGTGGCATACCAGCCGGGGCCGAAGTCGGAGCGCACCGGTTCGATTTCCCCGTTCGGCCGGAGGTAGCCGAGCATCACGTTGGGGCCTCTCAAGTGCAGCATACCGCCGTTGTCGATTCCGGCCACCGGGGACAGCCGGTAATCGAGGCCCGGGAAGAGTTCCCCCACCGTGCCGGCGCGATAGGCGAGCGGAGTGTTCACGGAAATGCAGGGGGAGCACTCGGTGGCGCCATAGCCTTCAAGAATGCGGATGCCGAATTTATCGGCCCACAGTTGGCGCACCTCGTCGCCGAGCTTTTCCGCGCCGGCCAGCACGATCCGGAGGCTGCGGAAATCGTAGGGATGGGCGTGCTTGCCGTAGTGGGCCAGGAAGGTGCCGGTGGCGAACAGGACGGTGGACTCGCGGTCGTAGACGGCCTCCGGGATCATGCGGTAGTGCAGGGGGGTGGGGTAGAGGAAGACGCGCGCCCCCACCATAAGCGGCGCCACCGCTCCCACCGTGAGACCGAAGGCGTGAAAGATGGGGAGCGCGCTGAGGAAGCGGTCCTTGGAGGTGAACTCGATGACCGCGTCGAACTGGTTGATGTTGGTAAGGACGCCGTGCTGACTGAGGACCACTGCCTTGGGGACGCCTTCGGAGCCGGAAGTAAAGAGCACCACCGCGGGGTCGTGGGGTCTGGCCGGGCATGTGGCGGCACGGGGGAAAGGGAGGGCCCAGAGCAGCAGCCAGAGCTTGTCCTTGAGGCCGAAGGTGGGGCGCAGGTCTTCGAGGTAAAGCAGCCGCACTCCGCCGATGCGCGCGGCGGTCTCGGTGAGGCGGGCTTTTTGGAGGAACGCCCTGGAGGTGAGGACAATCCGGACGCCGGCCTGGCGGCAGCCGGCCTCCATGGCTTCGGCCCCGGCCGTGAAATTCAGGATGGCAGGGACGCGCCTCACAGACCACATCCCGAAGAGCAGCGCCACCGTAGTAGTGAGGTTGGGCATCAGGACGCCCACGCGCTCGCCCTCCGGGGAGAGCTTCGAAACCATGCGGCCCAGCGCCAGCGATGCCTTGATGAGGTGGCCGTAGGATTCCGGCTGCTCGCGCACATCTTCCATGACCTTGCGGCGGCGCCCATGCAGGCGGGCGGCATCGAGCAGGGCGGGCCAGAGGGCACGGGGCGGCCGTGTCTCCACCACGGCGCGCTGCATGATGCGGCGCAGGCGTTCGCCCTGCATTCGTCGCTGCTCTTTGCGTGTGGGGGCGTCGGCGGGCCCGATCTGGCAGGGCGGCATGATGCTGAGGCTGACGCGCGGGAAGAAGCGCCGCGGGAAGTCGCCGGACATGCGGCTGAAGACGGAGAAGACCAGGCCCTCGATGCGGACCGGCACCACGTCGGCGCCCGTTCGTACAGCCACCATGGCGGGACCGTCGTAAACCTTCATGAGGCTGCCGGTGATCGTGATACGGCCTTCCGGGAAGATCAGCACAGGGCGCCCGGACTCTACCAGCCAGATGATGGCTTTCAAGGCGATGGCCTTCGTCGTGTCGAGCGTGAGGTGCGGGACGAAGTGCAGCGCGGCCTTCACGTACCAGAGACGGGCGATGGTGGTGTGAACCACCCAGACAGGCCGCACGGGAAGGAAGGCGCCCAGCAGGATGGGGTCTAGGAAAGACTGGTGGTTAGCGACGATCAGCAGGCGACCGCGCGGTTCCATCACACCTTGGACCCGGACGCGATAGAGCAGCTTGAAGAGGAGACGGACGAGGAATCGGGCCATCGGTCAATTCGCCGATTCTAGCATTTGAGGCCGCTTACGGAGTGGACGGTCCCATACGCGCGTGCGGGGCAGCGAGGCCTTCCGGCTGCGAAACCCGGCCGCGAGGCGTAGGATTTGGGTATGGCACTGAATTTCGAGGAGTTCAAAGTCCAGGCGCGGGACCTGGTGGATAAGGTGGGGGAGCTGATCCGGCAGGGAAACGTGCGGCGGGTGATCATCAAGGACGACAAGGGCCGCACGTTTATCGAAATCCCAGTGACGGTGGCAGCCATAGGCGTGCTGGCGGCGCCCGTGCTGGCGGCCATTGGGGCGATGGCGGCGCTTGTAGCGAATTTTACCCTGGTCGTAGAGAAGGGAGAGGCGGGTGACCAGCCGGCGCAACCCGCGCCGCAGCCGCCCGTGCCGCAGGTTTAGAAACGGAGAACCATAGGAATGCCGAAGAGTTCGCGGCGGGAGTTTCTGCTCGCGCCCGCGCCGTTATTGTGCCTTTACGGCGCTCAGGAAGACCGGAAATGCGAAGTGGCCGTGTTCCAGGCGGATGTCACTCCACCCATCGGGGAGCCGCTGTGCAACGGGCTTGTGAGGCCGGCTGAAACGATCGATCACCCGCTGAAGGCCAAGGGTGTGGTATTCCGCGGCGCCTCCGGCGTGTTCGCGCTGTGCGCGGTCGATTGGGTGGGGCTGTCGAACACGTCGCACGATCTGTTCCGCAGGAAGCTCGCGGAGGCGGTGGGGACCACACCCGACCGCGTGGCGATGCAGGCGGTGCATCAGCACACGGCGCCCGGTCCGGACGACGACGCCGACCGGATCCTGCGGACATTCAAGGGCGCCCCCCGGATTCACACCGTGGAGTTCGAGCGGACGGCGGCGGAACGGATTGCGGCGGCGGCCGGGAGCACCCGCTTTGAACGGCTGACGTCGGTGGGGATGGGGTGGTCTGCGGTGGACCGCGTGGGGTCGTCGCGGCGCATCCTGCAGCCCAACGGGAAGACCCTGACGCGCTACAGCAGCAGCCGCGACAAGAACGGTCAACAGGCACCGGAGGGCCGCATCGATGCGTACCTGCGGACCATCTCGCTCCACGGGGATGGGAAGCCGCTGGCGCAGCTTCATTACTATGCCTCGCACCCGCAGACGGCCTCCGACGACGGGCGGGTATGCTGGGATGTTCCGGGCATCGCGCGCGAGCGGCTGGAGAAGGAATCGGGCGTCTTTCAGGTGTACTTCACGGGGTGCGCCGGGGACGTGGCAATGGGGAAGTACAACGACGGCTCGGAGGAGGCCAGGGCGGCTCTCGCGGGCCGGCTGTATGAGGCGATGGTGCGATCGGCAAAGGCGCGGGCAGAGGGTTCGGTGGGTCCGCTGAGCTGGAAGACGGCGCCGCTGCGTTTCCGGCCTCGCAGTGGAGCGGAGTACTCGGAGGCGGCGAACCGGGCGATTGTGGCGGACAGCCGCAAATCCGCCAGCGACAGGATCAAGGCCGCCATGATCCTGGCATTCCGCGGGCTGCTGCTGGCTGGGCGCACGCACGATGTCTCATGCCTGCACCTGGGAGACATCCGGATCGTGCATCTTCCGGGCGAGCCGTTTGTGGAGTACCAGTTCTGGTCGCAGCAGCAGAAGCCTGGGCTGGGAACCTGCGTGGCCGGGTACGGGGACGTCGCATCGGGATATGTCTGCACCGACCAGGCGTACCGGGACGATGGCGGCTACGAGCAGACATGGTCGTTCGTGGATCCTTGCGAAGGGCCGCTGAAGGAGACGATCCGGGCGGTGCTGTGAGGCTACGGGGCGGCGCCGATGCCCCGGATGTTGAACTCCGCGACGGCCGCGGCCAGAGCTTTGGCGGAGGCGCCAGCAGCCGGAGCGCGCTTTCGGCACCGCGGGTATGGCCGGCCGTGACGGAACGGCGGATCTGTTCAAGGCGCGGACTGAGGCCGGAGGTTTCTACGATCAGGATGCGTGCCTCCCCGGAATGGCGCGCCAGGAACAGCACGAACGTCTGCGCGTGGCAGCGGCAAGGATCGCGCGGCGGCGGGCGTCCTTGCGTTCGGCCATGGCGGGAGTGGTGCGATAGGGTACTTCAGGCGCGGGCGCGCACAAGCAGCCAGAGGGAAGCGGCCATCAGGAGCGGCGAGGAGTAGACGCCGGGCATGGGACGGGCCATCCAGAACGTGGCGGCGGCGTGCCCGAGCGCGTTGGCGGCCATCATGATGGCGAGGGCATAGGCGGCCACGCGCGTCCAGGCCGCTCGGCGGAAGGCGAAGGCCGAGAGGACGGAGAGCGCGACGAGGGCAATGGCGAGGCCCGCGAGCCAGGTCTCAAACCGGAAGACCGGGAGAGGGAGCCAGGGAAGGCTCTGGCGGATGGCGAGTACCGTGGGGTTGTAGACGGAGAGGAATCCGTGACAGGCTTCGTCGGTCACGTGCAGCCCGATGGCGGCGCAGAGCCCCAGCCATGCCTGCCCTTGTCAAGAGAAACCGCGGCGTTCGGAGAGCGTGTCACCGGGCGCTGACGCGGCGCGGCTCGATCAGCATGGCGACGGTGTTGTGACCGCGCTCGCGGGCGAGGTCGGCGGGGCTGACGCCGTGATCGTCGAGGGCGCGCGGGTCGGCGCCGTAGGAGAGCAGGAGGCGGACGATCTCGTCATCGCCGTTGTGCGCGGCGGCGTGCAGGGGGGTGAGCCCCGCCTGCTGGGGCGCGCTGGGGTCGGCGCCGCGGGCGAGCAGGGCCGTCACGATAGTCGGGTTGCGGGCCGCCACGGCGGAATGGAGGGGCCGCACGCGAAGATCGTTGGCGGGGGAGCGTTCTTCTGTTAAACTGCGCGTTCGCGCCCGCTAGTCGAGATCTCGCCGGGTGCGGCTGTTTCGATTTGCGACATGTCCTATCGCCTGGAGACCGTTGCCCGCGCCTGCCGTGTTCTGCGCTGCTTTGAAGAAGCGGAGCCCCTGCGGCTTGCCGACGTTGTCGCCCGGACAGGCCTCAACAAATCCATTGTTTTTCGTATTATCCGCACGCTTGAAGAGGCCGGGTTCCTGCGGAACGTCGGGAATTTCCGGTACCAGTCAGGCATCCGGATTACGAGCGGGGCGAAGCTAAGGCTGGGATACGCAGCCCAAGCGGAGAACTCGCAGTTTTCGAGTATGGTGACGGACAGCCTGCGCCGTGCGGCCGCGCGGGAGCAGATTGACCTGATCGTCCTCGACAACCGCTACAGCGCCCGCACCGCGCTGCGCAACGCGCAACGCCTGATTGCCGAGCGGGTTGACCTGGTCTTCGAGTTTCAGACCTTCGAGCGTGTGGCGCCGGCAATCTCGGCGTTGTTCCAGGAGGCCGGGATTCCGCTCATCGCGATCGAGATCCCGCATCCCGGCGCCACGTTTTACGGCGTAAACAACTACCGGGTGGGCCTGTCGGCCGGGCGGACGCTGGCGCGGTGGGCGAAACGATGCTGGGGCGGAGAGGTCGAGGCGGTCATTCTCCTGGAACTCCCCATAGCCGGGGCATTGCCGCAGTTACGGTTGGAGGGCGCCGAAGCGGGCATCCGCGAGGTTCTGCCGGGCGTGCCCGCGGGGGACTTCGTACATATCGACGCCAGGGGTGATTTCGATTGCGCCCTGGAGGGCGTCCGCAAATATCTGCGGCGGGCGCCCGCCGGCCGCACTTTGATCGTCGGGGTGAACGATCCCTGTGCTCTCGGCGCGCTTCGCGCGTTTGAGGAGGCCCGGCCGTTCCGAGTGCTGCGCCGCAATCGCTCTTGGGGCCACCCCGGATGGCAGGGCCGAGCTGCTCCGGACCGGGTCGCGGCTCATCGGTTCGGTGGCGTTTTTTCCGGAGCTTTACGGAGACGACCTGATCCGCCTGGCGCAGGATATCCTCGCAAAACGGCATACGCCACCAGCGGTCTATGCGCGCCAGCACCTGATTACTGCCGGCAATCTCCGCAATTTCTACCCTATGGGCCGGTAATTCTACCCTATTGGCTGGTAATATGGTTGCGGAAACGTGTCGCGTTCCACGATGATATAAACCGGTGATGTACAAAGTTTCTGACGCGTGGCTGCGCAAAATTCTGACCGTGCTCTACGAGCGCCGCCAGACCACCCGGGCGGAGATCATTCAGGCCACCCGGCTCAATGTGGCGAGCGTCAGCCAGGGGCTGCGCCACCTGATAGAAGCCGGAGTGGTTCGTAAGTTGGGGCAACTCCCCTCCGCCGCGGGCCGCAGGCGCGACTATCTCGAGATCAGCTCCGAGGCGGCTTACTTTCTTGCGGTGGACCTGGAAGGCACGCGCGTGCGCTTCGGGCTGGCCAGCTTCCTGGGAGATATCCTGCATCGCTGGGAGGAACCGTTCGCCCGCGAGCATCCCCTCGGGATGGACACCCTCATCAAGGGCTTCGAAGTGGTTCAGGAAAGACTCACGGCGCAGGAACGCGCGCGGGTGCTGGCGATCGGGGTCAGTTATTCCGGCGTGATGGATCGCGACCGCCGCGTGACCGCCGTGAATCTCGGATGGAACGAGTACCCCCTGGCAGACAACCTGCGCGATGCCACGGGCCTACCGGTCTTTTTGGGCACCGAGTGCCTGACCAAGCTGCTCGCCGAACGCTGGCTGGGAATGGCCCGGGATTGCGGCGATTTCATCTATGTCACCATCGGAAACGGCGTGGGTGTCGCCTGTATGGTGGATGGCCGCGTGCTTTCCGGGCGTGACGGCTTCGCAGGCGAGTTCGGGCACATGAACGTGGACCCGAATGCACGGGAGCGCTGCAACTGCGGCAACACCGGATGTCTCGAAGCCGTGGTCTCCAGCCCCGGGATGGTGCGGTGCTATCTCGAACTGGCCAACGGCGACGGCCGGGTGCAATGGGATCAGGTGACGGAAGTTTTCGACCTGGCGCGCTCCGGCGAGCCGCACGCCCTCGCGGTAGTGGACCGGGCAGGGCACGACCTCGGTGTGGGGCTTGCCAACATTGCCAACCTCCTGAATCCCGAACTAATCGTGCTCGGCGGTGACGTGCTCCACGCACCAGACCTTTTCCTGCCGCGCGTGGTCCGGGAAATCGATGCCCACACGCTTCCCAAGATCCGCCGCGGGTTGGAGGTAAAGTGCAGCTCCATGGGGTTTGACATCGGATTGGTGGGAGCGGCGTCGCTGGCGTTCCACGATGCCATTCAGGACACGACCCTGCTGCACCGTATCGTTAGCCGTCCGCCGCGCCCGCGCCGCAAAAGACGGACCGCGGCCGTGCTTTCCTAGCTCACGCCCCGCGAAGGCGTATACTCGGTTTTTCAGGGCACGCGAATGAACCGAAAATACGCTCTCATGCTTGCGCCGCTAATGGTAGCCACTTTGGCCGGCGCGGATTTCAAGGCCGGCTTCGGCCGCCGCGAGATCACACCTCCGATACCGATCTGGATGGCCGGGTTTGCGGCCCGGACGCAGCCCGGTGACAGCATCGTCCACGACTTGTGGACCAAGGCGCTGGCCCTCGAAGACGGGAAAGGCGAGCGGCTGCTCGTCATTACCATTGATCTGGTCAAGATGCCCAGGCCGATGATCGATGCCGTGGCGGACCGCATTCACCGGCGCCACGGAATCGAGCGCTCCCGCCTGCTCGTCAACTTCTCCCACACCCACAGCGGGCCGAGCTTCACCTGGAACCGCGGCTCCGATCGCGAAATGATCCGGCGCATCGAGAAGTACCGGGAAACGGTGGTGGATGCCATGACCGCTGCGGCAGACGAGGCTATAGCGGGGCTGCGGCCGGCACGGCTCTCTTACGGTGCCGGCCAGGTGGAGTTCTCGCACAACCGCCGCGAGCGGGTGCCGGGCGGCGGCTGGAAATTCGGCGTAAATCCCAGCGGCCCAGTGGATCGAACGGTTCCGGTGGTGCGGGTAACCGGCACGGACGGCAAGCTGCGCGGCGTGCTCTTCGGGCTTTCCTGCCATCCCTCGGCGCTCACCCCGCAGTTCCACCAGATCTGCGGAGACTACTCCGGCTTCGCCCAGGCGGCATACGAGAAGGCCAACCCCGGTGCCACGGCCATGTTCCTCCAATTATGTGGAGGCGACCAGACTACCCATCCGCGCGGCAAGATGGAACTCGCCGAGAAGTACGGGCAGGACCTCTCGGCGGAAGTCACGCGTGTGCTCGCGGGGCCGCTCAAGCAGGTGAAGGCCCCCATCCGTGCCGCCATGCTCACCACGGAGCTCCCCTTCGCGCCCTACTCGCTCGAGATGTTTCAGCAGCAGGCGAAAGAGAACGACCCGATCCTCCGCAGGCATGCCGAACGCATGCTGGCGCTCTACGATTCGGGCCAGCCGCCGGTCAGCCGCCTGCCCTACACCATGCAGGCTATCCGCTTCGGCAAGGACCTCACCATCCTGGCCATGAACGGCGAAGTGGTGGTGGATTACGCGCTTCGGGTGAAACGCGAGTTCGGCGCGGAGGGCATGATCGTGGCGGGATATTCGAACGACATCCCCTGCTACATCCCTTCGCTCCGTGTGCTGAAGGAAGGCGGCTATGAAGCCCGCGATGCCATCATGATGGGCGGCCTCCCCAGCACGCTTGGGGAAGGGGTGGAAGAGACCATCTTCACTTCCATCCGGGAGTTGATGAAAGCTGTGGGCAGACCGGCGGCGACGCGCTAGACGGCGGGAAGAGAAGCACCGCCGCCGCGGTGCTATCCTGCTTCTTCTGCCTATGCCCGTTTACTCCGGAAAGTACCGATACCTGAGCGAGAGCGGCGGCTGCCTGAGCCAGGGACCGTGCCGGCTGAGCTTCGATCCCGAAACGTGTATCGTCACCCCGGAAGCGGGCGCCGCCCTGGCCTTCGATCTGGGCGACATCGACCGGGTGGTTCCGGGGGAACTCGATCTCGCCCTTACCCTCTACACCGGCCGGGTGCTCGAACTGCGGGGATTCGGCAAGGTTTTCGCCGCAATGAGCGACGGCCTGCTGGCGGCATGGCGCGACCGTATCGTCCGCTGCCTGCTTCTCGAAGACCTGGAGGAAAGCACCCGTTTCAGCGGCGCCGCCGCGCTTTCGGGCAAACAGCCGCAGCGGGCGCAGATCCGGCTCTACGGCAGCAATCTGGCGGTCATCCCGGAGACCGGGGCACCCCTGAACTGGCGGCTGGGTGACGTGGATTCGGTGCGCTTCGATGAGGCATCGTACAGCGTCGCCATCAATTCCGGTTCCGAGCAACTGGTCGTTTCGAAGCTCGCCAGGAAGACGGACGAGTTCGTAGGGATGGTGCAGGATGCCCTCGACACGCTGCGCACCCAGGCGGCGGCGGAGTTGCACAAGCTGTTTCCCTTCCTCGGGCCGGATCCCCTGGAACGGCTCCTTACCGTAATGCCCGAAGGACGTAGCGTGCGGCTGGCGGAACTTGCGGCCATCCATCCCAAGCTGTCCGCCGCGTTTCTTGCCCGCGCGGTGGATGGCCCGCTCAAGCCCTACTTCGAGGCGCTGCGCTCGGGCGTGGAGGGCGATTCCCTGATGGCCGGCTTCAAGTTCCTCCGGGAGGAGGACGCCCAGGCCGCGGAAGCCGAAGCCCCGGAAGCGGAGGCCGCGGAAGAGCCGGAAACCGCGCCGCAGGAAGAGCCGGAAGCTCCCGAAGGCGAGGAGGAAGAGAGGCAGCCCGTGCTGTTCTGGTTCTTATTCCCGATGGCGAAGAACGTGGTGGCCTGGGAAGCCGGCACGGGCTCCGGGCGCGCCACCTACTTCTTCCGCCTGGTTGCGCGGGGCCAGGAGGCTTCGCTTCAGAATCCCGCCGTGGTGGAAGCCGCGGTGGCGAGCATCACCCGCGGGCTGGCGCTGGTGAATTTCCGGCGCGAGCCGGTCTACCTTCCGGATTCGTCGCTCGAAGAGCAGCCACGCTATCGCCGGTATGCGATCGCCTGCCGCAAACTGCCGGAATTGCGGGAACTGCGCGCGCGCATGCTGGGGCGGGCAATCCACTCGTCGCTCGATGCCTGGCGCGCACAGGTCAAGTCCATTACGGGCGCTTGATGGCCCGTTCGGCCGTCAGGCCGCTCACCACGTCGCGAGCGCGGACGCGCCATTGGCCGGGCGCGTCGTTGATGGCGAAAGGCACCTGGAACTCGGCCTGCCCGTCCCGCACGGTCACGTTGCCCGCATAGTGAGGCACGGCTTTGCCCGCGGGATCGAAAACCTCCAGCCGGACCACGGAGCGGTCCACCGCGGCGCCGGATTCATCTTCCAGCCGGATGTGGAGCGCGGGGCTGAGGGAGAGGCGCGCAGTCTTCGTCGCGCGCTCGACAAACAGCACCGGGTCCCCGGGGGTCGCCAGGTACTCGGCCGCCGCCGGCCCTCCGCGCAGCAGGTCGTACCTCACCTTCGCGGCGGCGGGCAGACGCACCTTGAGCGGCTGGCGCGGGAGCAGGCCAACGAGCCGCGCCTGTCCGAAGGCCCGCACGGTAATTAGAAAGTCGCCCGGCACACGGAAAGCCGGGTCCACCGGCACGGGTCCGGGTCCGCGGCGCTCGAAGCCCTTCGGGGTATGGGTCCACAGGGCAGGTTTACGCCAGCGGCAGTGCTCGTCCATGCGGCCGCTCTGCTCGTCGCCGAACACGATCCCGCCGCGCGCGAGGAAGCGCTCAATGGCGGCCGCTTCGCGGTCCGAGAGCGCGATCGAGTACGGCAGAATCAGCACCTTGAACCTCTCGAGTCCGCCATTCTCGATCTGCGGCGAGGCCAGGAAACGGAACTGCACGCCCTGTCGTTCGAGCTGTTTGACCCAGGCGTCCCTGCGGTTCACCAGGTCGGCATAGGCGGCCGAGGTGCCCATGACGTTGCCCACCGTGGGGCGGATTTTGCCGTCCGTAATCCAGGCGCCCCGGATGCTGGCAGGCGAGAAGTGGATGGCCACCCCGTCCTCCTGCACGGTGGAGTTCATAAACACCCGTCCAATGCCCGATTTGAGCCGCCCGAAGGTGCGCTCCATGGCCTTGCCCTGCTCGCTGAGGGTCAGGTCCGGATTGAGCACGGTGTAGTGCCAGAAGATGGAGGCGCCGGTGTGCCCGTAGAACAGCCGCTGCCACTGCTGGTGGTGCAGTTCCTTCCCGAGGCTGCCGTAGCCCGTGAAGCCGGTGAGCAGGATGCCGGGATGAAAGAGGTGATGCATGGCGTCCTGGTTGCCGCCGGAGTACGGTTGCAGGTAATCCATGAACTGGTCGATCTCGTACCAGTTGGCGCCGTTGTGGGCGGTGGGGACCTGGGTGCCGGAGATGGAGGCGGGGGCGCCGGGGTCGATTTTCCGCACGATCTCGCGGGCTTTGCGGAGGGCGTCCACGAATTCGCGCTCCATGTAGGCGCGATGGTCGGCCCAGGGGGCGAAATTGCCGCGGCGCTGGGCTTCTCCGGTGGTCATGGGAAGCACGGTGTTCCAGTCGCGATGGGCCGTATTCCAGGACGCATTGAGTGCGTCGAGCGTGCGGTACTCTTTACGCAGCCACTGGCGGAAGCCCGCCAGGGCCGCGGGTGACCAGTCCAGGTCGAACGCATCGGTGTAGCTGGTGAGGGATGACTCGTCGGCCAGGTAGTAGGCCAGGGGCTTGAGCGGGGTGTAGCGTGCCAGGCGGGCCTGGAGTTCGGTGCGGAGACGGGGCAGGAATTGAGGGTCCTCGAGGACGACATCGCGGGTGAGGTAGCGTTTGTCGCCGGTTTCGGCATAGGCGGCCTTGCGTTTCACATAGTTCTGGCTGCGGTAGGCGTAAACCCCAAAGGTGTCGTGCAGGCCGGCGCTGGCCACAATTCTGAAATTCCGCTCCGGATCGGCCAGGGCGGTGATGCCGGCGCGGCGGAACTGTGCATCGAGCGCGGGCATCCACGGCTGCCAGCCGGAGGGTCCGTACCACGGCATAATCACTTCGTAGTCGCTCCAGCGCCGGTCGGGAGCGGCAAAGCGCACCGGCGCGCGCTCTCCGCCTACCTGGATGAAGCCGGAGTGTGTCAACGGACGGCCGCAGGCCAGGCGTGCACTGCCCGTGCCGCTCCCGCGTCCGATGACGCGGCCAAAGCCGTCAGTCAGTTCCACTATTGCCTGGCGCGCGGGGATCCACTTGACCTGGACGGAACCGCCTTCGGCGATCACCTCTGGCGTGGCGGTGATCTTCTCAATTGTGGCGGGGCGGCCGGCGTCCAGGGACTCGACTTTCCAGTCGCCGCCGGCGCGTAGTTCGATGAAATAGCGGCCCGGCGATAGCTTGAAGGCCGGCCGCGGGCCTCTGCCGGTGCGCAGCACGCGCCCGTCTTCGCTTTTCAGCTCCCAGGCCGCGCGGGCGAAATCCGGCGTGGCCGGCTCGCGCCGGGCCGTCCAGATGAGCGCGCGGCAGAGCATGGCGTAGAAGTACTCCCAGTATTGGCTGGAGACGAAATTTCTGGCGGCCAGCGGCATGAACCAGCTCAGCCCGTAGTTGCGATACCCGAAGGCCGCAACCCGGCCGTTTCCGAGGGTCCGGACCGCCGCTACGGGGTGTCCGGATTCGTCGGAAACCAGCACCGTGGCGTCCGGCGCGGCGCGGTAGGGGTAGTTTTCGAGGTAGCGGAACGGGAAACTCTCAATGGGAATCGCGCGTGTGATGTAGTGGTCCGCCCGGCGGCGCCAGGGCGAGGAGGCGGACGGACCGGGCGCGACCTGTGCAGAGCCGTCGGCGGGAAGCGCTACCGGGGTTTCCGGCTGGAGCGGCGACAGTTCTGTGTCCATCGGCCGCACGATCACCAGGCCGGCGCCTTCCCGCACACGGCGCGCCAGGGCGCCCCGGGAGCGCTGCGTCAACCGCTCCCAGCCGTGGCTCACGTGCAGCAGGATGACGTCGAAGTGCTTGGGGCCGGTGAGTTCCTCCTCCAGATATCCGTAGAGCAGGCTGAGGTTACCCTTCTCGGCGCGTGCGCCGTAGTCGGGGCCGAACCCCATGGTCCACTTGTTGGTGTCCCAGGCGGGGTCAATCGAAACCGTGGTCAAGTCGAGGGAGAGCCGCTGGGCCAATTCCACCAGAGTGCGCCCTTCCGAGACGCTGGGTACGGCTAGCACCTTAATGGGACCGCCGGGAAGCGGGCGCGCCCACTTCACGTGGGGCGTCTCGATCTCCATCCGGTAGGGCGCTTCCAGCCGCGAGCCGGTACCCCGGCGCGTTCCCATTCCCACGTCCTGCGCCGGAAGCAGCGAGGCGGCGGCGAGGCAGGCGATCAGGGTGCGCATCCACCGATTGTACGCGCAACGAATCAGTTGGCGGTTTTCGCGGCGACTCCGGGCTCGCGCAACTCCCCGATCTCGGTAAACGGCGCTTTGCGGTGGGATGCGAAATAGACTGCCACGAACGTCACCGCCGCCAGCCCGAGCAGGGACATGAAGGCGATCAGGCGCTCCACCGTCCGCACGGCGGCGAAAGCCTCGGTGGTTTCCTGGGTGACCACGACCGTCCATCCCAGGTTGCGGTAGTTACGATTCAGGTCGGTTTGAGCGTATCCGATGAGGTTCCTCCTGCCCCGGATCTCGGAAACCAGATAGCCGCTCTCCCGGCCCTCCATGGTCGCCGCGTTCTCCTGCAGAGCGGCATACTCCTCGGATTTCACCTTTACGGGTACGGTGGTTTGGGGGGAGCTGATTACGTATCCATCGTTTCTGACGAGCAGGGTACGACCTGTCGGGCCGAGCTGGACGCGGTTGACGATGGGAAACAGGGTCGAGGCATCTACCAGGGCGTCCACCGTTCCCAGGAACTGGCCGGAGCTTGTATCCAGCACGGGGATCCCGACCCCGATGTAGTTCGTCTTGGTGGCCTCGTCGTAGAGTATATCGGTGAGGCTGATGGAACCGCGGCCGTCGGCGTAGATATTTCTCCAGTACTCCTCATCGGCCTGGTAGTAGTCCAGGGTTTTGTGGGAGGCGGCCACCACGGCGCCCTTGGCGTCGGTGACGGTGATCCGGAGAATCCTGGGGTCCAGTTCGTGGCGGCGGCGGAGCGACGCCGAGGCCCTGGAGGCGAGGACTTCCCGCACGGCATTCTCGCCTGACGGCGTGTTCCAGATTTTGTCAATCTTCTCGATCCGGGCAGCCGTCTCAGCGTCGGCCAAGCCCTGATAGGCGCGGTTGGCCGCCTGCACGGCATCCAGAACGGCGGAATCGGCGGCGATCAGGGCCACCTCGATGACACGGTCGTGGACGAAGCGGGAGACTCCTTCGGCGGTGCTCTCGGCAATGGTTTTGAAGTGCGTTCCCACAGTCGATTCGAGGGATTCATGGCTGCGGGTGATGCTGTAAAGGCCGGCCACGCTGATAGGGACCAAAGCCAGCGCCAGCCCGACCAACAGCTTTCGAAATGAGATTCGAAACTCAAAACGTTCGTCCGGCGGCATGATATAACTCCTTTGTTGCGGCCAGAATGGGGAGTTGGCAGGCGGATGGTCGAAAGTCGCGGACGTGGGCGGGTTGGGATATGTCGGAGGGCATCGGGCAGCCTCCTCCCGGGAGCGACAGGTACAGTATAGGGAGGGTATTCCCGGTTCACAAGGGTTCCTGGACACGATGCCGGAACATATACAGCGACAAGGGTTACGGTATCCCGGCAAGTGTAAGAAACATCACCTCTTGAAATCGATAACCAGAAGCTGATACAATCGGTTACGGTATTTGACTGTTCCGCAAAATCCGGCCGCAAAGTTCGAGCGACCGTAAATGTCGCGCCTGCCTTACGTGTCAGAGTCCGGCCAGCTTTCAAATCCAAAGGATAGAGATGAAGAAAATATTTGTAGGCAACCTTGAGTTCGGTGCCACGGAAGACGCCGTGCGCTCACTGTTTGAAACGTACGGGACCGTTGATAGCGTCCGCATTATGACGGACCGCGATACGGGCCGCTCGCGAGGGTTTGCATTTGTTGAGATGGGCGATTCCGCTGAGGCGGAGCGCGCCATAACGAGTTTGAATGGCCGCGAACTGGGCGGTCGCGCCCTCAATGTGAACGAGGCACGGCCGAAGCCGGAAGGCAGCGGCGGTGGCGGCGGCGGCTTCGGCAATCGCTCCCGCTCCGGCGGCGGCGGTGGCGGCGGACGGCCAAGGCGGGAGCCGCGTTGGTAGGAATTGCGGCGGCGCGCGTCGCTGCGTCATGCTGGATAGTTCTGTGCGCCAGCCGCGGGTGGGTTGCGGCCTGCCTGCGGCGGGGTGCCGCGTTTACTGGAGATAGGAGATTTTATGGCAGGTCGGTCTAGTACTACGTACCAGAAGCGTCAGAAGGAACTGGCAAGGCAAGACAGGCAACGCTCGAAGGCCGCCCGGCGCGAGCAGCGGAAATTGGTAAAGCAGGATCGCCCGCCTGGGCTCCCGGAGATCGAAGCAGTGGATCCGGAAGATTTGGGCTTGAGCGATGATGTAGCAACGGAGACAGAATCGTGAAACAAAAAGGTACAGTCAAGTGGTTTAACGCGGCCAAGGGGTTCGGTTTCATTCAGAGTGAGACCGGCGAGGACGTTTTCGTCCACTATTCCGCAATCGAGTCGAGCGGTTACCGCTCCCTGGACGAGGGTGCGCCCGTGGAGTTCGTAGTGAAAAAGGGCCCCAAGGGACTGCAGGCCGAAAACGTAGCAGTCCTTTCAGCCTAACCCCGCGCGAAGACGCGAGGCGCCGAAGCCAACATGCAGGGCCAGCAACCACCAGGTTGCGGCCCTGTTCTTATTTCCGCACCACCATCGAACGGAAGGGCTACTCGCGTCTATGAAAATCCTGCTTTATAACCCCGATAACGGCGTGACACGGAACTTCATGCCGCATCTTTGGATGTTCCTGCTTCAGTCACTCACCCCGCCCGGTCACGAGGTGCTCTTGATTGACGGCAATACCCACCCCCTCAGCGAAGCCGATCTGGTGAGATTCCTGCGCGAGAACGACATCGGACTGGTGGGCATAGGGGCGATGACCCGAATGATCGCCAAGGCTTACCGGGTGGCAGACGTGGTCCGTGCCGCCGGCGTTCGGGTGGTGATGGGCGGACCGCATGTGACCGAACTGCCGTACGAGGCACTCGGGCGCGACGGGGGAAGCCGCCATGCCGACGCGGTGGCGCTCGGCGAGGCCGATGAAACCTGGCCGCTCATTGTGGCGGACGCGGAGCGGGGCGAACTGAAAGAGGTCTATACTCCGGAAGACGCCTCAGGCCGCGAGCAAAAGCCCGACCTCCAGAATTATCCCGCCATTCCCTGGGAAAAGCTCGATCTCGACCAGTTCAACCGCATTCCCGGCTGGGCTCGCCGGCTTATGCAGCGCTATGGCGTGAACTGGCAGACCTTCCACATCATCCCGCTTGAATCCGGCCGCGGTTGCCCGTATGGCTGCGAGTTCTGTACCGTCACCGGTTTCTTTGGGGATTCCATCCGGTACCGCACCAACGAGAGCATCGTTGACGAGTTGCTGCGTATTAAGGAGCGCGCCCGCCGCAGCAACGGCCAGATCGCGGTCTTCTTCGTCGATGATAATTTCGCCATCAACGTAAAGCGGACAAAACAACTACTGCGCGATATCATCGCCGCCGGGGCGCAACTCTCGTGGGTCGGGCAGATCAGCGCCAACCTGCTCCGCGACGAGGAACTGGTGGATCTCATCGCCGAGTCGGGGGGAAAGTGGATTTTCATTGGGATGGAGTCCATCGACCCGGCGAATCTCGCCAGCGTGAACAAAAACTTCAACAAACCCGGCGAATATGGCGCGGTTTTGGAACGCCTGGCGCAGCGGAACGTGTACGCGATCACCTCCTTCATCTTCGGGTTGGATAACGACCGTCCGGGAGTTGCCGAACGCACCCTCGACGAGGTGCGGCAGTGGCCGCCTGTGCTGCCGGTATTCGGGCAGATCACGCCGTATCCGTCCACACCGCTCTATACGCGCCTGGAGAAGGAAGGCCGGTTGACGCGGCCCAAGCACTGGATGGAGTTCGCTCCGTTTCAGATGGCGCACTCGCCGCTGGGCATGACGATTCCCGAGGTGCAGGTGGAGGTTGCCCACGCCTGGACGCAATCCTACAGCGCGGAAGCTACCGCGCAGGCCATCGAAGCCATCCGGCACGAGCCGGTGCCCTATAAGATCAGCCATCTGTTGGCACGCATGTTCTTCCGGGGAATCTATTTTCCACAGAAATCGGTCTGGTCATGGCTACAGTTGTGTTTCCAGAACCGCGGCACGATCTGGCGGATTATCAGGGAATCGCGGAGCCAATGGCATGGAACGGCGCAAGCGGTGAGCCGGCTGAGGACCCGGGATGACTCCGGCACGACTCCGGTAGGGGGAGCGCGAGGTGGTACCGCCGGTACCCCCAGTTAACTGTTGTTACCTTGATGCCCTGGGACTTCCCGGGAGATGATCAATTCAGTTAACGCAAGGCAAAGAATCGGCCCGAGACCTTAGCGAGGGTTTCGGGCCACTTTTTTCTCTACCGCAGCATGGCCTCGCTTGGTAGGCGCGGCAGGACTCGAACCTGCGACCCTCGGCTTAGAAGGCCGATGCTCTATCCACCTGAGCTACGCGCCCGCGCGGTGTTCTTCGATTGTAGCGTACCGGGCTAGCGGCCCGGAACCGCCAGCAAGCCGCGCGTCAGGTAATCGCTCATGCTCAGCATGATCAGGATGCCCAACCACACCAGCCCCCCGGCCACCACAAGTCTCGTCAGCTTCGTGCTGTAACGTACGTGCATGAACCAGAGGGCTACGAGCAGCATCTTTGTTACGGCGATGCCCAGCGCCATGGCTACGTTGAAGCGCCCTAAGTCCACGTACGCCACTGCCGTGGTCAGCGCGGTCAGGGCGATCAGCGCCGCAAAGACATAGTAATAAGTTTTTCTCGGTTCAATGTGCTCCATGGCGGCCCCTACGAGTGACGATTAATGAGGTACAGCAGCGGGAACAGGAAGATCCAGATGATGTCCACGAAGTGCCAGTAGAGTCCCGCAATGTCCACCGGCGAATAGTAGGCGGGCGAGAACCTGCCCATATAGGCCTGAACCGCCAGCACCGACAGGATTCCGACCCCCACCACCATGTGCAGGGCGTGTAACCCGGTCATGGCGAAATAGAGCGAGAAGAACAACTGCGCCTGCCCCTGCATGGGCTCGCCCGGCAGATGGAAGCCCGGGCCGGGCACCAGCCCCTGCTCCCATTTGTGGTGCCACTCGTAAGCCTTGATGCCCAGGAAGACGCCGCCGAACAGGATGGTCAGCAGCAGGAACAGCACGATCAGTTTGCGGGCGCCGATCTGCGCGGCATGCACAGCCAGCACCATCGTCAGGCTGCTGACGATCAGGACCGCGGTGTTGAAAGCGCCGATCCGCACGTCCAGGGTGTTGCTGGCGTGGCCGAACGACTCAGTGTAGAACGAGCGGTAGACGATATACGCCGCGAACGCACCACCGAAGAACATCACTTCGGTGACCAGGAAAATCCACATCCCCAGGGTGGAGGCTTCCTTCTGCTGTTCGGGCGTATCGAACTGTTCCCGCAGGTCGAGGCGCTCCACTTGGCTAGCGGACATTTTCGGATTCCTCCTGGAAGAGCGCCGCGTAATCGTAGGCTTCGTGCCGCACGATGGGGGTCTGCTCGAAATTGTGCACCGGCGGCGGGGAGGGCGTCTTCCACTCCAGACCGGTCGCATGCCAGGGATTGGCACCCGCCACGGGCCCATGCCGCACGGACCAGATGAAATAGATGAGGGGCAGCACATACCCCACGGCGAGGATGGAGGCGCCCGCCGTCGAGAGGACGTGCAGCACCTGGAACTCGTCGGGATAAACGTGATAGCGGCGGGGCATCCCCAGGTAACCCACCACGAACTGCGGCAGGAAGGTCACGTTGAATCCGACGAACACCAGCAGCGCAGAAAGCTTCGCCCAGCCCTCGGGATAGAGGCGGCCCGTCATCTTCGGCCACCAGTAGTGCAGGGCGCCCATGTACGCCATCACCGCGCCCCCCACCATGATGTAGTGGAAGTGCGCCACCACGAAGTAGGTATCGTGGACGTGAATGTCGAGCCCCATGGCCGCCAGGAACAGGCCCGTCAGGCCGCCGACGGTGAACAGCCCGATGAAACCGAAGGCGTACAGCATGGGGGTGGCGTACGACACCGATCCCTTGTACATGGTGGCCGTCCAGTTGAAGACCTTGACCGCGGAGGGGATGGCCACGAAGAAGCTCAGGAACGAGAACACCAGGCCGGCGTATGCCGACTGCCCGGATACGAACATGTGGTGGCCCCAAACGAGAAATCCCAGGATCGCGATCGCCAGGCTGGCGAAAGCTACGAAGCCGTAACCGAAGACGCGCGAGCGCGAGAACGTGGAGACGACCTCGCTGATCACCCCGAACCCGGGGAGGATCATGATGTACACGGCCGGGTGGGAGTAGAACCAGAAGAGGTGCTGGAAGAGGATCGGGTCGCCACCGAACGCCGGGTCGAAAATGCCGATGTGGAAGAGTCGCTCGGCGCCCACCAGCAGGATCGTGATGGCCAGGACAGGGGTGCCCAACACCATGATCAGGGCGGTGGCATAGTGCGACCAGACGAAAAGCGGCATACGCATCCAGCGCATGCCCGGCGCCCGCATGGTGTGGATCGTGACGATGAAGTTGAGGCCGGTTAGAATCGACGAGAACCCGGCAACGAAGATCCCTACCGCCGTAGCCACCACGTAGGTGTTCGAGTAGCTACTCGAGAAAGGCGTGTAGAAGGTCCAGCCGGTGTCCACGCCGCCCGCCACCATGGCGTAGATCGAGAACAGGCCGCCCACTACCAGCAGGTACCAGCTCAACAGATTCAGCTTGGGGAAGGCCATGTCGCGCGCCCCGATCATCATGGGGATGAAGAAGTTCCCCATGGTGGCGGGAATCGACGGCACCAGGAAGAAGAAGATCATGATGATGCCGTGCATGGTGAAGAGCTTGTTGTAAGTATCGGAGCTCACCAGGTCTCCGGGTGGCGTGAGCAGTTCGAGCCGGATCAGGGTGGCGAAGACGCCGCCGAGCGCGAAGAACAGGGTGATGGTGAACAGGTAGAGCAGGCCGATGCGCTTGTGGTCTTTCGTGAGGAGCCAGGATTTGAGCCCATAGCCGGCGTTTAGGTAATGCGTTCTTTCTTGTGTCGCCGTGGTAATCATGCGGGTGTCACTTTGCGTCTGGCTGCGGCCTCGCGGCAGGCGGAGCCTTGGTCTCGGTACTTGCGGCCGCACCCGGAGCGGCGGCTTGCGGCTGCCCGAGGGAGCGAACGTATTCGATCAACTGCGTGACGCCTTCCTCTGTGACGAGGCCCTGGAAGGTCGGCATGATGGGCTGAAAGCCGGCAGCGATCTTTGTGTTGGGTTGCAGGATGGATTCCCGGATGTACGCCTCGTCGGCCTTTACGGTACTGCCGTTGGCAAGCTTTACGGCGCTGCCGAATACCCCGACCAGGCTGGGAGCGCGTCCCCGCCCGTCGGGAAGGTGGCAACTGGCGCAGCCGAGGTCCTGGAACAGTTTCTGCCCGCCGGCCGCCATGGACCCTTCCGAGGCGCCGCCGCTGAGCCAGGCCTGGTAATCGTGGGGCTCCATCGCGTAGATCCAGCCTGTCATTCCAGAATGCCTGGTTCCGCAGTACTCGGCGCAGAACAGGTGGTAGCGGCCCGGCTTGGTGGCCTCGAACCACACAGTGGTATAGCGGCCCGGCAGGACATCGCTCTTGGTGCGGAAGTCCGGTACGAAGAAGCTGTGAATGACGTCCTCGGAGGTGAGGGTCACCTTGACCGGGACTCCCACGGGAATGTGCAGCTCATTGATCTCACGCTGCCCTTCCATATGCTGTAGCTTCCACATCCACTGCTTGCCGACGCCGTAGATCTGGAGCGCGTTCTCGGGCGGCGTGGAGACGGCGAAGTAGACGTGCGCGCCCCAGGCGAACATGATCATCACGATGACGAGCGGCCCCAGGGTCCAGGCCAGCTCGAGCGCGGGCGGACCATGGAACTGCGGCGGCACCTCGTCGGGCGAACGCCGACGGTACTTGATGGCGAAGATCAGGATCGCCAGGAAGATACTGAAGGAGAAGAAGATCGTGACCGCCACCATGAAGAAATACAGGTTGTCGGTCATCGGCGCCGTCGTGGACGCCGCATTCGGGAAAAGGGGAAATCGGGATCCCATCGTGCTACGCCTGACTGGTGGAACGCCGCTGGGCGAAGACGTCCCTCCGCCACAGCAACAGGAGCAAGCCGCCGCCGAAGAGGACGAAGACGGCTCCGCCCAGCCGCACCATATTCATGGCGATGGCACCGTATTTTCCCGTGGCTGGGTCGTAGTGATAGCAGAACAGCAGCAACTGGTCCACGGGATTGCCGATCTTGTTTGTCGCCGACTCCACCAGGGCGAGGCGTACGTCGCGCGCGGAGTAGTCCACGCCGTAGAAGTAATGCGAAAGCCTGCCCTGCGGGGTGGCCACCATGATCCCGCTGGCGTGCACGAACTGTTTGGTGGGCTCGTCCCAACGGTAATGGAAACCCACGGCCTCGGTGAGGGCCTTGATGGAGGCTGCGTCGCCGGTGAGGAAATGCCAGCCGCTCTCCGTGCCCGCCCGTCCATAGCGGCGCAGATAATTGGCTTTCTTGGCCTCGGCGAGTTCGGGGGTGTCCTTAGGGTCGAAGCTCACTGCCACCACTTCGAAATCCCTGCCGGGGTTCAGGGTGACGACCTTGAGGCTGGATTCCATCCCGTTCAGGACCTGGGTACAGAGCATCGGGCACTCGAAGTAGACCAGCGCCAGCAGGACCGGTTTCGAGCCGAAGTAGCTTCCCAGGCGCACGGTGCGGCCCGTCTCGTCTCGAAAGAGCGCGTCGAGCGGGAGTTGGTTGTTGAGCTTCTGTTCGATCCCGATACCCTTCAGCGCGTCCGGCAGCACAACGGCACTTTCCGAGCGCATCCCGGACGCCTGCGGAGGAACCCTCATCCCGGCCGGCTGGCCCCATACGGCCGTTCCCGCCATCAGTAACGTAAAAGCGATTCTGCGATGCATTATCTCGACTGCCCCTCGACCGTTGCGCCCCCGGCTCCGCGCGGCGGCGTCACCCCATTCACCACCTCACCCAGCGAATACTCGGGCGGAGTAGGCCGTCCGCCGGCCTGGCGGCCGAAGCGGGCGTCACCCCCGCCGCGAATCTCAAGCGGCTGGTCGGGCGGGAAGACGCGATTGGGAGAAAGCGGTCCGCCCGCCTGGGTCATGATCGGACCAAGGCCGCTACGGGAAGGCACGGTAACCTGGGCGGGCGGCCGTGTCGCAGCGGGCGCAGAGCCGGGTACCGCTTCGGCAGCCAACAGCTCCATCGCGCGGCTGACGGGAATCCGCACCACCCCGCGCGCCTCGTCCAGCATGGAATAGCCTTCCAGAATTTCTTTCTCCGCCGTTCGCATTTCCATCAAATCGCGGATGGGTGCGGCTTGCAGCCGTGGTTCCGGCGGCAGTTGCCGAGCATCCATCCCTACAGCTATTGATGGCCGACGCATGGCTGGGGCTTCGCGCCCGCGGAAATAATCGAACACAAACCACAGGAAGAAGTGCATCACGATACCGGCGAGGACGAACGCAATGCCGAATTTCGTGAGCGCCCGGAAATTGATGTCCTTGCGTTCGTGGTCGACGTGTGGATTATTATTATTCCCTTCCATGCTCGAGAGCCTCCTCCAGGTGCGGATCGCTCGAAGGGAGCAGGGGATACCGCGCGACCTGCCGCGCAAAGAATGCGAACCATACGCCGCCCAGGCCCACGGGAAGCGCTAGGTCCATAAAGCCGAGAGTAAAATGACCGTGGTGGAAGCTGGGCGCCACCAGCCAGAAGAGATCCACGAAGCGCATCACGAGCACCCCCGCGGCCACGGCGGCAATCGCGCGGAAGTTGCGCTTCAAATCCCGCGATAGCAACAGAGCGAATGGCAGTGCGAACTGCAGCAGGAACAGCGCCAGCCCGACGTACTGCCAGCCGCCCCGCAGCCGCTCCAGGTACCAGGGGATTTCTTCCGGCAGGTTGCCCGCCCAGATGATCAGGAACTGGGAAAACGCGAAATACGCCCACACCATCACCAGCGCGAGCAGGAGCTTACCCAGGTCATGCACATGCCGGCCGGTCAGGACTTCGGAAAACGGCCGCCAACGCTGGAGCAGCACTACCGCGGCAATCAGGAACGCGAAAGCCGAGAGCGTTTGTCCCGCGACGAACAACAGGCCGAACATCGTGGAGAACCAGTGGGCGTCCACCGACATCACCCAGTCCACCGCCATGAAGGTGATGCTGAAGACGTAAAAGATCAGGCCGATCGAACTGATGACTCCCAGCCTGCGCTGCGCGCGCGGGCTCCCGGTCTGCTCCAGTTCGCGGCCGGAACGCTCCAGCAGCCAGGCGAGCGTGAACCAGCCCGCGAAGTAGACCGCCGCGCGCACGAGGAAGAACGGCACGTTGAGGTACAGGCTCTTGTGCCGCAGGATGGCGTCCCCCGCTACCGCCTCGGGGTGGGACCAGTGATAGAGCCAGGGGATCCCGATGGCGATAGGGACGAACAACAGCGCCAGCAGCGGCAGCGTGCGGGCCGCCGCCTCGCACAGCCGGCGCACGACCAGACCCCAGGCGCCGCCAGTAAGGTACTGCAGCATGAGCAGCGCGAGACAACCCAGCGACAGCCCGAGGTAGATCATATATGACGCGAGATAGGCCTGGAAGAAGCGGTCCGGCCAGAAGATCGCGCCGGCGCCGGAGATGAGCAGCGCGACGATGCCCACCAGCAGCCCACGTGTCTGCCACCTTCCCATGGCGCGCGCGAGCTCGGGCGGGGTCGAGAAACCGACGGTGTGATGCGCCGCGTGGTTCATTGCGGCTCCCCCTGGGCAGGCTGCCTGAGCTTTTGCATCTGCTCAGGCGGTACATCCTGCGCGGTCGCACTCTGGCTGCGCTGCAAGGCCCGGACGTAGGCCACGATGGCCCACCGGTCCGCGGGCGTAATCTGGGCGGCGTAATCGGGCATGGCCCCGAAGCCGGTGGTGATCACGTCATAAATGTGTCCGTTGGGGACGGTTTTCAGGCGGGCGATATGGAACGAAGGCGGCCGCCGGTAGCCGCGCCGGACGATCATCCCGAGGCCGTTGCCGAGCTGGTCGTGGCATGTCGAGCAGTAGATGTTGTAACGCTCCCTTCCGCGTTGCAAAAGCTCCTTCGTGACGGGGATGGGGAAAGCACCCACGAACTGCCCGTCCGGGCCGCGTCCTGTCTCAAATATGGTGTTCTCGCGCAGGTGTCCGCGCGCCACCGAGCCTTCGGGTAGCGGCCGCGCGGAGCGCTGGTCGAGGAAGAACTCGGACGGCCGGAGAGGAATGTACTTGGGCTGATTCTGCATGTCGTTGCGGCAGCCGGCCGCCGTAAACGCCAGGGCCGTAACCGCCGCGATCCGGATCGCCGCGTGGTGCCGTTCAATCCGCAATTTCGCTCACCTCCCGCGGCTCCAACGATTGTAGAAACTCCGCCGTGGCCTGCGGGTCGAACAGCGGGTCGGAGGCCTCGATCGCAAGGAAGAAGCGGTTGCGCGAGGCCAGCGCAAAACGGTCCACGTTGAACACCGGATGGTACAGGGCGGGGAAGCCGCACAGCGCCAGGGTGCCGAAGAACGCCGCCCCAGCGGCGAATAGCACCGTCAACTCGAAGGTGATCACGATGTACATCGGCCAACTGTGCAGCGGCCGTCCTGCAATGTTCAACGGGTAATACCAGACCGTGGACCAGTATTGCAGCAGGTACCCCGCCAAGCCACCGATGATGCCGCCCGCCAGCACGATAAGCGGCAACTTGTTGCGCGGCAGGCGCAGTGCGTCGTTGAGTTCTTCAATGGGGAACGGCGAGTAGGCTTCCACTTTCCAGTAACCGTGGTCGCGCGCCGCACGGGCTGCGTTCACGAGCGCCGCGGGGGTTTCAAACTCGGCCATCAGGCCGTAGACGGGAGGCTTCACCGGCTCACCTCCTCCTCTTCCACCTTAGCCTCCGGCACCAGCATCCGGACTTCGAAAATCGAAATCATGGGCAGCAGCCGGATGAACAGGAAGAACAGGAACAGGAAGAGCCCGATCGTGCCGAAGTAGGTGGCCCAATCCCAGATGGTGGGGTGGAACGTCCGCCACGACGATTGCAGGTAGTCCTGCGCCAGGCTGCTCACGATGATTACAAAGCGCTCGAGCCACATACCAATGAGGACCACGACGGAGACCAGGAACAGCAGCAGGTTACTCGAGCGCACCTTCTTAAACCACAGGCTCTGCAGAAGGATCACATTGCAGAAGATCAGCGCCCAGTAGAACGGCGCATAAGGACCCGTCATGCGCTGCCACATTACGGACGATTCCCAGGTGCTGGCGCTGTACCAGCCAAAGAAAGTCTCCATGATGTAGGCGTACGCCACTATAAGCCCGGTGGCCAGCATGACCTTGGCGGCATTGTCCAGGTGGCGGTCCGTGATGAAGCCTTTGAGGCCGTAGACCATGCGCAGCGGAATCGCCAGCACCAGCACCATGGCGAAGCCCGAATAAATAGCGCCCGCCACGAAG
>DATMYF010000048.1:0-35910 GCA_035561075.1 Bryobacteraceae bacterium
GCCCATACCCATGCCGCCGTAGCCCATTCCCATCCCGCCCATGCCGCCATACATTCCGCCCATGGCGCCGCCGGCTGCGCCCACGCCCCCCCCGTTGGCCATAGCGGCCATACCGATCAGGGCGTAGATGTTGCCGGTATAGAGCGCCATAATCGCCATGGCGATGGTTTCGGAGCGGCCATACTTTAAGCGGTACACGTAGTTCCCGACCGATCCGGCTGTGACCTTCACCGGCAGGTCAAGCTTCTCGACCCACTTGTCCACTTCCACGAAAATGCCAGGGTTCGGAGCCACCGCGATGATGGTGTTGATGCGGTCAATGGGCAGGAATCTCACGCCGGCGTTCTTCTCGGAAAGCGCGTAGGCCTTGAAAATCGTTTCCAGCTCCTTGGCGAGGTCGCTGGGTTTCCCGTGGCTCACCTCAAACAGGCGCACGCGCTGGCCCGCCAAGGTGTCGCTGTCGAACATGGAGAGCAGGTCCATGGTGCGCTTCATGTTGCGTGTGTTGTCGAGGATGATCAGCAGGTTGGCCGCCGGGTAGGTGGTAATCTCCGCCCCCTCGCCCAAAAACGGCTGCAACAACTTGGCCATCTCCTCCGCGGTGGCGTACTTGAGGAACACCAGGTTGAGCACCATACGCTCGTCGTCGGCCATATTCTTGCCGTTGACGGTAGGGGAGATAGGCAGTTGCTTGGCGGCGGCCAGCGGCACGATGCGGTAAAGGTCCCCTACCTGCACCATGGTATTGCCGTTGATCCGCAGAATCGTCTGCATGAGTTGCATCAGATCCGTGGGCCGAACCTCCCCGTGGGTGTTAATGGTCACGTTGCCTTTGACCCGCGGATCGAGGATGTAGTTGATTTTCATCCTCTTGGCGAGGATGTCGATCATATCCACCAGAGAGACGTTCTGCAGCAAAAAGCCTCCGCTCTCCGTGAGGGTGCCCTGGGTGGAAAGTTTCGGCGGCGCTGCCGCGGGTGCCTGCTCTGCTTTGGGAGCTTCGCCCGGCTTGGCAGGTGGGGGTGCCGGCTGCTGTTGTTCCGGCTTCGGCGAGTCCGGCAATACCATGATGGGCGGCGCCTGGGCGGCAAGTAGTGCGGCGGTCACGATACTCGACAGCCCGGATCGAAGCCAGGGATGCAATCTCATTTACTGGTCCTTACTCCTTGCCTGATTCGCGCGCGGCGGAAGCCTGCGCGCGGTCCCATGCCTGCTGCTCGGCGGTGTTCAAATCCTTCTTGCTCCTGCGCCACTTGTAGACGCCGAATGGACCCTTCCGCTCGAAGCGGACGAATTCGCCGTCTTCGAACGCCTCCAGCGACTCGGCCTTGGGGTCCGCGGCGGAGGACGGTTCCTCGGCGCTCTGCTTGTCCTCGACTCGCGCCATGCCGAAGGGCGTCTTGCGATAAATCCACTTACGGCCCTGCTTGTCGGTATACTGCCAGGTTCCCGGCTCCGTCTCAACCGCGCCGGGGGGTACTACGACCGCTTCAACTTTCCGTGTCCGGTTGGCTTCCTGCTTCGCCCGCGCTTTGGTGGCGGCCGGCTTCTCCGCAGCGCATAGCGCCGCAACAGCTACGAAAAGGCAGATCCAGATTCGCATGGCTCATGTCTCCGAAATATCTCTTTATTGCACCGGTACCCAACGGCATACCTGTCCGAAGGGACTGTTGCTGACCACCTTGCGGACGCCGTCCACGACGGTGCCGGGTGCCGTGGAATCGTTCGGAACGCAGGCGCGCATTCCCCTTCCGATTTCCCCCCCGGGCCCGGCCTCTATCTTGGGCGGGGGCGGCGCGGCAGGGCCGGGCGCCTCGGTGCGCTGCATCGTCTGCTGCGGTTCCTCGCTGCTGACGGCCAGCAATTCGATGCCCTTGATTACCTGCTTGCCTTCCCACTCCAGCAAAATCTCCCTGGATGTCACGGCCACCAGCTTGAAGGGGCCGACCTGTTCACCAGGGCGGAACTCACGGTGCGGATTCTTGGGCGTCTCGCTGATGATGGCGATCGGGCCTTCCCCCAGATTCATGGCCCCATGGAACACCGGGAGGGGCGGCATGGGTTTCGGTGGCGGCGGGGCAGGGGTCTCCACCACCACCACCGGATTGCGGTCCTTCGAGAACAGCAGTTTCTGGGCAATTTCCAGGTACGAGGACGGGGTCAGCGGCGCCGAAGCCTGCGGGGCGGCGGCTGGCGGCGCGGGCAGCGGCTGGATGGCCCTCCCCAGCGTGGCGGCTTCGCGCGCCCGCGCGGCCTCCCACTCTTTCCGGAGTTGCCAGGCGGAGAGGGCCGTCAGCGCGACCAACAGTAGATTCAAGAGCAGCAGCCGGCGGGTCAAAATGTCGCCAGTCCTTTCTTCGCGGGTACCAGTTTTTTAGGCACCACGGCTGAAAGCCCCAGCCGCACCTGGATGGTTTTCTGCTTCTGGTTCCCGGAGGCGATGCGGATTTCATTGGTGGCCAGAAGTTGCGGCTCATTTGCCAGCGCCGCCATCAGATTCACCAGTTGTTCAATGGTGCAGGTGAAGCTCACGATGACCGAGACCTCGCCGTAATCGTCGGCCAGGGGTTTAATCCGCAGTTCCTCGGCGCCGCGTGCGTCGACGCCTTCCTGCTTGGCCACCTTGTGAACGATCTCCAGCAGTTGCGCCTGCGCCTGGGCGGCGGTCTCGGCTGCCATCATGCCCTTCTCGCGCACGCCGAGCCGTTCCTGTGCGACCTTCAGCTCCGCTTCTTTGCCCGGCACCATGGATACGAGGCGGCGCAGTCGCTCCAGCCGCATCTCGGCCGATGGCACCGAATCCTGCGGGGTCACCACGGCCGTCTCCTGCCGGTCAATCACTCCGAACCACAGCGCCATCACCGCCGCAATACCGAACCCCAGCAGCGTACGGCGATTCAGGTTGCCGACCTCCAGTTTCCCCAGCTTCATCGGCGCCCCTCGCGCGTGGTTTGAATACGGAACAGTTCGTTGGACCCCGTACGTGAGATAACGGTGAAACTCGAATCGGCGAAAAGGCGCGAGCCGTCGATGACCTTCAGCAGCCCGGCAGCCTGGTCGGCTTCGCCGTTGATGACGGCGCTCGTGCGGGTCAGGTCGATGCTGCTGGTCCAGATAG
This sequence comes from Bryobacteraceae bacterium, assembly GCA_035561075.1. Classification (GTDB taxonomy): domain Bacteria; phylum Acidobacteriota; class Terriglobia; order Bryobacterales; family Bryobacteraceae; genus JAMCRM01. The sequence continues at coordinate 3,119 of DATMYF010000048.1, forward strand.
GCGGCGGCAGCAGTCGGGTCAATTCGTCGAGGGCATCGAGGTCCGATCGCGTGCGGCCGCGAAATTCGTCGAGCAGCCGCGCCCGATTGCGCGCCAAGTCGATCTGGCGATCGAGCGCCGCCGCCTTGCGGGCCTCCGGCTCCAGGCGCGCGATCTCCGCCTCCACTTTGCGGAGATAAGCGCGCTCCGCCACTTTGTTGTAGGCCATGGCGGCAACCGCGGTGACGAGCAGCAGCACCCCGAGCACGGCGGTGGGAATGAACATATGCCTGGAATTCGAGTGCCGCATCGCCGCCGGCAGCAGGTTGGCCGCGGGGGCCAGCCAGGGGCAGGCGCCCGCCAGCGCCGCCGCGTAGGGCAGCGGTTCCCAGTCCTTCACGTTGCCGCGGGCACGGGCCTTCGGCAGCACATCGGTCAGCGCCATCGGCTGCGCGTCAGGCGGCAGCCTCAGTTCGGAGGCGCCCAGCACCAGGGCGCGCTCTTCGGGAGCATCGAACTCCGCGGAGAAGAGCGCCCGCGCGGGGCTCTCCCCGTAAACCTCTACCGTGCCGCCTTCGGCCACCCGGCTCATCGCGACGAAGCCCGCCGCCGGGGGAGGAGCGAACAAACGCACCGCCCCGTGTATGGCGGCCGCCGAGAACGTAAAGGAGTTCACCGCTACGCCCGCTTCGGCAAACAGCGCCGCGTAACCGTCGAGCGTGGTACGCCGCAGGATCCCGACCAGCACCGTGCCGCCGCCCAGCGGCGACGTCCCGTAGACCACCTCGTCCTCGCCGTACGGGTGCAGGGAGTCCAGTTGAAAAGCGATGGCCGATTCCACGTCTTTGGACGCCACGCCCCGTAGCGCGACCTGCCGCACGATCACCTCGCTGCGCGGCAGCAGCACGGTAGCGCTCAGGCGGCCTTCTCCAAGGCTTTTCAGAAAGGCCGTGTACTCGGCTCCCCACTCCGCCGCCGGCCGTTCGCGAAAATCGCGGATCGTCTGGCGCCCGATCACCTGCGCGCCCGAGGGACGCACCCGCGCCACGGTGATCTCAAGGCTGCTTTCCCGTACTTCGATTCCCACACCGGTACCGAAGGCCAGCAGCGTACGGAGGTCCTGTCCCGAAGCCGCCATCAGTTCTGCCCCCATGCGGTGTCGTACCAGCGAAGGATGTGGTAGGGGTAATCGTAGCCCGGCGGCATGAATTTCACGAGACCGGCGACGGTGCGGCGCATGTCGGAAAGCTGTCCGTTCGAGAGGCGCAGCCGTGCTGTGGCGCGCAGCGTCCAGATGCTGTTCCCGCCAACCCGCAGGCGCGACGCCGCGGCTCCCGCGCCCTGGAGGAACTGGTTCATTTCACCGTCGTTGGCGAAGGGCATGGTGCGCCGCCGCGCGATCAGGGCGGCGATCATATCCGGCGGCACTCCGAGGGCGCCGAGCACCGCTGGCTGGGCGGTGTTGACATCGTAGCGGTCTACGGCGCCGAAGACCGAAACGCAGTCGGCCAACCCCCCGACCCGCACCAGTCTGGCGCCTTCGCCGCCGTCCGTGACGCGCTGCCAGCTTCCGTAATAGAGATCCGGCGTCATGCCTTTCACAAGCAACAATTCCTCAATCTCTTCCAATGACGCGTGCCGTGAGCGAAAAGACGGATTCCGCGTTGCATAAAACCCGTCGAAGGGGCCCATTTCGGAGCCGGTTCCCGGGCTGCGCCAGTCCAGGATTGCGGCGGTGACTTCCTGGGCCCGCTCAGGTCCGGCACCCAGGTTTATGAGCAGACGAAACAGCATTTCGGGGGGCACCTGGTTGATGTTCAGTTTGGAGGTCTCTGGGATCATCTCGACCCGCACCTCGCCGGCCGGAAACTCGAGAATATCGACCGTTCTGGTGGTTGGCTTGAACTGCGGCGGAAGGTCGGGGCGCAGCCAGTTCGCGATCATGTGCAGCGTCGTGCGGCGAACGCCGCCGGTTGCCAGATAGTAGCTGCGGGCCCCATCCACGGCCGTGGAGGTACGTTCGGCCTCGCCCCGCACCGTCGTTGCCAGGGAGAAGGCGATGGCGGCCAGCGCGGCAGAAAGCCACAGCACTGCCAGCAGGGCGCCGCCGCGGCGGAACGGGCGCGGGCGCCGCGGGTCCGGGATTCTGCTAATAGTCGCCATACGGAATCTGCGGGCTGCGCCTGATCGGGACGGGAGCGGTGACGGTGACCGGCTGCAGGCGTGCCGCCTCGGCTTCGAGCGGCGCCATTTCGATTCGCACCCCCAGCGGCCATGCCGGGGCGACCCAGTCCGGCCGCCAGCGGTCCGGGGTCATAGGCGGCGCCCCGGGTAGCGCGGCCTCCAGGTAGGCGAACCGGCAGAAGGCGAGCTTGTCTGCCAGTACGAAGGAATGCGGGCCGGCTTCAGCCGGGCGGAAGCGCGGGCCCGGAACACCGGTCAAAGGGTCCGGGGCGACGCCCAGGCAAAGCAGACCGGCGCCCCGGGGGCCCGTGTAGACGATTTCATTGACCACCAGCCGCACGCCCTCGCCGTTCTCCCCCGGGATCACCAGGTATTCGAGAATGCGCGGAAGTCCGCGCCAGGCCTCGTCGAGCGAGAAGGTGCTGACGAACCGCATAACCCGCTGTTCGCCCTGGAAAAACGGCATTTTAGCCCGTGGAGCCTCCGGGTCGGTCCCCATGCACTGCGCCATGACAGGCATGAACCCGGCGACCTGCTGCACGATGATGCGCTGCACCCCGGCCACCCTGCGGTTGGCCATAAGGCGCTCGTTGGATTTGTTCATCGCGTCAAGCCCCACCCGCATGGCGGTCAGCATACCCGCTGACAGGAGGCTCAACAGCGATACCGCGATCAGCACCTCTATGAGGGTGACGCCGCGTTCGGAATGGGACTGGCTTCTCATTGCGGCTGCGGCGTCTCCTGCGGTGCTGCCGGATTGAATACCACGGTCCGATAGCCTTCGAGCGAAAAAGTGCGGCGCCGTTCCCCGGACATCCACCAGATCTCCAACTCCAACCGCTCGAGCACGAGCGAGCCCGGGGGCGGATTGGGCGGCAGCTCGAAGGGCATCAGGCGCGCGCGCCAGCCGCCCTCCACCCCGCCCATGAGGGTGCGGTCGAACTCCCCTCCTATGGCCGCGCCTTTAGGGACCATGCGGTCGAGCAGAAGCTCGTCCATTTTGGTGCGGCCCAGCAGCACGGCGCGATCGTAATCGGTCAGCCTGCCGGCGTTGCGCATGGAACTGGAGATGCCCGAGAGCAGTCCCACCACCGCGATCCCCATAATGACGGTGGCCACCATCATTTCAAGCAGGGTGAAGCCGCGGCGGTTCATTCCGCCTCCGGTCTCTCGATACGGGGCGAGCCGGTCATGGGGTCCACCCGCACGATCCGCCTTCCCCCGCGGCTGTTGGCGATCTCGACCCCTACCCGCGGTGGCGTGCCCCCGGGTTGCAGCACGAAACGCCGAAACTCCTCCTGTTCCTCAATGGCGGGCAGCACGGCCCTGATCCGGATGCCGTCCGGCAGCTTTAACCGCCGTTCGAAGCCCGGTTCGGTGGAAAACAGGGAAATGGTGTTGTCCTTCATGGAGATGGTGATCTCGATGACTTCCTGCCGACGCTCCGCGCGATTGAGCGCGCTGTTGAGGAACGCGGCGATCGAATCCGCGGCCGAGGCCATCCGGATGCTGTCAAGCCCGCCCGCAATGGCGGGAAAGAACACCCCCGCCATGATCCCGATGATGGCGACCACCATCATCATCTCCATGAGGGTGACGCCGGCACGCGGGCGGCGGCGCTTACTGGCTGCGCCAGGAGACCACATCGGCATTGAGCTCTTCACCGCCCGGCTGGCCGTCGGCCCCGTACGAGATCACGTCGGGTTCGTCGCCGTGCTCGCCGGGAAATTTGTAAACGTAGGGCCGGCCCCATGGATCGGCGGGGATGTCCTGCGGCAGGTAGGGGCCGTTCCACTGCGCCACGTCCGCGGGCCGCGTCCGCAACGCCTGCAGGCCGTGCTCGGTGGTGGGGAAGAGTCCTGTGTCGAGCTTGTAGGTACCCAGCGCCGTCATGAACGAGTTGATCTGGGCACGCGCCGCGGTGACCCGCGCCTTGTCCGTCTGCTTCAGCATGCGTGGGGCGACCAGCGCCGCAAACAGCGCGATGATCGTGACCACCACCAGCATCTCGATGAGGGTGATGCCGGCCCTCCGCCGCGCCCGGGTTCTGTCGATCGGTTTCTTCATTCGTCTATACCGCCACTTCGTTGATACTCGTGATAGCGAGCAGCATGCTGAGGATCAGGGCGCCCACCATCACTCCCATCACCAGGATAACGACCGGCTCGAAGATCGCCGTAAAGCGCTTGATGGCCGCGCGGGTATCGTTCTCGTAAATATCCGCCATGCGGGCGAACATGTGGTCGAGCCGTCCGGTTTCTTCCCCCACCGTCAGCAGGTGCGCGGCCAGCGGCGGGAACATGCCCGCCCGGCGGATTGGCGCGGCGATGCCCTCACCGCGTTTTACGCCCTGCGCCACCGCGTCGAGCGAGCCGGCGATCCGGCGATTGTTGAGGATGGCGGCCGAGATACCGATTGCCTGCACCAGCGGCACGGAGTTGGCCACCAGGGTAGCCATGGCGCGGGCGAAACGCGCCGTTTCGGCCTTCCGCAGCGCGTCGCCGAGCAGCGGCAGGCGCAACCGCATGCCGTCCCACCAGAACCGCCCGGGCACCGTCCGGATATAGGCGCGGAACGCGGCCAGTCCGGCCGCCAGGCCCCCCGCGGCGAACCACCAGTAGGCCTGCACGAACTTGCTCGCGGCCAGCATGATCTTGGTGGGGAGCGGCACCTGCATGCGCGATTCCGCGAATACCGAAGCGAAGCGCGGCACCACGAAGTTCAGCAGCACGAAAATGGACGCCAGCCCTACCAGTGACAGCAGCCCCGGATAGATCATCGACGAGATGATGTAACTCCGCAGGTCGTCCCGCGAGCGCTCGAATTCCGACAGGCGCTCAAACACCACCGCCAGCGCGCCGGAGGCTTCGCCCGCCCGCACCATGTTGACGAACAGGTCCGAAAAGTATTCCGGGTGTGTGGCCAGACTGTCTCCCAGGGACTTCCCGCCCTTGAGCACTCGCAGCACGTCGAGCACGATGTGCCGGAAGACCGGACGCTCCGTGAGTTCCCCGGTGATGCTGAGGGCGCGGTCGAGCGGCACACCCGCGTTGAGCAGGGTGGAGAGTTCCTGGGTGAAGAACAGGACGTCGCGGCGGCGTCCGCGCCCGAAGTCGGGCAGCTTCAGTTCGATGCCGGATTGTCGCGGCGCCGTCCCCACGTAGACCGGGGTGAGGCCCTGGCGGCGCAGTTCGCGTGCCGCGAATTTGTCGGACTCGCCGGTGATGCTGCCGGTCCGCAACTTGCCGTCCGGCGCCACCGCCTTGAAAAAGAAGGTGGCCATCAGAATTCCTGGGTTACGCGCATCACTTCCTCGGCGGTCGTCACACCGGTGGCCACCTTGCCCCAGCCGTCCTCCCGGAGGTTGTGCATGCCGTTGCGGCGCGCCGCGGCGGTGAGTTGGCTGGCGTCCTCGTTAGCCATGATGCGGCCCCGGATCTCGTCGTTCAGCTCCATCATCTCGAAGATGCCCATCCGGGAGTTGTAACCGGTGCCGTTGCACTGCGGGCAGCCCGCGCCGCGCCAGCATTCGACGCGGGTGCCGTCGGGGGCCGTCCGGATGCCCGCGGGAACGCGGCAATGCGGGCAGATCACCCGCACCAGCCGCTGCGCCAATACCGCCACCACCGACGACGTGATTAGGTAATTCTCGACTCCCATGTCGGTCAGGCGCGTGATGGCGCTGGGGGCGTCGTTGGTGTGCAGGGTGGAGAAGACCAGGTGGCCGGTAAGGGCCGAACGGATGGCGATGTCGGCCGTTTCGCGGTCGCGGATTTCCCCCACCATGATTACGTCCGGGTCCTGCCGCACGATGTGCCGCAGCCCCGCCGCGAAGGTCAGGCCGATCTGAGGGTTCACGTGGATCTGGTTGATCCCGTCCATCTGGTACTCGACCGGGTCCTCGATGGTGATGATTTTCTTGTCCGGCAGGTTGATGCGCTTCAGGGCCGAGTAGAGCGTCGTGGACTTGCCGCTGCCGGTCGGTCCGGTGACTAGGAAGATCCCGTGGGGCAGCGACGTGAAGTGCTCCATGCGAGCCAGCATGTGATCGTCGAAGCCCAACCGGCGCAGGTCGTAGAAATCGCCCGCGGAACGGTCGAGCAGGCGCATCACGACGCTCTCGCCGTAGAGCGTGGGGAGCGTCGAGACGCGCAGGTCCACCTCGCGGCCGAGAATTTTAATCTTGATGCGGCCATCCTGCGGCAGGCGGCGCTCGGCAATATTCAGCTTGGCCATCAGCTTCAGGCGCGAGATGACGGCGGCCTTCAACTCCCGCGGCGGTGCCTCCTGGTTGTGGAGCACGCCATCGACGCGGAACCGCACGCGGAATTCCTTCTCGAAGGGCTCGATGTGGATGTCGCTCGAGCGCTTCTCGAGCGCCTGCGCGATCATGGCGTTGACCAGCCGGATTACGGGCGCCTCGCTGGCCATGTCGCGAAGGTGTTCCAGGTCCTCGCTGGCGTGGTCCGCCTCATCGCCCGCTACGACTTGCCTTTCTGCGTCGCTGCCGTAGTGCTTCTCGATGGCGTCCAGGATCTCCTGTTCGAGCGCCAGGGCGGGTTTGACCTTTAGGCCGCAGAAGGAACGCACCGCGGCGATGCTCTCGAAGTCGAGCGGGTCCGCCATGGCCACGGTGAGGGTGGAATCGTCCACGGCCAGCGGGTAGACGCGGCATTGGCGCAGGAAGCGCGGAGAGAGACCCTCAATTTCGGGCGCCGCCGGGGGAGGCGCGTCGGGCGTGGCCAGCGGAATCCCCAGTTGCTCTGAGAGCGCGGCCAGCATGTCGCGCGCCGCCAGAAACCCCATGTCCACCAGGATTTTGCCGAGCTTGTCGCCGCGTTCTCGTTGCAGGTCGAGGGCGCGCTCCAAATCTTCCTGCTCGATCAGGTGGCGGGCGATGAGGATCTCGCCCAGGCGGAGCGGCAGTTGCGACGCTGTGGGCGCCGGGGTTGTGCCCGGATTGGGGTTGGTTGTGGCCACGTTAGTATTCTTGAACCTGGATGGCGGAATCCGCCGAGGCGCGCCCCAGCAGCTTCTTCCTGGGCGCTTGCATTACGATCTGGGCGGGCATCCCCGTCCAGTCCTCCCAGTGGTAGTGAAACAGCGCCACCGCGATCACCACATTCTCCTCGGGCGGCATGCCCGTGAGCGTGGCGGCGGTCTCCATCATCGCCTCCCGCATGATCATTTTCAACATCGGCAGGCGGTCCGCCTTGCGCGCTCGCACGCGTTCGATCTCCGGCTTGGTCATATTCTGCCGGAACGGACTGAGGCCCGGGGTCATAATCAGGTCCAGTTCCGCGGTGAATACGGCGCCGAAGCCTTGGAGGTACACCCCCTGGGCGGCGTTCATCACCTCCATCGGGTCGGTGTTGCTCGCTTTGCGGATGCGGCCGTTGAACGCTTTTTCGAGTGCCGCGATGGCGACGCGGTCCGGGCGCGGCTTCTCCACGGGCTCCTGGCCGAAGGCCGCGGCTGCCAGCGCAAAGAGGCAGAGGAGCCTCATCGCGTACCCCCGAAGTCCGCGCTGGCCAGGTCCATGCGGAGGCGCGTGTAGCGCCTTTCGAGTACCGTAAGGTTCTGCTCCACGGCCAGTTGAATTCCCTTCATTTCCAGGTTGTGGCGCGCCTCGGTGGCAGCCAGCAGGTGCCTGGTCCTGGCTTCCTGGCGAGCTTCGGCCTGGGCGACCGCGCGGGCGACGGCTTCCCCGAGCCGCCGCTCGAACTGCGCCTCGATTCTGGCCATGTCCGGCTGATGGGCCGCTATCGGCGCGGGCGGCGCGGGAGCCGGCCGTGTGAGAGCGGATACCACGATGGCGATTGAAAGCATGGCGGCCGAGGCGAACCCCAGCCGCGCGGAAGATCCCCAGAAGGCCGCCCACCAACGCCGTGGCGTCGAAGGCTCGAATACCCGGTCGGAGACGAAACCGATCCTCTGCGGGATCTCCTCGTCCGCCAGGCTTAACAAGGCCGCCTGGGTAGTGCGCAGCCGCTCCAGTTCGTCGCTACACGCTGCGCAAGACTTCATGTGCGTCTCGACTTGCCGGCACTCACTGTCCGCCAGCTCGTTCAAAACGTATTCCCGTAAATCGAATGGCGAGCAACTCATCTACAAACCTCGCGTCTTGACGGGAGCCAACTCCGCTTTCAGAAGGTCCAGCGCGGTGTACAGGCGCGACTTCACCGTGGACACCGGACAGTCCAGAACATCGGCCATCTCCTCGAATTTGAATCCCTGGTAGATTTTGAGAACCACGGCCTCCCGCTGGTCCGGCGAGAGCCTGCCGAGCGCGGAAGTGACCGCCAGGGAGAGTTCAATGGGAAAGACCGAATGCCCCGCCACCGCGATGCCCGCGCCGGTAACGCTATCCGGGATCTCATCAACATCGGCTTCCGGGCGGCGCTTACGGAAAAGCGAATACGCCTCGTTATGCGCGATGCGGAAGAGCCACGGTGCGAACCGCGACGGGTCCTCGAGTTTGCGGAGACTCTGGTACGCCTTCAAGAAAACGTCCTGACTCAGGTCCAGAGCGTCTTCCCGGTTGCCGAGGATGCGCAGCAAATAGTTGTAGACACGCTTATCCCACCGGGAGATGAGCGCGTTAAACGCGTCCACATTTCCCCCGCGCGCCTTGCGGATCAGGTCCGCATCCTCTACTGCCCGGAAGATCAAATGCTCCGGCTCCTTGTCAAAAGACGCTCGTCGAGCGCGAAAAGTCTGGGACGGTTGAAAGCTCTAGTTTAACCCGGCTCAGCGGAGCACGCCGCTTGGACGCCGGTCCCCGGATCTCGGAAACCCTTGTTAGCACCCTCCTGCTTACCGAAGACAACGTGTACCGCGCGCCGGCAAAGTGGCAAATTCGGTTCGAATCACCCGCTTTTGAACCCGATAAGGAACGACATGAGAGTTCAGCACACTCGAACGGTTCGGTTCTGCGCTGCCATGCTGACAGCGGCCGCTCTCGCCCAGGGGCAGGACGCAATCGAGCGCGTCCGCGCCCTCAACACGCAGGTACTGCGGCTGCCCGCCCAGGGCGAAGTGCGCGCCCGCGCCCGCAGCAGTGAGGTGTTCGCCGCGCGCGCCGAGGCCCTGGCCGAAGCCATCGCGCAGGATCCTGCCGGAGGTGCCGCACTGGCATTCTCGCCGGAAGTGGTTACCCGTCTGGCGGCCGAGTTTCCGGAGTCGGCTGCGGCGCTCGAAACCCACGGTGCGTGGCGCGGGCCTGTGGAATACCTGATCTTCGACGACCCCGAGATGCGCAATCATCGCGCGGTAGTCCGGATGCGGTCCGGCCGGCAGACCCTGGATATCCGTTTCGCGAACCACGAACCCGAGGAGCTGAAAAGTGGAGATTGGCTGGAAGTAGCCGGAGTTCGCGCCGGCAACGTGGTGGCCGCCACGGAGGGTACCGTGCAGGCCGTGACCAACTGTAGCACTGTCGGGGAGCAGAAGAGCGTGGTCCTCCTGGTGACGTTCCCCGGGGTGGCGCCCCCCGCGTTGACGCAGCAGGGTGTCTGGGACATCTTTTTCGGTGCCAGCGGACGGTCACTCAGTAACTTCTGGCGTGAAGCCTCCTATGGGAAGACCTGGGCTTCCGGTGACGTTTTCGGCTGGTTCACCCTGGACGCCGCGTACACCTGCGACCAGTATTACCAAATGCGCGAAGCCGCCATCCGGGCGGCCGACCCAAGCGTGGATTTCAGTCAATACAACCGGGTCTTCCTGGTCTTTCCGCCGCAGGGCGGCTGTTCCTGGGCGGGGATCGCGAACGTCGGATGTACCACCTTGACGACGGCCGACGGCTCCTACCCGGCCTCCAGCGCATGGCTGGTGGCCAACTATATGACTACACGGGATCAGGGCGTAAAACTGGTCACTCATGAGGCCGGCCACGGCCTCACCCTGGGCCACGCCGCCTCTCGCGATTTCGATACCCAGGCCTTGGGGCCGGTCGGGACAACCGGCACCCTCAGCGAGTACGGCGATGTGTTCAACAGCATGGGGTCCTGGAACCTCGGGCACTACAGCGCGCCGCACAAGCTGATGCTGAACTGGCTCACGGGCGCGGCCAACGTCCGGACCGTCGAATCGAGCGGCTCCTTCACCCTGCAGCCCATGTCGGCGAGTCCGGCCGGGGCGCAGGCGCTGAAGATCCGGCGCGGCACCGGCAACAACGCCTGGCTCTGGGTAGAGTACCGGCAGCCGCAGGGTAGCTACGATTCGGCCATCGGGAGCCAGGCGTTCTCGGGCGCCCTGATCCACTATGACGACGGAACCGCCGGGTCAAAGACGCACCTGCTGGACTTGACCCCCGAGACGGACTCTTGGAGCGACCCCGCCCTTTCCGCCGGGAAGACCTGGGTGGATCCATATTCCAACGTGTCGATTACGGTCGAGAGCGCAACCCCCACGGCGCTCGGCGTCAGGGTGGAGTACGGCGCGACGCCGTGCGTGCGCGCCAACCCCGTCGTGACTGTTTCGCCGTCGAATCCCGCCATTTACGCGGGCGGCACGGCCGTTTACACCGTTTCGATCACCAATAAGGACTCGTCGGGATGCGCGCCCGGCAGCTTTGTCTTGAGTGCGCCTTCGCCGTCAGGATGGGCTACGAGTCTTCCGGCGGCTTCCCTGGCATTGTCTCCCGGGCAGAGCGGCACCCTTACGATGAGCAAATCCGCCCCGGCCGGAACAGCGCCGGGAACCTACAGGGTGGACGCACTGGCGACCGGCAGTACCTCCGCCACCGGCAGTACCGCCAACTGCACAGTGACCGCTCCACTGGCGCCGCTGACGGTCGCGGTTGCGGTTTCGCCGGGGCCGTACACCAGCAAATCCAACGTCTCCATGGCCGCAATCGTCCGGAGCGGCGACACGGCAGCGTCGCGCGCCACGGTGGTCTTCCGGATGGTGATGGCGGACGGTACTATCCAAAACAAGTCCGTCACCGCCAATACGGCGGGCACTGCGTCGTGGAGTTACCGCGTGAATGCCAGCGCGCCAAAGGGAGCCTATTCCGTGACCGCCACCGCCAGCTATAGCAGCCGGCAAGCCACCAGCGCCCCAGCCGCGTTTACGGTCCAGTGAACGATCACGGCGCCCGGGGCTTCGAAAAGCAGTGGAAGCCCCGGCGCGCCATCTGCTATGGTTTTCCTAGATGCCTGGTTCTTCCCCCCGCCGTGCCCCCACCTCGCTCGTGGCGATCCTTAAGAAGCAATTGCCGGGCGCAGGCGTGACGGAGGTGCCGGCGGACCGCATGGTTTACGGTCCGGAAGACCCCGCCCCCGACTTTTACCTGGTGGTTGAAGGTTTGGTGGTGGTCTCGCGCGTCGCCACCGACGGCAACGAAACGGCCCTTGACGTGCGCGCTGCCGGGGAGACATTCGGCGATGCCGCACTTGCCGGACTGCCGTGCAGGGGAGAATCCGCTCGTGCCTTGCTTCGCGCCAAGGTCAGACGCTGGAGCGCCGCAGATATCACGGCGCTGATCGCACAGGACGGTGAGGTGGCGTTAGCCGCGGCCCGCATCCTGGTACGCCGGGCGGCCGAGTGGCGTGAGCGAATCGCCACCATGGGCAGAGAGACCGTCTCGCGGCGGATCGGCCGGATGCTGCTCTACATGAGCGGCAAGACCGGCGCCCACCTGCCGCCACCCATCATCCCGGCGTTGGCGTCTTTGGCCAACGCGCCGAACGGCATCCTCAGCCATTACCTCGATACCTTCACGCGCCAGGGCCTGGTGACCGCAACCCCCTCGGGGGTGGTGGTCCAGCCCGCGCTGGCCGACTGGCTGCGTAGCTCATAGCGGCAGCAGCGCCCGGATCGTCTCCAGGCTGTCCGCCTCCGCGGCCGGTTTATCCGTGCGCCAGCGCGCCATCCTCGGGAAGCGCACGGCGATTCCGGAGCGGTGCCGCGGGGAGCGCTGGATGCCTTCAAAGGCCAGCTCGAAAACCAGTTCCGGCTTCACCGCGCGCACCGGGCCGAATTTGTCGATCGTGTTCCGCCGGACGAAGGCGTCCACCTGCCGGATCTCCTCGTCGCTGAGCCCCGAGTAGGCTTTGGCGAAGGGCACCAGTTCGTCGTTGTCCCACACTCCGAAAGTGTAATCGGTGTAGAGGCTGGCGCGGCGGCCATGGCCCGGCTGTGCGTAAATGAGGACGGCATCCACCGAGTACGGCTCGATCTTCCACTTCCACCAGTCGCCGCGGCGGCGCCCAACCCGGTAGGGCGAACCGCGCCGCTTCAGCATGAAGCCCTCCACCTTGCGCTCCCGGGATTCCTGCCGCAGACGCGACAACTCCTCCCAGGAAGCGGCTTCCACCACCGGCGAGAGCACCAGGGCTGAAGCCGGCGGCGCGATTTCCTCCAGACGCGCGCGCCGCCACTCGAGCGGCTGCTCCCGAACGTCCATGCCGCCGAACTCTATCAGGTCGTAGCCCACCAGGACGACGGGAACCTCTGCCAGGATCTTCTCTCCCAGCGTCTTGCGGCCGATACGGCGCTGCATCTGGGCGAAGGGCAGGGGAGCGTTGTCTCTCCACGGCATCACTTCGCCGTCGATCGCGGTGCCGTCGGGAAGTCGTGTGGCAAGCGCGGCAATTTCGGGGAAGCGATCGGTAATCAGTTCCTCCCCGCGCGACCAGAGAAAGGCGCCGCCGCCCCGGCGGATCAATTGGGAACGGATGCCGTCCCACTTCCACTCCACCTGCCAGTCGCGGATGTCGCCGAGAGATTCGGGCGGCCCCTCCAGCGGGTACGCCAAAAAGAAAGGATAAGGGCGGCTGATATCGGCATCCCGCGTTTCCGCGGCCGTCAGGGACTGCCAGAAACGAGGCTCAGGCTGCCAGTCGCCCATCAGGCGATGTGTCACCGTGCCGGCATCGACGCCGGTTGCCGCAGCCAGCGCCCGAACCACCAGGCTCTGCGATACCCCCACCCGCCACTCCCCGGTGATCAGCTTGTTCCAGGCGAAGCGCTGGGGCTCGTCCATCTCGCGCCACGCGCCCACCAGCGACGCGCGCCGGGCTGCATCGTCCTGTTCGCGCAACGGCAGCAGGCGCTGTTCCACCCAGTGATGCAGGGGGAGGTCGGAGCTGTGGGCGGCTGGGGGGAGCAGCAGCGCCATGGTCTCGGCGAAATCCCCTACTGCGTGGTAGCACTCACCGAAGAGCCAGTCCGGAATGCCCGCCTCCGCGATGGCCCACTCGGCGAGCTTCCGCGATTCGATCAGGCGCTTGGGCCGGCGCCCCATCAGGAAGCTCAGCGCCCAAACGGCATCCTCCGGCGGAACCGCGGCGAAGTAGCGTTCGAGCGCGGCCACCTTTTCATTGGTCCGGGTGGTGCTGTCGAGGGTGGCGTAGAGTGCCGCGAACGCCTTCACTCTTCCTCCCCGGTCTCGCCGAAATGCGTTTCCAGGGATTCGGCATGACGGCCCTGTTCGGATAGCCATTGCACAAGCGGCGCGCGGTAGCCGTGGGTGACCAGGACGCGCCCGGCACCGCTGGCCGCGATGGCCTGGTTGAGCGCGGGCCAGTCGGCGTGGTCGGAGAGCACGAACCCGCGGTCGAGGGTACGCCGCCTGCGCGCACCGCGGATTCGCATCCAGCCCGACGCCAGGGCGCGAGATGCATTGCCGAACCGCCGCGCCCACGGAGTCGCGTTGGCCGAGGGTGGCGCGAGAATCAGGGCGCCGCTCCAGTCGCCCTTATCTGTCGCGGATACGTGCGTGGTGGGGGCCAGCATCACGCCGGCATACTTATAGATGGCGTTCAGCTTCTCCACTGCGCCGTGAGTGTAGATGGGGCCGATTGCCGCGTCCACACCGGCCAGAATGCGTTGCGCCTTCCCCAGCGGGTAGGCGAATAACAGGCTGGGGCGTCCGGCTTCCCGGTTGGCACGCCACCACGCCTCTATCTCGGCGATTATATCGGGCGCGTCGCGCCAGCGGAAGATAGGCAGCCCGAAGGTGGATTCGGTAACAAACGTATGACATCTTACAGTTTCGAACGGCGGGCAGGTTGGGTCGGGCGCCAGCTTATAGTCTCCGGAGAAAACCCAGATTTCGCCTGCATGCTCAATCCGGACCTGGGCGGAGCCGCGGATATGGCCCGCCGGATGGAAGGAGACGCGCACGCCCCCGATGAGCAGAGAGGCGCCGTAAGGGACGCTCTCGACAACCGCTTCTTCCGCCATGCGGGCCCGCAGCAGGGCCTCTCCGTCTTCCACCGTAAGATAGCTGCCGCAGCCCTGGCGCGCGTGATCCGTGTGCGCGTGGGTGATGACGGCGCGGTCGACCGGCAACCAGGGGTCGACATAGAAGCCGCCGGCCGGGCAGTAAAGACCGTTCGCGTCGGGTTCGAGCACCACGCGCCTATAAGTGTAGCGGCGGCGATCACACACGTGCCGCCCCACGCCCTCGCTTTTTTAAATCCCTGGTGAAAATCAAAACATCCCCTCTACCGGCATGCGCCATTTGTCTGGTTTTGAATCTCCAGGCACTTTCCGGCCATGGTACAGTGATTTCACCAGACGGGGAGCCAAGCCATATGAAGGCATTCTCGGCAGTTTTGGCACTAACCTGCGGGTTGTTACCGGGCCTCCAGGCAAGCCCGAACCTGGATCGTGCCCGCCAGATGGAACAGTCGGGCGATTCCTCGGGAGCCCGAACCTTCCTGGCGCGCGCGGCCCAGTCCTCTCCAGAGGATGTGACCGCTCTAACGGAGTACGCGGAATTTCTGGATCGCTACGGTGACCCGGAAGCCCGCGACGCGTACGCCAAAGTCCTTAACCTCCTCCGCAAATCCGGCGACCAGAAGCGCCGCGTGGCCGTTGCGCGGCATCTGACGGCTCTGGACCTTCTGGCGGGCGATCGCGCCGCCGCCGAACGCCATCTAGAGGAGTATCGTGCGGCCGGAGGGAAGCAGTTGGCGCTGCCGCCCGTCGCTGCCGGCGACAGCCCCGCGCGCGAGTTGGTGAGCATCCCCGGACCGTTGCGCTCCTTCGCCCGCATGGCCGCGATTTCCTCTGAGACTGCTCCGGAAGACGTCCTCCCGGCGCTGGCCCGCAACGTGGTAACCAACGGCTACCAAGCGTCCAACAGCAACGACGCCCTCGATCAGACCGAGTACCTGAAGCTGGTGCACCGCTACCTTTCCCAGGCCCGTGAGATGGAGAAACTGGCGGGTCCCGGGAAGGTGATCGAGATCGAGAGCTGCGAATCCCCGAAGGCGGGCGAGTTGCTGCGCATCCTGGGCTATCGCATGCGCGGCGGCTGCGGCAGTGAGGTGGTGCTCGAGACCGTGAACGCCACCCGCGCGTTTCTCACCGCCGATTCCGGGTTCCCGCTCCATGACCTGGAGCAGGCCATGCGGACCAACCGTCCGTTCCGGCACGACTTCCAACCCACGCGAGTGCCGGTGATGTTCACCGCGGCCTACTGGCTGCCCGTCAAGGAAAAGGAGAGCGATTTTCTGGATGTCTTCCTCTCCGACCCAGCACTGTGCCGGCTCTACCTGGGCTTCTCGAAGCTCGATCCGGAGACCGCCGAGGCCTTGCGCAAGCACGTGCCTATGCAGCGGTTGAAGGCCTATGCCCACGTGTTGGATTTCTTTGGCGGCATGTTCGAGCTGCGCAACGGCAAGATGGTGGTGCCGGGGGGCCAGAAGGCTGTGGCGGCGTGGGCGGAGCTTGCGGGTACCTCGCCCGATAACGGCATCGTCTTTTTGGAGAAGATGCTGGCGCGCGACGATGGCTGGACCGCCAGCTACTTTGACGCGCTGGCGCGCACCCGCGGTCCCGTGCTCGATTACCTGACCGAACCCGCGCGCCTGAAGCGCTTCTATGGCGCCATGCGGGGCAAGGTCACGAGCCCCGGCCCGGCGCGCCCGGTCTTCCGCTCGAATGCGGATCTGATGCTGCTTACTACCCGCCTGCAAGTCGGCCCCGACGGCCGCCCCCACATTCCCGGTGGAGTGGACGTCTGGAAGAACCTCTTCATCAACCACCCCCACGGCAAGTACGATGGCAAATTGACGCGCGCGGCCGCGGCATGGAAAGAGCCCGATGACGTCGTCGAGGCGCTCTTCGCGCTCTGCCGCAAGGCGGTGGAAAACGAGCCGTTGAAGATCTTCATGACTCTGAGCGACCTGGATCGCAACCGCGCCAAGCCGCTTGAAACGGCCACTGTAGACCGTCTGGCCCGCGCGTACAAGCAGATGGGCCAGCAGTACGCCATTTTCAATGATGCGGATCTGAGCGACAGCTCGATCGTTCAGTTCCTGGATTCCGCCGAGGCCGTAAGCAAGATCCGCGACCAGATGCTACGTGCGAACACCGCCGGCATCATGCAGGCGCTTGTCGGACTATGGCGCGTTTTCGCGCGGGAAGGCACAATCCCGCCGGACAAGGCGGACGCGGTCTTTGCCAAGCTCATTGCCCCATACGGCGGCATGCGCGAAAATCGCGACTTGTTCGACGCCGGCCGCAACGGGGTCCGGCTGCTGCTGGAAGCGACCGGATCCAAGCCGGATGCCGCTCCCCAGGATCGCCTGGTCGATCTGCTGGCCGGCAACGTGAGCCAGCCCGACGAGGACGCCCACACCCTCATGGTGCAGGACACGCTTCGCATTCTGGAAGCGCAGCGCATCGTGTCGTTGAACGCGCTCTTCGAATTGGCGGACCACCTCGACGCCGTTGCGGGCGGCCAGAAGCTGAGTCCCTCGCTGGTCAACCGGCTCACCGCCCGGATTTCGGAGATCCAGTTGCCCAGGAACGCCCTGAGCGGCGCCGAAAGGAACGCCCTGGCATTCGGCTACTGGACGGAGCGCCACATCGAGGGCCAGCGCAAGATGAACCTGCGGGTGGCCATCGAGCGAGCTTCCACAGGTGCCGACAAGGAAAAGCTGCGGGAGATTCGGGGCATGCTCGCGCCGGTGCTGCGCGACACCCTGGTGGCATACAATTACGCGCATTACGCGCCGCCGGGTGCGCAGATCCTGTTTACCAATCCTCTGTTCGTGCGGAGCCACGATTTCCTCGGCATCCAGGGAGCTAATCAGACCTGGCGCACCACAGAGCTGTTCGGCACGGGCTGGCCTTCAAACGGCGGCGGACGCCTGGTGGGATCGCTCGCCGGACTCCCCTATGCGCTGGCCGAAGCGGAGCAGAACTTCCTGGTGCCGGGACAGACCCAGGCGCTCATCTGGGGAGACCTGGTGCCGCAGATGATTCTCAGCGCCAAAATCCCGCGCTGGTGGAAGGTGACGCCCTCACAAATGCACTGGGTGGCACTGCACATGCGATACACGCAAGCCGTACTGGCTGAAGCAGCCTTCGACCCCGAGTTGCGCCGGCAGGTGACCGCGTTGCTTTCCGGGCAGGCTTCGCCGGCACGCACGTTTTTGGTGGCTGCCCTGCTCGAGCGCGGCGAGGCTAAGCAAGCCGTGGAGAACATTACGCCTTCGGAACTGTTCATGTTGGGCCGGGAGATGGCCGCCAACGAAAAGGGCGAACCGGTGCCATGCCTGGCGGAACTGCGCCGCCTGGCGGCGGAGGTACCGCGGGAGGCCAACTATCGGGCCGTCTCGCGCGCTTTCGGCACACCCAAGCCCACGCTCGCGAACTCCTACCAGCCTGAACTGCTGGGTCTGCGCACGTTCCCAACCCTGATGGGCTACTCCAGCCGCATCATGGCGGAAAGCTGGGAATCGAACGCCCTTTACTGGGCCGAACTGGCGGATGCGCTGCATGTCCGGCCGGCGCAGTTGAACGTCCGCATCCCGGAGTGGACCCGCAAGCTCGTTGAGCAGATCTTCGCCTCGCACCTGGAGGATTGGCCCGCTTTGCTGCGGTCGCTCAGAAACGTCGGCGAGGACGTCCGGAGCAGCAGCCGCTCCCGCGGGTCGGAGCAGAAAGCGTCGTTGCAGTAACCGGATTCAGTAGAGAGAGCTAGGCCCATGAACATTTCGCGACGAACTTTCCTGGGAGCCACGGCAGGTCTTGCCGGTGGACATTTGCTAGGACAGGAGGGTCAGCGGCCCGTCTTCCGTGTCAAGGTGGACATGGTTGTCCTGAGTTTCACGGTCACGGATAGCCGGAACCGCTACATCAACGGGTTGAAGCCCGGAGATTTCCGCATCCTCGAGGACGGGATCCTGCAGAGAATTTCAACCTTCGCGGAGGGCGCCAAGCCACCTGTAGCGTTGCTTGAGGACGGCTCCACCCGGCCGCTGGTTGAGACGGCGGCCCGTGACCGAACCGCCCCGGGCAATGAAGCGGCGCCTGTCCCCGAGAACAATCCCGACGCGTTCGTGGGCACGAACGTCTTCGTGCTCTTCGATACCAGCAACTTCATGTACCGCGGCTTCGTGTACGCGGAGGACGCCATCGCGGACTTCGTCCGAGGGCTGGACCGCGCCGATTCGGTCGCCGTCTATACCTTCAGCCGCAATCTCTCCCGCGCCGCGCCGTTGACGCGCGATCGCTTTCAGGCCATCTCCGGCCTTCGCAAGGCCGTCGCGGGTGATGACACGGCGCTTTACAACGGCCTGCTGCTCACCCTCCGGGACGCTGCCAAGGTGCCCGGGCGCAAGGTGGTGATCGTCTTCTCGAACGGTCCGGATAATGCCAGTATGGTGGCGCCGGACGACGTCCGGGCGGTAGCCGAAGACGAGGGTATCCCAATCTATGTCATCTCCACGAACGAGGTGAACAAGGATCCTGTTTCGAGCGGCGTTTTCCGGCGGATCGCCACCGGCACCGGCGGCAAGGCGTATTGGGCGAAAACCTGGCAGAAACAGGTGGAGGCCTTCGAGAACATCCGCGAAGACCTGGGGAACTCCTACACCATCACCTACTATCCGCAACCCAATCCCAACGAGGGTTTCCGCCGGATCGGCGTGGAAATCGCGAGCGATGTGGGGAAGAAGTTCCGGGTGCGCGCACGACCAGGCTACCGGCCGCGCGGGGGATTCTAAGCGGGCGGCCTCACGTGACGCCGCCCGCGAGGACTAGCTGATCCTGCTCATAAGCTCGCGAATTTTCGCGGCTTCTTCTCTCTGGGGGTTGCTCTTGAGAGCGCCTTCCAGGGCCTTTAGCGCCCGTTGACGGTCGCCCTTTTGCGAGAGCGCCATCCCCAGATGGTACTGGTAGGTCGAGTGGTTCGGCTGCCTCCGGACCAAGTCCGAGAATACGTCGATGGCGCTGTCGTTCATATTCTTTTTCAGGTAGATCCAGCCGAGCGTGTCGGAAACTTCCAGGAGGCTCGGAAGGATCTGTTTGGCGCGTTGCGCGTAGGTGAGGGCCTGGTCCAGGTCGCCTCCGTGCTCGGCGAGCAGAAATGCCAGGTTATTCAGGGCGATCGGATTGGAGGGCTCGAGTTTTAGAGCCTGCTCGTAAGCGCCGCGCGCCTCCTTTTTGCGGCCCGCGCCGTCCAGTGTAAGCGCCAGCGTGCTCACCACAACCGCATTTTCGGGCATCAGATCGCGCGCCTTCTGAAGCGCTGCGACGCTGCTATTGAGGTCGCCTTTGCGGCGGTGCGTCTCGCCGAGCCGGAGGTACAGGTCGCCGGCGCCGCGGGACTCCTTCTCCATCATCCCGAGGGCACGCTGGAACTCCGCGATGGCCATGTCGTACTTCCCCGATCTGACAGCGGTGTTACCCAGGGCAATCCGGAAATCCGGACGGCCAGGCTGTTTCTGCGTTTCGGCCAGCAGTAACTCCAAAGCCTGGTCCGCCTTGTTCTGGGCCATGTAGGTTTCGACAATGCCCAGCAGGCCTCGCGAGTTCGCCGGATTGAGCTGGTATGCCTTCCGGAAGGAGTCTTCGGCCTCTTTGTACTTTTTCTCCGCGAGGTTCACCACTCCCACACGGAACAGCACGTCCGGCGAGGAGGGATTGGCCTGGAGCATGTTGTCCAACACCTGCCGCGATTCGGTGTACTTCTTCATCCCTAACAGGGCGGCGGATTCTATCAGCCGGGCCTGGGTATTGTTCCCTTCGAGCTTGAGGACTTCCTGCACGGATTTCAATGAGGCTTCGAATTCTCCGCGAGTGGCCTGTAGCTGCGCCTGTGCCAGCCTGGCCGGGATGTAATCCGGCCGCAATTTCACGGCTTCGGCGAACTGCTGGCGTGCTTGTTCCCATTCCCCCCGGGCCATGTGCGCCCGTCCCAGGTGGAATCGCGCCACGAAGTTCTCGGGGGAAGCGTTCACTGCGCCCTGCAGTTCCGCTACGGCGCGCGCCAGGTCGCCTTTGTCGAGCAGTAGAGATCCGGCCACGGCGCGTGCATCGGTGTCCTTGGGGCGCTCTTTCAGGATCGCGGCGTTCAGTTCCGCCGCCTCCGCCTTCTTGCCCTGGCGCATCAGCACCTCAATGATGCGCTTCCGGTACTCGAGCTTGCGTGGTGAATCGGCGCCGATCCCTTCCTTGTACTCCCGGATAGCCGCGTCTCCGTCGCCCACGCGCAAGTAGAAATCGCCGGCCATCAGGTACGCCTGCGGAAACTCCTTGCTGTGTTCCTTCATTTTGCCGAGCACCCGTACCATGTCGTCCCGGCGGCGCAGCCCGTAATAGTGGGACGCCAGCAGGGTGAGCAGGCCGTACTGCTTGGGGTTGTTCGCGACAGCGGTCTTAAGGGTCTCCTCCGCTTCGTTCAGCTTGCGCTGCCAAACGTAGAGCTGGTAAAGCTCGGTGTATGCCTGGACGAGGTGATTGTCCTTGGCTATTACGCCTTTGTAGATGCCCTCGGCTTCGGCGAACTGGCGTGCCGCGGCCAGCGCCCTCGACATCGCCATGCGCAGCCCGGGTTGCTCCGGTTTCACCGTGTCCGCCTTGCGGTAGGCCTGAATGGAAGTCTGGAGCAGTTGGTCCGCTTTTTCCCGATCGCCTTTAGCAAAACTTCGCTGCGCCGAGGCAAACGCCAGATCGGCGCTCAGGCGATGACCGTCATAGGAATTGGCGTCTCTTTCGAGCAGCCCCTTGGCAATGTCGTCGGCTTCGGCCAGGTGCTGCTGGTCGCGGCTGACCGCCACATAGATGTCCGCCAGTTTGATGGCTGCATCCCAGTGGTCGGGCTCGCTCGAGGGTATTCGCTCCATGGCGCGCCGCAGGGAAGCGACCGCCTGGGGCAGCCGCCCGAGTTTCAATTCCGTCAGGGCGAGCCGGTAGTGCGCCGGCCCGAAAAGACCATCCTTGGCCAGCGCATTGCGGTACATGATCGAGGCTTCCTTGTATCTGCCCCGCTCGAAGTACCTGTTACCATTGTCCAAGTAGCGCTTTTTGACGACGTTCGGGTCGCGGCTGCACGAAACGAGCGCGAGCGCCATTAAAGGCAAAACCACACAACGCATTACAGTTGTCGGGCGCATTCTAGTACATTTAAGCACGGATTTGGTGCCCTTTCAGAGTAATCCGGTGCCTTCCGTCCTGGCAGAGGACCAAACGGATAATTGTACTGGTACCGGCCTACGCAGCTTCGACACCGGGCCTCTAACGGCCGCAGTTCGTCCGGGTTCACGGGCCCCTTGGAAGAGTGATACTATCTTTGCAATCAACGGTGCACAACGCAGCATTCCTTCACACACCTGAGGGCATATCCCGGCTGTTGACCAAAGGCGAGCCAATATGAAGATTTCTCTGGGAAGTTGGGCCTTCTCGTTCGGACCCTACGTCGACGACCCGGTGCCGTTGGAAACGATCATCAAGCGGCTATCCGAAGCCGGCTACGACGGAATCGAGATCTGCGGCTTCCCGCCCCACCTCTCGCTCGATTGCTATCCCACCCTCGAGTCGCGGCGGCAACTGGCTGCGCTCCTTCAGGATCATCACCTGGGCGTGTCAGGTTATGCGGCCGATTTCTCCTCCATCAATCCGGTCGTCCAGGGCAACCGCGAACGCTACCTCGATCTGTTTCGGCGGAACGTCCAGATGTGTGTCGATATCGGCAGCCCGGCGATCCGGGTGGACACCGTCGCGGCGCCGGGATCGGTCCGGAACCGCGACTACCAGGCCACCTTCGACCGCTTGGCAGACCTATGGCGCGAGGCCGCCGGCATCGCCCAGGACGCCGGCATCCGGATGGTCTGGGAATTCGAGCCCGGCTTCCTCTTCAATAAGCCGTCGGAAATCCTGAGCATGCACCAACTGGTGGCGCACCCCAACTTCCGCATCCTGTTCGACACCACTCACGCGTATATGTGTTCCGTAGTTGGCGCCAGGCAGCACGGCGCGCGGGAGGTGCTCCAGGGAGGCGTCGCGGAACTGCTGTCGAGGCTCCAGGGCCGCATCGGGGCTGTGCACCTCATCGATTCCGATGGTACCCTGCATGGCGACGAGACCAGCCGGCACTGCCCCTTCGGCACCGGGGTGATCAACTTCCGGGCGCTGGCGCCCGCGCTGCGGGCGATCCCGGGTATAGATTGGTGGTGCATCGACTTGTGCTTCTGGGAGGGTGCCTGGGAGCTTGTGGACCCCAGCCGCCAGTACGTCCTGAACCTCATTCGAAGCTCTGCCGGAGCGCACTAAGGCGGCGCGCCGCGCCGGCGCTACGGTACAATCGGAATCGATGTCACTGGTGGTTGTTGGGTCTGTTGCGTACGACGGCGTGGCCACGCCGCATGGGAAAGTCGACCGTATGCTGGGTGGCGCCGCCACCTATATTTCGCTGGCGGCGAGCTATTTCACCCCGGTCAAAGTAGTAGCGGTGGTGGGGGACGATTTCGCCCAGGAGGATTATGACCTGCTCGCGGGGCGTAATATCGACCTGGAGGGCCTGGAACGCGTTCCGGGCAAGACGTTCTTCTGGGAAGGCGTCTACTCCGCGGACATGAACGACCGCACCACGCTGCGGACCGATCTGAACGTCTTCGCCGATTTTCAGCCCAAGCTGCCGGATGCCTATCGCGCGGCTCCTTACCTGCTGCTCGGAAATATCCAGCCCGCCCTGCAGGGAGCCGTGCGCTCCCAGATGAGCGATGTCCGGCTCGCCGGCGGCGATACCATGAACTACTGGATCCAGGATTTCCGGCAGGAATTGCTCGAAACCCTGCGCGCGTGGGATTTTCTGCTGATCAACGACGGCGAAGCGCGTATGCTCTCCGGCGAGCACAACCTGCGCCGCGCCGCCGCCCGGGTGCTGGAGATGGGTCCCCGGACGCTGGTGGTGAAACGCGGGGAGTACGGCGCGGTTTTGTTCCGCGACGGCTGCCACTTCATGGCGCCCGGATACCTGCTCGAAGACGTTTTCGACCCCACTGGCGCGGGCGACTGCTTCGCCGGCGGATTCATCGGCTATCTGGCGGGACAGGGCATCGACGCCCGCCGGGGCGAGATCGATTTTGCCGAATTGCGCCGGGCCGTCATCTACGGCTCCGTGATGGGCAGCTTCTGCTGTGAGCGCTTCGGCGTGGATCGCTTCCGGACCCTGACCCGCGCGGAAATTGACGCCCGCTATCGCGAATTCCAGAGCTGCACGGCATTCTAGCTTGGCTGGGGCGCGGAAAACTCGGTCGAAGACCAGCGGCCGCTGGTTCGAAGTTCCGGTGGCTGCGCTGCTGCTCGCCGGGCTGAGCGCCGCGGCGGTCTTCTGGTTTTACCGCGGCGGATATCTCTACTATTACGGCGACGCTGAGGCGCACCTCAACATCGCGCGCCGCGTGATGGACTCCCGCACCCCGGGCTACGACCAATTGGGCTCGGTGTGGCTGCCCCTGCTCCACTTCCTGCTACTCCCCCTGGTGCGGAACGACGGGTTGTGGCAGAGCGGCCTGGCGGGGGCGATTCCCTCGGCCGCGGCCTTCGTCCTGGGCGGTGTGTTCCTGTTTGCCGCCATGCGGCGCCTGTTCGACGGCGGAGCGCCCGCGTGGGTAGCCGTCGCCCTGTTTGCGCTCAACCCCAACCTGCTCTACCTGCAATCCACCGCCATGACGGAGCCGCTGTTCCTGAGCTGCCTGATGGCGATGTTGTACTTCACGGTGGTGTTCCGCCAGACAGAGTCGCGCGCGGCGCTTGTGTGCGCCGCGTTGGCCAATGCGGCGGCGACGCTCACGCGGTACGAGGGCTGGTTCCTGGTGCCATTCGTCACCGCATACGTCCTGATCGTGTCGCGGCGAAATCGCGTGTCCATGGCGGTTCTCTATGGCGCGGTGGCCAGCCTGGGGGCGGCCTACTGGCTGGCGCATAACCGTTACCTCTTCGGCGACGCGCTGTTCTTCTTCAACGGGCCTTATTCCGCGCGGGCGATCCAGGGCGGCAAATCGTATCCCGGGCTTCACGACTGGCCCGCCGCACTGCTCTATTTCCGCACCGCGGCACGACTCTGCGTGGGTACCCCGCTGTTCTGGATGGGACTGGCCGGCGCGATCGCCGCGGCATTTCGGCGCGCCTTCTGGCCGTTGTTGCTGGCATCGCTCCCGGCCGCATTTTACGTGTGGAGCGTGCACTCCTCCGGCACCCCCATCTTCGTTCCCGAACTCTGGCCGAATAGCTACTACAATACCCGTTACGGGCTGGCGCTGCTGCCCCTTCTGGTAGTGGGCGGCGCGGCGCTGGCTACCCTGGCGCCCGCTGGACGCCGTCACTGGGCCGCGCTGGTAATCGTGCTGGCAGGTGTTTCCCCTTGGCTGCTCCAGCCGGATAAGGAAAAGTGGGTCACCTGGAAGGAGTCGCAGGTCAACTCGGAGGGCCGCCGCGCATGGACCCGGGAGGCCGCCGGCTACCTGAGCCCCCGCTACCGTCCGGGCGCAGGAATCTACACCGGGTTCGGCGATCTCACCGGCATCTACCGCGCCATGCGGGTGCCGCTGCGGGTCACCCTCACGGGCGACAACGAGCCGCAGTTCATGGCATCCTACGCCCGCCCGGACCTGTTTCTGCGCGAGGAGTGGGCAGTCTGCATGGCGGGCGACCCCGTCCAGACGGTGCTCACCCGCGCGCGCCGCCCGTATCCGGACTACCCTACGTATACCCTGGTCAAGCGCATCGTCGTGAAGGGCGCGCCCGTCATCGAGATCTGGCGCCGCTTCACTCCTCCGGAGCCCCAATGAGAATACCGTTTACGAAGGCGCACGGCGCCCTGAATGATTTCCTGCTGACGCGTGTCGAGGATGCCCCCCCCGAAAACCTGCCCGTCCTGGCCCAAGCCCTGTGCGACCGCCACGCCGGCGTGGGCGCGGACGGCTGGTTGCTGGTCGGCAAGCCGGACGGCCCGGACCACCACGGCTCCATCGTCCTCTATAACTCCGACGGCAGTCTGGCTGAAATCTCCGGCAACGGCACCCGTTGCGCCGCGGCGTTCCTGCTGCACGAGGGATTGGATGGCACGGATGTGCGGATACGCACCGGCGCGGGGGTGAAGTCGCTGCGGCTGCTGGAGCGTTCCGGCCCGGCCTTTGTCTTTGAAATGAACATGGGTCGCCCGGAGATTCGCGACCTCAGCTTCGCCCTGCCCCTGCGCGGCGGTTCGCGCGATGCCACTATTCTCCGGGTCGGAAACCCGCAGTGCTGCCTGCCGGTGGAGGACTTCGAGTTCGACTGGCGTGCCCTGGGGGCCGAAATCGAGCGCCATCCGCAGTTTCCCGGCCGTACCAACGTTTCGTTCGTCCGCGCGGTAGACGAGCACACCATCGACGTGCGTTTCTGGGAACGCGGGGCCGGGGAGACGATGAGCTCGGGCACCGGTTCGACAGGCGCCGCGGCCGCGGCGGTCGCCCGCGGGATGGTTAGCAGTCCCGTGCGCGTCCTGACGCCCGCCGGTCCGCTCGATCTGAGGTTCGATCATGGTGAGGTGTTCTTGACAGGGCCCGCGGTCATCATCGCGGAAGGCACTTGCCTTTTCTGAATCTTGGAACCCTGGCCGATTGACAAACGTCTGGAAAGCGCGGAAGCTTAAAGCTGAATCGCACCGCGGCGCGGGGTTTCGCGGTTGGGGCCCCGTTCACGGCGATGGTTCGGCTTTTTAGGAGGCATTATGACGCCGCTATCGCGCGCGATCTTGAGTTTGGCGCTGGGAGGTCTGGCAGCCTTCGGGCAGACGGTGGTTTCGGCCCGGTCCGGCATGATTCACCTCTCAGAAGGTCGCGTGTTCCTGGCCGACGAAGCGATCCAGAGCAAGTTCGGTCAGTTTCCGGAAGTTAAAGAAAACCAAGTACTTCACACGGAAGCCGGGCGCGCGGAGGTAATCCTCACGCCGGGTGTTTTTCTGCGCCTCGCAGAGAATAGCTCTTTCCGGATGGTAACCAACCGCCTGATCGACACCCGCCTGGAGTTCCTCTCCGGGTCGGCCGTGATCGAGGCGGGCGACATCTTGAGGGATAATGCCGTTACGGTTGTGCACCACGGAGCATCCATCCAACTCGTCAAGCGGGGGCTGTATCGCTTCGACGGTGAACCCGCCGCTGTGCGGGTGTTCGACGGGGAACTCCTGGTCACCGCGGGCGACCGGCGGATAGAGGTTAAGGAAGGCCGCATGCTGTCTCTCGGTTCGGACCTGGCCGTGGCCAAGTTCGATCAGGATGAGACGGACGCGCTGGACCGCTGGAGCCGTCGCCGGGCCGAGTACGTGGCCATGGCGAACGTCTCGGCCGCCAACTCGATCCGCCGCTCAGGCAACACGTGGGCGTCGAACGGGTGGGCTTGGAATCCGTATTTCGGCATGTTCACCTTCGTGCCGATGAGCGGGAGCTACTACAGCCCCTACGGCTACCGTTACTGGAGCCCGGGCGCGGTGTACGCACTCTACCAGCCCCGTATGATCTATGCGTCCCCTGCGGGCGGCGGGTATAACGCCCCCTACGGATATAGGACGATGACCCCGACGGCTTCGGGCCACTCCGGGGTGATGGCTACAGCGCCTTCGGTTTCGGCCCCGGCTTCGCACGCGCCGACGACATCCGCGGGTAGCGCGGCCTCCGCACCGGTTTCCCGCGGCGAAAGCAGCGGGGGCGGAGCGCGGCGTTAAGCAATCTGCTCCTCACTTGAACAGCGGCGGCGGTCCTCGCCGCCGCTACTTATCCCTAAAGTCACACACGTGAAAAGCCGGCTTTGGCCGGGTTGACCTGCCTTCCGAAACGTCTACCAGGGGTAATTGAGGATTCTCCGGCGGAAAGACGGAGAGGAGTCCTCAAACGTGAAGAAGACGCGGCATAGCGAAGAGCAGATTATCGGCGCATTGAAGCAGATGGAGGCGGGCCGGAAGGTCACAGAGTTGGCGCGGGAACTCGGCGTTAGCGAAGCAACCCTTTACACCTGGAAAAGCAAATACGGCGGCATGGAGGTGAACGAGGCGCGCCGACTGCGAGAACTCGAGGATGAGAACCGCCGCTTGAAGCAACTGGTGGCGGATCTCAGCGTGGACCGGGAGGCGCTGGCTGAACGGCGTCAGCGAACGCCGGGCTTGCAAGCTGGACATGGACCGCAGCAGTTATCGACACGAACCGCAGCCGGACAGAGACGCGCACCTGCGCCAGGACTTATTGAACTGGCGAGGTAAAAGCCGCGGTTCGGGTATCGCCGGTTTCGTTCCGAATCGGTTGTTGTTTGGAATGAGGCTGTTCGCGGGTGCGGCTGAGGAACGTCCTCTGAACCAGTGGCGGCCATGCGTCGCCACTGGTTCAGCAGGTTCAGTCTACCGGAGGCCGGTGGTTGCCGGCGCCTTGCGCGGCATCCGCATGGTGGTCCTTGTGGCTGCGGCGTACCGGCTGGCGCTAGCTTTCTGCGGCGAAAGCGTCAGGCTGGCGGTCTCTTCCGTAGTCGGCGGGTTCGGGTTCACCAGTGGGAACGTCACAATGTTACTCACAAACTCTCCCTGCGCGATGGTCACCTGGGTGAACGGATTGGTCGGCATGTCGGAATTCAACTCCAGGTGTACTTCCCAGACCCCCACCTGACCCGGCGCCAGCCCGGCATATAGCACGTTGGCGGTCTTGCCTCCCGCGAGCGATGAGACGAACTCACGCGGTTTGTGAATGGGAGCGCTCTCCGGCCATGCCTGGCCTGTGGCCACCTGGTCCGTCGGCTCCGGAACCCCCAGGCCGGTGGCGTAAACGACAATCGTTTCGCCCGGCACCACGGGGTTGGCGTCGTTCACCGGGGCGCCCGCTACGTTCGCGCAGCAGAGCGCGGAGTTGGTGGCCGTGACCAGCAGGGATTGGCCCTCTGGATACTCGGCCTTGAACGGAATGCCGTTGCCGTCGGGACCCGCCACGCGCGCCTGAAGCCGGATGCGATCGAAGACCCCGGCGGCGAAGGCCCGCACCTTGGGATCCTGGTTGATCAGCTCGATGAGCTTGTCGCGAACGCTATCGAGCGTGTCGCCCTCGACTACAGTGTACTTGTAAGCGCGATCCTCAATGGTGATGGTGGCGATGTCGCCGGCCGAGATGCTGCCGTCCACCGAAATCGTACCTGTGGCATTGCTTGAAAAGTGCACGGCCACCGCGGGTCGCGGGTCCTGCCCGCCGGCGGTGAAAATGCCCGGGTTTTCCTGTACGATGGAGACCGCTACGGGGGTGGTCACCGTGACCGTACCGTCAGCCCGCTTGGCCCGCACGTAAGCGCTAATGCTGGTGGTGTCCATGAATTCGAACGGGATTTGGGCGTTCACCTGGGTAGGGGAGACATACATGAGCGGCGAGCGCACACCGTCGAAGTAAACCTGCACTCCGCCCAGTTCGTCCGGGAGTACCTTGCTGCCGTATGGCACTGCGGCTGTCTGGTCCGCCAGGTTGTCACCCACGATGCTGACGAGGGTTCCGGGCGCGATCTTGGCCGCGTCCATGCCGCCGGCCAGATTGGCGCCCGCGGCTGTCCCCACAATCGTCGCATCCTTCGAGGACGTCACGCTGTAGGTTACGGCATTGCCGTCCGAGCCGGCAGCGCGCGCCGTCAGGATGACGTTGAAGGTCACCAGGTTAGGGGTCGCAAAGACCAGCGGATCACCCTCACCCGCATTGATCAGCGACACCATTTTGACAATCACGTTCTCGAAGTTGTCATCCTTGACGACTTTGTATTTGTACTCCTTCTCGCCGATCTTGAGGGTAATCTCATCGTTCTCTTTTATAGTGCCGCTGAATTCCACGGCACCGACCGCGTAGATCTCAAAGCTGGCCGCGTTCCGCACTCCCGAGTAGGGGATACTGGGCTCGCCCATCGAGTAAACATTGATGCGGCGGTTATAGGTGTCACTCACGTAGAGATTCTCGCCGTCCCAGGCGAGCGACATGGGCGCACGCATGGAGTCCGCCGCGTCGGAGGCCTGGTTGATTAGGCCGCCGAGTTGGCCGATCACCATGTCGGCCTTTTCGCCATTGGCGGCCGGGACGTGCTTGAAGACCAGCACGCGGTCGTTGCCGCCATCCGCAATGAAGAGTTGCTGCCCGTCAGAGAGCGCGAAACGGGGGAACTCCAGGGTGGCTTCGCACCGCGCCGGGAACAAGTCCAGGTCGTTCTCTTCATCCCTGCCGGTGGACTCGCACAAAACCTTGTAATACTTCGAATTTTCAACCTTGAAAGAGTTGTTGGCTAGCGCGCTGGTCATGTCCGGCTGCCCGACCACCACGTCGGCGGGGGCCTGGTTGGAGGTGGGGATGCTGTTCCAGATCAGCACGCGGTTGTAGCCGAGGTCCGTCACATACAGCCGTGTCCCGTCGGAGGTGACCGAAACGGGATTCAACATGTTCTGGGCCGTGGGGGGAAGGGTATCGAGCAGGGTGTCGGCCGGGGCGCTGGTGAAACTCGCCTGGCCGAGCACCACGTTGGCGGCAGCGCCGTTGCTGGTGGGGATCTGATTGTAGATCAGGATGCGGTGGTTCTGGGTATCGGCCACATAGA
This sequence comes from Bryobacteraceae bacterium, assembly GCA_035561075.1. GTDB lineage: Bacteria > Acidobacteriota > Terriglobia > Bryobacterales > Bryobacteraceae > JAMCRM01. The sequence continues at coordinate 33,104 of DATMYF010000048.1, forward strand.
GCTTGCCGCTCTGGATCCATACGCCCTGGGGCCCGCGCATCGATGTAGCTGTGGGGGTTGAGGGAAAAGTAGAGGAGGTGAAATTGGACTGCCCCACCACGATGTCGGCAGGCTGGTTGTTGTTGGCCGGAATAGTGTTCCAGATCAGCACGCGATTGTGATCGGTGTCGGCCACCACCAGACGCTGGCCGTCGGAAGCAACCGCCGTGGGCAGTCGGAGGCTGGATTGCGTCGGGGTTGCGGGCCGGTCCGTCTTCGTGAAGTCCGGTTGCCCCAGCACCGTGCTCGCCTGGCCCACGCAGATCGGGCACCGTTGCGTGTAAGACAGTTCGTCTGTCGGCTTAGGCATGGTGCCGGAGACGTTCCGGAATATAAGGACGCGGTGATTAATGGGCTCGGAATTGACGCGGTTCGAGTCGGCCACGAACAGCGTGTCATTGGCAAACGCCACGCCGCTGATGCCGCCCAGCAGACTCTCGCTCGCGCCGGGTTCCTGCCGGGTCGCCTGTGTCTGGCCGATAATAAGCCTCGCGGCTTGGCCCGTGGCGAAATTGACATCGGCGGCTACTACGGCCGCCGCGGAGAGGAGCAATACAGAGATGCACTTCATGCTGTGATCAGGACGCCTTCCGTTAACCACCGGCTGCGCACTTGGCGCGGCCGCAGTCCTTCCGTCTATACGTTGCAATTATAACAAGCCTTACAGACGAAGCCGCCGGAGCCGGCGTTTCAATGAAGTGGGAAAACAAAAAAGGCGGCCCCGGGAGGGCCGCCTTGGGATTTTCGTGATGAAGCTGGTTTAGAGCAACCGGAAATTTACTTCGATGGTGGCCGCCACCGTGACCGCCTTGCCGTCCTTGTAGCCCGGGCGGAAGCGCCACTTGTTTACAGCCTCCATGGCTTTCTCATCCAGCCCGAGCCCCAGGCTGCGGACCACGCGAAGATTCTTCGCCTTCCCGGCGGGGTCCACTTCCACATACAGGACCACAGTGCCCTGATACTTGGCCTTGCGGGCTTCCTCGGAGTACTCGGGCTCCACCTTGTAAAGCAGGCTGGGCGCGGTCACGCTGCCACCCACCCGGAATACGCCGCCACCGACACCGCCGCCTTCACCCGGTCCGAAACCGCCGCCTTTACCCGAGCCAACGCCGCCGCCCGAGCCGGTCCCAATGCCGCCGCCGGAACCCGGTCCGTTCGAAGGAGGTCCGATCTTGGCCAGCGGGTCGCCCCAGACGTTCATGTTTACGTTCGGGAGCGGCACATCCGGCGGGACGATGATGGTCGGCTCCATAACCAGCTTGGGGTTCGGATTGTTCACCACCGCCATAGGCGGAGTGAACTGCTTCAGCGAGGGCCGCGGAAGCTTACCTTTGCTCGGTGGAAGGGGCGAATTGTCACCGCCACCGCCGCCGCCCCCCATGGCCTGCTGCTTGGGGGCCATTTTGGGCATGTACGGTTCGATGTCGGGCGCAAAAACCGGGGTGATGTTCTTGGCTACTACGTTCTGCACCGTCTTGCTGCTGGCGGCCGTGAACAGGAGGACGATAAAACCTGCATGGATGGCGATGGACATCACGCCGGAACGCTTGTTGCGGCCGTAGAGGCCCCAGATGTCCTTCACCGCAACCGGCTTGGAGGTTACTTCGAGCGGGGGCAGTTTCGGCGGCCGGATTGTGTCACGGACGTTCTCGACGAGCGACCGGTACCAGGGTTTTCCCAATTCGGGGCTCAGCAGGTGCGCCAAATGCTCGTCCGCGCTACCCGCCGCAATGGGCTCGGAACTATTGGGTGGGACGCTTTGTAATTGTTCGGCCATTGATCTTCCGCCAGCTCTCCCAGTGTCGAGGGCGCCGGTCGTCAAACTTGACGCAGCCGGCAGCCACTTAGTTACAGGTTTTGGAAGCCTGTCACCCGGCGCACTCGGCTTCATTTTATCACATCTACCCGATTTTCAAGCCCGTAGACGCTCGGTTGGGGCGAATGTTGACCCTCTGAGCGGATATCCCATTTTTGGAAGATCGCTCAAAGCCGGGTATGCTCACCCTCTACAGCTATATCGACGAGATCATGGGACGGTCGGTTTCGGCGAGGGTACTGGGAAGCGTGCAGGGGTCTACGATGCACTCTAAGGCTTCGGCCCGCTCGCATCCGAGTATTTTCACGAATTTATACCTGCGAGAGCCTGTGAGAAGATAGAACGTGGCACACAACCCCGAACTCTCGGTTCTCGACCGCGAGCAACTTCGCAACGTGACCCTCGATGACGAGGCATTGATGCGGGAAGTTCTGTCGGCGCTCATCGACGACACCTTGCGGCAAATCCAATTGCTGGATCATGCGATTCGCACGCGCGATGCCGGGGAGACCATCCGGCTGGCGCACTATTCGAAGGGAGCGTGCGCCAACATAGGAGCGCAAACGACGACTGAGCTCCTGCGGCAGATCGAACGTACTGCGGCGAAGGGGGATTTCGACGGCTGCGGCACATCCCTTCACTTTCTGGCGGGTGAACTGGAGAAACTGCGGGCGGAAGCGCAGCAGGTCTAGCAGGCTGCTGAAAGACTGCGACGCGGCAGATCAGCCGGCGTCGCCGCAACCCTCAGGGCAGCAAGGGTTTGCGTTTGCCAGCATCGTTTCTCGTCGTCAACGATGAGCCCGCATCGTCTCCTGCTCGCGCCTCGCTGGCGAACGCAGTTCCTTGCTGCGCGGCCACGCGCGAGTTTATCAGCAGCCTGCTAATGGCCCGGTAGTGCTACCATCCCGCATATGAGGCTGCTCCTGGGATTCGCGATGCTCGCGGCACTCGC
>DATMYF010000049.1:0-54400 GCA_035561075.1 Bryobacteraceae bacterium
GCTCCGGCTCCCCCGGCCACTGCCGCGACGCGCACCAGCGACGGAAACAACTCCCTGATCCGCGCCCTGGGGCTCAAGATCCGCCGCGTCGTCATAGACCCCGGTCACGGCGGCCACGACCAGGGCACTACCGGGCCGCGCGGCCTGATTGAGAAGGATCTGGTGCTGGACATCGCCAAGCGTCTGGGCAAGCGCCTTGAACAGGAGCTCGGTTGCGAGGTGGTCTACACCCGCAGCGACGATACATTCGTGCCGCTCGAGGCACGCACCGCCCTGGCCAACGAGAAGCGGGCGGACCTGTTCATTTCACTGCACGCGAATTCCTCGAAGTACCCGCGCATCGCAGGCGTCGAAACCTTTTACCTCAACTTCACCAACTCCCGGGATGCCATGGACGTGGCCGCGCGCGAAAATGCCAGTTCGGACAAGAACATTTCGGAGTTGCAGGATCTGCTGCAGAGAATCGCGCGCCAGGACAAGATCGAGGAATCGAAGGAACTGGCTACCCGCATCCAGACCACCCTGTTCAGCTTCTCCTCGAAATACAGTCCGGGAATCCGCAATCGCGGGGTAAAGAAGGCGCCCTTTATCGTACTGGTGGGCGCCACTATGCCTTCCGTGCTTGTCGAAATAGGCTTCCTCAGCAACTCGCGCGAAGAGAGCCTGCTGAAGCGACCTGAGCACCGCCAGAGAGTGGCCGAAGCCGTGCAGCTCGGCATCTCCCGTTACGCCCGGGGCCTCAGCCATTATCAGATCGCGCAAGCCAAAGACGAGTAGTCGGGTTACCTTCTCCGCGCCACCACCCGCACCGTCCGGGTCTGCGCCACCGGCCCGTCAGCCAGCGCGTCGTGCACGATTTCGGCCTGCTCCTGCTGGTGGCGCCGCCCGAGGCCGGTGGCCGGGCTGGCGCTTTCCGGCCGACCCACATACGCGATATCGCGACCGGTGGCGGCCAGCATCGGTTGCAAGCGCTCCTGCATGAACCGCCACGGGCCCATGTTGCGCGGCTCCTCCTGCGCCCACACCACCTCAGCGGTCACCGGATAGCGCGCCAGCATGTCCCGAATGTCCTCCTCCGGGAAGGGATAAAGCTGCTCCACCCGGATAATCGCCACGTGCTCGGATTTCCTCTCCTCGCGAGCGGCAAGCAGGTCGTAGTAGACTTTCCCGGAGCAGAGCACCACACGGGTCACGTCTGTCGTCTCCAGGGATCCCGCGTCGCCCAGCACCTCCCGGAACCCGCCGGTGGTCAACTCGTCAAACGTCGAGACCACGCGCGGGTGCCGCAGCAGGCTCTTGGGCGTGAAAACGATCAGCGGCTTGCGCATCCCACGGCGGTCTGTGCCGCCGAACATCTGCCGCCGTAACACGTGGAAATACTGCGCCGGAGTGGTGCAGTTGACCACCTGCAAATTGTTCTCCGCCGAGAGCACCAGGAAGCGTTCGATGCGCGCGCTCGAGTGCTCCGGCCCCTGCCCCTCGTAGCCGTGCGGCAACAGCATCACGAGGCCGCTCGGTTGTCCCCACTTCTGCTCGGCCGCCACGATGAACTGGTCGATCATGATCTGGGCGCCGTTCACGAAGTCGCCGAACTGCGCCTCCCAGATCACCATCGTGAGCGGGTCCGCCACGCTATAGCCGAATTCGAAACCCACCACCGCGTACTCGCTCAGGGAGCTGTCGAACACCTCGAAACGCGCCTGGTCCGGAGACACATGCTCCAGCGGCACGTGCCGCGTGCCGGTTTCCGAATCGTAGAAGGCGAGGTGACGCTGGCTGAAAGTGCCGCGCGTCGAATCCTGTCCGCTAAGCCGGATAGGCGTGCCGTCGAGCGCCAGGGTACCCCATGCCAGCGATTCCGCAAACGCCCAATCCACCGGACCTCCGGTCTCGAGCGCCTGCCTGCGCCGGTCCACGAAGCCGCGCAGCTTGGGATGCAGGTGGAAACCTTCCGGCAGCATCGTCATCGCCCGCACCACGCGTTCGAGCATGGCATAATTCACCGCGGTCCTGGGGCAGAAACTGCCGATCTCTTCCCTCGCGACGGCGCTCAACTCCTGCGGCTCAAACTTCTCGGACTTGCGCTGCGCCGCCTGGAACCCCTGCTCCAGCCGCTCGGCAACGCGCTTCCGCATCGCGGCGGGCTCCCCTGCTGCGATCACCTGCTCCCTCACCAACCGCTCCGCATAGAGCGTCGCCACCGAGGGGTGCGCCTTGATCTTGCGATAGAGCAGCGGCTGCGTGTAGCTCGGGTCGTCCGCTTCATTATGGCCGTGGCGGCGATAGCAGAACATATCGATCACCACGTCTTTCTTGTACTGCTGCCGGAAATCGAAGGCCATCTGGGCCACCCGGATGCACGCGTCCGGATCGTCGCCGTTCACGTGGAAAATGGGCGCCTGCACACCCCGCGCCACGTCGGTCGAGTACGGCGTGGACCGCGCCTCCTCGGGCAGGGTGGTAAAACCGATCTGGTTGTTGATCACCAGGTGGATTGTGCCGCCGGTCCAGTACCCGTCGAGCTGCGAGAGGTTGAGGGTCTCCGCCACCACACCTTGCCCCGCGAAGGCCGCGTCCCCGTGAATCAGCAGCGGGATCACGCGCGCGCGCTCGGTATCCCCCAGGCGGTCCTGCTTGGGTCGCACGATTCCCTCTACCACCGGGTCAACGGCTTCCAGATGACTGGGGTTGGGAGCCACCGACACCAGGATCTCCCGGCCTTCCGACGACCGCCGCGCCCCCGTGGCGCCCAGATGATATTTCACGTCGCCCGATCCCTGTATACTGGCCGGGTCCGCGTCGCCCTCAAATTCCGAGAAGATCTGGGTGAGCGACTTCTCAACCACGTTCGCCAGCACGTTCAGGCGTCCCCGGTGCGCCATCCCGATCACCGCCTCGTGGGCGCCGGTATTGGCGGCGCGCTCCAGCAGTTCCCCCAGGATCGCGATGGCCGCCTCGCCGCCCTCCAGGGCAAAGCGTTTCTGTCCCACGAAGCGCGTATGCAGGAAGCGCTCGAACTCCTCCGCGCGCACCAGATCTTCCAGGATGCGCACTCTCGTGGCGCGGTCGAGCGGCCAACTATTGGCCTGCGGTTCCATATAGTGCTGCAACCACTGCTTCTGCTCGGGATGCTGGATGTTCATGTACTCGCACCCGATCTTCCCGCAATAAGTACGGCGCAGCGTCTCCAGGATCTCCCGCAGCGTGGCCGAGGGCCTCGCTCCGGCGCGTCCCAGCGCCTCCCCCAGGGTCCCCGTGAAGAACTCGCGGTCCAGGTCCCAGATAGTGAGCCCGTAGGTCATGGGGTCCAGCTCGGCATGGTAGGCGGGCTCGTGCCCGATCGGGTCGAGGTCTGCGATCAGATGCCCCCGGACCCGGTACATGTTGATCAGTTGGATGACCCCGGCTTCCTTCGCGATCTCGGCGCCCCTGGAGGCCGTGCCGGGCAGCATCGACTGGCGGTCCGCTTCCCACCGCACCGGCTGGTGCGGCATCTGCAAACTCCCGAAGATCTCTTCGTAAAACCCGCCCTCACCGTCCAGCAATTCTTGAAGCCGGCCCAGGAACAGGCCCGATTCCGCTCCCTGGATGATGCGGTGGTCATACGTGGAGGTGAGGGTCATCACCTTGCTGATCCCCAGGATGGCGCGCATCTCCGGCGCCGCTCCATGGAACTCCGCCGGATAGTCGATCGCCCCCGCCGCGATGATCACGCCCTGCCCTGGCATCAGCCGCGGATTCGAGGCCACCGTCCCCACGGTGCCAGGGTTCGTCAGGGATACCGTGGTGCCCTGGAAGTCCGCGGGCGTCAGCTTGCCCGTGCGGGCGCGGGCCACCAGGTCGTCGAAGGCCGCCACATACTGCTGGAAATCCATCGCGCCGGCGTCTTTGATGCTGGGTACCAGCAGGTTGCGCGTGCCGTCGCGCCCCTCCACATCCACCGCGATCCCCAGGTTGATCTGCTTCCGCACCACGCGGGCGGGCTGCCCGTCCTTCTCCGCGTACGCGCTGTTCAGGTTGGGGAATTTGCCGAGCGACTTGACAATCGCCCAGCCGAGAAGATGGGTATAGGAGACTTTTCCCTTCCCGACCAGCGTACGGTGCTGGTTGATAATGCGGCGATTCTCGTCCATCACCTTTACCGCGACTGTGCGCTGTGAGGTGGCGAGTGGGATCGACGCGCTGGCGCTCATGTTTTGGGCGATGCGGGCGGCCGCACCGCGTAATGGGGTGGTCTCTTCGCCCGGCGCCGGTGCGGCCGGCGTAACCGGTGCTAACGCGTTGGGCGCCTTTCCCCCGTCCGGCGGCGCTTGCTCGAACAGGTGTTTCCAGCTTTCATCCACCGCGCCCCGGTCATGCAGGTACTCCAAATACAATTCGTCTTCAAGCCAGCTATTGATACCCATTTGCGGATCGGAACCGACAGACATCGAGGACAGCCTTTCTGAGTCGCAAGCGGCAGGCGCAAGCCCGCACTCGCGTTGTAATCTGAGCCTGATCTTATGATACCTTGCAGTACCTGCTCCGGCGCCGTGTAACCTGGAAGCATGCTCGTGCTCGCTTCCGCGTCACCACGCCGCCGCGAACTGCTCCAGCAGGCCGGCATTCCCTGCTCCGTGCGGCCCGCTCCGGGGGTGGACGAATCTCCTTACGCTCATGAAGGGCCCGAACAATATGTGCAGCGGCTGGCGGAAGAGAAGGCCATGGCCGTTGAAGCCGCGCCCGTTGAGATCGTCCTCGGCGCCGATACCGTAGTGGTGGTCGATGGCCGCCTGCTCGGCAAGCCACAGGACGACGCCGACGCCGCCCGCATGCTCCACGCGCTCTCAGGCCGCCGCCATGAAGTCATGACCGGCATCTGCCTGCGCTCGAACGGCCGCATTCTGCGCGACTGGGCCGTCACGCAAGTGTGGTTTACAGTACTTTCAGCCCGGGATATCGAGGAGTATGTCGCTACGGGAGAACCCCTCGACAAGGCTGGCGCCTACGCCATCCAGGGCATCGCCTCCCGCTTCACCGATCGCATCGATGGCGAATACAGCAATGTAGTGGGGCTGCCTGTGGCGCTGGTATGGAAACACTTGCGAGGGCTGGAAGAAGGTGCCTGAAAAGGTATTGGTGCTAGGTGCTGGGTGTTGGGATCAGCAACGTGCCGGGAGCGGCTACCGACTAACCCCCAACACCCATCCCCCAACACCCAACCCCCGTCTTTACGGCTTCGCCGCCGCCGGGGCCATGTCCCGACTGGAGATCACCCGGTCGATCATGCCGTATTCAACGGCCTGTTCCGGGCTCATGATGTAGTCCCGGTCCACATCCCGGGCCACGCGGTCGAGCGGTTGCCCGGATGCCGTGGCCAAGAGCGCGTTCAACGTCTCGCGCATCCGCAGGATCTCTTTGGCGTAAATGTCAATATCGGCCGCCTGTCCCGCCAGGCCCTGCATCGAGGGCTGGTGAATCATAATGCGGGAGTTCGGCAGGCTGAAACGCTTCCCCTTGGTCCCCATGGCCAGCAGCACGGCAGCCATGGAGGCCGCCTGGCCCACGCAGATCGTGACGATGTCCGGCCGGATGAATTGCATGGTATCCAGAATCGCCAATCCGGCGGTGATGGAGCCTCCCGGGGAGTTGATATAAATGGAGATATCCTTCTCCGGGTCCTCCGCTTCGAGAAACAGCAACTGGGCGATAACCAGGTTCGCCACCGTGTCGTCAATCGGAGTGCCCAGAAAAATGATGTTTTCTTTCAGCAGGCGCGAGTAGATGTCGTAAGCGCGTTCCCCTCTGGAGGTCTGTTCGACTACCATCGGGACCAGCACGGAGCTGCCCATCAGGCTTTCCTTTCCCTCCCCCGTCCCCGGGGAATGATCCTTAGCGTCTGGCCGCGGCGGCTTTCCTGCCCTTGCGCTGTTTCCCGGCGGCGATGGCTTTCCTTTTCTGTTCCAGCGCCTTCACCAGGTCCGCAATCGTGTTCCGCTCCAGATAATCCATGATACGCGACCGGAGAGCCACCCAGCTATCGTGCATGGAGCACGGCATCTCGTCGTTGCACTCGGAGAGCCCGCTGGCGCAATGGTGGTAATCCGACATACCGTCGAGCGCCTCAACGATCGTGAACAGCGAAATATCCTCCGGGTTCATGCGCAGGGCAAACCCCCCGGTCGGCCCTTTGCTTGAGCGGAGCAACCCCTTGCGCGCAAGCTGCTGTAGGATTTTGGCCAGAAAGTGCGCCGGGATCCCCTCTTGTTCGGCGATGTTCTTGACCATCGCATACTTGCCTTCCGGAACCTGTGCCAGGTGCACGAAAGCCCGGATGGCATATTCTGCAGATCGGGAATAAATCATTCGTCAGCTCCTCTGAAATCAGAGTAAGTTACTTCGATATCTTAAAAGTGTAAAACAAAGCCCACAAGCTCTTGAAACCAGGACGTATTATTCTGCACATCGACAAGCCCGGTAGCTGTTTTTATCGAGTAACAGGGCTGAAACTCACACTGCCCGGCAAGCCGTTCGCTCGGCTCCAAGTGAGTTGGATGCTGCGAGGGTGCCCGGCGTTGCGCGCGGAAAACGCGTTTCTCGCGCAATGATAGAGACTGGAGGAACGACATGAAGATTTTCGCGCTGGCCGCCGTCCTGGGCATGGCAACTCTGGGCGCCCTTCCCGCTCAACAGAATCCGGCCCAAGCCGCGCCCGCGTCCGTCAGGGCCACCGCAGAAGCGACCGTCTCCGCCACTCCCGACCGCGCCCGCATCCACATCGGCGTGGTAACCCAGGCGCCCAATGCCCAGGCAGCCGCCGCCGAAAATGCCAAACAGTTGGACGCCGTGCTCGCCGCGCTGCGGAAGGTGCTTGGGCCGCAAGCCGCCGTCCGCACCATCGGCTATTCCGTGAACCCCAATATGCGCTACCCGAGGGAGGGTGGGGCCCCCGTCATCACGGGCTACACCGCCCAGAACACCGTGGAGGTAACCACCGACGACCTGAAACTGGTCCCACGGGTGATCGACACAGCCACGCAGTTCGGGGCCAACAGCGTTCAATCGCTCCAGTTCATGTTGCGGGATGAGCGGCCGGTCCGCGCCCGCGCCCTGCGACAGGCCGCCGAAATGGCCCGCGCCGATGCCGAGGCCATGGCTGCCGCCGTAGGCTTGCGGGTGGTCGGGGTGCTCACCATGGAAGAAGGCGAACGTCCTCCGGTGCGTCCCCTGATGCGCGAGAATGCCATGCTGGCTTCCGCACCCGACAGGCCCACGCCCGTTGAGCCGGGCAGCCTTGAGGTACGCGCGGTCGTGACCCTCACGATGGCTGCCCAGTAGCTAGTCCGCAGCCCTGCCCGCCGGCTTGCGCTTCAATTTTTTGGCCGGCGTTCGGGTCGCGCCGTCCACCAGGGTCAACCAGTTTGGCGGCCGCCCCCGCCGGGGACTTCCGGTTCGCAGCATTTCCAGCGTCTGGATAGTTTCGTCGATCCGCGCCAGTTCCTCGTGTAACTCCCGGATTACGTTCTTAATATCCATCTAGGAAATTAAGAATAGAACGTTATTTGTGTAAAGGAAATAGGAATTCTCTTGCACGCAGGGTCCGAAATATACTAACCCTGCCGCAAAATGCGGGTGCTAATCCCCGTCGCCCGGCTTGGATTCCGTCCCGGCGGGCAATTGCCGCAGCGAGTCGAGTGACTCCAGCACGCGCTCGAGCAGGCCGTCCGTCTGCGCCACCGTCGTTTTAAGAAGTTCGATGGAATCGGATTGCGCTGAAAGCCGGTGATTGAGCGGCTGCATGGTTTTCGAAAGCAACTCCTCCATCGCGGCCACAATCTGCACGGTGGAAGGAACATCGTTGAGGCGCGTCTCGTGTTCGTCCAGCCGCGCTTCGATGCGGCCGAATCTCTCCTCCGACTCGTCATGCTGCTGAGCAAGACGAGCTTCGGATTCCGCGAGTGAGCGCCGTAGGGCGGAGATTTCGCGTCCCTGCCGGGAATTAGCCAACGCCCGTGAAAGCGCTCCGACGGCGAATCCCGCGACCAGGATCGCCGCACGTGAAATTTGCGTGCGATCTGCTTGCATCAGTTGCCTACTTATAATAACTTAAGGGTTGTCGGGTAGATCCGCTCGGAAGCTTCTGACAGTACTAGGTAGGTACCGTCCGGGCTCCCCCACCTATCCGCACACCAAGGAACCGAACGTTGCCGCTTCCAGTAAACGCTTTGCCGGACGCCTCGGCGCCGCTCTTCTTGATGGACGAGAACGTGCGCGCCCGCCTCGGCCCTGCCGCCGCGTTGCTCGATTCGTTTCCCGGTGGAAAGCTGGCTGGCAGCAACGGGACCTCCCCCGATCTTGCGGGACTGGCCGCCGTACAGGGTAGCATTACCCGAAACTATTTTCGCCTGCTCCGTGCCCATGAGGATTTGGAGCGGCGTGCCGGCCGCGCGGAAAACCGCAGCCGCTCCGTCGCTGTGGAACAGATCGAAATCGAACGCGCCCGCCTCGCCCACGAACTGCACTCCGGGGCCGGCCAGGCCATGGCGGGGATTAAGATCCATTTGGAGTTGATCGACTCATTCCTTGAGTCCCCCCCGGAACAGGTGCGCTCCAGTCTTCACCGCATCGGGTTGCTGGCCCAGGAAGCCCTCCAGCAGGTGCGCTCCATCGCGCACCGCGTTCATCCGCCCGATTGGGAACGCCTCACTCTCGCGCAGGCCCTTGAACAGCTCTGCGACGTGAGCGGCATCGCGCGCAAATTCGAAGTCGCCCTCTCGCTCGGGCCGCTCCCTGCGGAACCGCCGCGGCACGCACGCTTCCTGCTATACCGCGTGGCCCAGGAAGTACTCGCCAACGCTGTCCGGCATTCCGGCGCGTCGCGCCTGGAATTAACTCTGGCTGGCAATGACGGTTCCGTACGGCTAACCCTTCAGGACAACGGAAAAGGGTTCGACCCCGCATCTTTGCGCGCCCGCGGGCCCGTCTCCGGCGGCATCGGACTGCGCTCCATGCGCGACCAGGTGCGCCTGGCCGGCGGCGAACTCCGCATCGAGAGCGGAAACCGCGGCACGCGCGTCACGGCCTGTCTGCCGCTGGCCGACCCGTCATGAATTCTGAGACGCCCGTTTCGATCGTGATCGCCGACGATCACACCATCGTGCGGGAAGGAATCGCCGCTCTGTGCGCCGCCACCCCCGAATTGGCCGTCATCGGCCAGTGCGCCGATGGCGAGGCAGCCATCGAGCTGATCTATAGCCTCAAACCCGATTTCGCCATCCTCGACCTCCACATGCCGAAGCTCACGGGCCTCGACGTGGTCCGCCGGCTCCGCGATTCGGGCTGTCCCACGCGCCTCATGATCCTCTCCATCTGCCGTGACGAGGCTACCGTAGCCGAAATCCTTCGCGCAGGCGCCGATGCCTACCTGCTCAAAGACGGCCCTTCCCGCCATATCCTGGACGCTGTGCGCTACATTCAGGACGGCGGCGTCTACCTCTCGCCCCTGCTGCGCGGCCCCGCCCTCTTCACTGGGCCCGCCAAAACACCACCCCCGGACCCACTCGCCGGCCTCAGCCAGCGTGAGTACGAGGTTTTCACGCACCTTGTTAAGGGTGTCCGCCCGAAGGACATCGCCTCCAAGCTCTCCATCAGCCCCAAAACAGTGGATACCTATCGCGCCAGCCTCATGCGCAAACTCAACGTGCGCGACCTGGTCGAACTCGTGAAGTTTGCCATCGAACGCAAGCTAACTTCCACGTCTTCAACGTAACGATACAACCTTGTCGTTTACCGTTCGGTTCGCCCGGTCATAAATTTCGAGCGACTGGATCAGGTTTTCCAGCGTGGCCCGGCGCAGGTAGAGTTGTTCAAGTGTCCGTTGCCGCGTGTCTACGAGGGCACTCATGGCCGCCGCGGGCTTCCGGATTTTCTGGTTCAGGGGGAGGATTGTCGGTGTCACGATCAGATTCGTCCTATACAAAAGTACTATTTCCCTAGCTCGTATAGGATATACCCTACTAGGAGTACTACGTCAACACATTTTTTGCAGAAAACTCACGTATCGCCATACGATATACTTTCGGAATGGCCCGGCTCACCCCGAGGGAATATCACGCCTTGGCAGCAATCCGCCGAGAAGTATCTATGTTTCTTAGAGTTAGCGACAACGAAGCGCAACACGCGGGCATTCCCGCGGCACAGCATGGGCTCCTCATCACCCTCGCGGCTGAAGATCCGGAAGCGACACAAACAGTCGGTGACCTGGCCCGTGAGTGCCATTTGCGGCACCATAGCGTGGTAGGACTACTGGATCGGATGGAGGAGCGCGGGCTGGTGGTTCGGGAGCGGATGGAGCGGGACCGGCGGCGCGTCCGTGTGCGGCTGGCGCCTGCTGGCGAACAGCTTCTGGAGCGCCTCTCGGCGGTGCACGGCGCGGAACTTCGCGCCGCCGCACCGGCACTCGTGCGTGCGCTCAGCGAGATCCTGACGTACAGCCGCGAGTCCATGTCCGGCGGCACGGACTCGCGGCCCTAAACAACCTGCGTTTCCCAGCCCGGCTGCGATGTGGGCCACAGCTCTGGATTTCCTGGTACTTTAGAGAAAAATGCCTCCTGCATGACAGAACAGAGAAACGAAGCCTCGCGCGCCGGGACCCTTCTGATCACGGTCCTGATGTTGGGACTTGGCCTGACCCGCGTCCACGGACATCTACTTTTCCACAGCTTGGTGGAGGCCTTTACTATCGCCGTCGCCTGGAGCGTGTTTTTTCTGGCATGGAACGCGCGGCGCTTCCTTGATAACCACTACCTGCTGGTTATCGGGATCGCGAGCCTTTTTTCCGGCGGCATCGACGTACTCCATCTCCTGGCATACAAGGGGATGAATGTATTCCCTGGCGCCGGCGCGGACCTCCCTACCCAGTTGTGGATCGCTGGCCGCTACCTTGATGCCGCGGGATTCATGATCGCGCCGATCTTCATCCGACGGCGCCTTCGGTCCGATCTCGCCGTGGCCGGTTTCGGCGCCGCTGCAGGACTCATGGTGATCTCCACGCTGGGCGGCTGGTTTCCCAGGTGCTACGTGGAAGGCTCGGGACTCACAACGTTTAAGGTAGCCAGCGAGTACCTGGTGAGCTTGGCGCTGCTGGCCTCCATGGCATGGCTGCTCCGCAACGGCCGGCAGTTCGAGCCTCGGGTGTTGCGGCAACTCGCTGCCGCTATCCTCTTCGGCGTGGCGGCCTCAATGGCGTTCACGCTCTATGAGGACGTCTACGGCGCCCTCAACGTCCTCGGGCACCTGTTCCGTTTCCTCTCCTTCTGCCTGATCTACCAGGCGATCGTCGTAACCGGTCTGGTGCGGCCCTACGACCTGCTGTTCCGCGACCTGGCGCGCAGCGAAGCGGCCCTGCGTCGCAGCGACGAGCGCTACCGGGCTTTCGTCGGCAACAGTTCCGAAGGCATCTGCCGGGTAGAGGTCGAGCCCTCTGTCCCCGTCGATTTGCCCGAAGAGGAGCAGATCAGGCAATTAATCACCCGGGGGCGAATCCGCGAGTGTAATGACGCCTTTGCCCGCATGCACGGCGCCGGGAACGCCGAGGAGATCACCGGCGCACGCCTTGCCGACGTCCTGGCGCGCTCCTCGCGGGATGCTACGGAAGTCCTGCGCGCGTTCGTGCGCTCCGGTTACCGGACGGTGGAAGGGGAGTCCCGCGCCGGTGATGGCCGCTATCTGGCCGGGAGCCTGACCGGCGTCGTCCAAAACGGCTGCCTGGTGCGCGCCTGGGGCCTGGAACGCGATATAACCGAACGCAAGCGCGCCGCCGCCGAACGCGAGCGCCTCATCGCCGAGCTACAGCAGGCCCTGGCGGAAGTCAGGACTCTAACGGGTTTGCTGCCGATCTGCGCCAGTTGCAAGAAGATCCGCGACGACCATGGCTACTGGACCCAGGTGGAATCCTACTTCCAGGCCCGCTCCGGCGTGTCTTTCAGCCACGGGATCTGCCCGGATTGCGTGAAAGTACTCTACCCCGAACTGGAGTGACCCCGGTCACACTGCCCCGGCCCGATTGGTGAAATGCTTGAGGCATGGGACTCCCGGACCCCCGAACCGTGTGGGCCACGGCAGCCCGCCGACCGGCGCCGAATGGCGCGGACCCGCTGCCCGAGCGGCGCCTCGCACGCCTGCTGGGCGCGTTCATCGCTTCCGGACTCGCTTTTCTGGTACTCCCGGGTACTCTGCTGGGCGTCTGGAACCTGCTGCGCATCAGTTCCCGGCAGGACGTCCATACGGCGCCATCGGTGTGGATCCAGGCGCACGGGCACGCCCAGCTGTTCGGGTGGGTCGCGACCTTCATCGTCGGCATCTCCCTCTACACCGTGCCGAAGTTCCGAGGAGCCATGCCGCGCTCCCTGGCGGCCGGCTGGCTGATGCTGGCCCTGTGGACGGCTGCGGTCGCGGCGCGCTGGGCGTCGGCCCTCTGGGACTGGCACTGGCGCACCATCTGGCCGGCAGCCGCGGCTGCCGAACTCGCAGTGGCGGTGCTGCTGCTGTGGCAAGCCAGCGCCAAGGGACGCCGTCCGCGCACGCCCGATGTCGCCAGCGTGCCGATTTTCGCCGGTATGGCCGGCTTTATCGTCACCATGGCGGTGCACCTGGTCCTGGTCTGGCCGCCGCTCGCCGCACCCCTCATCCCGGAAGGCCCGAACAGTTTCCTGCTGACAATGGCGTTGTGGTGGTTCTGCTTCCCGGTGGTGTGGGGGTTCAGCTTACGCTTCCTGCCGCCACTGGTAGGGCTTCGGAAGAGCGGGAGCCGCCCGGTGTGGGCGGGACTGGCCCTGCTGCCCGCGGGCCTGTTTTACCCGCCATTCATCGTCGCCGCCGTGGCTGCGGCCTGCTGGTCACTGGGGATCTTTCACCCGCCGTCGGGGAAGCCCAAGGTGCTGGGGGTGGACCGGCGCTACCCCGTCTTCGTACGGTTGGCGTTCGGATGGCTGGCGGTCGCGGCCCTCATGGGAGCCCTGGGCTCTTCGCGTGGCATTGTCGGCGCCGGGCGCCATGCTTTCACGGTCGGCTTCCTCGCTACCATGATCTTCGCCGTGGGGCCGCGCATCCTCCCGTCCTTCCTGAACAGTCGCGAACTGTGGAGCACTCGCCTGATGCTCGCCGCGATGGCGCTGCTCACGGCGGGATGCGCCCTGCGGGTGGGATCGGAACCCCTGGCCTACGCCGGAGTCGCCCCCTGGGCCTGGAGTGTGCTGCCGGTATCGGCAGTGGTTGAATTAACCGCGGTGGTGCTGTTTGCCGTGAACATCGGGGCCACCCTGGTCTCCCCCATGCCGGCCTGGATTCTGCCCCGCACGGTCCACGAGAACCTCCCGCTCTACTGGTATGTGACCAGCTACCCGGCCACACGGCCGCTGCTTGAGCGCGCCGGCTTGCGTATGCTCGGCCAAGTGAGGGAGGTGCCTCGCGCCCTCACCCTCCGCGAAGCCGCCGAGGCTGAAGGAGTCGACTGGCACCCCCTGGTGGACCTGCTGCGGGACTTCTTCGTCCGCCGGCAGGCCCGCGCGCTGCGGGATAAACCATGATGACTATCGGGCATTCCACACGCCACATCGAGGAATTCATCCGCATCCTCCGGGCGCATGGCGTTGAAACCGTTGTGGACGTCCGCACCGTGCCGCGCTCGCGCCACAATCCGCAGTTCAACTCCGATACGCTTCCCAAAACCCTGGCGGACGCCGGCCTGGAGTACGTCCACATGCCGCTTCTCGGCGGTCTGCGCCACGCGCGGCCCGACTCCGTCAACACGGGTTGGCGCAACGCCAGTTTCCGGGGCTACGCCGACTACATGCAGACGGCGGAATTCGCCGCCGCTTTGGAAGACCTAATCGCCCTGGGTCGCCGAACCCACGCCGCTGTTATGTGCGCAGAGTCCGTGCCCTGGCGCTGCCACCGCTCCCTGATCGCGGACGCCCTGGCGGCGCGCGGCCTTTCCGTGGAGCACATTATGAGCGAAACCGGCCGCAAACCCCACGAGGTGACCTCGTTCGCCCGAATCGAGGGAACGCGGGTCACCTACCCTCCCGCGGGACAAGCGGCCGGACCGCCCTAAGCCACTACTTCACCGTAAACGTCCCGGCAGCCACCTCGGTCTCCTCGGTCTCGAGGCGCACCTGCCGTATGCCAGGCGTCGCGGTACCGAGCACCTGCACCGTGGCACTGAGGCTGGTGCCTGCGTCGTTCACCTGGATGTTGCTCACCTTATGAGCGAAACCGGCCGCAAACCCCACCACGTGACGTCGTTCGCCCGAATCGAGGGAACGTGCATCACCTATCCTCCGGTGGGGTAAGCAGCCGAAACGGCCAAACCCTACTTCACCGTAAAAGTCCCCGCGGCCACCTCGGTCTGCTCGGTTTCGAGCCGCACCTGCCGTATGCCGGGCGTCGCGGTACCGAGCACCTGCACCGTGGCACTGAGGCTGGTGCCGGCGTCGTTCACCTGGATGTTACTCACCTTGATGGCATCGTCGTCCCGCATGCGGCCGTGGCCCTGCCCCTGCCCGGTATTGCCCGACGCCATCTGGAACTCTACCGACTTCACCAGTTTCAGGTTCGTCCCGGCGATCACCATCAGGACGGTCTCCCCAACCGCCGCGCTCGAAGGCGTAATGGACGTCGCCGCCGGCAGCGTCCACGTTTCCTCCTTGAGTGTCTCACCGGCATCCAGGCGGTTGATTACCGCGTAGCTCGCCAGGTCCACTACGGCGATCGTCCCGGTACCTTCGCACAGCACCAGCAATTGGTTTCGGGCGGCATTCACGGCCAGCGCGCGCGGGCCGGGGTCAACCGCGAATGTCTTCACGACGGCGCCCGTGGAGGCATTGAAAGCCGTGACACTGGCACTTGTCTGGTTGGCGACGAACACCAGGTTGTTGTACACCGCCACCGCGCCGGGACCCTTGGCATTCGCCTCGATCTCCACGCGCGTGACCTGCCGGGTGCCGAGATCAACCAGGAAGAACGCATTGTTCATGGGGCTGGTCACGATGGCGTTGGTCCCCGCAATGGCCACTGCCTGCGGGCGCACACCGTCGGGCAGTTCCACCGTTGTGACGAGCCAGGTGGTCAGATCGATGATGGAAAGCGAACCGGCCTGCATGTTGGCCACCACCGCCTGATTGCCCGCAACCGCGATGCCCGCCGGGCCAAAGCCAACCTGTACGGTCCTGGTGACGGCGCGCGTGGTGGTATCGATGACGGCCACCAGGCTGCTGCCCCCGTAGGTGGCCAGAAGGTTCGTGCCGGCAAACGCGAGATAGCTGGGGTGCACGCCGCTCGACGACACCGAAACCACTTGGTTCGCCCCGCCCGCCAGATCGATCAAGGCTACCGATGCCTTCTCGCTAAGGCTCACCGCAGCCAGGGTGCCGGCATCGTTCACGGCAATGTGGCGCGGTTCGGAACCCTCGGGAAGCGCGATCGTGGCGATGGTCTTCCCGGTCTCAAGAGAGATTACCCGCACGGAATCGTCGTCTTCATCGGTGACGAGTAGAGTGTTGTTCACCGGGTTGATCGCCATGAAGCTGACTTCCCGGTCGCGCTTTGAATTCTCCTTCACCGCCTTGCCCGGAACCCAGTTAGGCATGCCGGTCATCATCATGGTGGTGGGAAGCAGAGTAATGTAGGTGACGTTGCTGACCTGGTCCCCGGAAGTGACCACCACAGGCACCCGCCCCACACCCGCCAGAGTGGCCGGCAGCATCACATTGATCTGCTGCAACCCCGCGTATCCGGGCGCGATACCCCAGAACATCGGGTCCACCGGGACGCCCCCGATGGTCACCACCGGCTTCGTCGAGAGATCAACTCCCGTCAGGAAAATCGTCACGGGGGTCGGCTGACCGTCTGTGGTCACGCTAAAAGGTCCCCGATGCCACGCGGTGCCGTGCAGGATTGCACCCTCCCCCATGCCCAAGCCATTGGTCGAGAAGATGCCCGGGCTCGCGCGGCCCACCACTACGGATCCCGTGGCTGTGCTGGCACCGCTCGTGATTACGAACTGGGCCGTACCCGTCGCGGTCTCCGAGGGGACGATAAAGTTCACCTGCGCCGGAGAGACAAACGACAGCATCGCGGGAATACCGTCCACCCGCACCGAACAATCCGCCAATGTGGTGGGCAACTCTCCCAGGGCGATCCACTGGCCTACCGCCGTATTGGCGCATAGGCCCTCGCCGAAGATGGTGGCGAACGCTCCGGGGGACACCGGTTTGCCCGGCAGGAAGGAAGCGCCATTGACCGCTGTAATCTGGCCCCATGCAGCAGCCGCGGTCAGGATCAGGATCATGAAGAAATATCGGATACGCATGTCACCCTTAGAGCAGCCGAAGGGCCAAGCGTGCCACCGTGTTTTCTGTGGATTACGGAGCCTGGGCGCGGCGCGGCGGCTAGTGCGGGCACACTCGTGTGCCCTATCTACCCCTCCCGAAGATACTGAACACCACTCCCGCCCGGGCGGTTGTCAGTTCGAGAGGAAAGCTGCGCGCGACGGCGAATTCCAGCCAGACCTGCCGGGAAAGCGCCACCGTCGCCCAGGCGTTCACGCCACGGTCGGCAAGATCCACGGTGGACGTCGAAGCCGGTGATGTAATCGCCTCCTGCACCCCCGAAGCCTCCACCGCGAACATACCCAGCCCAACCGCCAACCGCCCGACCGGATACACCTCGCCCCCACCCGCAAAATGCGCTGCAGGGCCGTCCGATATGAACGGCCGCTGGTAGATGAAGTTATTGAACAGGAAGTTTGAGCCCCCCGCGCTGGCGAAAACCCTGCCGCGCTCGAAGCTGCGCGCCACCGTGAACCGGCCGTCGACGGATGTCTTGCCCGCCCCCAACCCAAGATCCACATCGCCGGTGGGAAAGCCCACGCTCAGATTCGCGCTGAGATCGAGCCCCGCCACGCTGCCGCGCACAAAGCCCGCGGTGTAGACGTCCCCGACACCCTGGGAAACCGTCCCATCGGCGGACACGCGGTAGAGCGGCGCCCCGAATACCAGCCCGGCATGGCGCGTCTCGAAGCCCGCCTCCGGCACCACCGAAAAGTAGGTTGCCGCGGCGCTGTGGTCCACCCCTGTGCTCACCGTGAGCACAGGACCGATCCCGACGCCCTCTTCCCGCACACCGCCGGAGGCTAGCTCCGCCAGTAACGCATTTATCTCGCGCTCGATCTCTTTTTCGGGTGCCCCGCGCTCCCGCAGGGTGGTGACGAAGATGCGTCCGTAGCTTTTTCCGCTCTGCCGGCGCAAGAGCACCACATGATTGCGGTGCATCTTAAGCCGCCCGGCGATGGCGGTGGACACCAGCAGCCTGCCCTCGGCGTCGGAGGCTACGGCGTCGATCCGGCGGACGGCGTCTTCAATATTGGCAGCGGTGGCGGCGAGCACCGCCAGCAGCAGGGCCGCGAGCGCTCGCGCCATCATTGCACCGGCCGCGCCTGGGAAGGTTTCTTCCCCGGCGCACGGCCCGGCACCCCTAACCCACGGCCCGGCGGCGCGTCCACTCCACGCCCGGGCTTGGAGCCGGCTTTCAGCGCTTTGACCAGCGTCTGTTTGGCCTTCTCATTCGCCTGAGCCTGACCCTGACCCTGACCTCGTCCCTGCCCGACGCCCTTCGCGCTTGCCGCCTCGGTTGGTGCTGCCCCTTGCCGCACCCATGTCCGCTGGCCGGGCCGCACGAGCACCTCCTGGCCCGGTGCTGCCCGGGACACCACGCTAACCAGCCCCTCATCCACCTGCACCAGGGTTGCGTCCATATCGTCTACGAAAACGTCGAAGGTGGTGCCCCGCACCGCAATTATGGCCGTCGGGGTGGTCATTCCCCGCGGGTTGGGACGGCCGCTGATCCGCTGGATATGCACCTTCACCGAGCCTAGAAACAGGTGCAGCCAGTCGCGCAGGTTCGCCGTGTACTCCTGGATCACCACCCGCGAATCCGGATAGATCCGCACCGTGCTGCCGTCGGGTGCCTGAACCAGCGCCTCGGAATTCTCTCCGGTGGCGATCTCGTCCCCTGGCTCGACCGCCGCCTGAACCTGGAGCGCACCCATGCTTCGGCCAGCTCGCGTCAACGACACTATGCCCGTGGCGGACACCACCCGCGCTTGCCCGAACAGCGCGGGCACCAGAGTCAACGCGAAAATCAACAGCCCGAACTTGTATTTCACTGAACTAAAGTTAGATAAGCAATTTTATTTCCAGCTCATACGTGCCAGCTTTTTGTAGAGCGTCCGGCGCTGAATTCCCAGCATTTCGGCCGCCCGTGTCTTATTTCCGCCGGCCTGTTCCAGTACCTTCAAGATCTGCCGGCGCTCCAGTTCGCTCAACTGTGTAGTTTCTTCCTCTTCCTCGGCATCGGCGCCCGGCTCCCGAAGAGCGTCCATAACGTCCTGCCTGGTGATGGGACCAGCCGCCCGCAAAGCCGCCAGTCGCGCCACCGTATTTTGCAATTGCCTGACATTTCCCGGCCACGGCTGCTCGGTCAGCGTTTCGATCGCTTCGGGCTCAATCCACACGCCCTCGATCCCTTCCATGAAGCGCCGCACCAGCATGGGGACATCCGCACGGCGGTCGCGCAACGGCGGCAAGTCGATCCGCAGCACGTCCAGGCGATAGTAGAGGTCCTGGCGGAAGCGGCCTGCTTCCAGCATTTCCTCCAGCGGACGATTGGTGGCGGCCAGCACCCGCACGTCCGCCTTCTTGGGGGCACCGGCCCCCACAGGCCGGTACTCCTTCTCCTGGAGGAAGCGCAGCAAGCGCGCCTGGGACTCCAGCGGGACCTCCCCGATTTCATCCAGCAACACCACCCCGCCGCGCGCTGTTTCGAGCACCCCGGGGCGATCCCGATCCGCGCCCGTAAATGCCCCGCGGATGGAGCCGAAGATCTCCGATTCCCATAACGCCCCGGGCACCGCCCCGCAGTCCACGGCGACGAACGGCTTGCCGGACCGCGGGCCGTTCTCGTGCAGCGCCCTGGCCACAAGCTCTTTTCCGGTGCCGGATTCCCCCGTGATGAGCACGGTCTCCTCTGAGCGCGCGTACCGCGCGATTCTTTTGTAGACCTCCACCATCGGCGGGGAGAACCCGAGGATGTCCCCAAACGCCTCCAGGTCCTCCTCCGGCGCGCGCGGAGCGGCAGGTTCTGCGGCGGCCGCCGCACGCTCCACGGTCTCGAGCAACCGCCGCATCTCGAACGGCTTGGCGAGATAATCGAATGCTCCCCCGGCTTCGGCCTCCACGGTGGTCCGGACCGAGCCCCGCGCGGTCATGACGATCACCGCCGCGGAGGAGTTGGCCGCCCGGGCCGCTTCAAGTACATCCAGTCCCGTCACCCTGTCGATGTAGATATCGCTGATCACTACGGGGTAGCCGCCGGACCGCACCTCCGTCAGAGCGTCCTCCCCGCTGGTCGCCACGGTAACCGGGTAGCCGTTGGCCTCCAGGAAAGCGGCCACCGTGCGGGCTATGGATTCGTCGTCGTCGATCACCAGGATGCGCGGTTTAGGCATGCATTTCTCCCGGTAGCGTGACTGTGAAACGCGAGCCGGCGCCCGGTTTGCTGGCCACAGCGATGCGTCCTCCGTGCTGTTCCACGATCTCCTTCACCAGTGCAAGCCCGATGCCGGCTCCGGGCTCTGCGCCGGCGCGGTCCCGCTGGAGCCTGTAGAAACGCTGGAAGATGCGCTCCTGCTCGTCGGGGGCGATGCCGTAGCCCTGGTCGGCCACCGTAATCCCAACCCCGCCCGCGGCTGGCGCCGCCTCCATTACCACGGTCGAGCCCGCCGGACTGTACTTTACCGCATTCGTCAAAAGGTTGTAGAGCGCGAACGACAGCAGATCCGGGTCGGCCTGAATGGTTCCGCCCGCGATGTGTGCCTCAATGCGTGTGCGTTTCCGGGCGGCATACAGCCGCGCGCGGTCCAGCACCTCAGCGCAGAGCGGCTCGAGTTCCACGGCGCGGCGGTCGAGATCGAGCGAGCCCGCGGCGATCCGCTCCACGTCGAGGAATGTCTGGATGATCCCTGACAGGCGCTTCGATTCCTTGTAGATCAGCCCCGCCATTTCGGCCCGCTGCGCTTCCGGCACCAGGGACTCCGAGATCAGTTCGCTGCCGCCCTGAATCGCCGTGAGGGGCGTCTTCAGTTCGTGCGCGATAGCCTGCACCCGGAAGGCGTACTCCCGGCGCTTCACCTGCTCCCGCCCCAGCGCCGCGGCTACCGCGGCATACTCCCCCGCTCCCAGCACCACCGAGGCCGCTACGAACACGGTCGCGAAGGAGGCGGGCGGCAGCACCAGCCCGTGCCGCAGACCCGCGTAACAAGCCAGTGGTATCGCTACCGCTCCGGCAACCAGCCCCAATGCCAGTCGCGCACCGCGCAACCGGCGCACCGCCACCAGGCACGCCAGCACGATCGCGGCCGAGATGGCCAGTTCCCAGCCGGGTCCCAGCGATCGCGGGAAATCGCCGTCCAGAATCGCTCGAACTACGTTGGCGTGGATCTCGGGGCCGCTCATCACAGAGAAGGGAGTGAAGTGGCGATCCCCGCTACCTTGCGCGGTGACCCCCACGATCACGATTTTGCCGCGAAACCGCTCCGGCGGGATGCGGCCCTCCATCACCGCCGCGAACGAAATCCGCGCAAAGGTAAGCTCCGGGCCGGCGTACCGCACCACAACAGGCCGCCCCACACCGGAAGCCGGAATCCGCAGGTTCCCCATTTCGAGGGCTTCCCGGGTCTCGCGGGGACGCTCCGCGCCGTTCGCCAGCCGGGCCGCCTCCAGAGCCAGCGCCCAGAGCCTCCGCCCCGCCGCTTCCGTTTCGAGCCACGCCCGCCGGACGGTACCGTCCGGATCGACGGCCGGATGAACATGCGCCATCACCGCGCCCTGACGCAACGCCGGCAGCGGCAGGATCCATCGCCTGCCGTCCGATTCCAGGGACCCGGCCAGGACGCGGCGAGGGAAAAGCCGGAGGGCCGCAGCCAAGGCGGCATCGCCCGCCGGCTCCCCGGCCTCTGCCACTAGCACGTCGAGCGCCAGCACAGCCGGTTCCCCGCGGGACAGTTTTTCCAGACCCTGCGCCAGCAGAGCACGGCGGAGCGGCAGCGGCCCACACCGGGAGGCCGTTTCATCGTCTATAGCCGCCAGCACCACCTGGTGGAGGGAAGCAGCCGCAGGCGACCCGGCGAGCCGCAGCAGCACGTCCCCCCAGCTTGCATCCACCTGCTGGACAAAACCGTTCCAGATCAGGAGCGGCGTTGCGGCGATAATGACGGCCGGGGCCAGCACACGCCCCCACGATTTCCCCATCTACAGCCCAACCCGGGAACTATTATGACAGCACGGGGGGCAGTTGCATGGGTTAACACCGGGTGTTAAGCTCTTGTGTTCAAAAGGCATTTCAGTCTCCAGTTGAATCCAATGGATGAAACTCTGGCAGCTTTGAATGGTCTCCTGTTGCGAGCCCTGCCCACCTTTCTTCTCGTCCTGGTGCTTCATTACTACTTGAAGTACATGTTTTTTAAGCCGCTGAAACGCGTGCTGGACGAGCGTTATGCGGCCACCGAGGGTGCCCGGGAGCAGGCCGCGCGGAGCCTGGAACGGGCGTCCGCCAAAGCCACGGAATACGAGAACGCGATGCGAGCCGCCCGTGTAGAGGTCTATGAAGCCCAGGAGGCGCTGCACCGCCGCCTTGAGGACGAGCGCCGCCAGCAGATCGAGGCTGCCCGCTCCCGTGCCGATGCCGTCGTCGAAAAGGCCAGGGCCCAACTCGCTGGCGATGCCGAAAACGCCAGGCGCATGCTGGCCGGGGAAACCGACCGGCTCGCCAACCAGATCGTTGACTCCATCCTGAGCCGGAGAGCCGCGGCATGAGGCGGACTGCTGCAATCCTGGCGGCGCTGGTTCTGACCTTCGGGTTAACCGTCGCCTTCGCCCAACACGGCACGGCACCGGCCGAACAGTCCGGCGCTCACGCCGCCGAAGGCGGTCACGGCTCCGAGGGCGGGCACGCAAACCTGGAACCCTGGAAGTGGGCCAATTTCCTGATTATCGCCGGGCTTGTGGGCTGGGCCGTCAAAAAGCACGGCGGACCGTTCTTCGACGGCCGCACCCGCGAGATCCGCAAGCAGATGGTGGAGGCCGAGGAAATCCGCGCCGAAGCCGACCGCCGCACCGCCGAGGTCGAACGCCGGCTCGCCAACCTGCAATCCGAAATCGAGGCCATGCGCCAGGAAGCCCTGGCCGAGCAGCAAGCCGAGAGCGAACGTTTCAGCCGGCTCATGGCGGACGAGACCGCTAAGATCCAAGAGCAGGCCGAGGCGGAAATCGAAGCTGCCGGGAAACAGGCGCGGCTGGAGTTGAAGCGCTATGCCGCCGAACTGGCGGTGGGGCTCGCGGAAAAGAAGATCCGCGACCGCATGACCCCCGGGGCGCAGAACATGCTGGTGGATGCTTTCGTGAACGGCATCGACGCCCCTGCTTCACGCGCACAGGCCGAATAGACGAGGAATTCCGGAATGACTTCATCGGCGATAGCATCCCGATACGCGAACGCCCTGGTGGACGTAGTCACCGGGAATAGGGCGGCTCTTGACCCGCGGCAGGCCGAGCGCGAACTGCGCTCCTTCGCCGACACCCTGGCCGCATCCGGCGCATTGCAGAACGCGCTCATCTCCCCGGCCGTGCCGCCCGCCCGCAAGCGCGCGGTGGTGGGGCGGATCGCGGAGATCCTGGGACTCTCACAGGTCATCCGCAACTTTCTGTTCGTGCTTATCGACCACCGGCGCACCCCTGCCCTGCGGGACATCACCGAGACTTTTGAACTGGCGGTCGACGAGCGGCTGGGCTTCACGCGGGCGGATATTCGCTCTGCGCAGGATATGCCCGAGCCGCAGCGCGCCGCCCTGGTATCGCGATTGGAACGCATGACGGGCAAACGCGTCCGTCCGCTGTTTGCAGTGGATTCGGAACTGATTGGCGGCGCGGTGGCGCGCATCGGTTCCACGGTGTACGACGGTTCGGTGAAGGCCCAACTCGTTACCCTGGGCCGCCGGCTGGCAGCAGAATGAGATTTGGGTGTTCCGGCACCCGCCTTTGAGGTTCTATGGCCCAGATTCGAGCGGATGAAATTACCAGCATTCTCCGGCAGGAGATCGAGAATTATGAAGGGGCGGTGGACGTCAGCGAAACGGGATCGGTGATCTCGGTCGGCGACGGCATCGCCAGGGTCCATGGCCTCGAGAAGGTCATGAACGGGGAGCTCATCGAGTTCCCGCACGGCGTCTCCGGTCTGGCCATGAACCTGGAAGAAGACCAGGTGGGCGCGGTGCTGCTCGGGGAATTCACCGAGATCAAGGAAGGCGACGAGGTGCGCCGCACGGGCCGCATCATGTCCGTCCCGGTGGGCGACGCCATGATCGGCCGCGTGGTAAATGCCCTCGGCCATCCCATTGACGGGAAGGGCCCCATACAAGCCTCGCAGTTCAATGCCATCGAGCGCCTTGCCCCCGGCGTTATCGACCGGCAACCCGTCAAAGAGCCCATGCAGACGGGCATCAAGGCCGTGGATTCCATGATCCCCATCGGCCGCGGGCAGCGCGAACTGATCATCGGCGACCGCCAGACCGGTAAGACCGCCATCGCCCTCGACACCATCATCAACCAGAAGGGCGGCGACGTGATCTGTATCTACGTCGCCATTGGGCAGAAGCGCTCCACCATCGCCCAGGTCGTCAAGACCCTTGAAGACTTCGGCGCGATGGAGTACACCGTGGTGGTGGCGGCTTCCGCGTCGGACCCGGCCCCTATGCAGTACCTGGCGCCCTACGCGGGCTGCTCCATCGGGGAATTCTTCCGCGACACCGGCCGACACGCGCTCTGCGTGTACGACGATCTTTCGAAGCACGCCGCCGCATACCGCGAAATTTCGCTGCTGCTGCGGCGGCCACCCGGACGCGAGGCCTTCCCGGGCGACGTCTTCTATCTCCACAGCCGGCTGCTCGAGCGCGCCGCCAAGCTCTCCGACGCCTTGGGCGGCGGGTCCCTGACCGCACTGCCGTTCATCGAAACCCAGGCGGGCGACGTCTCGGCCTACATCCCGACCAACGTCATCTCGATCACCGACGGCCAGATCTATCTGGAAGCCGACCTGTTCAATTCCAACGTGCGGCCCGCCATCAACGTGGGTCTCTCGGTAAGCCGAGTGGGCGGCAGCGCCCAGATCAAGGCCATGCGGCAAATCACCGGCAGCCTGCGCATGGAGCTGGCCCAGTTCCGCGAGCTGGCAGCCTTCGCCCAGTTCGGCAGCGACCTCGATAAGGTGTCTCTTCAGCAGCTCAACCGCGGCCGCCACCTGATGGAAGTTCTCAAGCAGGGGCAATACCAGCCGCTGCCGGTGGAAAAGCAGGTGCTCATCATTTTCGCCGGCACCCAGGCTTATCTCGACGACCTGCCGCTCGATCAGGTGAAGCGTTTCGAGGAAGAGCTCTTCCGCCATTTCGAGAACGCCCATCGCGCCATCCTGAACGAGATCCGGGAGAAGAAGGTGCTGGGTGACGAGCTGCGCAACTCGCTGCACGCCGCCATCAAAGAGTTCAAGGAGCGCTTCGTGGCCGAGCAGGCCCGGGTAACGGCACATGCCTAGCCTGATCGACATCCGGCGGCGCATCCGTTCCGTCCGCAATACGCAGCAGATCACCAAGGCCATGAAAATGGTCTCGGCTGCCAAGCTGCGCAGGGCGCAGGAACGGGTCATTGCCGCGCGCCCTTACGCCGCGCTGCTCCGCAAGACCCTGGGCAACGTCGCCGCGGCGGCCGGCGCCGATGAGCGCGTGGCCGGCAACCCGCTGCTTGCGGTGCGGCCTGAATCGCGCGTGCAACTCGTGCTTCTGACCGCCGACAAAGGCCTGGCGGGCGCCTTCAATTCCAACCTCATCAAGGAATCCCAGCGCTTTATCCTGGAGCGCACCATCACGGTGGAGCTGGAACTGCTGGGCCGCAAGGGACGCGATTTCTGGCGCAAGCAGAGCGACATCTCCATCACCGGCGAGCACATCGGCCTAACCGCCAAACCGGACTACGAGCAGGCCGCCGCGATCGCGCGCAAGCTCATGGAGCGCTTCGCGAACGCCGAGATCGACGCGGTCTACCTGCTCTGCAACGAGTTCAAGAGCGTGATGTCCCAGAAGCTCACCATGAAGCGGGTGCTCCCGGTGGAGATGCCTGCCCAGGCCGAGCAAGTGGACTATATTTTCGAGCAGCCTCCCCTCCAGATGCTGGAGCGGCTGCTGCCGCGTTACGTGGAAATTGAAATCTATGGTGCGCTGCTGGAATCCGCGGCCGCCGAACAGGCCGCCCGTATGACGGCCATGGAATCGGCCACCACCAACGCCGCCGAAATGATCGAAAACCTGACGCTGTACATGAACCGTGTTCGTCAGGCGAGTATCACGAGGGAGATCATTGAGGTGGTAAGCGGAGCAGCAGCGGCGGAATAAAGAAGAGGTGTTGGGTGTTAGGTGCTGGGTATTGGGGTTGTGTCGTGGGCTACGCCCCGGCGGGGCCGTCTGATCCCAACACCCAGGACCCAGCATCGAACACCGGTTTCTGAGGTCTCTTATGGCTACTACCAGCGAAGTTGTGATCGGCAAGGTCGTGCAAGTCGCCGGCCCTGCAGTGGATTGCCAGTTCCCCGAGGGCCAAATCCCCCTGGTGCACACCGCGATCCGGATCATCAGCGAGGGGTTCAATGTTCCCAACCCCATCGACATCATCTGCGAGGCGCAGCAGCACATCGGCGAGGGCCGCGTGCGCACCATCGCCCTGCAACCGACCGAAGGCCTCGTGCGCGGCATGCAGGCCATCAGCCTGGGCGTGCCCGTAATGGTGCCGGTAGGCAAGGAGACGCTCGGCCGTGTGCTGAACGTGATCGGCGAGCCGGTGGACCAGATGGGTCCCGTCAACACCGCCAAGCGCTACCCCATCCATCGCTCCGCGCCTACCCTTGAAGAGCAGTCCACCAAGCTCGAAATGTTCGAGACCGGCATCAAGGTTATCGACCTGCTCGAGCCCTACCTTCGCGGCGGCAAGATCGGCCTGTTCGGCGGCGCCGGCGTGGGCAAGACCGTCATCATCCAGGAGCTCATCAATAACATCGCCATGAAGCACGGCGGTGTCTCGGTGTTCGCCGGGGTGGGCGAGCGCACCCGCGAGGGCAATGACCTGTGGCTGGAAATGCAGGCTTCCGGCGTCATCGACCCGAAGGACTGGCGGAAATCCAAGTGCGCCCTGATCTACGGGCAGATGACGGAGCCTCCCGGGGCGCGCCTGCGCGTGGGTCTCACCGGCCTCACCGTGGCGGAGTACTTCCGCGATGAGGAAGGCCAGGACGTGCTGCTCTTCATCGACAACATCTTCCGCTTCACCCAGGCCGGCTCGGAAGTCTCGGCGCTGCTGGGCCGAATGCCTTCCGCCGTCGGCTACCAGCCCAACCTGGCCACTGAAATGGGTGAGCTGCAGGAGCGCATTACCTCCACCAAAAAGGGCTCCATCACCTCCGTGCAGGCCATCTACGTGCCTGCCGACGACTACACCGATCCCGCTCCGGCCACTGCCTTCGCCCACCTCGACGCCACCACCAACCTGTCGCGCGCCATCGTGGAATTGGGCATCTACCCGGCCGTCGATCCGCTGGCCTCCACGTCCCGCATCCTCGATCCGCGCACCATCGGGCAGGAACACTATGACGTGGCCCAGCAGGTCAAGGGGATCCTGCAACGCTACAAGGACCTGCAGGACATCATCGCTATCCTGGGTATCGACGAGCTCTCCGACGAGGATAAGCTCACCGTTTCCCGGGCACGCAAAATTCAGCGCTTCCTGTCGCAACCCTTCCATGTGGCCGAACAGTTCACCGGCCTCGCCGGCAAATACGTGAAGGTGGCGGACACCATCCGCGGCTTCAAGGAAATCGTGGACGGCAAGCACGACGATCTGCCCGAGCAGGCATTCCTGATGCAGGGCACCATCGAGGACGTGCGGGCGCGTGCCGAGCAACTCAGGGCCGCGGCGGTCTAGAGCCATGCCGGACATGCTCCAACTTGAAGTGGCGACGCCGGAGCGGATGCTCGTCCAGGAGGAAGTTGCGGAGGCGCAGATCCCGACCGTCAACGGCTTCGTCGGGATCCTCCCGGGCCACGCCCCCCTCCTGGCGGAGCTCGCCACCGGCTACATGCATTTCACAGCCGGCGCTCGGCGCTGGTTCCTCGCCATCCACGGCGGTTTTTTGGAGGTGAAGGACGACCACGTCCGCGTCCTGGCCGATATTGGGGAGCGCGCCGAGGATATCGACGTCGAGCGCGCCCGCCGCGCCCGGGAGCGCGCCCAGGAGCAGCTCATCAACCCGGCGCTCGGTGCGGACCCCGCAGTCGCCCTAGCTGCGGTTATGCGCGCCGAAGCGCGCCTCGAAGCCGCGGCGCACAAGTAGCCCGCTTACGTCCGCACCCGGTCGTAGTCGAAAGGTTCGTTGACCAGGTGGTAGGCGGGCTCGCCGTCTTTCCGCAGGTAGTAAGTTTCCAGCGGGGTGCGCTCGAAATCGGAGAGCTTGCGCGGCACCCCGCGCCCTTCCTTCCACTCGTAAACCGGCACTTCCCAGGGATTGAATGTGTCGCTGAGCCCCCGCTCTTTGGCGATGCGGTACAGGTGCACATTGCCGGGCTCGTGCCCGGAGAGGTATAAGCCCACCAGGTCCACCCGGAAGCGATCCTTCCCGAACATCACCACGTTGGCCATAATGTCCTTCCCGTAGCCGAAGCCGTCTCCGTTGCGCCCATAGATTCCCTCCACCATGGCCAGCCCCGTCCGGGTGAGCGCGCTCATGTTGTCGCAGGTTTTATGCGCCCAGATCTCCTGGTGTATGGGCGACAGTTCCGCGCGGCTCTGGTAGCGGGAGAAGGTCTTGATATGCCGCTCGAAGAACCGCTTGACGGTCTCCTCGGCGCGCGGGTGGATGTCCGGCTGCATGTAATCCGGCGGCTCCAGCACCATCTGCCAGCCCTGGCAGAAGCGCTGGTAGGGCGAGACCACCATGCCCTGCTCGTTCTTCACCGTCTGGGTCATGCACATGCCGTGGGCCTTCCACTTCGCCACGTTCATCACCCAGGTATCCGGCTCGTTCACCGGTGCGTAGTGCGGGATGCGGGTGAAGATCACGCCGTCCGGCACCTTGCTCCATGTCATGCCGTCGCCATCGCGGAAATTGCGCGGATAGCGTTCCGGCTCATTCACCTTCACCCCCAGGCGGTCGTGAATGTCCATGTACCCGTGGTCGTTCCAGAGGGGGTACATGTTAGCCTCGGCGAAGTGGAATTTGCGCAGCCCCAACTCCCGCAGGCCGGCGATGAGGCCTTCGTAGAACTGCGCGTCTGTGCCGGTTCCCCAGTTGTCCTCGCGCGGCCCCCTGCCGCGCACCGTGGTGATGTTCGGCTTGAGGATGATGCGGTGCGTCACGGGCACGCCCGCGCGGTCCATGGGGACAAAGATCTCGCGCGCGAGGGTGAGGCCCTCCCGCAGCTTCGCGGGCGCGTCCATTTTGTGCGCTACGTGCGTGCGCCGTATGAAGACCGCCTTGGGGTTGGCTTCGATGAAGGGGTGCAGCCCGAAAAAGGGCTTAGGCGTGAGCTTCTCTCCAACGGCCGCCGCTGCTCCCGCCCGGATGAAATCTCTACGGGTGAAGTCCATGTCGCCCTCCGGAACTATTCGAAAACGAGTACCGCGACCCGCTGCATCTCGGGGATCTCCACTTCCATTCCTGCGCCGCGCCGGACCGGCTGGAGGCGTGCCGGCGGAGCTTCCGGACGCAGCAGCGTCGCACCCCGATAGCTCCCGTGGACGCGCACCAGCGCGCCCCTCTGCGACCGCCACCCGTAATTCACCACGTACAGCAGGCCCTTGCCGGCGGCCACCGCGATGGCTCCCGCGGCGTTCCAAACCCGCGCGGCACGGCGCTCCTGGCCCACCAGGTCGATCACGTCGTAGGCGAATTCCCCCGGGTCGCCGATGGCCTCGCGATACGCCGCTACGCGCCCGCGCCCCAGCGCGTAGATCTCGCGATCGGGGTCTGAACGCAGTTTCTTCAATCCCGCCGCGCCCTTCCACCACGCGCCATTCACCACCACGGTGGCGCCGCTCTCGGCGTGCGCCAGAATGCGCCGGCACACCGCTGCGGCAGGCGGTTCGAGTTCCACGGCGAGCAGCACCATCAGGCGCGGGTCGGGCGCGGGCGGGTCCGCCGCAGGCGCCAGCGCCGGCGAGAGCGATCGGCGGTAGAGCAGGTTGGCGATCTCGGCAGTGGTTTCCCCGCCCTCCACCAGCACCGTCAAATTGGGCGACACGGGCTGGTTGAACAGCACCGCATGTTCCCGCAGGAACCGGGAGGTGCGGCCGAGGCGCGCCCACGCCTGCCTGGCCTGGTCGTCGCCCTTCAAGAGGCCGTCGCAGAACGTGGGCGGCACCGCCAGCAGGTAGTTGCCTCCCATCACCCAAGCCTCCGCCAGGGCCGTTTCGAGCGAGTCGTACGGCACCGATGTGGCGTCATTTTTCGGCACATAAGCGATTATTGGAGGCCGCTTTGGATAGAGCGCCCGAAGCCATGTGATCCAGTGGAGGTTGGCGTCGATCCAGGGACCGCTGGACGCCCCCGAGACGCCGTCAAATTGGGCCAATCCCGGCCAGGAGCCCCCGGTGAAAGCCACGGGCTTGCCGGAGGGCGCGCCGCGGATGGAGCCGGTATCGACGAAGGCGAAGGCATCCGGCGACAGCACCTCGACTCCGGCCTCGCGGCACGCACTGGTGAACGCCTCCCCAGGCGCCTCCGCCATCACCGCCTGAATACCTGCCTCAGTCAGCAGCGGGACGGAGGCCATATCCGGGCGCTCCCAGCGGGCCACAATTCGCCGGTCCATGTCGGGTATAGATTCTATCCGAACCAATCACCGGTGTCTCGGGTACCCAATTCCAGCCAGCCCTGCTGCGGGATGGCGTCCATGGGAAGTCCTCCCTGCCACAGTGATATCTGAAAGCGCATGCTCCCGCCTGCCGGCACGCCCAGGTCGGGGAGCGAAATACGCGTCTCGAGCACGTTGCGGAAGGCGCATTCAACGGGCGTCGGGTTCCCATCCGTCGGCACCGCCAGGTTCAGCTCGGCGGCATGTGCGCGGCCCTGATCGAAGCGGACGACGGCGGAGCTGGTGCGGACGGGATCGCCCGCGGCTACCGTAATACGCGCCTCCATGGAGTCCATGGCTTCTTCGGCGCCACTCTGGAAATCCACCCGCAGGTAAAAATGTTCGCCGTCACTGCCGTAGTAGAGCTCCTTCACCAGGAACTTGCGGCCGTGCATGGAGCCGGAGCGCTCATCCACCCGGTACATGCCGGCCCCGATCCACTCGAAGTACGAGGTGATGACGCCATCGATCACCGGGGTGATGGGGCCGCTGGCGGGCACGTGCACTTCCCCGATGAGCACGCGTAGGATCGGTCGTGAAAGCTCCTCGGGCGGCGTGCGCCCCAGTGCGCGGTAGACGTTGGCAAGGTGGCTCCGGTAGAGCTGGTCGAACTCCACGCGGTTGGCGGAATCGTGCTCCGGGCCGTACCACCAGCACCAGTCGCTGCCTTCGGCGATGAGCAGTTCTTCGTAGGCCAGGCGCATACGCTCTTCGGGCAGGTTAACAGCGGCGTCGTAGGCCTGGCGGGCGCGAAGCAGATGATTCCACGCATGGTTGTCCTCTTCGGCGCCGATCCACACATCGAAGTTGGCGTTGATCCAGGAGCCCGGGAAGATGTGGGAAAGCGGCTCCGGGCGGACGCGCGCGAGGCCCTCGGAAACCGTGACCGCGCTCATGCGCGGATCGTCGGAGATTCGCCGGTAAAGCTCGCGCAGGAACGGGCGCCCGTTCTCGACGTAATACTCCCAGGCGTTCTCACCGTCGAGGATGATGGGGACCAGGGCGTCGCTGCCGGACGCGATGATACCGCGACAATTGTCGCGGATACGCCGCAGGAAGTCCTCGGCGGCCTCGTGCGCATCCATACGGGAGTAAACGAAGCCGATCAAGTCGCTCAGGAAATGATCGCGGAAGACCACCCGCAGTTCGTGGTCGCGCTGCACCCATTTATAGGGACGATATATGGCATCCACCCCGATGTTGCGGCCCAGGGTGCGGGAGAGCACGCCGCTGTCAGTGGCCGTCCAGCGGAACCCGATTTCGGAGGCCAGATGGAAGACCTCGTCCGACACGGAGCCTTCCGAAGGCCACAGCCCGGCCGGCGCGGCGCCGAATTCCCGCGTAATATAGCGGTGCGCCAGTTCCAGTTGCCGGCGAGCGTCCTGCGGGTAGCGAAATTCCGCCGGTAGCGTCACGCCGGGGTGCGAGACGGAGGCGATCGACGAATCGCACAGCAGCGGCAGGATTGGATGGTAATACGGGGTTGTGGAGATCTCCACCTGGCCAGAGGCTGCGGCGTGCTTGTACGCGGGCGTCACCATCCCGATGATCTTGCGCTGCTTTTCGCCCATCAGCCGCTGGTCGGCCAGGGAGTAGTTGCGGCCCTTGGCGATGAGGTCCCGGACCTCCGGGTCCTTCTGCTGGAACTCCTCATCGAACCATGCGAGTTGCGAGAGCACCTGCAGGTCGCGGTATTCCTGGGTCCCGAACAGCCGTGTCGCGCTGCCGACGCCGCGATGTGCGGTGGAGGCTTCGTAAAGTTCGCCATAGCGGGGGTAGCGGTAGATCATCTGCGGCGGATGGGCGTGGAAAAACTGCCGCAGGAGAAAATCCTGCTCCGGCTCGGTGAGATTTTCGGCGGGCTTCAGCGCGGTTTGCAGATAGGGGTCGATGGCGGTGCCGGTGGCGTACTCCTCCACCTGCACCATCATGGAGGGCACCAGGTTGAAGGTCTGGTGCACGTCGGGGAACTCGTCCAGGATGCGGACCATCCCGTAGTAGTCCTTGAGGGCGTGCATCCGGGTCCAGGGTAGCTTGTATTCCCCGGTAATGAGGTCCTTGTAAAACGGCTGATGCATGTGCCACAAGAAGCACAGGTATATATGGGACATTTTGGCTAACGTCCGAAGTAGCTGCGCACGGGCGGAGGCGGTGGTTGATTGCCCTTGACGGCAAGCCACAGGATTTCGTTGAGTTCGTTGTCGTCGATGCGGTCGGCCTCGCTGAAGTCGAGCCGGGCGGAGCGCGCCGCGGTGGCGGAAGCGGCCGGGTTGCGGGTATCGAGCGGGACTCTCGGTTTCTCGGCCTGATAGGGCGCCGGATCGGGCGCGGTACCAAAGCACGCGGTCATGGGGCGCGCCGAGGCATCGAAGTGCGTCATGGGGCGCAGCCCCAACAGGATTTCCATAGTCCGCAGCACCGAGGTTGTGTTATACATGCTGCTGTCCACGGATTTGCGCTTCACCCATGGGGAAATCACATAGGCGGGGGACCGGTGCGAATCGACGTGATCGGCGCCATTCTGGGCATCGTCCTCCAGCACGAAAATGGCGGTCTCGGGCCAGAAGCGGCTTTTCGAAATGGCTTCCACCACCATCCCGAAGGCGTAGTCGTTGTCGGCCACCGACGAGATGGGTGAGACCCTGCCGGCCGCCGTCCCGGAGGTATGGTCGTTGCCAAGGCGCATGAGGACCAGGCGCGGCATCTCACCGGCCTTTTCGTACTCCGCGAGCTCCGCGAGAAACACTTTGGCGCGCTCGACATCCGGATACTCCGTATCGAAGCCCCGGTAGTTGCGATTCGTTACGCGCGCCAACACGGGATCCCGCACCTCGTCCACCTGCACGCCCCCTATGGGCGCGTTAGGACGGTTACCGACGAAATAGCCGAAGTTCCGAATGGAGAGGCCGGCCGCATGCGCATTGGTCCAGATATACCCGGCCGGAGGGGCCGCGGTGGGCTCCTGGCCCTGGTAGTCCGAAATCGCGCGCCGCTTGGCATAGCTGCTGGGCCACATCTTCTGGATATAGTCCGGGGCGATGGCCGCGGTGGACCAGTTGTGGCCATCGGCGCTCACGTCCGAGTTGACGTAGAAATTATCGAGCAGCACGAACTCGCGCGCCAGTTTGTGATGGTTGGGGCTGATGTTTTCGCCGAACAGGACCAGAGACGGATCGCCGTTGCCCTCCTTCATACCGCCCAGGATCTGGTCGTAGGTACGGTTCTCCTTGACGATGTAAACCACGTGCCGGATAGCGGGCAGGGTGTGCTCGGTGTCCAGGTTCTGATCGCGGAAAGCCGAGTTGGCGAAGACGGTCTTGGTATAGGTCTCCAACTGCTTATCGCCAAATGGCGGGATGAAGGACGCGCTGCCGGTCTGGATGCGCGCGATGTACTGCGGCGCCGAGATACCGAGACCGGAGGGCGCCGCGCGGCGCAGCGGATTGGGGCCGTTGGGATTGGGCTGGGAGCCGCCACCACGGCCGTTGAGTACCACCAGGGTGCCATCGCGCAATGCGCGCGCGGCAGTGGGATACCAGCCCACGGGGACGAAACCCATGACGGCGGCGCGGTCCTGCGACACGTCCGCCACAGCCACGGTATTGGCGTCCGAACAGACGACATAAAGGCGGTTGCCCTGCGGGTCGAGGGCCAGGGCGGAAGGGGTCATCCCGAGCGGCTGCCGAGGAGACAGCGCCACGTTGAGGACCTCCGCCAGCTTCAATTCCTTAGATTCTGTGACCCCGACCGTGTACACGCTGTTGGTATTGGCGGCGGCCACGAACAGGCGCGCGGCCCAGGATACTTCCCCATCCTGGGGATCGTTCTTCCCCGCCCGCCAAACCATGTCGGTGGGATGCGGCCCGAGCCGTACGCTGGCCAGCAGGTTGCCGCCCGCCGCTTCGTAGTGTCCCACGGTGCCATCCGCCCAACTGCTGACGAAGAGCGACTTGCCGTCGGGGTGGAACAGGATGCGGTACGGGCGCCGTCCGGTCTTGAAGCGCTCCAATACCATGCCGGACTGCGGGTTGATCACCACCACAGAATCGCGATAGAGGTCCGCGGCATAGAGGAGGCGGCCATCCGGAGAGAGCGCCACATCGCCGATGAAATCGCGGGGAGTGCGCTTGTCGCCCGCGACGATCGGAAACGTGCGGGCCGCCTCCAGGACGCCGTTTGAAAAGTTGAATTCGAAGACCGCGGCGCGCGAGCCGCCCCCTACATACACCCGGTCACCCTTGGGCGAGAAGGTAAGTCCGAGCCAGCCGTCGGCGACCGGAACCCGGGACGTTTCGGTGCCATTCGCGGCATTTAGCACACTGATGGTGGGGGGATTGTAGCCTCCGTTCAACACCAGAAGCCAGCGGCCGTCGGGCGAGAGCGCCGTGGACATGGGAAGGGTATCGAGGGGAACCTGCTTGCCGGCGGGCTCCAGTACCCAGCCGCTATTGAGTAGAAAGCGGCCGCCCGGAAGCGGCCCCACCTGTTCCCGCGGCGCCGGCTGTGAGGACAGCAGCACCGCCAGAGTCAAGAGCGCAACCACAGTAAAGAATTTCATTCGGTATATTTCTGGGCAATGGGGAAGCGCCGCCCCATGCCGAACGCTTTCGAAGTCACCTTCAGGCCCGGCGCGGCCTGGTGGCGTTTGTATTCGCTGCGGTCGACCTTGTTGATGATGTCGGCCACCAGTTCCACGGGAAGCGACTGCTCCTGCGCGATCTGCTGCGGCGTCTGGTACTCTTCGACGTACGCTTTAAGGACACCGTCCAAAACATCGTAGGGCGGCAGCGAATCGGTATCCTTCTGGTCCGGACGCAGTTCGGCGGAGGGCGGCTTGATAAAGACGCTTTCCGGGATGGCCCCGGTATGGCGCCGGTTGGCAACGCGCGCGAGCTGGTAAACCAGGGTCTTGGGGACGTCGCTGATCACCGCGAGGCCGCCGCACATGTCGCCATATAGGGTGCAGTAACCCACCGCCATCTCGCTCTTGTTGCCTGTAGTGAGGACCATGGCGCACCACTTGTTCGAGAGAGCCATCAGGGTAGCGCCGCGGAGGCGAGCCTGCAGGTTCTCTTCGGCGACATCGCGCGGTGTGCCGGCGAAGAGGGGATCGAGCGCCTCCAGGTACTTCTCGTACATGGGGGTGATGGAGACGATCTCGAAGCGGATGCCCAGGCGTTCGGCCATCAGGCGGGCATCGGTGACGCTGCCTTCGGACGAGAACGGCCCCGGCATCCCGATGCCGGTGACATTCTCCGCGCCGAGCGCGTCCACCGCGATGGCGGCGGTGAGGGATGAATCGATGCCGCCGCTGAGCCCGATGAGCACACGCTCGAAGCCGCACTTGCGAATGTAATCGCGGGTACCGGCGACGAGCGCCTCGTAAACGGCCTCACACTCCTCGGGGAAGCTCTCCCGGCAGTCGCCGGTCGAGGTCGAGGTGTCGAAAAAGACCAAGTCCTCGGCGAAGGACGCGGCCGAGGCACAGACGTTACCGTCGGCATCCATGGCGAAGCTCGAACCGTCGAAGACGAGTTGGTCGTTGCCCCCCACCTGGTTCACATAGACGATGGGGAGGCGGTGCCGGCGGGCGGTCGCGGAGAAGACATCCCGGCGCAGCGCCCGCTTATCCATGTGGTAGGGTGAGGCGTTGATGCTGATAAGAAGTTCGGCACCCCCGTGGGCCAGTTCCCCGACGGGGTCGCGGCGATAAAGCGGACGCTGCCAGAACTGCTTGTCGTTCCATGCGTCCTCACAGATGGTGAGGGCGATTTTGCGGCCGTCCAGCTCGAAGAGACCCTGGGTTTCGGCGGGAACGAAGTAGCGCGCCTCGTCGAAAACATCGTAGGTGGGCAGCAGCATCTTAGTCTGGCGGAAAATGACCTTTCCGGCATCCAGCACGGCCGCGCTGTTGGTTGCGCGTTTGCCGGTTGGGGAGTTGGATCGCCCCACATAGCCCAGCACCACCGAGAGGGGCAGTTGCGCAGTAGCCGCCGCCACGCGTTCCAGCCATTCTTCCGAGCGTTCCCGGTAGGAGGACTTCTCCACCAAGTCGCGGGGCGGATAGCCGCTGATGGAGAGTTCCGGAAAGACCACCAGCCGGGCCCCCGCCGCGGCGGCCTGTTCGGCCATCCGGATCATGCGGCCGGCGTTCCCCGCCAGATCCCCGACCGTCGTATTGATCTGCCCCAGCGCGATTCGCATCGAAACCTCTATTGTACAAAGCGGCGGCGGCAGACCCGCGGCGGAATCCGGTGGCGGCGGCTATCCCCCAATCATCACGGTCGGGCAGCCCACAACTATGACGCCACCGTGCACCGTCTGGTCGCCGATTCGGGCGGCCGGCATACCTCCGATAATGACGCTGCTGGACCCCTTGGCGATCGTATCGGGAGGGCCCACGCAGATACACATATCGCCTATGCGCGCGGCCGGCATGAAGCCGATGAGGACGGTGGGGCAACCCACGCTGACGGGCCCCCCCACGTGGGGAATGGGCGGGGTCCCGGGTGTCGCCATGGGACAGGTGTGCATGTCGAGGATTCGTGCTGCCGGTGGCATTGGTATAGTCTCCTCCAGGTTTTAGTCCACGTTCTGGGTTCCGTCGTCGGCCAGCGTGGGTTCGGACGGCTCCGTGGGGTCCGTGGGTGACGAGGGGCTGCATCCGCTGCCGGAACCCGCCGCGCCGCCGCTGTTGATATTCACCAGGGTACCCTGGATAGCTACGCCGGCAGGGCCTATAGACACAAAGTTGCTGCCGGCCTTGATGGTCAATTGGATACCGGCCTCGATCACCACGTTCATGCCGCCTTTTATGTGAACCTCCTGGCCGCCCTCAATGGCGAAGACCGTGGCAGCTTTGGTCTGGTGCTTGCCGCCCGCGCTCACCGAGAGATTGGAATCGCACTTCTCGTTGAGACCGCCCTTGACGTGCAGGTGCTGGTCGCCGCCTATGACGATCTTCTGGGCACCATCGATGGTGAGGTGGGCATCGCCGCCGATCTTCTCTTTGTGGTTTTCGGTGACCATCACCTCGCAGTGGCGCTTCACCTGGTGCTTCAGGTCGCGCTCGACGATGACATGGCGGTCGTTGCCAATGCGCTCTTTGCAATCGTTCTGGACCCAGACATCCATGTCCTTCTCGGCCTTCATGAAGAACTGTTCGGACCCCATTTTGTCTTCAAAGCGGATCTCGTTACAGTTGCCCCGGCCGCCGCCGGCGGTGCTGTTGCTGCGGATGCCGCTCTTGGTTTTGTAGTCCGGCAGCTTGTAGGGGGGCATCTGCTCGGCATTGTAGACGCTGCCCACGATGATGGGCTGGTCCGGGTGCCCCTCCAGGAAATCGACGATCACCTCCTGGCCGATGCGGGGGATATGGATCATGCCCCAGCGCTTCCCGGCCCACATGCTGCCGACCCGCACCCAGCAGGAACTGTTGGAGTCATTGAAGCCGTCACGATCCCAATGAAACTGCACTTTGACGCGTCCGTACTTGTCCGTGAAGATCTCCTCTCCGGGAGGCCCCACCACGATGGCGGTCTGGGTGCCCTGGACGACGGGGATGGGCGTCAGGCGCTGCGGCCTGTAAGGGATTCCGTAAGGGATAGCGGTGAAGCGGTTCTCGTACTCGAACTCGGCGCCCTGGCCCCGGTCGGATGCCAGGGGCTGACGGCACTGGTGGTCCACCGAGGTGACGACGAACTTACCAGCGTCGGAAAAATGCCGCTCGAGGCCGAACTTGTACCCGGCGGCGAGTTGCTGGCAGTTGCCCGCTCCGGCGATCACCAGCGCCTCCGCGGTTTCCGCCTGCATGCGGATGTCGACGGTGCGGCTATTGTCCTTGAAGATCTTCTGCACCTCGCTGGCGCATTCGCCGCCGCTTTTATCGATACCGTCGAAGCGCTGCGCGTAGGCGCCCGGATAATCATAGACTTCCAGCGCACTGTTCCCACCGACGGCAAGCTTGTGCGATGTGCGCCCGAGCGACACGTCTTCCTTGACGGGCTTCTCCGCTTCGAGATGCTTGCCCGGCAGTTCGAAGCAGTGGTCCCAGAGGGTATACTTGCCGGAACGCAGGTCCTGGGTTTTTTCCCAACGCCAGACGCGATCCTCTTCCCGCTCGCCGCCGATGGCCTCCTCGTAAATCACGTCACCGCCGGGCAGGTCCGGGTGGGATTGGGGGGTATTGGCCAGTACCAGGCTGTGACCGCTCTGGGTTTGCTCGAAGTAGTAGTAGATACCCTCCTCCTCCATCAGCCGCGAGGCGAAGGCAAAGTCCGATTCGCGGTACTGCGCACAGTAGTCGCGCGGCTCGAAGACACCGGCGAGTTTTTTCACCACGTCGAGACCATCGAGCACTTTGTCGAGTATCTGCGGTACGGACTGGTGCTGGAAGATCCGGCTCCTCACCTTGCGGGTAAGCAGCCACAACTGCGGCACGACCTCCATGCTGTAACGCGTCAGGGTGAAGGAACGCTCGGCTTGCGAGAACCGGGAGACGATGCCGTGGAAATGGCGTTTGACGTCCTCGCGCAACTCCCATTCGACGGACACTTTCTGGCCCAGCAGCCGGTCGAAAGCAACGGTGCTCTCTTCAGAGACTAGGTCGAGGTGATATTGGAAGAGTTGAGAAATGCCCTCGTGCCCCTCAAACCCGACAAGTACGAGCGCGTCGGCGCCCAGTGGCGTTTTGAGGCGCATGGGCCTTTCGGTATGGACAAACTTCGCTTGCGACATCGTCATCTCCTCGCACAGCCGCGCGACTGCGGCGATCAACCCTCAGAAATTCTCTCCATCGCCGCCGCCGCGACCGCCGCGACGGGGCCGGCCTCCCGCCGTATGGCATCGAGAGAGGGCAGCGCGCTACGCGCTCGCGGCCCGTACGCTCCTAATGCCATGGCGGCCTTGACCTGTACCATCATCTCCGGATCCCGGAGCAGGCGCTCGATATGGGGCACCGCCCAAGCCGGGTCGGCCTGGTTTCTGGCCAAC
Organism: Bryobacteraceae bacterium; assembly: GCA_035561075.1. Taxonomy (GTDB): domain Bacteria; phylum Acidobacteriota; class Terriglobia; order Bryobacterales; family Bryobacteraceae; genus JAMCRM01. The sequence goes on from DATMYF010000049.1 coordinate 39,029, forward strand.
GTGAGGGTGGCGGCTCCTCGGACCTCGGGCACAGGATCGGCCAGGCAGCGCGCGACGTTCGGCGCGGCGGGTTGCCCGGAGGCCTGCAAATCCGCGATCTGTTCCAAAGCTCCCTGGCGCACCTCCGGGTCGGGGTCCTGGAGGTCGCGTTCAAGGATGGGCAGGCCGGCGGCGGGATTCTGCATGATCTTGATCAGCGCCGCCGCGCAGCACTGCCGCATTTTCGGCAAGGGGGATGCTCCAAGCCGCTGGATATCCGGTACCGCGTGCGCCGCCGGAGGACCCACCCAACCGAGTCCGTCGACCGCGGCACAGACCACGAGGGGATCTGAAAACTGCAGCATGCGCTGGAGCCAGGGGGAAGCCGAAGCCCCGATCTTTCCCATGGCGAAGGCGGAGTGGAAGCGCAGCCCGGCATCCGGAGCGGTGAGGGCGCGGCACAACTCCCGTATAGCAGGCGCGGCATGAGGGCCGAGGTTTCCCACGGCCTGCGCCGCAAAAACCCTGACGACGGGCGGTTGATCCGGCTGCAACGCGCGGGTGAGAGGCGCGACCGCCGGGGCGCCCATGCGCGCCAGCACGACCACCGCTGCCTGGCGCACTGGATCGGCCGGATATTCGAGACAGGCCGACACATCCGCCCAGTAGGGCGCTGGGTCGCTCTCGGGCGGCGCGAGTTCTGCCAGCGCCCCAAGCCGCAGTTCGATGGCCTCGGCGCGCAAGCCAGTCTGGATTTCGGCGGCGGTCATAATAGACGCGTTTGGGCCGCGAATGAACGCCATTGAACGCGTATCATTCGCGGCCCAGTTGTTTTAGGCGTAGACGAAAGAACCGTCCTCGCCTATGCCAACCCGAATGGACTCCGGCTTTTCACCTTCGGCCAGTTTGCCGAGGATCTGGCGGGAGACTTCGGGCAGCATCGTGTTGGTCAGGATGTTGTCCACGTTGCGTGCGCCGCTCTCGACTTCCGTGCAGCGGCGGGCAACTTCTTCCACCACCTCGGGAGAGTACTCCAGGCCGATCCGGTGGGCCTCCTGGATGCGCCGCTGGATCTTGGCGAGTTTCAGAACGATGATTTTCTTCAGCGCCTCGTCGCGGATGGGGTAGTAGGGAATGATCACCATGCGGCCGAGGAAGGCCGGCTTGAAGATCTTGTTCAGCTCCGGCTTGAGCGACTTGACCAGGGCCTCCCAGGTGGGGGCGGTCTCGGGGTCGGCCGTGAACTTCATGATGGTGTCGGTTCCGGCGTTGGAGGTGAGAATGATGATGCAGTTCTTGAAATCGATCTCACGGCCCTCGCCGTCTTCCATGCGGCCCTTATCGAACACCTGGAAGAAGAGTTCCAGCACGTCGGGATGGGCCTTTTCGACCTCATCCAGCAGCACCACGGAGTAGGGCCGCCGGCGCACTGCTTCCGTGAGCACGCCACCCTCGCCATAACCGACGTATCCCGGGGGCGAGCCCTTCAGGGTGGAGACGGTATGGGCTTCCTGGAACTCCGACATGTTGATGGTGATGACGTTGTGCTCGCCGCCGTAGAGCAGGTCCGAGATGGCCAGGGCGGTTTCGGTTTTGCCGACACCGCTGGGGCCTACCAGCATGAAGACACCCACGGGCTTGCTGGGATCTTCCAGACCGGCCTTCGAGGTGCGAACGCGTTCGCACATGGCGGCCAAGGCGTGATCCTGCCCGATGACGCGCTTGCCGAGGAACTTGTCGAGTTGCAGGATGGACTGGATCTCGTCCTTCAACATTTTGCCGATGGGGATTCCTGTCCAGCCGGAGACGACTTCGCCCACGACCTGCGCATCCACGCAGACGCGTATGAGCGGCGATTCACCCTGGAGAGCATCGAGCTCGGCGTTGAGGGTGGCCAGCTCGGCGCGCAGGGCTTCGGGATCGGCAGGAGCAGGTGCCGCGGCCGCAGCGACGGCCGTTCCGTCCGTCGCGGGGGATGGGGGTTGGGGGACGGGGGTCAGGGTGGTGTCCTCAATGCTGGCCCGGACCTGGCGGATCTTTTGAACCAGTTCGGATTCTTTTTGCCAGCGGACGGTGGTTTCGTCGAGCTTGGCCTGGGCCTGCACCTTCTTCTCTGCTATGGCGGCCAAGCGCTCGGCGTGGTCTGTGCCGAGCTGCTGTTCGCGGGTGAGGACGCGCTCCTGGACTTCCAAATCGTCGAGCTGGCGGCGGAGGCCTTCGACGGCGGGAGGCGTCGTGCTCTGGCCGAGGGCCAGGCGGGCGCATGCCGTATCGAGGACGCTGACGCCCTTATCGGGCAACTGGCGGTCCGGCAGGTAGCGGTGGGAAAGCCGCACGGCCGCTTCCAGACCCTCATCGAGGATGCGCACATTGTGGTGCTTCTCTAAAACCGGAACGGTGCCGCGCAACATTACCATGCAAGCCGTTTCGGTGGGCTCCTCCACCTTCACCACCTGGAAGCGGCGGGCAAGCGCGGGGTCCTTCTCGAAATACTTCTTGTACTCGGACCAGGTGGTGGCCGCGATGGTGCGGAGCTCACCGCGGGCCAGCGCCGGCTTCAACAGGTTGGCCGCGTCGTTCTGCCCGGCGGCGCCGCCCGCCCCGATCATGGTGTGGGCTTCGTCGATAAACAGAATGATGGGGGTGGGGGAGGACTTCACCTCTTCAATTAGCCCCTTGAGGCGGTTTTCGAACTCGCCCTTGATGCCCGCGCCGGCCTGGAGCAGGCCCAGGTCGAGGGTGCGAAGGGCGACGTTCTTAAGCACATCGGGCACATCGCCCTGGGCGATGCGCATGGCGAAACCTTCGACCACCGCGGTCTTCCCAACGCCGGCCTCACCAGTGAGGATGGGGTTGTTCTGGCGGCGGCGGGTGAGGATGTCGATGATCTGGCGGATTTCGAAGTCGCGGCCCAGGACGGGATCGACCTTGCCGGCCTTGGCTTTGCCGCTGAGGTCGATGGTGTACTGGTCGAGGTTGGGGGTTTTGCCGCCGGCAGCGCGGGGAGCGCCGGGAACCCCTGGAGCGCCCGCGGCGGCGGGGGCCACGGTCTCCTCATGGGAGCCCGCCACGATGTTGCCGAAGTCTTTCCGCAGCACCTCCGGCTGGATCTTCTGCCACTCCTTGCTGATATCGCGCATGATACGCGCCAGGTCTTCCTCGGTGGCGAGGGCCAGGATGGCAAAGCCGGAGCGGATCTGGCCGGCGTTGTACTCGACCGAGCCGAGCAGCCAGGCTTCGCTGAGCATTTTGATCAGCGAAGGACTGAAGGCCGGGGTACGGGCATTGCCGGATTTGAGCTTGTCCAGGCTCCGCGACAACTCGCCCGCGAGGCGCGATTTGTCTACACCGAACGCTTGCAGGATTCGGGGGAAGTCGGAGTCAGGGACATCGAGCAGACGGGTAAGATAATGCTCGATCTCGACATCGTAGTGGGTACGGGACAGGCACAAGCCTGCCGCGCCCTCGAGCGTACTGCGGGTGGTATCGTTCAGCTTCGAAATCAGCGACCTCAGATTGAGGGCCATATCCGCTCCTTCATAGCATCAAAATCGTGTCACCCGGGTCTCTTCGGAACGGAGCCGATTTGACCCAGGTGGTCCAACCCAGTTGCAGCCCACCTTCGTCGCCCAGGGCCAGTTGACAGGCCGGCACCTCGTCGCGGCGCAGAATGAGCTGCACTTCCATGTCGTATTCGCTGCCCGCGTAGTACTTGGCCAGGGCCTGCAGGTGCCGCCAGGCGGAGCCTTCGGGGAGGAAATCGCGGTACTGCTCGAACGTGAGGGGGCCCAGCTTGATGCGCACGCGCGCTTGCTGGTCCCAGATCTCGTTGCCCACGACGGCTCCGAAACCGAGTTGATCGGAGTGGGTGTCGCGCCCGCCGAGCTCGCATTGCGAATCGGCATCCATGGGGTACCAGGCGCCCACGAACTGCTCGACTTCCACGGGGATATCGAAATAATCCCCCAGCACCTGTTCCAGGGCCGTGGCTGAACGCGGGTGCAGGGCCAGGACGCCGCTGTAGAAGAGCAGGGCATCGTCGGAGACTTCCTGGCGGTCCTCGAGCCCGGGGGTGCCGAGGCCAAGAAGGTCGAGCAGGTGGTGCGAAAAGCGGTCCCGTTCGCCGCGCTCATAGGCGATGTTGAAGCGGTACTTCTCCCAAGCCGCGTAGAACAGCGAGATGATGCGGTGATGGAAGATATCCAGGAAATCGCGCATCGCATGGTCGCGATTCCGGAGACGATCCACCACCATCTCCGTGTAGTAGAGGGGCAGCAGTCCCTGAGGACCGATAAGCCCCATGAAGTTAACGGATAGCGCGGGCACCCCGTTCTTCCCGAGGGTGAGCGCCTGGATCTGGCTGGCGGGGAAGATAGGGCTGGGATTCGCCTGGAAGCGCGCCACCTCCGCGGAAGGGTTCACGAAGCGGCCCACGGGCGCGCGGTCCGGCATGAGCGACTGCAGCAGCCGCACCGCCTGGAAGAACTCGAAGAGATAAGGCTCTTTCTCCAGCAACTCGCCTATGGGCGTGCGCGCTAGAGGAGAATCTTCTGCCCTGCCCGTGGTGGCCACAGTTTCAGGATCTCCTTTCTCTGGCGCGTTCTGGCCTGCAACTGGCTGAAGCTGTTCATCGAGACATACAGCCCCAGGAAGCACTCGATAACCGCGGCAAACAGGTACACGCCGCCGCCCACGAACTGCTCCTCGTCGAATTCCATCTCTACACGGGTGCCGCGGGCGAAAGCGACTCCGTCTTCGGAGACAACGCGCGCAAAGTGACGGCGGCTGGCGACGGAGAGGATACCTTCAATCTGCTTCTCCGAATACGCGGAGCCAGTGAAGTTATAGAGCCGCAGAATTTCCTGCAAGGCTTCGCGCCCCTCGTCGACCAGCGACAGGTAGTTGAGGGAGAGCTGGGAAATGAGCCGCCAGAGGGAATCGCGGCCGACGGGCGCGTGCAGCGTGTCGGTGGGCTTCAACAGGGCCACGATGCGGCGCACGGGTGCGGCGCCCTCCAGCTCGAAATCGCCCTGTTCGTTGCCGAAGGGAAGGCGCGAAGGAAGGTCGCGGTTGGTGCACGTGGTGCGCACCGTGAGGGCCTCCACGCTGGGCTTGATGGGGCGGCCGGAGAGTTCCACCAGGGAGACGAACATATCGCTTCCCTCGGCGCGCCCGGATTGCCGCCGCACCCCGTGCCAGAAGGCCTGCTGCTTGTCCCTGGCGGCACCGTGCCGGTAGGAGTAGAAGGGCTCGAACCGCACCATCTCCTGGGTTTGGGGGTTCAAGCTCACCACATCGTCAATGGAGAAGATCTCCATGGCGCCGCGCCGGCTCACATCGGGAATCACCGGGTACTCGTACTTGGTGTGCTCCAGCAGAATGGGCTCCGCGGTCTGGGAGAACAGGTTCACGACTGGCGTGCAACCGAGCCGGAAGGTACGCGCCGAAACCCCCAATTCCAGCGTCTGGCGGCGCTCATTGCGCTCAAACGGGGAGATCAGGATGATGACCTCGGCGGAGCCGCCGAAGCCCGCGGCAGCGAGCCGGTCGAGGCCGTGCAGGTCCATGAAGAAGAACTTCTGCGGGAAGCAGAAGTACTCCTGTAGCAGCCGGTAGCCCAGGAACGAACGGCGCGAGTAGGGCAGCATACCCTCGTCGCGCCCGAAACCCACCGGCTGGAGCATCTCCGGCGGCAGGACGACGGGACGTTGCTTCGACTTGGGGTTGGGGTCCCGCACGATGATCTGCACACAGTTATTGCAGAGAATCTCGTATAACGCGTGGGTCAGGTTGCTCTCGCCGTTCAGGTAAAAGCGCAGGGATTCGAGCGAGAGCTTGGAAAACGTGAGGTCCCCCTGGCACTTGAGCAGCAGCCGCACGGCGGCCACGGACTCCGAGGACTTGACCCCCAGGCGATCGGCCGATTTCCAGTCCGCCTCGGCCACATCGATAGGCCAGAAGGTCACGTCGTAGCAGGTGCGGAACTTGCAGGGGACGCCGCCGACGGGTCTGGAATTGAGCACCGCGCCGCGCTGCACGAGGAGCCCGGTTTCGGGCTTCACCTGCTCCGGATCCACATCCATCTCCACCACCGACATAGCCGGGATGGGCCGCAGGTAATGGGGGTAGAGGATACTGAGCAGGGCTTCGGTGATTTCGGGGAACTCGTCGTCTACCTTGAGGTGGACGCGCGCGGCGAGGAAGGCGAAGGCTTCGAGCAGCCGTTCGACATGGGGGTCCTCGCACTTATCCGGCTCGAGTACCAGACGCGAGGCGATCTTAGGGTACTTCTGGGCGAACTCCGCGCCCATCTGCCGCAGATAGGTGAGCTCGCGCTCATAGTACAGCAGCAGGTCGTCACGCACCGGCCTCTCCCTTAACCTGGTACTGGCCGCTGGCGAGTTGCAGGACCGTATCGAAGGAGATGTGCTCCGGGGACGGATCCATTTTAAGCATGCCCTCGATCTGGAAGCGAAGCACCTGGACGCTGCCCGCGCCTGGGGCGTCGAGGGTGATCACGCGGACACGGTCTATGCGCGGCTCAAACAGCGCCACGGCGGTCTCCAGCATGTGCGTCAGGCGGCCGCGATCCTTCGACGAACTCCAGGAAAGCGAACTGATGTCCGGCAGGCCATAATTGAATAGGGAACGCTCCAGGTGCTCATACTCGGGGCCGGCGGCTTCGGGGGTGCAGCGGGTGTTGAGCAGCCACTCCAGATCGCGGCGCACGGCGGCCCGGAGTTGGCGAACCGACTGCGCGCGGGTAGGGGCCTGCTCCGACTGGATCCCCGGCTCGCGGTCGATCAGCCGGTCCAGCACGGACTGCGTGACGGTCTGTTCGGCTTCCCACCGCGCCATAGTCTACCTGGAGCAGGCGAGCGCCTGCACCGGATCGAGACAGCAGATGCGGGCGTACAGTTTCTGCATCTCCTCTTCGGAGGAACCCGGGACCTTGCCGAGACAGCGGTACAGCAGGACCAGGGGATGGGCCAGCACGTCGGCGGCTTCCCAATCCTCCAGCCGGCGGCGCTGAATTTCGGCGTCCAGCTCCCGCAGGATGGGGAGGGCGATATTCTCGTACCCGGCGGCGAGGCACAGCCGGGCCAATTGCACTTTACGGTTGAAGCGCGCCCGCGGAGAGCGCTCCTGGGCCACTTCGCGTGTGAGTATGGCGATGCCCTCGTCGGAATTTCCGGAATGGACCGCCTGAAGCGCCAGGTCGAAGGCGTCAGGAGGGGCATCAGCGCCGCTTTCGGCCTGCTCGTCATCGTCGGGCGGCGGGGTCCACGCCGGCTCGGCGGCACGTGCGGCGCCGGTGGTGACGTGCTCCCTGATCCACGCCATGGTCTCGGCGTTGGCAGTGGGGGTATCGTCCTGAAGGGTCATCTCCGTAAGGCCTGGGAAGTCCGCCAGCAGGGCACGGAGCTCCGAGCGCACGGCCGTGGAGATGGGATCGTAGTAGCTGCCCTGCTCGTAGCAGGCCTTCCAGACGTAGCGATGAATATCGAGCCAGCCGCGGCCGCAGGGCTGCTCCATGGCGGTTTCAGCGGCTTCGAGCACCTCCGTCCAGAGCGATTCCGAGGCCAGGCGCTTCAACTCCTGCCGAATTTCGGTGGGTGGGGCGGCCAGCATGGAGGCGTCGATGGATTCACCGTTGGCGCGCAATTCGCCCCAGCGCAGGCCGCGCAGCATAAGATACGGCGCCGGGCTATACGGATCCTCACGGCGGATGTAGCGCGCCGCGGAGGCCACCCGGGCGACGGCATCCTCGCGGTCGGCGGGTTCGGCGGCAAACGATGTCCTTGCGGGAGCACGCGCGGGGGCCGCGGCGGCTGTGGTGGCGTACACCCGCGACGCCTCGGCCATGATCTGCTCTTCAGGGGTGGCGGGCTCGGGCTCCGGCTGGCTCCAGCTATCCTGCTCCCCTGCGACCGGCTCGTCCGGCTCCGTCTCCCGTTTCTTCACCAGCAGGATGTGGACGGTCTGGCGCACCTCTTCCAGGGTGCCGCGCAGCTTGCCGAAGTTGGGGCTGACGTCGCCGAACTTCTCGTCGCAGATCTGCCCCAGGGCTTCAAGCGATTCGAGCGTGGTGTCAAGCGTCTGCTCAAGCTCCACGTAGAACGCTTTAGGACTGGAGTTGAAACCGGCGTCGAAGAGCTCGGCCGTGATCTTGCCGTCAGCGATGGCCTGTTCACGCGCGGCGCGCTTCTCTTCCCCGGCGTTCTCGTCCTCGTAGCCGACGGTGCGGGATTCCTTGTACTGGAACCAGTCGAGCTTATTGCGCGTGAGCGCCGAACGCTTGACGGCCTGTTCCAGGCGGTCCCCTACCCATTGCAGGGGCGTAGCGCGGAATTCGGCGTCGCCATCCTCGATTTCGGGCCAGAGGGAGTCCCAGAACTGCTCCAGCATGGCCCGCTGCAGGTCAAGACCGTCTTTCAGCCCGGCGAGGCCTTCCTTGCGCAGGAGGGCTTCGGTCAACCAGGCAGCCAGTTGCAGGTCTTTACTCTTGGTCGCGAGGGCTTCAGAGATGAGCTTAATGGTGAGCGGCCAATCGGCCACCTTCCGCTCGCGCGCCCAATCGCCCTGGATGGCGTCGTCGTCCTCGCGGCGTGCCTCCTTGATCTTGTCGTAGATCGGGGCGTACCGCAGGTTTTCCCCGCCGGGACTGTCGCCCGGTATGGGATCGAGGATGTCGCTACGCAGTGGCATGGCTCTCGGCGGCGGTGTCCGGAACGGCGATTTCGAGCCGCCGCAGTTCCAATAGCGGGAAGTCTTCCCCGTCAACCAGCAGCATCTTCTGGCCCACCGGAGCGACTTCGCCGTCTCCGGTCTCCTGCCATTCGGTCATGCGGCCCAGTTGCACGGTCTCATCGGCGTGTTTATAGCTGAAAGGCGCCAGCACGGGGAGCAGGACCTCGCCCAGTTCGGCATCCTTGAAGGCCGGCCCGGTGCGCACCAGCGCGGGAACCCAGATGAGGTCACGCAGGCGCCGCGGCGGCTGCACCTCGACGGAAGCCACGTGCGCCAGGGGAATCCACATATACTGGCCGCCGGCATAGACTTCGAGGCGCGCCCCGACTCGCGGGTCGCCGTCCTCCAGGGTCCCAAACGGCTTACCGTTTAAAGTGCCGGAGACGGGCGCCGCGGCCGCGCCCTCGAGCGCCGCCCTCGGGTACTCTTTCTTCCGGAACAGCTCGTCGCGGGTGCGCTCGGCGTGGAGCGCGGAACGGTAGACCAGGGTGCCCAGTTCGGCATCCTTACTGCCTTGGGCCAGAATGTCCAGATGCTTCCCGGCGCGGTCGTACTCGCCGGCGAAGCACAGCAGTTCGAACAGGAAGGTGCGGCGGCGGGTGTCTGACGGGTTGTCCCGCAGTTCCGCGCCCAGCGCCTGGATGGCCTCCCTGAGTTTGCCCGCCTGAAACAGTTCCTTCGCGTTCATGGATCTCACCAGTGCGGCGCGGGCGGACGCACCACCACTCGGGCGTCCTCCGCGCCGTATTCATGACTGTCTTGTTCGGCTCGAAAAGGCGTTCCCGCCTAGACGCGCTTCATCGCCTTCAGATCGTAGCCGGCCTGGATCGCGCCGCCCAGCGTGCCGTCCGCCTTCTGCTCCTTGTACTCCATCTCGACCTTTGCGAAGTTGAACGAGATCTGGTCGAGCGGCAGATTGCCGGCGTCGCCGGAACCGCTGGTCTGGAAAGACGAAATCAGCAGGTCCGAGAAGGTGACCTTCAGGTATTCCTGCTGGTCCTTGCCGGCCTTCCTGGCGGTGAGGATCGCCTTTTTGATGTGCTCGCCGCAGGCGCAGGCCAGGAACAGCTTCGGGCTCGCCTTGTTGACGTTCATCACGAAGTGGAAGTCCTGCATCTGGACTTTGCCAGCGCCGCCGCCGCCGCCCGCGGCGAAGGTGCCCGCATTCGTTTCCCCCCAGGAAAAGGAGAGGAGCTGGATTTCGCTCTTGTGCTTGGAATCGGGGCTCTCACCCTCGATGCCGTCGATCTTCAGGAAATAATCAACTGCTGCCATCTCAATTCCTCCAAGTAGTTGCTGTCAAATTGGAGCGGGGAGCTTCGAGGCGCCCCGCCCTCTGGTCTTCTATCTACCCGCGCGCCGAAGCCGGCAGTTCAGCCACGAGCCGCATCGAGACCGTGAGCTCATCCAACTGGAAATGCGGCTTCAAGAACGCCACCGCACGGTAGCAGCCGGGCTTGCCGGGCACCTCCGAAACGTCCACGCGCGCTTCCCTAAGCGGGAACCGCGACTTGGCCTGCGCACTGGCGTTGTCGTCCTCGGTCACATACTGCATCATCCACTGGTTGAGGAAGCGCTCGCACTCCGACCGCGACATGAAGCTACCCACTTTGTCCCGCATGATGGCTTTCATGTAATGCGCGAAGCGGGAAACAGCCAGAATGTACGGCAACTGCGCCGAAATGCGCGCGTTGGCGGTGGCCGCCTCCTTGTCGTACATCTTGGGCTTCTGCGCCGACTGCACGCTGAAGAAAGCCGCGTAGTCGGTTCCCTTGCAGTGCACCAGCGGGATGAAGCCCTGGTCCGCCAACTCCTTCTCCCGGCGGTCCGTAACCGGTACCTCGGTGGGACACTTCATGGCGACGTCGCCCGAGTCGGTCGTGAAGTTATGGGTAGGCAGACCTTCCACGAGGCCGCCGCCTTCCACGCCGCGGATCGACGCGCACCAGCCGTAGAGCGCGAACGACTGGGTGAGCCGTGCGCCCAGAGCATAGGCGGCGTTGCTCCACAGGTACTTGCTGTGGTCCGTGCCGTCCACGGCCTCTTCGTAATTGAACGCCTCGATGCTGACGCCGTCCCTTCCGTAAGGCAGGCGTCCCAGCACGTGGGGCAGGCACAACCCAACGTAGCGGGAATCCTCACTCTGGCGGAACGACTTCCACTTGGCGTATTCCGTGGTATCGAAGATCTTGGCGATATCGCGGGGAGCGTCCAGGGAGGCGAAGGACTCCATGTTGAACATGTCGGGAGCCGACGCGGCCAGGAACGGCGCGTGCGCCGAAGCGGCCACCTGCGACACCTTCTCGAGCAGTTCCATGTCCTCCGGCCCGCGGCCGAATTCGTAGTCCCCCACCAGCGCGGCGAACGGGGCGCCGCCGAAGACACCGAACTCTTCCTCGTACACCTTCTTAAACAAGGCGCTCTGGTCGAATTCGGGAGCCCGCTGCAGGTCGCGCAGCAGGTCCTTCTTCGTGGCGTTCATCACCTTGATCTTCAGCTTGTCGCTGGTCTCACTCTGGTCCAGCAGGTAACGCAATCCGCGCCAGCTCGCTTCCAGCTTCTGGAACGCCTGGTGATGCATGATCTCGTTGACCTGAATGGAGAGCAGGTGATCGATCTGGGCGATACGGGCGTTGATCATGGCCTCGGTGTCGCGGGAGACCGTCATGGACCCCTCGAGCACCTGCGCCACGAACTCTTTGACCAGGTTCTTGCCGCGCTCCTTGGCGACGGGATCCCGGGCCATGCGGCCTTCTTCAACGATCTGGTCGAGCAGGCTCAGTTCAACCTGTTCCTCGGCGGCTTTCGGTGCCGCGGCCGATTGCTGCGGATCACTCATTGGAGCCTCCCTTGTCCAGACCCATCTCGGCGCGGAGCTTGGCGAGCTTATCGCTGTCCGACACCGCTTCCCGGAGCACTTCATCGAGCTTGTCGTTACCTTGCAGACTTCCGCGCAGGTCGGTCAGCTTGGTCCGCAGGTCCAGGAGCTCTTTGAGCGGCTTAACCTGGCGCGCCACGGCGTCCGGCGCGAAGTCGTCCATGCTCTTGAACTGCAGATCGACTTTGAGGTTGCCCGCGTTCGGATCTTCGCTCAGCTTGTTTTCCACCGAGAACGCGAGGTGGGGTTTCATGCTCTCCAGCACGGCATCGAAATTGTCGGGGTTGACCTCGACAAATTTACGATCCTTAAGCCGCGGGAGGGGATCTATGGGCTGACCGGTGAAGTCGCCCAGAACGCCCATTACAAATGGTAGTTCCTTGACTTCGATTGCGTCGCCCACTTCTACGTCGTAGGTAATTTGGACGCGGGGCGGGCGAACCCGGTCCAGCTTGTGTTGCGTACTTGCTTTTGCCATCTCTCACTTCCCCCTTTGAACTCGCACTGGTGGACGCTACTACCATTCACGCCCGCGCATGATCCGCCCCGGGTTGCCTCCTGCGGACCGGCGCGCGGGTGGCGCCGTCAGAAAAACTGTGAGACCGAAAACAGATTATCAGAAAAGAAAGCCGGGAAACAGTATCTCTCCGGCAATCCTTGGGATATCCTCATCCGTTCGCCCGGCCTGCATCCGCCGCGCGGGAGCCGGGATCAGGTAGCGGAAACTCGTCTAGCTCCAGGAAGCCGGCCGATATCATAGCGGCAAGAGTCCGGGCAAATTCGGCCGGCGGCAGATCCGGCGGTACCAGCTTGCGAGCGACGCACTCCTCGAAATACTGCAAGCCGGTGGCGGTGCCGTCGCAGCCCGCGACTACTTGCGCGATCTGGGGCCTGCAGGCACACTCGCTGTCGAACGGGTAACCGGTCACCAGGGTACAGGTTTCGGGAACCAACCGGCCGTCGTAAACGCGGTGCACGGAGCGAAGCTCCAACCGCGGCGACAGGCGCGGCCGCCAGCCCAGCATGCTTTCCTGGAATCCTTCGGCGGAGGCGGCGGCCATCCAGCCGCGCAGCCATTCCGTCTCGCGCCAGCCGGAGCCCGGCCCGCGATGGGTGCGGACGGTATACGGACAACGCGGCGCGGCGTGCCGCTCCACCAGGATTGAGCCGTAGAAGAAATGCTTGATGCGGCAGGTATCCACCACGCGTCGCCAGTGCTCCCGTTCTTCTTCGCCGCGCGGACTCTTTACCTTGTCTGGCGTCATCGTGGCGGTGGCCGCCAGCAGCACGTCGAATTCGGAATCGGCGGCACCCAGCCAGCGCCGGATGCGCTGCTCGAAGAACTCGCCCTCGCGGTCTGACGCCATGCCGAAGCCGTAGAAGCGGCCGCCGGGCGCAAGATGCCGGGGCAAACCCTCGATGATGCGCCGCAGGACCTGCTCGCCATCCTCGCCGCCATCTCGAAACACGTAGGTCGCCCCGGAAACGGGCACATATGGCGGGTGCGCGACGATGCGGTCAAAGGGCTTGCTTCCGGCGGCCTCATACAAATCGCCGCAAGCGACCGTAACGTTATCGAGACCGTTCAACAGGCGATTGAACTCCGCGAAGGCCACGGAGCGGGCGGTGATATCGACACCGCGGGCGTGCCCGGCGTACGAGGCGGCGGCCTGGAGCGCGGCGATGCCGGTCCCGGTGCCGAGGTCGAGCAGAGTCCCGCAGTCGAGCGGCGGCAGAGATTCGAGGAAGTGCAGGGTCTGGTCGCTAACCGGATAGACCACGTCCGGCGCGGGGGTGAACGGCGCCCCGTCCGGGAGGGATGAACGGTCCGAGGCGATGTAGAGCGCGCCCACGACAGAGAGGCAGACGGTGGCGAACCATGTACCGGGGGCGCCCTCCAGGGGCGCGGCAACTCCGAGCGCCTGCATGGTTTCGAGAGCGCCCGGCAGCATCCGGCGGATCTGCTCCGCGGGGACGCACTCCTCGTCCAGAAAGAGCCGGATGAGCAGATCGAGGGGTGCCGCCAGCTCGCAACAGGCATCCCGCCCCTTGCGCAAGGGAATGAAATCGGTGAGCGCGGCGATGCCGAGCCGGGCGCAGATACCCTGCTCGTTGAAACCAGAGTCCTGAAGCAGGCTGCGGAACGCCGCGAGCTGACCGGCATCACCGGCCCGCAGCGGGCAGCGCCCATTGGATTCCATGTACGGGTAGCATACCACGCCCGCTTCTGCTACTTTTAGTGCAAATGAGACGACTGGAGCCCGTCATCTGGAGCAAGGGAACCTTCCTGCATCCGCAGCACCTGCAGATACAGGATCGCTTCCTGGAGAACGTGCTGCGGTTTCAACTGGACGCGCTGGTTTTCCGTCCGTGGGGCTTCCGCCGGCTCCAGATCGACCAGGAAAACCTGGAGGCGGGGCTGTTCGCGATATCCGCCGCGTCGGGGCTCTTCCCTGACGGCCTGCTGTTCGATATTCCGGACTCCGACACGGCGCCGGAGATGAAACTGCTGGCCGATTCCTTCGAGCCCGATCAGGAATCGATGGACGTCTACCTGGCCATTCCGGATTACAACGAGCGCGGGCTGAACGTGGCGGGAGCGCAGCGCGGGGCCTCCACGCGTTACCGCTCCGAGTACGAGATGTTCCGTGACGAAAACACCGGCACCTCCGAAAAACCCGTACAGGTGGCGCGGAAGAACTTCCGCCTGTTGGTGGAAGGCGAGGCGCGGGAGGGCAGCTCGGCCATGCGGGTGGCCCGCGTGGTGCGCAGTGCGGCGGGCACGTATTCGCTCGACCCGCGGTTCGTTCCGCCGCTGGTGGATATCGGGGCCAGCGACTACCTGATGTCCATCGCGCGGCGCCTGGTGGAGATTCTCTCCACGCGCAGCAGCGGCCTCGCCGGGACGCGCCGGCAGAAGAACCAGACGCTAGCCGATTTCACCGCCTCCGATATAGCCAATTTCTGGCTGCTCTACACCATCAACACCTGCTTTCCCACGTTTCGACACCTGTTCGAAGCGCGCGCGGGCCATCCCGAAGCGCTCTACGAAGCGATGCTGTCTCTGGCTGGTTCGCTGAGCACGTTTTCCCCCACCATTCATCCGCGCGATCTGCCGGCCTACGACCACGAGGACCTGGGCCGCTGCTTTGCGGAACTGGATGAGAAGCTTCGGGTGCTGCTCGACACCGTGGTCCCCACCAACGTGGTCTCGCTGCCCCTGAAGCTGGTGCAGCCGTCCATCTATGCCACGTCGCTCGACCAGGACAAGTATCTGGTGAATACCCGGATGTACCTGGCGGTGAGCGCGGAGATGAGCCAGGCGGACCTGATCGGCAGGACGCCGCTGCTGATGAAGGTGTGCTCGGCCAACCATATCGAGCACCTGGTAAAGCAGGCGCTGCCGGGGATGCAGCTCACGCACATGGTTTCGCCGCCGAGCGCCATCCCGGTGAAACTGAACTGCCAGTACTTCAGCCTGGGCCAGACGGGCCTGGCGTGGGAAGCAGTCGTGCGGGCACGCAACTTGGCGGCGTACGTGCCCGGGGACATCCCCAACCCGCAGCTCGAACTCGTCATCCTGCTGCCGCAGGCCGGCTGATCAGCGGCGCAACGCCAAAAACAACACCGATAGGAGCAAAAGCAGCAAGAGAACCCCCAGGATGATCGCGAGCGGCATCCAAGAGGGCTTCTTTGCCGGCGCAGCGGCGGCGCGCGGAGCGGCGGCTGCGGGCGCGGGCTGGGGGGCCGGTGCGGCAGCCGGG
>DATMYF010000050.1:0-7968 GCA_035561075.1 Bryobacteraceae bacterium
CCCGTCTCCGGTCCCCGCGGCGCGAAGCGCCGCCCGGCGCCCCCTCCCATTCCACTGCGGGGTGGTGTATCATGATCTGGACAGTCAAATCAGGTATTCGGACACCAGACTCTGTTTTCCGGGCAGCTTCAGGAAACAAGATCGAAAGGATACCGCCATGATACCTACGTCGTCGCTCGTCGAGCCGCCGCCGAAGCCCGATGATCGGGAGTTCGCCGATAAGGTGATCGCCGAAAACCAGGGCCGGCCGGGTAAACTGCTCACGGTCCTGGAGAAGGTTCAGGAGCGCAACCCCAACAAGTACCTCCCCGCCGACATCCTGGAGTACGTCGCCGCGAAGATGGACATCCCGCTGGCCCAGATCTACAGTGTGGTGACCTTCTATGCGCTCTTCAACCTGGAGCCGCAGGGGAAAAACACCATCTGCATCTGCCGCGGCACCGCCTGCCATACGCGGGGCTCGCGCAATCTTCTGGAACGCCTCCGCCTGGAGCTGGGCATCAAGGATAACGGTGCGGATAGCGGCGCCGACAAACTCGCCCTCACCACCCCGGACCGCAAGTACACCCTGCGCACCGTGGCGTGTTTCGGGCAGTGCGCCCTGGCCCCCGTCGTCGAGATCAACCATGCCATCTACGGCCATGTCAACGAGCAGGCCCTTCATCGCGAGGTCGAAGCCCTCGAAAAGGAGAGCCCTAAATGAGCATCCGGATCCGCGACATCAGTAATTTCAGTGCCGTCCGGGAAGCCGGCATGGCCAAGCTGCTGCCGTTCAAACCGCGTATCGCGGTAGGCATGGGCACCTGCGGCACGGGCAACGGGGCCGAGGGCGTCTACCATGCCTTCGCCGACGCCATCGACCAGCGCGGCATGGACGCCGAACTGGCCCGCGTCGGCTGCTTCGGCTTCTGCGCCCAGGAACCGCTGGTCAATGTGTGGCTCCCCGGCCGCCCCCTGGTGATCATGCGGCAGATCCAGCCCAACCACGTGGACCAGATCCTCGACGATCTCGCCATGGGCATCATCACCACCGAGCACGCCCTCTGCAAGATCGACGATTGGGACCACCTCACGGCTGAGGTTAAGTATGGCGTCGGCTACAATGACATCCCCTCCTGGCGCGACGTCCCCTTCTTCAAGGGCCAGAAAAAGATCGTTCTCCGCAACTGCGGCATCATCAACCCGGACGATATCGAGGAGTACATCGCGGTCGGCGGTTACACGTCTCTGTACAAAGTCCTGATCGACGGCCGCCCGGACCTCTACATCGAGCAGATCAAAGCCTCCAAACTGCGCGGCCGCGGCGGCGCCGGCTATCTCACCGGCCTCAAGTGGGAGTTCCTCCGGAAAGCCCAAGCCGACCGCAAGTACATCATCTGCAACGCCGACGAGGGCGATCCCGGCGCCTACATGAATCGCAACGAAATCGAGAGCGACCCCCACTCGCTGCTCGAAGGCATGCTCATCGGCGGCTATCTCATGGGCGCCACCCAGGGCATCATCTATGTGCGCGCCGAGTACCCGCTGGCGGTGCACCGCCTGGGCCAGGCCATCGAACAGGCCCGCCAGTACGGCCTGCTCGGCGAGGACATCCTCGGACGCGGCTTCAATTTCGACCTCCAGATGGTAGAGGGTGCCGGAGCCTTCGTCTGCGGCGAGGAAACTGCCCTCATCGCCTCCCTGGAAGGCCGCGCCGGCCGGCCGCGCCCGCGCCCGCCGTTCCCCGCACAGAAGGGCCTCCACGGGATGCCCACCAACATCAATAACGTCGAGACCTGGTACAACATTCCCCCCATCATCGCCAAGGGACCGGCCTGGTTCACCGAAACCGGCAGCGTCAAGAGCCCCGGCACCAAGGTCTTCTCCCTGGTAGGCAAGGTGAAGAACACCGGCCTGGTTGAAATGCCCCTCGGCACGCCCCTCAAAACTTTCGTATACGACGTCGGCGAGGGCGCCTCGAACGGCCGTTCGATCAAGGCCATGCAGACCGGCGGCCCCTCCGGCGGCTGCATCCCCCAGGAAATGTTCGACACCGCGGTCGATTACGAAACCCTCGCCAAGCTCGGCTCCATCATGGGCTCCGGCGGCATGGTCGTGATGGATGAAGACAACTGCATGGTCGACGTGGCCCGGTACTTCATCGAGTTCACCCATTCGGAATCCTGCGGCAAATGCGTCCCCTGCCGGGTAGGGCTCGACAAAGCCCTGCGGGTGCTCAACGCTTTCACCGACGGCGCGGCCCACGAGGACGACCTCAACACCCTCGACGAGCTCGGCCGCATGATCCGCGACATGTCTCTCTGCGGTCTCGGCCAGACCGCGCCCAACCCCGTCCTCACCACCATGCGGCACTTCCGGCATGAGTTTGAGGACCATATCCGCGCGCACCGCTGCCGCGCCGGCGTGTGCGAAAACCTGGCGCTCTCGCCATGCGAGAACTCCTGCCCGCTACACATGAACATCCCGCGCTTCCTCCAGCTTTATAAGGAGGGGCGCCTTGAAGAGGCCTTCGAATCCGTGGTGCTCGATAACCCGCTGCCGGCCTCCACGGGCCGCGTCTGCCAGCACCCCTGCGACAACCGCTGCCGCCGCGTCTCCCTCGACCAGGCAGTGAACATGCGGGAAGTCCACCGGGTCATCGCCGATGCCATCTACAACTCGGAGAAATTCCCCGAGCTGTGCGACGTCATCGCCGCCCGCAAGCTCCCCTCCACAGGGAAGAAGGTGGCGGTGGTCGGGGCCGGGCCCACCGGCGTCACCGCCGCGTACTACCTCGCCCTGTTCGGCCACGACGTCACGGTTTACGACTCCCATGCCAAGGGTGGCGGCATGCTGCGCTACGCGTTGCCC
This sequence comes from Bryobacteraceae bacterium, assembly GCA_035561075.1. Taxonomy (GTDB): domain Bacteria; phylum Acidobacteriota; class Terriglobia; order Bryobacterales; family Bryobacteraceae; genus JAMCRM01. The sequence goes on from DATMYF010000050.1 coordinate 2,851, forward strand.
GAGTACCGCCTGCCCGACACCGTCATCGATCGCGAGCTCGAGTTGATCGAACACCTCGGCGTCAAGTTCATCTACAACACCTACGTCGGGACGGACATCACCCTCAACGAGCTCGACGAGCGCTTCGACGGCGTCTTCCTCTCCATAGGCACCTGGAAAGAGGCCTGGGTCTACCTGCCCGGCACCGAGTTGCGCGGGGTCATGCCCGCCCTCAACTTCCTGGAGGCCGTGGCTAAGAAGGAGGAGGCCCCGCTCGGCCGTCGCGTGGTCGTCATCGGCGGCGGCAACGCAGCCATCGATTCCGCCCGCACCGCCGCCCGCATGGGCTCCGCCGTAACGGTCATCTACCGCCGCGAGCGCAAAGACATGCCCGCCATCGCGGAAGAAACCGAAGCCGCCGCGGCCGAGGGCGTGCACTTCATCTTCCTCGCCACCCCGCACCGCATCGTCGGGGAAAATGGCGCGGTCAAGGCCATCGAGGTGGTCAAGACGCGCCTCGGCGAGTTCGATGCCAGCGGCCGCCGCCGCCCCGTCCCCACCGAGGAAATCCAGAGCTTCAAGTGCGATACCGTCATCCTGGCGGTCGGGGAGACCGTGGACATGGACTTCGTCCGCGCCTCCGGCTTGAAGATGAAGGAATCCGGCGTCATCGACGTCGACCGCTACACCCTCGAAACCAGCCGCCCCAAGTTCTTCGCCGGCGGCGATGTGATCACCGGAGCCTCCAACGTCTCGAACGCCATGGGGACCGGCAAGAAAGCCGCCCGCAACATCGACGAGCGGTTGATGGGCGAGCAGCGCGCCCCGCTGCTCCAGCGCGAGTTCGAGTACGAGCAGACGCCGCCCGTCGAGGCCTGCCAAAGCCGGCGCCACGAGGTGACTCACCTGCCCGCCGCCGAGCGCGTCCGTACCTTCGAGGAAGCGGTCATGGCGCTTTCGCCCGCCGAGGCGCTCGACGAGGCCAGCCGCTGCCTGCGTTGCGATGTCCGGGAGAATGGCGCCAGTACCGCGGCGCGGTAGAGAGGAGATAAACGCCTTGTCGCAGAAAATATCTATCCGCATCGACGGCGAATACGTCAACGCCACCGAGGGCCAGACCATCATGGAAGCGGCGCGCGGGAACGGCAAGTACATCCCGGGCCTCTGCTACATGGAAGGGCTCTCTGCCTCGGGTGCCTGCCGGCTCTGCGTGGTCGAGGTCTCGGGCGTCGGCCGCCTGCTGCCCGCCTGCACCACCCCGGTGCAGAACGGCATGCTCGTCACCACCAACTCCGAGAAGCTCACCCGCTACCGCCGTATGGCCGTGGAGTTCCTGTTCGTCGAGCGCAACCACTACTGCGCGGTCTGCGTCTCGAACGGCCACTGCGAGCTTCAGTCCATGGCCCAGAGCCTCGGGGTCACCCACGTCAACTATCCGTATAACTATCCCAAGCTGAAGGTGGACGTCTCCCACGACCGCTATGTCCTCGACCACAACCGCTGCATCCTCTGCACGCGCTGCGTGCGCGTCTGCGCGGAAGTCGAGGGCGCCCACGTCTGGGACGTCTGCTCGCGCGGCATTAACTCCCGTCTCGTCAGCGAGCTGAACCGGCCGTGGGGCGAATCGCGGAGTTGCACCAGTTGCGGCAAATGCGTGCAGGTGTGTCCCACCGGCGCCCTTGCCGAGAAGGGCTGGGCCGTCGAAGAGATGACCAAGAGTAACGAGAGCATCCGGAAGCTCGCCACCCGGCGCGGAGTTCAGGCATGAAGAGAGTCAAACTGGCAACCATCTGGCTGGACGGCTGCGCCGGCTGCCACATGTCGGTGCTCGACATGGACGAGGCCATCGCCGCCGTCGCCAAGAAAGCCGATATCGTCTACGGTCCGCTGGTCGATGCCCAGACCTTTCCCGAAGGCGTCGACGTCACCCTGGTGGAAGGCGCCGTCTCCAGCCAGGACGACCTTGAAAAGATCCGTCTGGTGCGCCAGCGCTCCCGCCTGGTGGTCGCGCTCGGCGATTGCGCCACCACCAGCAACGTGCCCGCCATGCGCAATCCCGTCCCCGTCAAGCAGATCCTCGAACGGGTCTACATCGAGGGGGCGGACCGTAATCCCGGCATTCCCACCAGGGGCGTGCCGCAGCTTTTGAAACACGCCGTCCCCATACACGAAGTGATCAAGGTGGACCTGCATGTCCCGGGCTGCCCGCCCAGCGCGCAGGCCATCTTTGCGGTCGTCAGCGAGCTGATGGAAGGGCGCATGCCCGAACTAGGCTCAAAGGTGAAATTCGGATAGAACATGATCGCCGCGAATGAAACCAAAACAAACTGTGTGATTCGCGTTCATTCGCGTTCATTCGCGGCCCAATAAGGACTTCTGTCATGACGAAAAAGATCACCATCGACCCGGTGACCCGCATCGAGGGCCACGCCAAGATCACCATCCGGCTCGGCGACGACGGCAAGGTGGCGGGCACCGAGCTGCATGTCACCCAGTTGCGCGGCTTCGAAAAATTCACCGAGGGCCGGCCGTTCTATGAGATGCCGTCCATCACCGCGCGCATCTGCGGTATTTGCCCGGTGAGCCACCTGCTGGCGTCCTCCAAAGCCTGCGACGCCATTATGTCCGTGGCCATCCCGGAGCCCGCCGCCATGCTGCGGGAACTGCTGCACTGCGGCCAGTTCGTGCAGTCGCACGCCTTGAGCTTCTTCCATCTCTCCGCGCCCGATATCCTGCTTGGCATGGATTCGGACCCCGCCAAACGCAACGTCATCGGGGTGCTCGAAAAACACCCCGAGATCGCGCGCGACGGCATCGCCCTGCGCAAGTTCGGCCAGCGCATCATCGAAGGGCTCGCCAAGGAGCGCGTGCACCCGTCGTGGATCGTCCCCGGCGGCGTGAACGCGCCGCTCGCCCCCGAAATGCGCGACCGCATCCTGGCCGAGCTGCCCCAGGCCAAGTCCATTGCCCGCCGCACCATGTCGCTGTTCAAGGGCGTGCTCGATCAGTTCGCCGAAGAGGTGGAGCACTTCGGTAACAGCCCCACCATGTATGCCGGTCTGGTGGATCCCTCGGGCGGCCTGCAGTTCTACGAAGGGCGCCTGCGCTTCAAGGATGCTCAGGGCGCCATCGTCCAGAACGGCATCCGCGCCCGCGACTACGCCGGCTTCATCGGCGAGGCCGCCATGCCCAACTCCTACCTCAAGGCGCCGTACTATAAACCCATCGGCTACCCCGACGGTGTCTACCGGGTCGGTCCCCTGGCGCGTCTCAACGTCGCCGACCGCTGCGGCACCCCCGATGCCGATGCCGAATTCGCAGAGTTCCACCAGCGCTTCGGCACCGTCGTCCAGAGCTCGTTCCACTTCCACTACGCGCGCCTCATTGAGGTCGTGCACGCACTCGAAAAAATCGAGCTGCTGCTCGACGACCCGGCCATCCTCGACACTCACGTCCGAGCCCGCGCCGGCGTCAACTCGCTCGAAGGCGTCGGGATGATCGAGGCCCCCCGCGGCGTCCTGATTCACCACTACAAAGTGGACGAGAAGGGTGCCATGAAGTGGGCCAACCTGATCGTCGCCACGGGACACAACAACCTGGCCATGAACAGCTCCATCGACCAGGTAAGCCGCCACTTCATCGACGGCAAGAAGTTGAAGGAAGGCATGCTCAACCGCGTCTCCGCCGTCGTCCGCGCCTACGACCCGTGCCTGAGCTGTTCCACCCACGCCGACGGCAACATGGCCATGCGTATCCAATTGCTGGACGCCGACGGCACCGTCCTCGACGAACTCCGCCGTTAGCTTCACTCCGGGGCGCAGCGGCAATCGCCTGCGCCCCGAACCGTACCAGTTCCCACAGAAGCGAATCTCCCCCTGTCGATCTGAAGCCCCCTCATTCGATTCCTATGCACAGGAGCATTACGAATGATCACAGAGAACACCGTAACCAGAACCGAAGCCGAAATCCGGCAAGCCGTCGACGATTGGACAGCGGCCTTTCGCGCCAAAGACATCGACCGGCTGATGTCCCACTACGCGGCCGATGTCATCGCTTACGATGTGAAGCCCCCGTTCCAGGTCAAGGGAGCCACCGCCTGGCGGCGCATCTGGGAGGAGTGCATGCCCTGCTTCCCGTCCTCCTTCCAGGTTGAAACACGGGACCTCACGGTCATAGGGAATGATGACGTGGCTATCGCCCACTGGCTGTTTCGCTTCACCGGCATGGAACCGGGCCATCCGGCGATGCAGACATGGATGCGCGCCACGGTGGGCTACAGGAAACAGCAGGGCCGATGGCAGATAGTGCATGAACACGCCTCCGTCCCCTTCAACCCGGAAACGTCCCAGGTCGTGTTCACTCTGGAGCCGTAGCTACAATGGATCAATGATCCGGGTGCTCATCAGCGCATGCCTGCTGGGTGAAAACGTGCGCTACGACGGCGGCTCCGTAGCGATCGACGATCCGATCCTGCGCCGCTGGCAGGCCGAAGGACGGCTCGTGCCGTTCTGCCCTGAAGTCGCCGCGGGATTGCCCGTCCCGCGGCCCCCGGCTGAGATGATAGACGCCCGCGTGCTCGCGCGTGACGGCCGCGATTTCACGGCCCCTTACGAAGACGGAGCCCGCCGAGCCCTCGAGGCCGCCAAACAAAACGCCCCGTGCATCGCCGTCCTCCGCGACCGCAGCCCGTCATGCGGAGTCAACGTGGTCCACGACGGCACGTTCTCCGGAACTCTCCGCCCCGGCGAAGGCATCACCACCGCCCTCCTCCGCCGCCACGGCATAGCGGTCTTCAGTGAAGACCAGTTAGCCGACGCGGAAAAGGCCATATAGGGGTCCAATCGGCGAACACGTTCGCCGAGACTTACGATCGGACACCGCGCACTCCTTCTAAGTTGCCGAACGGCGAGTGTCTGCAGCGGGACCACTTCGGCGGACAGGGCGTAATACGCCAAGTCAACGAAGGAGGTTTCTCGGATATCAGTTTCCGGTAACCGCACTTGAACGAAGCCGCTGGCGCGGCGGACGCTTCGCGTGGACAAAACCGGAGGCGATCGGCGTAGGGAAGGCGTAGTGTTGGGTCACAGGAAAGGAGATTCCTGTGACCCGTCTTCGCAAACGCATGCTGGAGGAACTCCA
>DATMYF010000051.1:0-19545 GCA_035561075.1 Bryobacteraceae bacterium
GGGGAATGGCGGGCCGGGGATGCTGTCGCCGGCCCAGTCGACCAAGTGTCAGACCTTGACCATGCGGCGCCCTTCGCTCCACAGGTCGGCGGCCTCGACGGCGATCTTACGGCCTTCCTCGTAGATGGTCTGGGCGCGTTCGATGATATCCCGGCTCCTGGCCGCGAGATCGGACGAGCGACTCGACATGCGTTTGCCGAGGTACTTTGCCTTGTCGGTCCAGCGGTCTCTTCTCCTGGTACGCGAGACTGCGTACCCGATTCCGACGGCGGCCCCAATGGCGACCCCCAGCCAGATCGCCGTCTTGTTCCCATTCGTTTGCATCGTGTTCCTCATCGGACTGACTGCCCTCCTGCACCCATTCTACTGGCAGGTGTTTTATGGCCCTAAAAAGGTAAGGCGGTGACCGTAACAGCCCACACACGCGCCGAAGGGGGCGCGTGCATTAACCTACAAAGCACCCGGCACGGAACAGCAGGCGAAAGTGCCCGGCAACCGCTGTGGTATCATAAAACTTCCGTTCAGACAGCCGGGAAGGTGATGATTATAATATCCTTAGACCCGGCATGGGTGTCCGGCTGGAGCGCCGGTTTCTGAAGTGACGACCGCGGAACTCGACCAACTCGTGGCGCAGATCGGCGAGGAGATCCTTGCCCGGCTCGGCCGGCCCGTGCCCGCCAGGAGTGGCGAGCGGTTGAAGCCGCCGGAGCCTGTGTGCTGCGGGTCTTCTCAGCGTTGCGGGGAGGACTCTGCCGACAGCATCAGGCGCATCATCGCCGTGGGCGCAGACCGGATTACCGCCACTGAAAGGCCTACCCGCGTGGATCCCGATATCGCCAGACTAATCGACCATACCCTGCTCAAGCCCGAAGCTACCCGCGACGACATCGTCCGGCTCTGCCGTGAGGCGCGCGAGTACGGCTTTGCCAGCGTATGCGTCAACCCGTATTGGGTGGCACTGGCCGCCAGCGAGCTTTCCGGCTGCCCGGTGAAGGTGTGTACGGTGGCCGGTTTTCCGCTGGGCGCTACCTCCACCGCCAGCAAGGTGGCGGAGGCGGCCGAGGCCCTGCGCGCCGGAGCGCGGGAGATCGACATGGTGATCAACGTGGGGGCCTTGCGCTCCTGCGATTACGACACTGTCAAGATCGACATTCAGCAGATGGCTAAGGTGTGCCACGAGGCCGGGGCGGCGCTGAAAGTGATTATTGAGGCGGCGCTTCTCGACGACTCCCAGAAGGCCGTGGCCTGCCGGCTTGCCAAAGAGGCGGACGCGGATTTCGTCAAGACCTCTACCGGCTTCGGGCCGGGCGGCGCGACGGCGCGCGATGTGGCGCTGATGCGGCAGGTGGTGGGTCCCGACATGGGGATCAAGGCCGCCGGCGGCATCCGCACGTATGAGGATTTGAAAAAGATGACCGAGGCCGGCGCCACGCGCATCGGCGCCAGTGCCAGCGTGGCCATCGTCCGATCGGCTGGCGCTTGAGCGCGCCCGGGGAGTCTATGCAAGCCACCGGCCAAGCCGGCAACCGTTTTCGAGAACGCTCCGATCTTCTGGATTTCCTGCTCGAGGTCTCCGCGGCCACCACCCAGACCCTGGACCTCGACGCGCTGCTGGCCAACCTCTCCGAGATCATCAACAGGGTCATCCCCTACGAGCTGTTCTGCATCCTGCTGTTTCACGAGAAACGCCAGGACTTGCGCATTCGCTACGCCCTCGGCCATCGCGAGGAACTCGTGCGGAATCTGTCGCTGGGCCTGGGAGAAGGAATCACCGGCACGGCGGCGGCGCTGCGCGAGCCGGTGGTGGTGAGCGATGTCCGCACGGACCCCCGCTATCTCAACGCCGTCGATGCCGTGCGCAGCGAGCTGGCCGTCCCCATGATCGTGCGGCAGCGGCTGGTGGGGGTCATCGACCTGCAATCCACCCGGCCGGATGCCTTTACCGATTACGATGCCAACCTGGTGCGGCTGATCGCCGCGCGTGTGGGGACCGCCATCGATAACGCCCGGCTTTACCGGCGCGTGGAACGGCAGAACCGCACCCTCAAAACGTTGGCCAACATCTCCCACGAGTTCAGCTCCATCCTGAAGCTCGACGAGCTGCTGGCCAAGATCGCCAGCACCGTGCGGAAGCTGATCGCCTACGACGCCTTCAGCATCCTGCTGGTGGACGAGCATACGAAGGCGCTGCGGCACCGTTTCAGCAGCCGCTACGACCAGCGCGTGAAGATCGACAACATCCCGCTGGGGAAAGGCCTTACCGGCGCGGCGGCCGAGTTGCGGGAGCCGGTGCGGGTGAACGATACCCTGGCCGATCCGCGTTATATAGCCTCCCACGCCGATATCCGGTCGGAAGTGGCGGTGCCGCTGATCGCGCAGGACCGCGTGGTGGGGGTGCTCGACCTTGAGAGCGATCACATGGGCTTCTTCACCGACGACCATGTCCGCACGCTCGCCCTGCTCGCGCCGCAGATCGCGAATTCGGTTGAGAACGCGCGGCTTTACGAGGAACTCGCCGCGCGCGAACGGCGCATTAAGGGAGATCTGCGCGCCGCGCGCGAGCTGCAGCGCGTCCTGATGCCAGCCCGGGCTCCCGAAATCGAGGGGCTCGATATCGCCACCGGGTACCGCCCCGCGCGCGAGATCAGCGGCGACATCTTCGATTTCCTGGAGCACAAGGACCCCAACCACTTAGTGCTGGCCTTCGGGGACGTGAGCGGGAAGGGCGCTGCGGCGGCGCTCTACGGTGCGCTGGTGAGCGGCCTCCTCCGCACCCTCGCGCCGCAATGGCCGCGCCCCGCCGACCTGATGCGCGCGCTTAACGAGGTGCTGATCGAGCGCAAGGTGGAAGCCCGCTACGTCACCCTCCTGCTGGTGCTCTGGCAGCGGCATTCCCACCAGCTAACGCTTGCCAACGCCGGCGCCATCCCGCCCATGATCTGCCGCGGCGGAGAGATTCTGAAGGTGCGCGCCGAAGGCGTCCCGCTGGGCCTGCTGGACAGCCGCGAGTACGAGGAGTCCACCTTCAACGCACGCTCCGGCGATGTCCTGGTGTTCTACTCCGACGGCATAACCGACCACGTGGACGTCGAAGGCCGCGAATACGGCCGTACGCGCCTGGCCGAAGTAGTCCGCCAGAACTGTGAACTGCCCGCGGCCGGCATCGTCTCCGCTATCTTCGCCGACCTCGACCGGGTCAACCCCACGCTGTTCGACGACCAGACGGTCCTGGTCATCCGGATTCAGTAGCGATCTTTCATGTTTTCCTACTCTGGCAACGACCTCTACTGCGACAACGTCCCGCTGGCGGATGTCGCGCGCCGTGTCGGCACTCCGGCGTACGTGTATTCGAGCCGCTCGATTCTCGACAGTTACCGGGCCTATGACGAGGCTTTCGCGGGCCTGGCGCACACCATCTGCTATGCCGTGAAGGCCAACTCGAACATGGCGGTGCTCGCCTCCCTGGCGCGCGCCGGTTCGGGCTTCGATATCGTCTCGGGCGGCGAACTGTTCCGTGTCGTGCGCGCCGGCGGCGACCCCGCCAAGGTGGTGTTTTCGGGCGTGGGGAAGACCGCCGACGAGATTGAGTACGCGCTGGGCTGCGGCATCCGCAGCTTCAATTGCGAGTCGGAGGCGGAAGTGGCCCTGATCGACTCGCTGGCGGCGCGAAGGGGCGTGAAGGCCGCCTTCTCCGTGCGGGTCAACCCGGATGTCGATGCCGCCACCCATCCCTACATCTCCACGGGTATGAGCGAGCACAAGTTCGGCATCGATATCGCCGCCGCGGAGGCCGTCTATGACCGTTCGCGGACCTGCCGCAACCTGGAAGCCTCCGGGGTGAGCTGCCATATCGGTTCCCAGATCCTCGATACGGAGCCGCTGCTTGAGGCCGTGGACAAGGTGCTCGCACTGGCCGGCCGGCTGCGGACCGCGGGCCTTCCCATCACACACATCGACCTCGGCGGCGGCTTGGGAGTGCCTTATCGAGCCGGAGACGCCGCGCCGCAAATCCGCGTTTACGCCGAGGCCGTGCGCTCGCGCCTCGACGGCAGCGGCTTCGCCGTAACCGTCGAGCCCGGCCGTTCCATCGTAGGGCCGGCGGGCGTCCTGCTCACCCGCGTGCTTTACCGGAAGTGCACGCCCCGAAAGGAGTTCGTCGTGGTGGACGCGGCCATGAACGACCTGATTCGGCCGTCGCTCTACCAGTCGCATCACGAGATCGTCCCGCTGCGTAAAACCGAGCGCCCCCCCATTGTGGCGGACGTCGTGGGGCCGGTCTGTGAAACCGGCGATTTCCTCGCGCGCGGGCGCAAGCTCGCCAACGTGGTTCCCGGCGACTTCCTGGCCGTGTGCACCGCGGGAGCGTATGGTTTTACCCAGGCTTCGAACTACAATTCCCGGGTGCGGCCGCCCGAGGTGCTGGTGGATGGCGAGACTTTCCGGGTGGTGCGGACGCGCGAGACGTATGAGGACCTCATTCGCGGCGAAACGCTTTGAACGGGTGTCCCCCCACGATCTCTGTTACAATGGTCGCAGAACCTTAACAAGGAGGCCGTATGAGATCCATTGGCTTGCCTGAACTTCTCGTGATTCTTGGAGTGGCGGTGCTGCTGTTCGGCGGCAAGAAAATTCCTGAGGTAGCGAAGGGTTTGGGCGAAGGGATCCGCAACTTCAAGCATGCCTTGAAGGGCGATGAAGCGAAGGTCGAAGAGAAGAAGCAGGCGTAGGCTTCGTGAGCTGCCCGCAATATGGGCGGATTTCATCTCGGCTTCAAGAACAATTCAACAGACTGAAGAACCCCGCCGGCGCGGCAGGCGCCCGCGGGGTTTTTCATTTCCCACTCATTAATTAAAAAAACAGAAACCCCGCGGACTGACGACGAGCCCGCGGGGCTTTGCTTTGATTCCGTGCGCCTGACAGGCGCGGTGCCTGCTTCGGCAGCCTTACTTAGCTTTCTTCGGCGGAACGATCGCGTCTTTGGCGGCCTTGGCCACCCGGAACTTCACGACCTTCTTGGCCGGGATCTTGATGGACTCGCCCGTCGCCGGATTGCGGCCCGTGCGCGCCTTCCGCTCCACGCGGACCAGCCGGCCGAGACCCGGGATCACGAACATCCCGTTCTTCTTCACTTCGCTGACGGCCAAGCCGGAGAGGCAGTCCAGCATCTGGCGGGCGACTTTGTTGTTGACTTCGCAGTTCTCGGCCAGCGTTCTTACCAACTGAGTCTGCGTCATTCTCTGATTCGCCATAAATCTCCTTTGATTCTCCCGTGTCCGTAACCAGACTTTCGCAGGCGCGATCTCCATCTTGTCCTGCGCACATCACCATCGAACAGGTTGGACGGACCACTCGTGTAAGTGGGCCCGTCTGATCGTTTCAATCATACGGGAAGGAGATTTCCGAAGTAAAGAGGAATACTCACGAAAACAGCGTTTTTTAAGGGTTTTTTGTTGAGTGAGTGCTTGTCGAGCCCGTCAATTGCGGGTTTCAAGGCCAAGTGACCGTCGCGCGGCACGTTCGAGCGCCTCCCAAACGCCCGAATCGCCGGCCGGTGCAGTGTCGAGACCGCAACGTTCGGCGCACGCGAGCAAGTCTTTGCGGCGCTCGATACCCTCTCCGTAGTGGATTTCGAATTCCGCCTCACGGTAGGGCGGGGCGAGGCGATTCTTCACGATTCGCACGCGCACCCGCATGCCGTCGGGACGCCCGCTTTCGCCAATGGAGGCAATGGGACGCACCTCCGCACGCACGGCCGCGTGCAATCGCAGGGCGTGGCCGCCGGCAGTGGTTTCCGGTCCGCCGATCCCCGTCCGCCCGCGCAACTGGTTGACGAACAACAGGCAGCATCCGGTGCGCGCGGCCGCGGCGGAGAGTCGCCTGAGTCCCTGCTCGAGCATGCGGTTCTGAACGCCGCCGTAGTCGTCGCCCGCGCCGCCTTCAAGCTCCAGCCGTGGGACCAACGCCGCCGCGGAGTCTACCACCAGCAAGTCGAGCGCTCGCGAACCGGTCAGGCGCGCGGCAATTTCGAGGGCCTGCTCACCGCTTGCGGGGCGCGCCAGGAGCAATGGTTCGAGCGCCACCCCCACCGTGCAGGCATAGGCCGAATCGAAGGCGTGGTCGGCGTCCAGAAAGGCTGCCGTGCCCCCCGCCCGTTGCGCTTCGGCTACGGCGTGCAGCGCGATGGTGGTCTTCCCGGAAGCTTCCGGGCCGTACAACTCAGTCACACGGCCGCGCGGGAAGCCGCCGCCGAGCGCCCAGTCGAGCGCCATCGACCCGGAACGAATGGCAGGCTCGCGCCGCGCGGGCGCCATGCGTCCCAGGGCCGCCGCCACATCGCGCCATCGCTCCCATTCGCCCATGAACCCGGGATTCTAACTCACTTTGACGAGCACCGGGCGTTCCGCGGGCGTCTCGCTCTCGCCGGTAGCCTGCAGGCGCGCCATGGTCGCGTACCAGCCGCCGCGGCGGATCAACTCGGCGTGGGTGCCCTGCTCGACGATGCCCTCGCGGTCGAGCACCACGATCTGGTGCGCCACCCTCCGGATGGTGGAGAGCCTGTGCGCCACGATGATCACGGTGCGGCCCGCCAGGTAGGGCTCCAGGTTGGCCAGAATGCGCTCCTCCGTCTCGGAATCGAGCGCGCTCGTGAACTCGTCGAGTACCAGGATGCCACGCGCATCGTCGAGCGCCAGCACGGCCTGCGCCAGGGCCACACGCTGCTGCTGGCCTTTCGACAGCGTCAGGCCGCCCTGCCCGATGCGCGTCCGGTACTGTTCGGGCATCCGCATGATGTCCTCGTGGATGCACGCCACGCGCGCGGCTTCCACCACGTCTTCGAAGGTCGCATCCGGACGGGTGAAGCGGATCACGTCCGCCAGGGGCATCCCGGAGAAGAAGACCCCGCCGTTCTGCGAGACCCAGGAGAACATGCCGCGCAACTGCTCGAGCGGCCACGCCCGGATATCCCTGCCGCAGATCAGGATGCGGCCCTGCTGTGCCTCGTACATGCGTGCCAGCAGGCTGTGGATGGTGGTCTTGCCGCAACCCGAGCGCCCCACCATCCCCAACACTTTCCCTGCCTCCACGTGCAGGCTGAAATTCCTCAGCACCGGACGGCCGGGAACGTAGCCGAACGTGACGTTCTCCATCCGGATGCCCGCGGCTGCGCCAGTCGGGACGGGGACCCGTGTGCTGCCCGGCGCATCGGCGATGGACGGTTCCTCCTCCAGCATGCCCATCAGGTTGCGTGTGGGCTCCAGGCCGTCGTAGATGCGCTCGAGCAGTGAGGCGTAGCCGCCGAAGGAACTCAGCAACTGCTCCGTGAGCATGTTGAGGTACATCAGCATGGCGGGGTCGAGCGTACCCTGGCGGTACTGCCAGAACCAGTAACCCTGGCAACCGCGCTTGGCGACTGAGACCACCATGTTCCGCCACCATCCGTAACGCGCGGCCATGCTGGCCTCTGCCAGACCTTCACCGGCGATCTCTTGCTGCAACGTGCCGTAGTCCCGCAGTACCCGCCCCGTCTGCCCGTATTGCACCACCGGCTGGATGGCTTCCACACTCTCCGCGAACAGTCCAAAGTCTTTCGCGTAGTTGCGGTACCGCACCCGCGCGTGCGGCTGGCGACGGCGGTTCTCCGCCACCGTGAGACACATGAACAGGACCAGCGCCGCGAAGATGGCGGGCATCGTGCGCGGGCTGAACAGCAGCAGCGGCACCAGGCTGAATGCCGTCTGGATGAGGGCAGGGCAAAGCTCGCGGCTCAGGCTTTCCGCCGTCTGCACCACCTTGCCCACGCCGTTGTTTACTTCCCCCACCAGCGTCCCGGAGCTTTTCCTGTGGTGCCATTCGAGCGGCATCCGGAAAACTTTGGCCAGCGCCGTCCAGCGCAGGTGGCCAAAAAGCGGAAAGCTGATGCGCGATGAGAAAAAGTAGGTGAGCGCCAGGTCGAAGCTCAGGTACCCCGCGTCAAACACGATGAACGCAGCCACAAACGCCCATTCCGGGATCTCCCTGTGACTCAGCGAGACCCGTAGCGCCCAAACCAGCGAGTAGCCGCCGACAACGAGCAGCGCTTGCCGGAGTGCCACCCCGGCGATGAATTTGCTGTACTGGCGGCCGAACGGGCGCAACAATTCGCGGAATTGGCGATGCATGAGAGGGTTTCAGGCGGCCGGGCGGGAACGGGATTCCGTGGAACAGGAAAGTGAGCTGCCGTACACCTAAATAGTACGATCCAGCACACTCCAGGTCAACTGAACCAGCATTAAACTGTCATTAACTGTTTGTACTTCAGGAACTTACTTCTGGCGTCCCCGCTCCCGGCAGATGCCGCGCCGGGAGCGCCGGATGAAGGCGGCCAGGTGCAGGACTTCCGGCGTGGCGTCTTCGGCCTCCAGCCGGGCGAGCGCATTAGCGAGTTTCAGCCCCGAGCGGTAGATGGTCCGGTACGCCTCTTTCAGGGCGGCGATCTGCGCGGCATCGAACCCCGCGCGCTTCATCCCCACTACATTCAGGCCTGCCGGCTCCACGTACAGCCCCGAGTACATAAAGAACGGCGGCACGTCCATGTTGACCCGGGTGCCCCCGGCCACCATGGCCAGCCGTCCCACATTCGAGAACTGGTGGATCGCCACGCCCCCGGAGACGAACGCCTGGTCTTCAATCTCCACGTAACCGGCCACCAGCGCGCAACTGCAGATCACCGTCTGATTCCCGATGGTGCAATTGTGGGCGATATGCCCGGAGGTCATAATGTAGTTCCCGTCGCCGATCGTGGTGGCGGACTCCGGCTTGGTGCCGCGCGAAATCGTGTAGTGCTCGCGGATGCGGTTGCCGTTGCCGATCCGCAGATAGCTGCGCTCCCCTGTGAAGGCTTTGTCGAGCGGGTCGGTGCCCAGCACGGTCCCGGCGGAGATTTCGTTGCGCTCCCCCATGCTCGTCCAGCGCTTCACGTAGACGTAGGGTTCGAGCACGCAGCAGGGGCCAATCGAGACGTCGGCCTCCACCACGCAGAACTCTCCGATGCGGGCTCCCGGTCCCACCGAGGCGCCGGCGTCGATGCGGGCCGTTCGGGCGATCACGGCGGAAGGATCAATAGGCATCGCGGCAGTGAATTCTTTATCATAACTGCATGCGCGTGCGCGAATTGGCCGATTGGCTAGGTGCTACTTATGAAGGCGATGGCGAGAAGGAACTGACCGGCGTGGCTCCGCTCGATTCCGCCGGGGCCGGCGACGTCTCCTTCGTCGGCAACCGTAAGGCGGTGCTGATGGCCGAATCCTCCGCCGCCGGGTGCCTGATCGTGCCCATGGATTTCCCCGGCCCGGCTTACCGAACGGTCATCCGGGTGAACGAGCCGCGCACCGCGTTCGCCCGCGCCATGAGCCGCTTCTATCCCACCACCGAGATGAAACCCGGCATCCATCCCACCGCGGTGGTCGGCACGGATGTACAGATGGGGGCGCTATGCTCCGTGGGGCCGCACACGGCCATCGGGGATAGCTCGCGCGTGGGGGTCTCCACCAGCATCGGCGCCGGTTGTTCCATCGGCAAACGGGTCTCCCTGGGGGACGGCTGCGTGCTGCACGCCAATGTCACTATTTACGATAACGTCGATATCGGGCGCGGCTGTATCCTCCACTCCGGCTGCGTGATCGGCGCGGACGGCTTCGGTTTCGTCATGGCCGGCGACCACTACGAGAAATTCCCGCAGGTGGGGCGCGTCGAGATCGCGGATTTCGTCGAGATCGGTGCCAACTCTTGCGTGGACCGCGCGGCGCTGGGGGCCACCTCCATCGGGGAAGGCACCAAACTCGACAACATGGTGCACGTGGGCCACAACTGCCGCATCGGACGGCACGTGGTGGTGGCGGCGCAGACCGGCTTTTCGGGCGGCGTGGTAGTGGAGGATTACGCCGTAATCGGCGGACAGGTGGGCATTGGAGACAAGGCGCGCATCGAATCCCGCGCCGTGTTGGGCTCCGGCTCCGGAGTGCTCAGTTCGAAGATCGTGCACGGCGGCCAGGTGGTGTGGGGCACGCCGGCGCGGCCGCTCAAACAGCATCTGGAACAGCTTGCCAACCTGGCACGTCTTCCGGAGGTGCGGCGCGAGTTGGTGGAGTTGAAGCGGCGCCTCGCGGAACTCGAAAGCGGGCGGTAGATGCTACTGGCGGTAGGCGGACATTCGAGAAAGATCGGCAAAACGTCCGTAGCGGCGGGACTCATCGCGGCGCTGCGCGATTTCAACTGGACGGCCCTCAAGATCACCTGCCACCACCAGTACGAGCTAAGGGAGGAGCACCAGCCGGACGCAGGCGACAGCGCACGCTTCCTGGCCGCCGGGGCCCAGCGCTCCTTCTGGCTGCGAACAGGGAATCTGCGCGACGCGCTGCCGGAGATCGCTCGTATCCGCACTCTCGGCCCGAACACCATCATCGAATCCAACAGCATCCTGGAGTTCCTTGAGCCGGATCTCTACATCATGGTGCTGGATTTTGCCTGCGAAGATTTCAAACCCTCGGCCGCGCGCTACCTGGACCGCGCCGATGCCGTCGTCGTAATCGATCATGGGCTGAGTTCGCCGAACTGGAAGGATATTCCCCAGGGCCTTTGGGAGTCGAAACCGCGGTTCTCCGCTTCGCCGCCGGTTTACACCCCGCCCGCACTCTCTGCCTTCGTAAGGCAGCGGTTCTTTCCTGCGGGGTGAACGCGCGTTTCGATAGCATAGAACCAGCTCAAACTGTCCCCGGGTTCCGCAACGCCTATTGCTTCGTCTCTAAGGCTACAACCCCGCCTTCGTGCGCCGGACCTGATCACTTCTCCGCAACGACGACAAACCAGCCAAGTGGACCGCGAGACCGTAGGGCCTTTTATTGATCGGGCCGGTTTCCCCCAGTTCACCCGCCATGCGCCAATGGTTATTCTGTCCGTCGTGGCTCCGAACCAGCTGGGGCGAATCCAGCTAGGGTTCTTCGTCAAAGCGGTGTGCGGGATCACAAGCCGCAAGGGTACGGATTTCCATGGCGATCGTCAGTGAGCGCGCAAAGCCATCGAGACCCGGAAATAGCGTCGCATAGTTTATATTCATCATTTCAAGTTCCCGCAACACCTGCAGACGCGCGGACTTCGTGACAACAAGCTTACGGAGCCACTTCCGATCTAGCCTCCGATTCGCCGAGGCGCTGCGGAGCACGTGCTTGAGGCAAGCCTCGAACGGCCAACGGAGCGTATTCTGGGACAGAAACAGTCCTTGTTGAATCGTCAGCCGTTCGTTCATGCGAAACGGCCACAGCGGCACGACGACTGGGGGGGTGCTCGCGGCAGGTCCGTACCGCAGTCCCAGGAGGTGTTCTGGAACACTGATGGATGACATCTGGTTGACGCCCAGCATGCGCCTGGCCTCCTCTTGGACTGAGACCCTATCGATAGCCCAGACGGCTGAGTCAGTGTTCCGCGCGTCAGCGGTGGCGAAGAACGCGGCTACATAAGGCGATTTCGTCCAGTCCAGCAACTTGGTTGGTGCGCCGTAGTGCCGCATGAGAGCGAGCCACTCTTCGTCGTCATCGTCCCTAGGGAGTTCGCTGAGGTAGTTGTGAACACGACGTCGGAATTCGCGAATGACAAACCTGGCAAGGCCACCGGTATCGAGCGTGCCCTCGATGAACGCGGTAGCCTGACAGTCGAGAAAGAGCCTTTCAATCAGCGGTTGAAGCCGCCACTTTTCGTCGCATTGGCCACGGAATACCCACCGGCCGTTATCGAACGGCGAGGCGCGGACCAGGTCAAAGAACTGCGGCGCATCGGTACAAACGACTGGATCGCCCATGTACATCTCATCCTCGAGCGGTTGGCGGGTAAGTTCCTCCATGAGGTCCGCATACTGATCTTTGCCATCCATATGAGGTCTTTTTAACATCCATTGGTAGCTCGCTGCACCGGCGCGATCACCGTCTGTTCGGGGTCGGCTTGAGGAAGAGTGCACGGATACGGTTGGGGATCACTCCCCCAAGCCTGCGTGGCGTCGGCCAAGTTCCAGATAGCCGTTCACCGACCTGAGCAGGTCATTTCTCAGGTTTGGCGACTTTTTCATGTGCATTGCTCCCCCGGACCGGGGTGCTAACGATCCAACCAAACAGCAACCCAAGGTGGCCGACGCCACGGGATAACTATTCTATAATCTTTTCAGATGGCGGTATCTCTTTTAACGTGGCTTAAGCAGAACTGGTCGGTTCTGGGCAATGTCGGTAGTGCCGTCCTGTCGATCTCTGCGTTCGTGCTCTCCTATCGCAAGTACAAACACGACACCAGACCCGTCTTGGTCTTGCGGCGCGCCAAGGGGGGCTTCGCTATTGAAAACTTTGGTCGGGGAATAGCCGCTGGAGTTAGCGTCCGGCTGATCGAGAGGACACGACGACCGAGCGCAGCACTGTACGTAGAGGACCTCTTGAAGCCGGATTCCCGCTGCTTAGTGAGCGCGGGCGGCTATCCAGAGGAACTCGTGGCTGAGATGGAAAGGAACTCGGCCTATTCCTCGTTCGAGGACGTGATCCGAAGCCTGCACGGAGAGCAGTTGAAGCCGACCGGCGAACACGTCGCATCCTACCTTTTGACGCGCGAAGGCAAGCAGATTGTGCTCCTCCGGTTTCGAACAGTCGATGGTTCGAGGGCCAGTGTTCGGCTGTTTTCTCCCGCAACCCATGACGACGGCTTCGTAGAGTTGGTCCCGTACAATCGGATTCTGTGCAATCGCACTTCGGCTTTTGTGCTGGAGAAGCGTTACGGCACAAATTCGATACTCGCGCCTGCATTCGCTTTTCCACCGCAGAGCAACCCGGCGCCACCTGCATAACCTTGAGGCATAGCGGCTGATGGATAACAAGAGTTCATTTACAGAGGCTTTGGGACGTTTCGGTAGTCTTCTTTCCTGCTTCCGTTCGGTGGCACAACCTTCGGCGAATTGGACCTTGGGCAGGTACGAGGCGGATTCCGCTGCCTTGGCACTGGTGGAGTTGGCTGTGCAACACTGCTGGGCAGTTCATGACCTTGGCGCCCGAGACGTTCGTCACTACGTGGGGGCGACCGCCTGTGCCCGATGCTCATTCGAGAGTGGGGCCACAGCAGCGTGGCTCGTGTTTCCTGATGACCCGTTCGACCGTGAAGGCCGATGGCTTGGGTGGTACAAGGACAACGAGAGGTTTTACTCGCAGTTGGCGCGGGATCTTAAGTCGAAATCTGCGGCCGATGCCGAGAACGCACGGAGAGCAGCGGAGCGTTACGCAGCGTGGAGAACCGCCATAGAAGCGAAGTTACCTCGCGGAACCGTTACGCCAAAGCCAAACCTGCCGGAAATACTGACGGAACTCGGCCATCTTCAGCTCTATGCCTTCTATCGTGGAGTCAGCCAGGTTGCCCACGCCGAACCCGATGCGCTCGAATGTGTCCGGAGGACTGAGTACGACGTGGTGAATCATCCCGGCCATGTTGGGCCGGTCTTACCTGTCAAGGGGCAGACGATCCACTTTGGCAGTTTCGTTGAGGAAAGCGATTGGACAATACCGCTTCGAATGGCTGCTTGGGGAGTGCTGATATCTGCTCCCATGGTCCTGGCCCGCCTCGGCGCTACGGCAGAGGCGGTCAATAGACTATTTGAGGAACAGGATCGCCTCCACCCAGCAATCGACTTGTTGCAACGTTCGTTGAAGCGTTGAAGAGTCGCCCTTGGTGCCGTTGAACGAGGCCCTCGTAGACGTCGCCGTCCTACCTTTCTTCGGCGAATGCCTCCCCGAACAGCGGTCCGCGGTGATTCCTCAACTGAAGTCCGCGTCACGTCACCTTGACGCATAACGCCCAGATCGTGGATCGGCAAGTCCGAATCGGCTGCCACGGCTCGGGAGTGCTATTTGGGTTGCCGGGAAGTAAGCGCCGCGGCGGGTGGGATCGGCTCGTATCTCCGAGTTGCAGAGAACTCCGGTATGCTTTACACCCCGCCGGCGCTTTCGGCTTTCGCGAGGCAGTGGCTCTCGCTGCTCTCTTGAACACGGGCCGCCAGCAGGATGCGTTGCGCTTCGGCGACCTGGCGCTCAATCAGTTCCAGGTTCTCTGAGACGCGCGGATCCGCCGTGCCGTCGAGGACCATGCGTAGAAAAAACGCGCAGGTTTCGATCGTGCTGAGCGGCTGCCGCAGGTTGTGGACGAGGGTGGCGATGACGGCGGATTCCGGCGGAATAAGGCTCATGCTTGGGGACTCGCGGGAAGACGATTATAGCAGGAACCCGACGGATGAATCCGGCCGCCCCGGGCAGCGGCCGGATTCTGGAGTACAGCTTACGCGGAGGCTTCTGAACCTTGTGCTACGAGCTGCCGCGCCAGGCTGACGGCGGAGATGGCGTTTTCGCCGTAACCGTCCGCCCCGATCTCGGTGGCATACTGCGGCGTTACCGGAGCGCCGCCCACCATGATTTTGATCTTGCCCCGCACGCCGGCATTGGTGAGTGCCTCGATGGTGGTCTTCATGGCGGGCATGGTCACAGTCAGGAGAGCCGAGAGGCAAATCAGGTTGGCGCCCCGCTCCTTCACCGCGGCTACAAACTTGTCGGGCGATACGTCTGCCCCCAGGTCTATCACCTCGAACCCACCGCCTTCGAGCATCGACGCTACAAGGTTCTTGCCGATATCGTGCAGGTCGCCCTTCACGGTGCCAATGGCTACACGCGCGACCGGCTCGCTGCCTTGCGCCGCCAGCAGCGGCCGGATCAGTTCCAGCGCCCCCTTCATGGCGCGCGCGGAAATCAGCAGTTCCGGCACGAAGTACTCCTCGCACTCGAACCGCTTCCCCACCTCGTCCATGGCGGGAACCATGTGATTGGTCACCAGGTCGAGCGGGTTGACGCCTTCGGCAAGCGCCTCCTTGGTGACTGCGGTCGCCGTCTTGGCGTCGCCGTCTAAAATTGCATCGTAAAGTCTCTTAAGGTCAGTCATTAATGCCTCGTATCGCGCTTCGTGATTCCATTGAATTCCCGGACGGCGTCGATCATCGCCATTATATTCCGAACCGGGGTGCATGCCTGGACGTTGTGGATCGAGTTGAAGACGAACCCGCCCCCGCGGGAGAATACCTCGCACCGTTCGAGCACCTGCCGCCGCACGTCTTCAGGCGTGCCGAACGGCAGCACCTTCTGGGTATCCACGCCGCCTCCCCAGAAGACGATCTGCTCGCCATACTCCTTCTTCAGGTGCTCCGGCGCCATCCCCGCCGCTGAGCACTGCACGGGGTTGAGAATGTCGAAGCCGGCCTCGATGAACGAGGGGATCAGCTTCTCGACGGCCCCGCAGGAGTGCTTGAAAGTGCGCCACCCGGTGTTCCGGTGCACCCAGTCGTTGACGCGCTTGTAGTACGGGAAGTAGAGGTCCCGGAAAGTCTTTACCGAGCAAAAGGTGGATGCCTGTGTGCCGAAATCGGTGCCGCAGATGAAGACCGCGTCCACGGCGTCCCCCACGGTGGCCCGGACCCGTTCCAGGTTCGCCAGCGCGATCTCGCACTGGTGCCCGAAGATGCCGTGGATATAGTCACGCCGCGTGGCCGTGGACATGTACCATTCGGCGACGTCGCGGATGCCCTTGGGATGCTTCAGGAACGGTGCCGGCACCAGCGCGATATCTCCAAAGGCCGTCCCCCCGAAGGTCGCGATGACACCCCGGCCTGTAGCGGCCGCCGCGGCGGTCGCGCACCGGATGTGTTCCAGTTGGTCCTCGGACATCGGCGTAAACTCTTCGAGGTTCTCCTCCACGTTGAGGGTGGCGTCATCGATGGGCGGCTGCCGGACGATGGTGTCGCAGAAGTACCCGCCCCGGGGCATCTTGCCGCTCGGCGGGGCCGAGAGATCGCCTTCCGGGTAGACCAGGATGTCGCCGTTGGCGTCCGTGGTAGTGACGAACTGATCGGAGATCAGCACCTCCAGGCCGTCCGGCATGCGCCACGTTTTCCAGTTGCGGTTGGCGAAACCGAACATGGTGTCGCGCGGGAAGGCGCCTTCCACGTCGATTCCCATGGCCTCTTTGAGGTCGTCATCTAACAACCCCAGCATCTGGTAGGGTTCGTGGACCTTTACCGGGCGCTTTTCAAGCCCGTAGGCTTCCCGGAGCGCCGCCACCGCGCTCACGTGGATTCCGGTGACTGAGGTGCCGCCGAAATCAATCGGGATCCCGTCGGGCTCGCGGTGCCGGAGGGCTGCTTGGAGTCGCTCTTTGGCGTTCATCTGCTCAAGTAGAAGAATAAGACAATTGTTTCCCGTTGTCATCTTGAGGCGCTACGCTAGCAGCGATGAAAACCAGTCGTAGAGGAGGTGTGGCGTTCTTCCGGACGCCAAGGTGCCCGCCCGCGTAGTGGTGCTGGTGAAGATCGCGCCGCGGTAGGCTTCGATTCAGGCCATCGCTTGCGCCGAGGCCCGGTAACGAACAGCGTCCGTCAATCCGAAGAGAAGGGATCGACGACCGACCACTTTGCCATCTGAAAGCCCCGCCTCCTCCATCAGCATCAGAATTCGCGCCTCGGAGTTCTCCTCAAGGCGGTGGTGGGAGTGCAGCCAGCGGGAGAATGAGTTGGCCCTCCCGGGTTCCGGGCCGCCGAAATCAAGCAGGTGGAGATATCCGCCTGGTTTGAGAACACGACGGATTTCCCGCAATGTCTTTTCCTTCGTATCGTTCTCCAGATGGTGGAACATGAACGAGGAAAATACATGGTCGAAGGAGTGCTCAGAGTACGGAAGACACTCCGACAAACCTTCTGTGAATTGAATCGAAACTGCGGACCGTTGTGCTTTTCGCCTGGCTCGGGCCAGTGCTTTCGGATCCGGATCGAGTCCGATAATGTCAATCTGAGGGTAGAGCCGTTTGGCGCGAACGGTTAAGCTCCCTGTGCCGCAACCGATTTCAAGAACACGTTCGCCGGGTCTGGGCGCGGCCTGATTAACCAGGTCTGTCCACGAACGATCGGCGCCCATCAGCTTCGTGATCACGTCGTAGCAGGGCAGGAAGAAGTCGTGGTTCGCCGCCGGAATATAGGCTTTACGATTCTTTGCTGTCATCGGCAAGTCTTTCATATGACCTCCGGATCACGCAAATTCCCGGAAGCTCTCAGAGCCTGCATACCATAACGCGAACATGAAGATCGGTGTTATTGCGAACATCGCTACCGCGTCCGATGCGATAGGCTCATCTCGGAGGGATGACGACTCGGCAATTGGCTGGGGCTAAAGTCCCAGTGCGATTTCCGCCCAGATGATTTTGCCGGTATGCCGCGGCCGGATTTCCACCAGATTGTAGCCACGGTTGATTGCCGCAAGTGGAACCTGATACGCGACCATCCCGGCGGGCGGGCCCGGATTGAGCCCATTCACCACGCCTGCGAAGGGGCACGGCGTGCCATTCACTCGCACGTCCCACTCCTTGAGTTCGGCTTCGCCCGCGCCCTCGATCCCGATGCGCGCCTGTGCGCCGCCGGTTTCCGGACGCGGTCCGCTGTGGATGCGGAATGCCACCCAGCGTTCGGGTTCGCATTGCGCCGGCAGGGCGGCAGCGCGCGGCTCCCCCGGCGCCCACGTGTCCGCGAAGGTCACGGGATGTCGGCGCGGCTTGCCGACCATGGTGGCCAGGGAGCCGGCTTCGCGCAGCAGGCGCGGGTAGTTCTCCAGGTCCTCCATGGCGGTTTCCGAATCCATGTAGTTGAACAGGTACACGCGGTCCGCGCCGCGGTCGAGCACGGAAGCCGCCATGCCGCGTGCGGTTTCCGTGGAGTTCTTCTGGAACAGCTTGGAAGCCGGGAAGCCGCGCATCAGCACTTCGAGTCCCGCGGCCAGGGTGACGCGCGTCCCGGCGAGCAACTGTTTCCAGACCTCGATGGGGATGTCTGTTTCCGCGGTGGCCCAGAAGGGCGTGACTACCAGCATGTCGATGAGGCCTTCGCGGGCCCATCGCACGGGGTCGTAGCCCAGGCCGAGCGCGGTCTGCGGGCGGGAAGGAACGCGCGCTCCCAGGCGGATCGGGTGGCCGCGCTTCTTCTCCTGGGCGTTCAGGATTTTTCGCACGTCGGCGGTGAAGCGGGTGAGGAGTTCGAGGCCCTGGCTCTCGTGTCCCGGGCGGAAGTGAAAGCCGAAGCGCATCCAGTCCAGTTCGAGGCCGTCGAAGTCGTAGCGCTCGGCCAGCTCCCGGACCAGCTTCAGATGGTACTCCCGCACCTCCGGCCGCCCGTAATCGAAGGCGCGGTCGGTCAGGCCGGCGAAGCGGTAACGCACGCGCCGGTATTGCGGATTCGCGCGCCAGAACTCGGAGTGCATGTAGCTGCGCTCGTCGTCCGTGTTGTGGACGTCGTTCATGCGCATCGACAGCCACGGGGAGATGCCGCGGGCGCGGGCGCGGGAGATCCACCGCGCGTAGACGTCGATGCCATCGCGGTCGAGCTGCCACGCCGTGTGGACCCACTTGCGGGCGCCCTTCCGCGCGCCTTCGGGCGTGCTGGCTAATAGGGGCTGGTCGTCCGGACCGTCCGGATCGTAGCCGCGCCAGATGGGATCCCAGCCCTTGCTCCCGTAGCTGGTGCGCATGGAGTTCGGGGAGAAGAAGAGTTCCCGCACCTGCGTGCCGGCGTATTGATCGACAAAAGCGTCTACCTCGGCGGCGGTCACGCGGTGGCCCGCGCGCGTCGAGAAGAAGTGGCTGTTGTCCTCATTCAGGGCGAGGCCGCCCGTCGGAGCAGGCGCCGGAGCGGCAGCCGCCAGCGCGCACACCAAGGCAGTGGATACCAGCGATAGACGCATCCTCCTGAGTGTACAGCCTGATACAAACGGCGGAAATCAGGGCTGCCAGACGACGGGGCGTCCGCCGGTAGTGCCCGCGATCACGCCGCGATCGTTGATTGCATTCGCTCTTCCCCCGGATTCCGCCAGCGCCACGATGCCGGTCTCTTCCGACCAGTAAAAGGGGCGTGAGCCTGCGTTGGGAGCGTTCACGAAACCTACCACCTCATCCTGCCTGTTTATGTCCAGGGCCTGCGTGGCGGAGCCTCCCCAACCCGTGATCGGCTGTGTCCCGGTTCTCTCCGTCCACATGAAGCTACCCGTGCCGAAGCCAAGCATGATGTACCAGCCGATCACGTCGCCGCGTTCGTTGAGCCGCGCGAAGCCGGGGCAACGGCCCAGGCAACTGAAGAACGTGGCGCCCTCCCTCTCGCTCCATAAGAACGCACGCTGGTCCAGTGGGCTGTAAGCGATGCCGGCCACCTCGCCGCGGTCGTTCATGTCCAGGCCCAGCATCTCGGGAAACGATCCCTGCGGTGACTGCAGGTCGCGCATGCCTTCCTTCTCGGTCCACACGAACGTCCGCCTCACCAGGGTCCCCTCAGAGCAGAGTCCGGATGCGCAGGGGGCGGTGGCCACACCCATCACCGTGCCGCGGTCGTCAATCCCCTTCGCCTCGCTCGAGCCCTCGGGCACAAGCGTACCGAGATACTTGACCCCGGACTGGCTTCCGGCAACGAACGCCTGAGAT
>DATMYF010000052.1:0-5160 GCA_035561075.1 Bryobacteraceae bacterium
AAAACCGGCCTACAACCGCAACGAGTTCGGCTACACCATCGGCGGCCCCATCATCAAGGACAAGACGTTTTTCTTCCACAGCTTTGAAGGGCTCCGCGAGCGCACCAACCGCACCAACCAGTTGTCCGTGGCGACTCAGGCCATGCGGAACGGCAATTTCGCCGGGCTGCCGACGATCATCGATCCGCTTTCCGGGTTGCCGTTCGCCAACAACCAGGTGCCCTCGAACCGCATCGATCCGCGCTCGAAGGCGCTACTCGATTGGGTCCCGCTGCCGAATCAGGCTGGCCTCGGCCCCGCCGGTACGCTCACCAACTACGTAACCACCCTCCCCAACATCTCCGATGTAAACCGCTACGGCGTCCGGGTGGATCACCGTTTCTCCAATAAGGACTCCATCTGGATCAACCTGAACTACTCGAAGGGCGATCCCTACTTCGTGGCGCAGGGCTATCCGGAGAAGTACGGTTCATGGGAGAGCGGCGGCTACAGCACGCAGAGCCTGGGCTTCACCCACATGCACACGTTCTCGCCCACCACGCTGAACGAGTTCCGGTTCGGCTATCTCCGGCACGCCTCGGTACGGCAGGGCATGAACAAGGATTTCAACCCCCAGACGCTGTTCCCCTCGTTGAACCCGGTGGCATACGGCGGCCTGCCGTATATGGGAATTAGCAACCACGTGGCAATCGGTGACTACGGTGGGAGCGACCTGACCCCGCAGCTTACCCCTCAGTACGTGGACAACCTGACGCACATCCGCGGCAAGCACACGTTCAAGGCGGGGTTCGACATCGCCAATAACCGCGCAGCATCCTACCCGGGGACCGCGGGCATGGGATCCGGTTTGGCGAACGATGCCGCCTTCGGCCGCTTCACCTTCACCGGCTTCTACACGGATGACAAGGCTTTGTCTTCCGCGCAACCGGCGCATGCGTTTGCAGACTACCTGCTGGGGTACCCTGTGACCACTTACCGGTCCACGACGACCCCGAACATGCTGTTCTACTCCACACGGTACAGCGCCTACGTGCAGGACGACTGGCAGGCTTCCTCGCGCCTGACCGTGACCTTCGGTGTGCGCTATATGCTGCAGACTGCCTGGAAGGAACGCGACCAAACGCAGGCGCAGTTCGATTTCGCTTCCGGCAAGCTGTACGTCGCCGGGGACCAGTTCCCGGCCGCTGCGCAGCAGAAGCTCATCAATGCCTATCCGGTCACGACCGCGAAGGCTCTGGGCCTCTCGAACAGCCTGGTCGACACCGATAAAAACAATTTCGCCCCGCGCGTAGGTATCGCGTGGCGGCCGTTCGGCGACAACAAGACGGTCGTCCGCGCCGGCGCGGGCGTTTACTACAACTACCTGCCCGTCTATATCGGCTTCCGTCAGTTGGGCTATAACAATCCGCCGTTCCTTCTCGCCGAGACATTTCCAGGGGATGGGAATAAGAATGCTCCGAACCTGACCTTGGCCAACCCGTTCCCGGGGAACGGCGCGCTTGCGCCCAACACCAGCCTCACCGCTGTAGAGAAGAATATCCGGAACAGCGAGTCGTATCAGTGGAACTTCACCTTGGAGCGCGAACTGCGCGCCAACCTGGGGATCCGCGCGTCGTACGTTGGCAACAAGAGCACGCATCTGCCCTGGTACAACTACTCGATCAACGTGTCCAGGGAACAGATCGCGGGCCCCATCCAGAACTTCCGGCCGTACCAACCCTGGTCGGACATCAACGTCCTGGCGGGCGGCGGCGACTCCAACCTGCACCAGCTTCAACTCGAAGCCGTGCAGCGTTACAACAACGGCCTGAGCTTCCAGGTTGAATACTCCTGGAACCGCTCGCTCGATAACGTGCCGGTGGTCGGCGGCCCGCAGAACCCCTACAACGCCGAGGCTGACCGGGGGAACTCGGACCAGATCCGGCGGCACATCTTCAGCGCGGCCTACAGTTGGGAACTTCCGTTCGGCAAGGGCAAGAAGTGGCTCAACACCGGCGGCCTGGTGAATCAAATTCTGGGCGGCTGGCAGCTCGGCGGGATCACCAGTCTCCGCACCGGCACGCCGTTTTCGGTTGCCTTCAGCGCCACCCAGACCGGCTGGCGCGGGGGCCGCGCGAACCTGATCGGCGATCCGACTCTGAGCCGCGAACAGCGTTCCCAGGGCATGTGGTTCAACACGGCGGCGTTCGCGGTACCGGCGCCGTTCCAGTGGGGCAACTCGGCGCGCAACCTGCTGTTCACGCCGGGCGACATCGTGATCGACATGAGTTTGCTGAAGGACTTTGCCATCACAGAGCGCTTCCGTGCGCAGTTCCGTGCCGAGGCCTTCAACATGCCGAATCACCCCAACCTGGGCGGCCCGGGAGCCAACGTCTCAGTCCCGGCGTCTTTCGGCAAGATCACCGGTTTCGGCGATCCGCGCCAGGTCCAGTTCGGGATGAAGGTGCTTTTCTAGGCCGAAGTCCGTTTCCTACCTCGCGGTTCCGTGCCTGCTGTTCCGGGGCACGGAACCGCGTATCTATGTGAACCCCCATGAAACACATTTCCTTTTTCCGTTTTCCCGTACTCCTAATACTGGCCGGCGTGCTATCGCTGCCCGCCTTCGCCCAGAAACACTGGTGGGAGCGCGAACCGATTCGCATTATCGACCTCACCACCAGCATCAGCCGCATCGATGCGCGCGACCCCGCCGAAGTAGCGGCCCGCAAGGGCGCCCTCGGCTATAACACCGAACACTTCGAGGTCATGGGGATGCCCGCCGGCCTCGACGACCGGCATTTTTTCTTTAAGAGCGACCTCGCCACGGTGAAAAACCCGGATTACCTCGGCGCCTACCTGCCGCACGCCAAGAAGCACGGCATCCGCTCGCTCATTTACTTCAACGTCCACTGGTACACGATGGCCATGGGGCAAGCCCACCCGGACTGGCGCCAGATACGCGAGGACGGCACGCCCGTGGACAAAGTCTACGACACCGGCACCGACTTCTGCGTCAACAGCCCGTGGAGGCAATGGTGCTTCCAGGTGCTGCGCGACCTGGCCGCTTATCCCATTGACGGCATCTTCTACGACGGACCGGTCTTCCGCCCGGACTCCTGCTACTGCACGCACTGCCGCACCAAATTCCGGAAGATGTACGGCCGCGAGATGCCGTCCAAAAAGAACCGCACCGGAAAGGATTTCAAGGACCTGATCGATTTCCAGGCCGCCAGCCTCGCGGACTACCTGCGGGAGTCCCGGCAGGTGCTGAAGTCCATCAATCCGGAACTGGCCTTCTACATGAACGGCGGGGTACGGGGCTCCAACTGGGCCACCGCGCGGATCAACCGCGTGCTGGTGAAAGAGCAGGACCTCCTTGGTAGTGAAGGCGGGTTCATTGCCGGCGACCTCACCAGGACGCCGCTCTGGAAGCCCGGCCTCACCGCCCGCATGCTCGAAACGCAGGCCGGCGGCAAGCCGACCGTGATCTTTTCCGCCTCCAGCCACAAGCCCTGGACGTTCTCGCTGCTCCCCGATGCCGAACTGCGGCTGCTCTACGCCGATTCCATCGCCAACGCCGCCAACATCTGGTTCTGCAGCACGCCGTTCGAGTTCGACCAGCCGGAGATGAAGACCCTGGCGGAGATGAACCAATACCTGAAGCGCAGCGGCGAATACTACATGGGCACGCGCTCGGAGGCCCGGATGGCGGTGGTGTGGTCGGAAACCACGGCCAACTTCTACGCCGGTGCGGGCGCCCAGATGATCGATGTCGACAGGATCGCCGCGGCGAGCGAAGCGGGCAACCTGGAAGCCGAATTTACCGGTGTTTCCGAGGCCCTGCTGCGCGCCCATGCGCCCTTCGACGTGATCGACGACGAGGCGCTGGAGCGCGAATCGCTCGATCGCTACGAAGCCATCTTCCTCCCCAACGTGGCATGCATGAGCGACGCCGTCGCCGCCCGGCTGCGCGAGTACGTGCGCAAGGGCGGGCGCCTGTTCGCAACCTTTGAAACCTCGGTATTCGATGACACCGGCATCCGCCGCAAGGATTTCGCCCTGGCGGATGTCTTCGGCGTGAACGACGCGCGCAAGCTGGTCGGGCCCACCCGCTGGGACTTCATGAAGCCCATGGCTAAAGACCCGCTCCTGGCCGGCATCACCCGGGACTTCGTGCCGTCGAGCATCTACCACATGGCGGTGAAACCCTCATCGTCGGTGAAGACGCTGCTGAGATTTACGGAGCCGCTCAAAGGGCGCTACGACGGCGTCCCGCCGCTCTCCGATCACCCGGCCATGACCGTGAACACCTTCGGAAAGGGCCAAGCGGTTTACTTCAGCGGCGATTTCGGCTCGATGATCGCCTCGTTCCACACGCCCGAGTTCCTCGAACTGGGGAAAAACCTGGTGCGGACGCTGGCGCCGCCGCCGGTGCAAGTGGCCAACGCGCCGGGGTCGGTGGAAGTGGTCCTGCGCTCCCAGAACAACGGCAAGCGCTGGCTGGTCCACCTGGTGAACTTCACCGGTGAGATGACCCGTCCCATCCGCAGCGTCGTATCGCTGCCGGATGTGAAGATCACGGTACCGGACGGCCGCAAGGCGTATTCCCTGTTCCGGTCGCAGCCTCTGCCGATCACGAAAGACGCACAGGGCCGGGCGCAGGTGGTGCTTCCGCGGCTGAACGAGTACGAAGTAGTGGTTTTCGAGCGGTAAACCCATGCGCGGGGGCGGGGCTCAATTCCCCGCCCTCGTCATGGCCGCGTAATCTCGAGGATGATGCGCAGCGAAGCGGCGGCCGCAGGCGGGACAGAGATCTTGTCCTGGCGCAAATCCGACTGCTCCGTCCGGCTCACGATAGCTAGCAACTCTTTCCTTCCGGGTTCGTCGAAGCGCACCGAAACCACGCGAAGCCGCCCGGCTTCGATCTGATCCGACGCTACCAGCCGCCAACCCTCCCGCTCAGCTACCAGGACATACAGCCATCCCGATTTCGGAGAATCGAACCGCAGCCGGATGGGTCCGCCGGTATGCAGGGGATCCAGGGCGGAATAGCGCAGCATGCCCGCCGCGAGTGCCGGCTGACGGCGCGCAACTGCCCCGGCAACGATGCCAGTGCCCGGCATGGAGGCGCGGGTGGCCTCGGCTTTCTCTTCTCTCTGGACGGCATTCATGCGGGCGAGC
>DATMYF010000053.1:0-25325 GCA_035561075.1 Bryobacteraceae bacterium
TGCCAGCGGGGAGGGCTCGTCATCGGCGTAAAAATCGCTGTACAGGGTGACGAACCTTCCTGCGAACGGAAGCCGCCAGCGGAAATCGCAACCACTCTTGCGATCGCCGGGGTCGCCGGCCCGTCCGAAAGTGGGACCATTGGCAAAGAGATTCCTGGCGACCGACCGGAAAGTGAGCCCACCGACCCCATCCCCTCCGAACAAGGACCACCGCGTAAAGCCGACCTCCAGGTTTTTCAATGGGTTCCAGGTGATCCGCTGCCCATTCAGCAGCGGCCTTGGGGGAATTAGATGGCCTTCGAGCCTGCCTCCAACGACATCTAAACGGAAGCCACCCAACCGCCGAAGGAAACCGGGGAGGAAGATCGGTGACGGATGGGTGAGGCGGAACGAGTAGAACGGCTCAGCATTATTGCTGAACGAAAGGGGGCCGGATTCGCCCGGCCCCCACCAGAGCCCTTGCTTCCCCACCGTAAGCGACCAGGCTCCGATCTGAACGCCGGCGTACATCTCGAGCGGGCGAAAGCGGTCAATGCCATTGCTGGAATCCGGAATGACAGGCTCGAGTTGCCCGGCGATGGATTTGAGTTCCCGGGCGGAACTGAAGAATCCCGGCGAGTGCTGGTATTCCGCTCGCGCGTACAACGACCAACGCCCGGCAGATGCCGCTGCGGAGAATCCGCCGATGAAATTGGCGCCGCCCGCGACAGGGCGGCCGAAGTCGTTGATGACGGTTTGGCCGAAGTTGTAGCCGTCTATCAGCGGGTGGCCCGCGATGCCCAGATAGCGGGCGTAGACCGATTCCAGTTCGACGAAAGGTGCCGGGGCTTCGCTCTGGCTGAACTCCTTCGTGAGCGCATCCACCAACCTCAGGGCCTCAGCGGCACGGGGGTCCAGCCGCTCCGTGGGACGGTCCAAGAATTCTCTTGCTTCAACCACCTGGCGGATACACTCCTCCCTCGTCCAAGGTCGTAGTCCGCTGGCCTGGTCGGTGACGTAACCGAGCCCTGAAAGGCGGGTAAGGGCAGCGTAGACCCAGCTATCCAAGGGAACCAGAATCGGACCATCGGCGCAGCGCGCAGCCGGCTCACGGCAAAAGAGCGCCAACGCTGCAACACAGAACAGAGCTTGGCGGCTGGTATGCAAGGCTCAAACCTATTTACCCGGCAAGGAGAGCAAGTACGAAATCACGAGATCGCGTTCGCGGTCGGTGAAGTCGAATGCGGGCATGACCGTCTCCGGGTTATGCGACTCGGGCTTCGCAAGTTGCTGAGCGATCCACTCCCGGGTGTACCGCCGGGCGACCCCATTCAAGGCGGGGCCGACACTGCCCCCGACGCCATTGACGCTGTGACAGGCGCCACACCCGCTTTCAACAAAGATCCGCGCCCCGGAGATCATATCCGGAGGCGCAATCATAACTGCCATCGCATTCGCTCTTGTCAGCCTTCGCAAAAACAAATCCAAGGCGTCGAGATCACCTGGCTTCAGCCCATCCGCACCGGACTTCGCCATCGTGAGATGATCCATGAGTTGGTCTCTCGACTTCCGCGGAACTAACCCCGTAAGGGTCGGACCAGGCTTCGGCCCTTCCCCGACGATGTCGTGACAGGTTGAACATTGCGCCAAACGGAAGTACCCGAGACCCGCCAGGTCCACTGGCGCTGCCAGCGTCCAGCCTTCCCCGGCGCTACCGGACGCCTTGGCAAGACCGGGCCGAGGCGTTGTCAGGACCGCGGCTACGGTAAGAGAGGTCCATGTAATCGCACACAGCAAAACCAGGCTGATTGCGAACGTACGCTCGGCGACTCGCTTGACGCTTGTCCGGTCAACGAAGGGAACAGCGAACAAAGCCACGACGGCGGCGGTCGGCAGAACAATGCTGCCGATCGGTTCAATCGGGCCCTGGAAGAACTTCAACGTTTGAAAAAGAAAAAGAAAGTACCACTCAGGACGTGGCGTATAGGCGGTGTCAGTGGGGTCGGCCAGTCCTTCAAGCGGAGCCGGTGCGGCCACGGCCAGCACGAACAGGACAACAAAGGCCGCAAACATCATCGCCACGTCCTTCAGTGCCTGTTCCGGGAAGAATCGGCGGGCCGGACGCGAATCGAAAGCATTGGGCGTGACGCCATGCCGCCGGACGAGGTACACGTGCAGCCCGGTCAGGAGGAATGCGAGGGTAGGCAGAACAAGTGTGTGCACCGCGTAGAACCGGGCGAATGTAACGGCGCCGACGGTGCTCTCCGCCCCGATCAGCCGCTGGACGTACCGGCCCAGTACCGGTGCCTGTCCGGCGATCTGTGTCGTGACGACTGTCCCCCAAAACGCACGGTTGTCCCACGGCAGGAGGTAGCCGGTCAAGCCGAAGGCCAGCGTGACCAGGAACAGTACCACCCCCACCATCCAGGTGACCTCCCGCGGCTTCTTATAAGCGGCATACAGAAAAACCTGAGTCATGTGGAGGACGAGCACGATGATCATCATGCTCGCCCCCCAATGGTGCAGCCCCCGAATGAGACGCCCGCCCGTTACCTCCTTCAAAATGTATTGCAGGCTGTCGTAAGCCTGGCCGGGAGTGGGAGCGAAGTTCAGGGCGAGAAGCACCCCTGTGAAAGCCTGTACGAACAGCAGAAAGAGTGCGACGCTGCCTATGGCCTGCAGCCAGCCGCTCGAAGCGGGGATCTGCTCGTTGAAGAAAGCGCGAACCACTGTGCCCCATCCTGTACGCCGATCGAGCCAGTTTGCAGTCCTCCGGATCACGAGCGGCTGGCCTCCTGCCTGGCGGCGAGCTTCAGCCATAAGCGGCGACCCGCTGTTTTCACTTCGTAGCGGTCGAGCCCCCGGTTGGCGGGTCCGGCCGTTCGCCTGCCATCGCTCGCGAATCGCGAACCGTGGCAGGGGCAAACAAACTGGCGGAGTGCGCCGTTCCAGTCGTAGGCGCACCCAAGGTGAGGGCACCTGGGCGAAAACACCGTGGGCTTGCCGTCAGCCCCAGTGACAACCCAGGCGCGCTCCTTTGCGATATCCACCACCCATCCGTCGATGCGCGTGCGCGAAAAAGTCACCATCTGCGGAACGCCGGGCGCAAAACCGTCCAGCGCCCCCAAGTCCACCCATTGCAGCTTGGATTGTGTTTTAGGCGCCGACAGGAGATAGACCAGCGATGGCAGGCCAAGTCCCGTGCAAATAGCGCCCAGTGAGCCGCAGATGGCGGCTATAGTCAGCCTGCGCCGGTCCGGGAGAGGTTCGTGGGTTTCATCCGACATGCCGCTTCCTCGTTATCAGGCTATTCGCGGCGGCCCGGGTAGTCGCAAACGAACTGTAAGGATTCTGTAAAAGGGCCTGGCAATGCGTTTACAGAGTAATAACTAAGTATTTACGACGAACGGCGATGCCCGCGTTTATAAGTGAGACAAGAATGCTTGTATCGCGAGTGATGGAGGAAGAATGACCGGAAGAACTCTTCTTTTGATGTTTGCCGCGTCTGTCGCGTCCTGGTCAAGCCAGTCACAGGCGAGCTCCGCGTCTCCCGCCGCGTCACCAGGCAACGCGTCCGGGGGAGCGGCGATCTTCGCCCGCGAATGCGCTAAATGCCATGGACCAGACGGTAAGGGGCTGGCGGAGTTCAAAACCCCGAACTTCACCGATCCGAAGGTTCAGGCGCGACTCACCGATGAGCAGATCGTGACAACGATCAAAAATGGAAAGAAGGGCACCCTCATGCCCGCGTGGTCCAAAAAGTTGTCGTCGAGCGAGATTCTCCTGGTAGCGGCCTTTGTACGTTCATTAGGGACCGCCCAGCCGGCGCCGGAAGGTTCGAATTCAAAGGACGCGCGAACTTCCGACGCGCAAACTTCCTACGATCCAGGCGACGACGTACTACTCAGCCTGCCGACGGGCCGGCCTCTGGACCGCCACGGGTTCTATGTCAACTTCACCCACCGGTTTGCTTATGATGCGGCGTTCTCGGGAACGGCACGTGGAGGCGCCCTGTCCGGTCTTGAGGGATTCTCCTTGTCGTCGTTCGGCTTCCGCTATGGGGTGTCGGACCGTTTCTCCGTGAGCATCTTCCGTTCGCCCACATTCACTGCGCGGCCGATCCAACTCATGCTGGCTTACAACTTCTTTTCTGAACAGAACAATGCGCCGGTGAATGCGGCCGTACGCTTTTCGACGGAAGGGCAGAACAACTTTTCCAGGAACTTCACGCACAACATCGAAGTGATCGTCTCGAGAAGCATTGGAACCCGGGCTCAACTGTACGCAGTCCCCACGGTGTCCCTCAACAATCACCGGCTGTTCTCGCCGAACTCCTACCGGTCTGCCTCTATTCCCAACCTGCCGGGATACAACACATTCTCCACGGGCTTCGGGGGCGTGCTGGATATCCGGCCGACCGTGGCGATTCTGGCGGAAGTGATTCCGACGTTCGCCAACGGCCGGCCACTCGGTATTCACCGTCCGGCGTTCGGCTTTGGTATTCAGAAAAAGATCCGGCGGCACGCTTTCACGCTCGGTTTAACGAACAGTCCCGGGGCAACGGTGTCGCAACGGTCCGGCACACGGGCCGCATTCATGAACGACCCGAGCGCCGACACCTTCAAAGGGCTCGTCATCGGGTTTAATTTGACACGGCAGTTGTATTGAGATGATCTATTTGCCTGTGCCCAATGCGCCGCTGATTACGCTATGCACCCTGGCGGCAACTTGATCCCATGAGTAATGCACGGCCCTGCGAGTTCCCGCGCTTCGCTTGGTGGTGCGGAGTTCGGAGTCGCTCAGCATCCTTTCCATGGCCTGCCTTATGTCGCAGACATCGAGCGGATCCACCAGCAGGGCGGCTCCACCGGCGATCTCAGGCAGCGCTGTTCTGTTCGACACGATCACGGGGGTCCCGCACGCCATGGCTTCCAAAGCAGGCAAGCCAAAACCCTCAATCAGACTTGGCAAGACCAGAAATAGAGCGCCCCGGTACACGGAGGAGAGATCATTATCCGAGAGCGTGCCCAGAAATTCTGTCCGGCTTAGCAGTCCCAGTTGCTGTACCCGGGCCAGGATCGGCGGGGTGGGATTCCCGGTGAGCAATAGCCGGAGTTCGGGGCAGTCCAGACCCTGGAACGCACGCAACAGGCGGTGGAGGTTTTTATGAGGGCGGAAATTGCCGACATACAGGATGTACGGGAACCCCGGTTCATAACGGTCGCCATCCGCCTGAAAAGGAGGGCCCACGCCATTTCCCACGTTCACCACGTGTTCCTCCGGAACACCAGACCACTCGATAATCTGCCTGCGCGAATACTCGGACACGGAAAGCACCCGGTACGCTCGTCGCGCTGCAGGTCTGAGTATGAGTTCGTAGTAGAACTGCTTGGTAAGGGTCGCAGCATCGGGCGCCTGAACCTGGATCAGATCGTGGATTGTGAACACGAAAGGAGAGGGGCAAACCGGCGGAGGGTTGAATCCCGGGGAGAAAAAGACAGCGGGCCGCCGCGCGAGCACATTACAGGTGAGCCAAACGGGATCCAGCGGGGAAAGGGGTCGCGGCCCGTTCTCAAGTACGGTGTGCTCCGGCAGACGCCGCAAGACTTCAGACGCGAATCTTCCGATGCCGTGAATACCCCTCCAGCGGCCGTCAGACAGAACCTGCCGCCTGGAAACGGCGCGCGGAATCGGCTGGGATAGTATGGGCATCAGGGCACTCTCCACATGAAGATCGCGATCATCTCTTCACTGTTCCCCCCGTTCGGCGTAGGAGGAGCGGAGCAGGTTGTCTCGCAGATGGCTCTGGCTCTCCATCGGCTGGGACAGCAAGTGGACGTGATCTCGACTTGCTCGCGCCGGGCACTCAACGGCGACCGCTACAGGACCGATGAATGGGAGGGACTCCGAGTGTGGAGAATCGCGCCCCTGAATTTGTATTGGAGATTCGACCGGGAAACAGCGCTGCCGAACCGCCTGGCGCGGGCCGCCTGGCATGCCGTCGATCTCTGGAACCCTTCCATCGTCGCCCCTCTGAACCAGATCCTCCGTCGCATCCAGCCCGAGGTGATCAACACCCACAACATCGACGGGCTTTCGCCTTTGGTCTGGAAAATCGCCCGAAAGCATGCCGGCGGGGTGGTCCACACGCTGCACGATTGTCACCTCCTGTGCCCGAGCGCGACGATGCAGCACCGCAATGGAACAATGTGCCGGCGGGTCGGTTTCTGCCGTGGCTATTCGCTCTAC
Source organism: Bryobacteraceae bacterium (assembly GCA_035561075.1). GTDB lineage: Bacteria > Acidobacteriota > Terriglobia > Bryobacterales > Bryobacteraceae > JAMCRM01. The sequence goes on from DATMYF010000053.1 coordinate 6,229, forward strand.
CATCGACTTTTCCAGGATTCGGTCAGTGTTTTGGCGGCTCCGGCAATGGCAATCGCGGACCTGCACAGGCAATCCGGCTGGACCGGACCGCGCATCGAGATCATCCGCAATGCAGTCGACATCCCACCCCTCGAACTGCCGGATATCCCGGCCCACGGTCCCCTGCAGGTCCTTTTTCTGTCGAGACTCGAGCGCGAGAAGGGTTGTGAGACGGTCATGGCAGTGGTTCGATCCTTCCAGGGAGTGAACGACATCGAATTCCACCTGGCGGGCCGCGGCACTTACGAAAAGCAGATGTCGGAACTTGCGCAGACAGGGCGCAATGTCGTCTGGCACGGCTATGTTTCCGGGAACGCCAAGCGCGATTTGCTCTCGAGGGCCGACGTTTTCCTGCAGCTTTCGGAGTGCCTCGAAAATGCCCCTTTGGGCCTGATTGAGGCAAGGCGGTACGGCCTGTACCTCGTGGGCACCAACGTAGGAGGAATCCCGGAGGAAATCAACAGCCCGGAAGTGGGACAACTGATCCCCCCACGAGAGGCTGAGAAGCTCTCGCGAACATTGCGGTTCCTTGCCGGCCGGAGAGATGCGTTGCGGCGGGCACGGTTGCTTCGGCTGCCCCACACGAGGTATGGAACACGTGAGATGGCGGAAGAGTACTTGAGAGTCTTTCGCTCACTGGTCGAGCCTCCTCTCTGAACGCTCCGCTGCTTCGCCCGTGGGCTCCAACGACAGAACGAGGGCCGCAACCAGCCAGGGATAAAAGAAGTTGAGATTCACGCCGAGCAGGAAGGCGATGGGCTGGAAGCCGGCCGCCAGGGTCAAGATCAGCGGTGCCTTTCGCCGTTGGGTATGTAAAAGCGGTTGAACGAGGAGGACAAAAAGAAATAGGGTGAGGGGAATCCCAAACTCCGCCGCCGATCCAAGGAGGCCCATGCCCGCCAGATCCCATTCGTCCACAGGGGGCAGGCCCTGCAAATAGTCAGGGTCGTTTCTCATGAGTGAGTAGTTGCCCACGCCGATCCCGAGCAGGGGGTGGGCAGAAATGATCCGCGGTACGATCAGCATTGCTGCGATCCGCCCCATGATCAAACTTGGGTCGTCGGGGCGGTAGTAGTAAGCCTCATCGAAATTCAGGTACGCATACAAGTACCCGAACAAGCTGCCTTGAAACCGCGTGACAAACACCGTGACTATGAGGGCAAGCACGACGGCCAACACGAGCATGCGGCGTCTGCCGCCCGAGAGAAGCGCGAGCGCGCAGAGGCCCATTGCCGCCAGCAGACCCACCTTGGATCCGCTCAGCAACAGGGCGGCCAATAGAATAATCACGGCCGTCTTGTGCACGAAACCATACACGGGGCGCACGACGTGGATCCGAAGCAGGACCACTACCACGGCACTCACCAGAAAGATGCCGTAGGGGCCGCCTTCGTTGAATAGCCCGCGCACCCGCGAGTCGGCGCCGTAGATCGGGAAACTCGGGATACCGGCGACCCTGAAAAGTACCCACGCCACGATCGACCCGCAGGCGCCCAGCGTCGCGGCGAAGGCATATGCGTCCGCGACCATTCGAAACAGTGCTGGACGCCGCCGCAATGTCTCCGCGATGGCGATCATGAAATAGGCCGCCAGTAACAGTTCGAAGATCCGCGACAGCGACAACAGCCCGGGCCGTTTGAGCCAGGAAATGTCCGGAGGAGGATGGAACGACAGCCGAAGGGACAGACCGGAGACCAAGACGCAGAGCCCAAGAAAGAGCACGTACTTGATCCCGTATCGCCTCCACAGCCCACCGAGGGGAATGTTCAGCCCTCGGTACACAAAGATAGGCGCCATCGTGCCGAGGCAAATGACCTGGGCAATCTCTACGGCCTGAACGTCCCCCATCCGCAGAACGGGCATTGTGCTCAGGATGGCCAGCGGCGCGAGCCATCGGATGGAGAGAGGCGTCGTTTTGTTTGCGATCCGCACACTCACGCCCTTCTGAAAGCAGCGCGCCAAATCGCCAGCCGCCGCCTTCGGAGACTCCATGCCAGGGAAAGAACCATGACAACCGCCACGAGCACGATAGCCACTGCCGCTCCCAACGCACCCAGGAACAGCGAGAGGACGGCGGTCAGCGGGATATTAATCAAGGCGCACCATACAACGGTCCGGGTGAGAACCCGGTCCATCTCGAACAGGAGCATCGTCTGCGTGCCGATGATGTTGACCGACGCGAGGAGGAATGGCAGCGGTGACAGACAGCGCAGAATCGCGATCGAGGGACCGAAGGCTGGCCCCCACAGCAGGAGTCCCAACGGCGCTGCCAGCAGGAACGTCGCCAGCGAAGCTGCTGCCGCAAGAAGCAGGATCCAACCGAAACTGCGCCTCATGAGATCGAGGGTTAACTCCATGGACTGAGTCTTGAGACTGTTCAAGTGCGGGTAAAGCGCCTGTGCCACGGGGCCGGTTGCCGAAGTCGCCGCCCGTATCACCTTGTCCGCAGCGCTGTAGTAGCCCACCTGCGTATTGCCCGCCACGAGTCCCAGCACTACCGCCGTTGTGGCCGAGTGGATGGCCAGAGATGTGTGCGCGATGAAAAGATGCCATCCTTCTCTCAACACAGCCGGAATCTCCGCGCACAGGAGCAGCCGCGGGCCTCCAGGCACTCGCCTGCGCAGCGCCGGAACCAGCAGGAGGCTGGCTAAGAGAGGGACGGCACCCTGTATTGCAGCGGCCCGCACTGTATCCTCCGGACTTCGCACGAATAACATCAGAGCCGGGATCGTAAGTAGACGGGCAGCCGAGTGCGCGATGGTCAGGACTCTCATCTCCTCGATCCCCTGGAAGAACCACACGGGACACGCGACCGTGCCGGCCACGTTCAAGAAAGCGGCTGCGTAAAGTAAAGGGGTCTGCCTGAGACGCGGTACCACAAACACCAGGGCGGTAAGCGCCGCGCCGCTCACCAGCAGTACGGCGACTTTGGCAAACATGGTGCGCCAAAACGTGTCAGCCAGTTCTTCGGGATCGTCCCGGCGGGAAGCAACGGCTCTTGTCGCGCTCAGGCTGAAGCCGTAATCCGTGACAAGGTTGAAGTACAGAACTATTGCCTGCGCGAACGAGAGCAGGCCAAACTGGGCGGGTCCCATCACTCGGACTAGGTACGGAACGGTTGCCAGCGGCACGGCGTAGTTCAGCACTTGCAGGGCCGAGAGGCTGGCGATGTTCTCCCAGAGCCGGCCGTGCGAGCGCGCGGGCGCGGGCTGTCCACTGACGGCGTTCACGGCTTTTCCACCCTGCGACTTCTGATCAGGACGAAGAAGCATGCCGTCAGGGCGGCCAGCATACCGATTGCCAGAACGATAAGGGTGCGCGGTGGCCAGCTCTTCTTGTCGGGAGGGGTCGCTTGATCGACCACTTGAATGAGCGGGGCTGACCTTGCTTCGTCGATGCGGGCCGCTTCGTACTGTTTCGCAAGTAATTCAAAGAGCGTCTCGTGATATTTGAGGTCCCGCAGCTTGCGCAGGTACTCCAGGCTCGCCGCCGGCAGCTTGTTGGTGGGGGGCATGAAATCGTCTTGCGCGCCGCCGCCCGCTCTCAGCTTCTCCAGTTGACCGCGGAGAGCCGCGGTTTCCCGTTCCAGCAGTTGGACCTGCGGATTCTCAGCCGTCGCGTACACGCGCATGGCCTCGAGTTGAACCTCACGGCTCGCAACCTCCGCCCGCAACTGGGCACCTGCTCGAATCAATGCCTCCGACTGGCCCGAAGGCGCAACCAGCCCGCTGGACTGCTGCGTGTTCCTGAGCGCAACCTCAGCGTCCGCGAGCAAGTGCTTTTCCGCGGCGAGTTCCTGTTCGAAGAATTGCCGGCGCCGCGTGGCGGATGTGAAGGCGAGCCGCGACGTCAGCTTCAGAAGCTCATCGGTGTACGCGTTCGCCAGCTTGGCGGCGCGCTCCCGGTCGCGGTCCTCGATTCTGAGCCGGATGAGCTGGTCCTTTCCGCTGGTGATACTGGAGCGCTGCGCCAGCTTTTCCCTCGTATCGGCCATGGTTTTATACCCGTATACACTCGAGAGTTGAAAGCGCTCGATTAAGGCATCTGCTATGGTGCGGCTCTTGAGTACTCCGATGTAGAGATCGGCTGGGTTCCTCCAGAATCCCGTCGCTCCCGCGACAGCGCCGAGCGCCCCCGTGCCTCCAAGGCTGGCTAGCGCGCCTGGCTGCATCATGGGCGGAGATTGCTCCAGTTGCGGCGGAAGGATGACGGCTTCGGCCGTGTAGGTCGGGGGGATAAGAAATGCGATCGCCGCCGCGACGATCAAGGCGCCGAGCGTAACACCCGTGATGAGGAGCTTCCGCCTCGCAAGCGCCGCTGCCACGTCGAGCAGCGAAACTTCCGTGTCCCGCCCCATTGGCGGCCGCGCGTTTTCTACATCGATTAACGGGGCCATTGGCACTCACCGCAAAACATTGACGGCAGCCGCGCCCAAACCGAATTGGGCGAACACCAGGGACCAGTCCTTCAGCCCTTTGAGAAAGGTCGTCTTGTTGATTTCGTCGGGGACCACAACGGTATCGCCGGGATTCAGCGCCAGGCTATCCAGCCCCCGGCCAAACAGCTCACCCTTCCAGGACTTGCTGACGACGGAACCGTCCGCGCGGATCAAGAAGATCGAGCGCCGGTCCGCCGATCGCGTCGGCCCTCCGGCTTTCTGCAGGTAATCGCCGGCACGCTTGTTTTTGTCGTAAAGAAATGACGTGCCATTGTGGACGCTGCCCACGACGCTCACGAAAGACGGCGTGCTTGGCACCATGAACACGTCGCCATCCTCCAGGGGAAGGTCCGGAAGGCTGTCTACCCCTGTTGCCTGCGGGTCCAGACCGAGTACGACCCGGCCCGTTGCCCGGATTCCGCGCAGCTTTTGTACGAGCTCACGCTGTCCGCTCGCTTTTTGCACGGCGGCCGTCGCCTGCTCAGGTGAAACAACGGACCCGAAGATGTTGGCGGATGAGCTTGCCACCTCGCGTTCGAGCGAGTTCACCAGGTCGTCCAACCGCTGCTGCTGATCTACACGGCTGGATTGGCGGAGAAACTCAGAGCCGAAGAGATAAGCCTGCGGGGTCAGTCCACCCGCCCGCTTCACCAATTGCCGCAACGTCTGCCCGGGCATGACGCTGTAAACTCCCGCCGACTCGACCTCACCCTCCAGGCGGACATACCTGTTCTGCAGTTTCTGCGGAACCCGCAGGTCCGATGTGGAGAAGATGGTCACCACGTCGCCTGGTTCGAGCGGCAGATTTTCCCCTTCATCGCGATCGACAACGGCTTTGTCCAGGCGAAACGGGACCAGAGTGGTCTTGAGATCCGTGGGGTTCAGGCGTTCGATGACGGCATAGCTCCAGTTCACCTCGAGCGTACTTCGCTGCGGGCCTTTTCTCGGGGCGGGGAAGTCCTCCGCAGCCGCCCCGATTGCGCCAGGCGCGGCTCGCGTTCGAGGTTCGTTCGCACCTTCCGGCGCCCGGCCGGGGTATGGGACACTGGCGAGCTTCATTCGTGACAGGTTGTCCTGCGGGGAATTCCGCCCGCCCGCCGGCGCCTCTGTGTCCCACCTCTCGATATCGGCGGCTCTATCAATTCCGCCGGTTCCCTCGAACCTGGTGGAATTCTCGAATCCGGCTGCTCGCTGCAGCCCCGCGAATCTCTCGATTCCTGCCGTCCGCTGAGGCCGCTCGGTGGGCGTCAGGCGGTTTCTTGCGAGCCAGTAGTCGCGCGCAAGAAGGACGCTGGAATCGGGAATCAAGTCGCGAATTCTCATCCCTGGACGCCAGGGCATGCGGATCGGGTCGGCGACGTTTCCACGCAGCGTCACCGCATCCTGAAACCGGGGCACGATGGCGAGGACGTTGACAATGTCTCCGTTCTCGAGTTTCGCTGCGCCGGGCCCCTCCGAGTCCAGCGAAACACGAATGACGCGGCGCGACGAATTCTCGACCCGCTCGATGAAGACGCTCTGGTGCTTTGCCGCCACCGGAGTCAGGCCTCCGGCAATTTGCAGGGCATCCTGTAACGTGTCCCCGGGCTTGAGTTCGTAGATGGCCGGAGTATTCAAGCTGCCGATCATCGCGACCTGCGGCCCAACCGGCGGAATGTAGATCACATCGCCGGGAAGCAGAACGTTGTCCTTCGACTTGTCGCCATTGGCGAGCAGGTCGTACAGGTCGAATACCGCGATGTTTTTATCGGCGCGCTTCAGCCGGATTTCGCGCATGGAGCCGCCGGCATCCGGACCACCCGAAGCGAAGATCCCGTTTACCAGGGTGCTCAGTGAGCTTACGGTGTAGGAACCCGGGCGGCGCGCGTGCCCCATTACAAACACCTGGATGGAGCGCAGTTGCCCCATCCCGACACTCAGGTCGAAGTTGCGGTACACGCGGCCGATTGCACTCTTGACATAGTCCTGTACCTGGGAAAACCTAAGCCCTGCTACGTTCATTTCACCGACCTGGGGGATGTAGATCGCGCCGGTCCTATCCACGACCGGGGAGACTCTCAAGTCGATTTGCCCCCAGCCTCGGATCACCAGTTGATCGCCCGGCCCAACCGGATAGTCGGGTGTGACCGGAATACGGTCCACCGGCGCGAAGGTGCTGGGAACGTTCTGAAAGAGGTCAGCCCCAAAGATGGGCAGCATTTGTCCGGTAGACTGCTCGACGAACCGCTGGAACTCCGTCGGCGGCGGTGGCATCCGGGCGGGTCCGGAGGACATTCCCGGCTGCCCGCGGCGACCTGCGCGTTGACCCGGCTCGTCTTCAATCTGCGGCATGCCTGGATCGCGAATGACGGGGAGGCTGCCAGTAGAGATTTCAGAGCGCCCGGGCTGCCGGCGAGTGTCGACAGGCGCTTGGCACCGCGGATCTCCTGAGCTGCCCGGAAGGCTGCAATCAAGCTGCTGAGGGTAAGCGGCCGTTGTAAAGAGAACAAGAGCAGCGACCGCCCGCCGTACACCTGGAAACGTCACCGTCACCTCCAAACTGACTATGCCGGCATGCGGGCGGGAAGCTTCGCCTTGTCCGATTCCGCGCCCTCCAAGCCGATCACCTGCCGCATTTCTTCGCGAAAACGCGCCTCGGAAAATCGCGCGGCCCACGATTGCAGCTTTGCCGGCAGGACGAAAGATTCCAATTCCTCAAATCGATTCACGGCCTCCTCCAGCCCGGCCTCGCCGGGATCCTCATAGAAGACCCCACCGTGAACATCGCCTGCGGGTACGCTCTCCAGTACGCCACCCCGTCCCAAAGCGATCACGGCTTTACCGCTGGCCATCGCCTCTACAGCCACCATTCCAAAATCCTCTTCTCCCGGCATCAGCAGCGCCCGGCAGCGGCTGTACAGCGCCCTCAGTTCCTCCGACGAGACCTTGCCGCAGAACTCAACGCTCGCGCCGGCGTGTCGCTTCAAAAAGGCGTACTCGGGGCCCTCGCCCACGATCTTCAGGCGCCGTCCGGTCCTGGAGAAGAACCGCACGGCATCGAAGACCCGTTTGTACGCAACCAGTTCAGCGACAATCAGGTAGTACTCCGCCGCCGGTTTCCAGTAACAGCTTTCCACCGCCACCGGAGGATAGATAACCTGCGACTCACGCCGGTATGTCTTCCAGATCCGACGTTGCACGTTCCGGCTGTTCGCCAAGAACTCGTCAACGCGCGCTGCAGCGGCAAAGTCCCACACCCGAAGCGGCCACGCCAGAGCCGCCATTAACCCTCGCTTCCATGCCGGGCGAGTCCAATCGTGCAGATATGCCGGATACAGTTCCCAGAGGTACCGCATGGGCGAGTGGCAATAGCACACATGCCGGGTTGTGGAGGACGTCAAGACCCCCTTAGCGGGACCGGACTCACTGCTGATCACCAGATCGTATCCCCGGAGGTCGAGACTCTCGAGGGCCATCGGGAATAGTGGCAGGAGCGACCGGTAGTGCCGCCGGAGCGGGTTGAGAAATGACGCCTTCACCACGCGCGAACGGATAAGCGGCGAGACCCGGTTCGGATCGTAGAACATCGTGAACACGTCTGCGTTGGGGACCAGGCGGCAGATCGCTTCCACTACCTGTTCTCCTCCACGCATATTTACTAACCAATAGTGAACTATCGCGGTTCGCATAGAGTAACTGTCCATTCCCCGCTCCAATCACCTGTAGTGTATTGCCGACGCGCTCAAAAGCGAGCGTGAGATACGCCAAAATGACACAACTTTTACAACAGCCGGGGGCTTAGATGAGGCGACTGCTACGCTCCGGAGTTTTACAACTTCTTTACAGATTGTTGATTACTCCCATCAGGCGGAAAACTATTCTCGGACTACATGGCGCTCGACGGCTCGTTGGCGGTTACTGGAATGGGGGACCCCCTGCTGTGCTCGGTCCCATTGCCTTACTGCCGGGAGTTCAATCCGCACGGATTTCCCGTGCGTCTCGCCACCAATTCCAGGACTGTATTGAAGGCGGCAGACGAGAGCTGGGCCGGGATTCCCCGGATGTTCGACGAAACCGCAGTTGAGGTATGTTGCCTCGTTTCGCATAACCGCGCGGCCTCGCTGCCGCCGCCGCCGGTATTCCGCGCTCGACGCAACCTTCTAACCTCTGTGGCGGATACGGACAATGTGGTCACTTGCGACCTGTCCGCCGGCCTCGCCTCGGTCTGGGTAACAGGAGCTGTAGCTTCGAACCGGGAGTACCTCCGCTACCACTTCCTGGAAGCAGCGGTCTATTGCCTTCTGGACATTCGTCATGTGGTGGCCATCCACGCCGCGTGTGTAACCTTCGACGGCCATGGCGTCCTGCTGGCGGGAGATTCCGGTGCGGGCAAGACATCGCTCGCTTATGCGTGCGCACGGCGCGGCTGGGTCTACACGTCCGACGATTCCAGTTGCCTCGTGCGGCGCGGTTCCGGCCGAATGGTGCTCGGCAACCCGCGCGCCTTCCGGTTTCGAGAGACCGCTGGCCAGCTCTTTCCCGAGTTCTCGGGACTGAAGGAGAGCCGTCGCGCCCAGGGCAAGCCCACTATTGAGGTGCCGACGCAGGCATTGCCCGCTATTCGCACAGCCCGGCAAAGTCACGTCGACTACATCGTGTTCTTGAATCGTAACGAGGGAATGAGCAGGTGCGTCGGCCTGCAGTCCCTTGGGGAGGAAGAGGCTTACCGGCGTCTGTGGTGGAACCCATGGCCGACGGAACTGCCTGGCACCGAGGATCGGCGAGCGGCCGTCCGACGGCTGTCCACAGCCGCCAGCTATGAGATGACTTATAGCGATCTGGATGCCGCAATCGACAGACTCGAGCAACTTGCTCGTGGAGAATCACAATGAAAAGTGCGTTGCTTTTGCTGGCCCTGGCGCAGATCGCTCTGGGCCAGATCTCAGCCGGGTCAATCTCCGGACAGATCGCGGATGAGTCCGGCGGCGTGATGTCCGGCGTCACCATCACCGCCAGACAGGAGAGCACGGGTTTTGTACGATCCACTGTCACGGACAGGTATGGAGAGTACAGAATCGAGGAGTTGTCGCCCGGCGTTTACTCCATCCGCGCCGAACGCCCCGGTTTTCGGACGGCCATCGCCTCGCACATCATCGTCGAGATCAACCAGCGCGCCAGGCTAAGTCTGCGTCTCAAGCTCGGTGAGGCGCACGAATCCGTGGTCACCACGGAGCGCGTTTCGCCTGTGCAAACCGAAGACAGCGCGATCAGCTACCGCCTCGACTGGGCGACGTTTTCGGAATTGCCGCTGGACGAGCGCAGAGTAGCCTCGCTCGTTACGCTCGGTCCCGGAGCGATCCCCAGACACTTAAGCGGCTTCGTTCACGACAGCTACAACGACATCCAGCAAGGATCGCGTGGATCTGTTGCTTTGAATCCACCCATTAACGGCGCCCGCTCCACGATGAACTCGTCTGTGTTGGATGGCGCCGGAAACACCGATCGCAACACCTTCGCCACGGTCATTGCTCCCCCGATGGAGGCAGTGCAGGAGTTCCGAATTCAGAGCTCATTGGCGCCCGTGGCATTCGCACAGTCCGGAGGCGGCGTTGTGGACGTGGTCACCAAGTCCGGAGGCCGCAACGTCCATGGGAGTGCATTCGAGTACCTGCGGAACGAGGCGACGGACGCCCGGAACTACTTCGAAGATCCGGAGTTGCCCAGATCGGACTTTCGGCGAAATCAGTTCGGCGCTTCGCTTGGCGGCCCTCTGCCCTTGCGATCCACCTTTTTCTTCGGGACCTACGAGGGGCTGCGCGGTAAGTCAGCGTCGCCGCTGGTGCAGCTTGTTCCAGACGCTACTCTTCGGGGCGGCGACTTTCGGGGCCGTAACGTGATCTACGATCCGCTCAATCTGTCTTCATCCGGCGCCCCGGTTCCGTTCTCGGGAAACATCATCCCGGCCAACCGAATCGATCCCATTGCCAGCCGGTATCTGTCCAGCTATGAGCCTCTGCCGAATCGCGACGACCCGTCCCGCAACTACGTGGATGCAACGCCCAGCACCAGCGACCACGACCTTGCCTCCGGGCGGATTGACCACCAGCTCCCGGACAGCGGTTTGCTCTTTGTGCGTTACATACTTAACGACGAGCGCGGAGGCATCGGAGGAAATTTCCCGCTGCGGCCCACGTCCGAAAAGCTCCGCGCACAGCAGGTGGTTGTGGGGCACACCCGCGGCGGCGCATCCTGGAGCAACGAACTTCGGGCATCCTTCACGCGCTTGAGGCTGTTCAGTATTCCTGTGAGCGCTTTCCAGCAGGACGTAGGGCGTGAGTTGGGCATCCTGAATCCTTCGACCGACCCCTTCACGTTCGGCCTGCCGTTCTTCTTTCTGGCGAATTTCTCAACCGTGACTGACGATCCAACGCTGCCGCAGGTACAGCGCGACAACACCTGGGGCCTCTCGGAAAGCTTCTCGAAGGTACGCGGCCGGAGGACGTACAGGGCGGGCTTCCATTGGACAAACTTCCAGCTCAACTATCGCCAGAGCAGCAATGTCCGGGGTCGCTACGTTTACAGCGGGGCATTCACGGGCGGCGGTGCGGGCACTGGCGCAGGCGACGCTTTGGCGGACTTCCTCCTCGGCTTTCCGCAGACCACCCAACGCACCGTGGGCAATTCGCAAGGTTACCTGCGACAGCAGAGCTACGGCTTCTTCGTCCAGCAGGACTGGCGCGCCACGAGTAATCTCTCGGTGTCGGCGGGGCTACGCTATGAATATTACTCGCCGTACACAGAGACCCGTTCCGCGCTCTTGAATCTTGACTATAGTGCGCTGCCGCTCGCTCCCAGGCTGGTTAACGTGGCTGAGGCCCATAACCCAAACCGCCTGGACTTCTCGCCACGGGTGGGTTTGGCGTGGCGCTTGCCCGGGCTCTTATCCTCCCGCGGTAGCACCGTCTTCCGGGCCGGCTACGGCATCTACTATAACCCCGAAATTGCGCTGGAGAGCTACAGCCTGGTGCTGAACGGAATCCGGAATGAGGTGAATTCCACCAGTGGTTTCGCGCAACCCGTGCTTACAACCCGTGACGGTTTTCCGAGTACGCCGAGCACAGGTTTCCCGAGTTACTTCGGTCTGGATCGCATACTGCCGACGCCGTACGTCCAGCAGTGGAACGCAGGGTTTCAGCGCGAACTGCCGGGCAGCATTCTTCTTGAGGCGGCCTATGTTGGAAGCAAGGGAGTGCACCTGGGACGTTCGCGCCGCTTCAACACCCCGCTGCACACGGAGACGGGCGAAAACCTGGACCCCCGACCCGGGAATCTTCAGTCACTCCGGACGTTTCCCAGCCTGGGCTCGATCACCCAGTTCCAGCACTCCGCCAATTCCTCCTACCACTCCTTGCAGCTCAAAACCGAAAAGCGCTTTCAAAAGTCGCTGACGTTCCTGGCCAGCTTCGTGTGGTCCAAGTCGATCGACGATGCATCGAGCGTGGTGCCGAGCCTGTTCGACAGCGGCGGCGCGCAGGACGAGCGGAACTTACGTCGCGAACGGGCGCTTTCCGCATTTCACGTGGGCCGCAGACTCAGCGCAGGGTTTGTGTATGGCTTGCCGGCTCCGAACCGCCTGCGTTTCTTGCTCCGGGGTTGGGAACTGAGCGGAGTGGTCACGCTCCAGGACGGCACACCCTTCGACCCCTTGTTCGTGGCCACCGACACGGCCAACGCCGGGACATTTACCCGGCCGGACATTGTGCCTGGCCAGGAGCTTCGGCTTTCGCCCTCTCAACGCACTCCCGAGCGCTGGTTCAATACCGCTGCCTTCACGGCGCCCCCGCCGTTTCAGTTCGGGAACGCCGGGCGTAACATCATCCTGGGACCGGGCAATCAACTGATCGACCTTGCTCTGCACAAACGATTCCGGCTGACGGAGCGGGCCAACCTCGAGTTCCGCGCTGAGAGCTTCAACACCTTCAATAAGCCGAACTTCGGCTTTCCCGATCCGTACCCGGATCACGGTCCCTTCTTCGGAAGGATCCTGCTGAGCGGGGAGCCGAGGCGCGTGCAATTCGCAAGCCGGATCGAGTTCTGATGTTCTCCACAGCGGCGGGAACCGAAGCCGGAAAGGTCCCCGGCTTACCACGGCACGATACGGCCAATAGCTGCATCCCGCGCTACGCCGTCGCTGTGCTCGAGGCATTGCGCTTCGGCAACGCCGGGGACAGTCGTCTCAGAAACCTGAGCGAGGCCGAGTTCAGGAAGGCGCTCGAATTCTGCGACAAGGCCCAATTGACCTTGATCCTGAACCACATCTGCCGGGATGCTCTCCCGCCGTGGGCGCAGGCCCGCATTGAAGCGAATCTGCGTAACTACTCCGTCCGCTTCGATCGCCTCAAACAGTCTCTTTTCGAGATAACCGACCTACTCGAAAGCCTGGGAACGGAGTTTGTGGTTCTTAAGGGCCTTACCCACTCGCCCGATTTCACGCCCGATCCGCTGCTCCGCGCTCAGGGCGACATCGACATATGGTGCGAACCTGGGAAGGTGATTGCGGCGCGAGATGCGCTGCTGCAATGCGGTTACCGGTCAGCCGGGCCCTCCCAGCGCCGGCACCTGCCGCCGCTGATCCGCGAGACACATTGGGAATGGCGGGGCGATTACCACGCCTCCGACCTGCCAATACCTGTTGAACTGCACTATCAGCTCTGGGACGAGAAGGCCGAATCCGTTCCTATGACGGGCGAGAGTGAGTTTTGGGCCAGGCGGGTTACGGCGTCATTTGACGGGCGGCGGCTCCCGGTGCTCTCGAAGCCGGACACCCTCGCCTTCGCATCGCTCCATCTCTTGATGCATCTTCTCCACGGCGACCTGCGCCTTCAGCGCGCGTGGGAGATCGCGAATTTCCTCCATATCCACGCCCACGATGCCGCTTTCTGGCACTTATGGCAGGGGTCTCACTCCGATTCCTTGCGCCGCCTTGAGGCTATTGTGTTCCAGTTGGTATCGGATTGGTTCGATTCGGATCTTGCCGAGACAGTGGGAGAAGAGATTGATCTGCTGCCGGGTGAAGTCAAGCTTTGGATCGAGCGCTACGCGCTATCTCCGATCGAAGTGCCTTTCCGACCAAACAAGGACGAACTGTGGCTGCATCTCGCGCTTGTCGAGTCCGCCCACGATCGGCGGGTCGTCTTCTTTCGCCGTATCCTTCCGATGCGGCCGCCCGCCCGCGTGGACGAATCCACGCTCAACAAAACGCCCTCGAACGCCGAGCAGCGCAAACGCCGCCTGTCGTTTCTTGGCGCCCGAGCCCGGCATCACTGCCAGACCCTTCTCCCGGCGCTTGTCGGGGGGCTCAAGTGGAACTGGATGAGCAAGGGCCCCGAGCCGGGCTTTGTACTGTTCCAAGCCGCCTCGGCACTACTCAGTCTGGGAATGTTCATTTTTCTCTTGCTCTACAACCTGCGCCTGCTGGAAATCGGTTTCCAGGCAAACCTGATCGGACGCGTAGCCGGTTTCATGAGCCTCGGCACGTTCGTCGGGGCTCTATCGGCCGCCGCTATTACGCGGCGTCTGGGCCTGCGCAAGGCGATTCTGATCGCAATTCTCGGAAGCGCTGCGGGCATGGTTCTGCGCGTGCTGAGTGTGCAGGAAGGCTGGCTCATGGCCACCTCCCTCATGCATGGAACTTTCCTGGCCCTATGGATGGTTTCGTTCTCCCCTGCGGTTGCGGCATTGACCACTGAGCGGAACCGCCAGTTTGCTTTCAGTCTCGCTTGCTCGGCCGGCGTGTGTGTGGGCATTGTGGGCGGATTGGCAGGTGGCCGGCTACCCGGCCTGCTGCGGTCCCTGGTAGGCACGGCCGATCCCACGGACCCCAACCGCATGGCCCTCTGGGTAGCTGCCGGCATAGTTGCTTTGGCCGCTTGGCCGGCAGCCCGGCTGCGCTTTCCGGTGGCGCCACGGGTGGAGGCGAAAGTATACCCCCGCGGTCGATTCATGGCTGCATTCCTCGTCTGCCTTGGGCTTTGGAGCGTGGCAGTAGGGGCCTTCAATCCATTCTTTAACGCATTCTTTGCCGAACGCTTGCGGATGAGTGTAGAGCGAATCGGGATCGCTTTCGCGTTCTCCCATGCCGGGCAGGTTACGGCCCTGCTCTGCGCCCCCCTGGTCCTGAGATGGCTCGGGCAAGTGAGAGGGATTGCATACATGCAACTCGCTAGCGGCATGGCGCTCATTTGCCTGGCGCTCAGTTCTGGAGGCGGAGTCGCCACGGTGAGCTATGTGAGCTACATGTCCTTCCAATACATGAGCGAGCCCGGCGTATTTAGTATGCTGATGAGCCGTGTTGCCCCCGGCGAGCGCAGCGGCGCCTCGGCCCTCTACCTATTGGTGACCTCAATCAGCGCCAGTGTCGGCGCGTTGACTGCCGGAAGCGCCGTGGTGCGGTTCGGTTATCCGTCGGTACTCGTGGCGTCCGCAGTAGTGGCAGCCGTAGCATCGGTGCTGTTCCGTGTGCTGGTTGGCAAGCAGGCTTCAGAAATCACGGCAGCAACGTCCTGCTGAAAGCGTTCTAGGGTAAACCGTTGCTTCCACGCTTGCCGGGCGCGCTCCACAACATCCCGCAACCCCGCGGGGTGCATGCGCAGTACCGAACGGATGCGCGCGGCAAGTGCCGCCGCCGATCTCTCGGGCGCCAGGAATCCCGTGTTGCCGTCCTCCACGATTTCCGGGATGCCTCCCACCGCAAAAGCCACCACGGGAATACCAGCGGAGAAAGCCTCGATGACCACACGCGGCGTCGAATCGATTTCCGTGGAGGGAACCACGAGCAGGTCGAGCTTCGAGAAGACGGAGCCGATATTGTCCTGCCATCCTACGAATTGAAAAGGCAGCCCCCGGGCGGCCTTTTTCACCGCCTCCAGATACTGCGGGCCGGAAAACAGCGGACCGCCGGCTACGATAAAGCGGCAGTCGGCAAACTCCGCGGCAATGATTCGGGCCGCTGCCGTGAATTCCATTTGACCCTTTTCGGGCTCGATGCGTCCAACCACTCCTATACTTCTGATCTTTCGCGATCCGAAGTCGCTGCGAGCCCATGGAGCGCTGGCGATGCCGTTGTAGACCACGCGACAACGCCCGCCGGGCAGGTACCCTTCGAGCGGCTCGGCTGCGAATCGGCAGCAGGCGATCATCCGGGCATTCGACCACCGGAGCGCCTCTCCCGCCAGTCGCACCGCCACGGGCTGCATGATTCGATGGTGGGAATGAAACACCAGCGGAATCGACCTGACCTTGGCAACAACGGCCGCAGCCGGCAGGAGTCGCGGCCCGTTCACATAGAGCAGGCCGGTCCGGCGCTTTGCTGTCAACGTGTAGATCGACTGCGTCAAGCGCGGGAAATCTCCCACGTAGCGAGCGAAGTCGGCCGGACGCTTTCTGGCGAGTGAATAGGCGCCGCATTGGACATGGTCCACGGGGAATCCGCCGGTCCGAAGAGCGTCGGGGTATGGGCCTTCTCCGGGTACGGCAATCCGCCCGTTCCACCCGTGTTCGCGCAAAGTCGAGAGCACCTCCAGCAAACTGCGTTGACCGCCGCCCATGGTTGCGAACTGGTCGAGGAACAGGATGTTCATGTGGCGTTGTTTACCACGCATCCTTGGCGGTCAAGACCCGCGGGATTGTTGCTATGAGGACTTTGAGATAGAGCCGGACGGACCAGTTACGCACTAAGAGCAGGTCGAGGCGCCGGCGCTGCCTGTAGTTTAAACGGCTACGTCCCCGAATTTGCCAAAGCCCTGTCAGCCCGGGCCTGAAGCGAAGCACCTCGGCGGCCGCCGTGCCGTAACAATCCGCCATTTCCTGGGCTGTCATCGGGCGGGGACCGACAAGCGACATCCTGCCCTGGACTACGTGCCAGAGTTGCGGCAACTCGTCGACCGAGTACTTTCGGCAGGCAGCGGCAAAGCGGCTGGTAATTCTCGGGTCGTCCGGCCGCTTGATTTCTTTCACGTATTCCGTTTGTAGTCGTTCGACAAACAGACCTGAGCCGCCGTTCTTCTCTTCTCCTCCCCACATCGTTCTCAGCTTTAAGACCCAGAAGGCTTTTCCGCCTTGACCAACCCGCTCATGCGCCACCAAAGGAGAACGGCGGGAAAGCGCGAACACGACCAGGCCGGCGCAGAACAACAGGGGCAGGACGCTCAACAGCAGCAGGGGCGCGGCCAAACGCTCAACGAGAGCAACCACGTTTGAAAGCGGTGGAGGCCCCGGCAACGCAGGCGCGCTTCCGCCGGGTTTCTGATCGGCAAGAGGGCGCAATGTGAGTGTTAGTTCCCGGAACCCTTGTCTCGCGTTGGGATAGCTGGCCAACCTGTAACGAACCTCCTGTTGCCAGACTAGGGCCTGCGCACCCACGGGTCGTTCCGCCTGTGTAAAAATCCCGTAAATGTCTCGATTCCAGCTGCGGCGCCACAGGGCGACCGTCGGTTGCTCCATGGGCAACGCACAGCGGCTCTGGCTGCTATACTTCGTTCGACAAAGACAGAACTGGCGCAGGAGATCCCAGTATGAGTGGGGTGGAGGTTCTCGTTGTGATACGGAAGATTCTTGCTATCTTCGCTGCTCTGGTGTCGATGCTCAGTGCGGCCGACCTTCTTTATAACGGGGTTCGTTTACCGGAAGTCTGGCCGCCCCGGGACGTAAAACTCACGCAGGAGCCGCTTCCCACGCCACCATATCTGCTTGAGCCTCCCGACGTGATCCCGATCGAGGTCGGTAGGCAGCTCTTCGTGGACGACTTTCTGATCGAGTCGACCGACCTGCGCCGAACGTTCCATCGGCCCGACTACTTCGAGGGCAATCCTGTTCTCAAAGCGGATAAGCCGTGGGAGTTCGTCGAAGGCGTCGGCAAGGCCATGCCGTTCAGCGACGGAGTCTTTTGGGACCCATCGGACAACCTTTTCAAGGCTTGGTATCTGAGCGCCGCCGGTACCCTCTATGCGACGTCGCGCGATGGCGTGCGGTGGGACAAACCGGCTCTCGACATTCGGCCCGGCACTAACGTTGTCCATACAGCGAAGCGCGATTCCGCGTGCGTTTGGCTGGATTTGGATGAGCGCGATCCGCAGCGGAGATTCAAATTCCTCTATATGCCGGGCCACATGCGGCCGGCTACGCTGCACTATTCGCCGGACGGCGTACACTGGGGCGATCCGGTCGCAAAGAGCATTCCTTGGAGCGACCGCACGACCTTTTTCAGAAACCCGTTTCGCAACGTCTGGGTGTTCAGCCTGCGCGATCACGACTGGACACCGGGCCAACCCGAGAATAAAGAGCACCTGGGCAGATTGCGCCGTTACCAGGAGAGCGCGGACCTGGCCGCCGGGCTAGCATGGAAAAAAGACGAGCCTGTGTCGTGGGTTTCGGCGGACCGCCTGGACGCGAGACGCGTCGATCTCAACGCGCAGCCGCAACTTTACAACCTCGACGCCGTGGCATACGAGAGTCTTATCGTCGGCCTCTTCTCCATATGGCGCGGCCAGTTCACCGATCGCGAGAAGCCGAACGAGATCACGGTCGGTTTTACTCGCGACGGTTTCCATTGGCACCGCCCGGACCGAAACGCGTTCCTTCCTATCTCCGACCGTTTTGGCGATTGGAACTACAGCAACGTGCAGTCGGCCGGCGGCGTGCTGCTGGTTGTCGGCGACCGGATCTACTTCTACGTCAGCGGGCGGGCCGGTGCACAAGGAGTCCGAACCTCCGGCGCGACCACCATGGGCCTCGCCACCCTGCGCCGCGACGGATTCGCGTCAATGGACGCGACGCAACCGGGGCAGCTTACGACGCGGCCCGTTCGATTCGCGGGCAAGCATCTTTTCGTGAACGTCGAGAGCGCCCCCGGCGAGTTGCGCGTCGAGGTGCTGGACCGCCACGGGCGCGTACTTCCCGGCTTCTCGAAAGCGGATTGCCTGCCGGTGCAAATCGACAACACCGCTCAAGCCGTCCGCTGGAAAGGAAAATCCGATCTGAGCGCGCTGGCTGGCCAGCCTGTCCGTTTCCGTTTCCACTTGCGCGATGCGCGGCTGTACGCATTCTGGGTCAGCCCGTCGGAATCGGGAGCGAGTATGGGCTACGTAGGCGCCGGCGGTCCCGGTATTCCAGGAAACCGCGACATAGTAGGTACGCAGGCATACCGTACGTGCTGCAAAGGTTCGACATGGTGAGTTAGACGGCCCGCCGGGATTGCATTCGTCTTCGTGGCGATTGCCCGCAAAGCTGTTCGCAGCCGAGCCGGACGCTTGCCGGTGAACCGCTTCCTTACACACCGCCGGAGCGCGTCAGGAGTCCCAAGTCCTCCCGGTAAGCTTCTTGTAGCCACCGTCCCTGAGCCAAATACTGGAAGTCCTCCGCGTTCTTGTCAAGAAAGACCGAAGCGCCTGTCTGCTATCGTCACCGCAGCCCGCGGCATCCAGCGGCGGAATGGCGGGCGGCAAAAGGAGATGAGATGAATGTCTCATGGCCCTACGGTCGGCGGTAAGCTCCGGAAGGCGACTTCCGGAGTAGACAGGTCCCAGGCTGGATACAGTTCATGGGGCATGGACCCCGTAAAGGAGATTGGTCAGACCTGTGGATT
>DATMYF010000054.1:0-50228 GCA_035561075.1 Bryobacteraceae bacterium
AGTCCGGATGCGCAGGGGGCGGTGGCCACACCCATCACCGTGCCGCGGTCGTCAATCCCCTTCGCCTCGCTCGAGCCCTCGGGCACAAGCGTACCGAGATACTTGACCCCGGACTGGCTTCCGGCAACGAACGCCTGAGATTTGCCTCCCACCACGACGGTGCCGGCGACCTCACCCTTATCGCTCACGCCGGCGATCACCGGGGCAACGGGGAGCTCTGCAATTTGTTGGAGTCCCGCCCGCTCGGACCAGAGATAAATACCCCAACCCGTTGTGGTCGGAAGCGCCAGTGGCACTTCTCCGTTGTCGCTCAGCAGCAATGGCGCGCTAACGTTTGCGGACAGGCTCACGACGGTATGCAAGCCTGTTCGCGCGGACCAGAAGAACAGCGTGCAGTTGCTCAGCGTATCGCATTCGGTGCCGAGCACCTCTCCGCCGGCGTTTACCGCCGCCGCTGTTCCCGTGTGGCCTTCAGGTATGGGTAGATAGACAGGCGTGTATTGCCGGGCGGAGGCGGCGCAGAGAAGCACCGGTCCAAGGCAGGCCCATAGTACGAAATGGCGGTTCGGAAGAGTCATAGTTGCGTCCCAGGCGATTATGCAATGCCGGGGGCGCGAACGCGGCCGAATTTACGATATGTTTGCCGGAATTTTGCGAAAACCCATACACCTGGAGCGCATGGGCTTCACCGCGACCGCGGAGATTCCGCCAGCAATTCTAAAACCGCGGTCTTCAGCGCGGCCTCGCCCTTCCAGCCCGTCTCTATGGACCGGATGCGCCCCTGGCGGTCCAGGAGAGCCATAGTGGGCACATAGAAGAGCTTGACCGGAGAATGCTCCAGATATCCGTATACCGCTTCCCGCGAGACCGTGCCGATTGGGAACGTGATCCCGAACTGCAGCTTATACGGTATCAGGGCGGATGCCGACTTCGCGTCGAGGGCGATTGCCACCGCTTCGAACCCTTTGCTTTCGAGCTCCCGGTAGACCTTTTGAATTCCGGCGGAAGCCTCCTTGCACTTGGGGCAGGCCGTGGTCATGAAATCCAGCAGCACCACTTTGCCTTTCAGCTTCTGGATATTCAGCCTGCCGCCATCGACGGTGGCTACTTCGAGCGGCGGACCGGGGCGCTTCATCGGCTGCTCCACCGCGAGCGCCAGCGCGCAGAAAAGCGGGATAAAGAGAAGTGTTCGCATGATTTCGTTCAGCGCGGCATACCCTGGATAAACGGCAGAACTACGTCGAGCAGGTCGCGCTCTACCCGCGCGGTGAAGGGCGAGGTCCGGGGTTCGTAGCCGCCCTCTTTGAAGCCCTGTGCAGTCGGCAGATAGCCGAACCAGCCGTTGGTGTAGCCGAAGAAGAAGGTCCGGGCAAACGGGGATTCATCGCGCACCCGCATGGCGATATCGCAGAACATCTCGACCGGCGCGCCCCATACCAAGGTATCGTTGATTCGCATAAAACGCACCGGCAAGCGCAGCAGCGGCGGGCCGCTTTCCGTCTTCCGCAGATAGCGCGGCAGGTTCTCGGGCCACGTCAGGTCTTCCCTGAGCGGCGTTTCGACGATCTTTTCCCCGGTCCACAGCCGCACCTCGCTCGATGCCGGTCCAAGCGCGCCGGCGGCTTCCAGGATGCGGTCTCCGAGCAGCACGTTGAACTGCGAAAGATGTCCAGCCTTGGGGTCCGGGTAGACGCTGTAGATGGGGGCAATATTTCCCGCCGCCCCGTTGACGAACAGCATGGTGGATCCGGTCTTGCGCTCCACATAATCCGCCACCACGCCGGGGCAGTCGCCGCTGATCAGCAGGTTCTGCTGCCCCATCACGGTGCCGTGAATGGCGTAATTGGTAATCATCGCCAGGGGCGATCCATCCTGGCGCTCGATGCGCAGCAGGCCGATCTGCCGGTCTACGGGGCCTTCCGGGTTGAGGCCGAGCGAGATCTTCCCGTCCACATCGCGCGCGCGACGGTTGATGTTAGCCATAGACATGCCGGTCCCGGCGGTCAGGCGGGCGGGCGCCAGCTTTTGCCGCGCTTCCCGGACGGCATCCACCAGCGCCTTCCGGACGCGCGCGGTGTATTCACGGTCCCATTCGTGATCCGAGCGGCCCAAGAGCATCTTGTACGTGTCCGGCGGGCCCACTTCCGGTCCCGAATGGGTGTGGGTCAGGCCCCACCAGAACTGCCGCGGTTCGATGCCCATTTCCTTCCGCAGTTCCTCGGCTACTTCGTCGTAGAACCCCGGGGAGAACAGGCAGAAGTCGGAGGATGCGATATAGATCTGGGTCGAGCCGTCGTCCATCGCGACCACGCGGTGGTGAATCCTGTCGTGTACCCCGGTAGAACGCCGTGCGGCGTAACCTACCAGCCACTGCGAGGTTTCGGGGGTGATGTCCACCTTCACCGCCGAGGCACGAAATTCGGCCTCAACGAGCGTGGTGCCGGCGAATCCCAGTAGCGCGAGGAAGAGAATCGGCTTCATAGCCCAACAGTGTATGACGGAATCAGTGATGAATGGTGATGCCGTCCGGCGGCGGAATTTGTTACTGTCGGACGATGAGGTCCGCGATGTTCCGCACCGCACTGATGATCGTGCTTGCCGCCGCCGCTGCCTGCGCGGAGTACCGCGTGGTGCATGGTTGGCCGGTGCTTCCGGAAGGCTTTGCGCTGGGGCAGGTTACCGGCGTGGGGCTCGATTCCCAAAACCACGTGTGGGTATTCCACCGTGGAGACAGTCCGGTGCTCTGCTTCGACGCCGAAACCGGCAAGCTCCTCGCCTCCTGGGGCGACGGCCTGTTTCCCATGACGCACGGCCTGACGGTGGACGGCCGCGATAATATCTGGCTCACGGACGTGGAGCGTCACCAGGTGTTCAAATACAACACCCGCGGGGAATTGCTGATGACTCTGGGAGTCAAGGGCGTTCCCGGCGCGGACCGCGCGCATTTCAATAAGCCCACCGACGTAGCCGTCACCCGCGGCGGAGAATTCTACGTCACAGACGGCTACGGCAACAGCCGGGTGGTGAAGTTTTCCGCCGACGGCAAGTACCTGGCGGAGTGGGGCACCAAGGGCGCCGGGCCGGGCCAGTTCGATATTCCCCACTCCATCACCATCGACCCGGACGGCCTGGTCTACGTCGCCGACCGCGGGAATGCCCGGATCCAGGTTTTCGATGGCGCAGGCAAGTTCCTGCGCCAGTTCAGCGGTAAGGCGATCGGGCGGCCCTGGGGCATTACGGTGGCGCCGAATGGCTTCCTCTACATGGTGGATGGCGGAGACGCGAAGCCGAAACCACCCGAGCGCAACCGTGCCCTGAAGCTCGACCGGCAGGGGCGCGTGATCGAATCCTGGGGCTCCTTCGGCAGTTACGACGGGCAGTTCTACTGGGCGCACGATATAGCCGTGGCGCCCAACGGCGATGCGTACGTGGTGGATGTGAACGTAGGGATGAGAGTGCAGAAGTTCAAACAGGAGAATATTCGTAAATGAATCCGATTCGCGGGATCCTTCCCGCCCTGGCCACGCCTTTTGATGCGGAGGGCAAATTCCGCCCGTCCTCCTTCGAACTCCTTCTGGAGCGCGTCTACTCGGCCGGTGTCCACGGCGTGTACGTGTGCGGCCAGACTGGCGAGGGACTGCTTATGCCGGTAGCCCAACGCAAGGCGGCGGCCGAAGTGGCGGTGCGGAATTCGCCCGCCGGCAAGTCCGTCGTGGTGCACGTTGGAGCGCACACCACCGCCGATGCCGTGGAACTGGTGCGGCACGCCGCCTCGATTGGGGCCGCTGCGATCAGTAGCCTGCCGCCCATAGGGGGCTACTCGTTTGGTGAGATTCGCGCGTATTACGAGGCCCTGGCCGCTGCCTCGGACCTGCCGTTGCTGGTCTACTTCTACCCGGACGCCGCGCCCTCGGTTTCGACAGCCGCACAGGTGCTCGAACTCTGCCAGATCCCCGGCGTGATCGGGCTGAAGTTTACCGACTTCGATCTCTACAAGATGGAGACCATCAAGCGGCAGGGCGTGGTGCTGCTCAACGGACGCGACGAGGTGCTGGTTGCGGGTCTGCTGATGGGCGCCGACGGCGGCATCGGCACATTTTACAATCTGGTGCCGGAGCTGTTTGTGCAGGTTTACGAGCACACCGCGGCGGGCCGGTGGGATGCCGCGCGGGCGGTACAGACGCGCATCAACGAACTGATCCGTCTGGTCCTGCGCTTCCCGTGCCTCCCGGCGGTGAAGAGGATGCTGGCGTGGTCCGGCATCGATTGCGGCACCTGTATCGCACCGCGCCGCGAACTGACCGCGGAGGAAACAGGCGAACTCGCCGCGCTTCTCGGCCGCTCGAGTTTCGCCTCCAGCGCATTCGCTTCCGCGGGCCGCTAAGCGGCGCTATTCGTTGAAGGCTTCCAGTACGATGCCGGCGGCTCCCAGCACGCCGGCATGGTACCCCAGCTCGGAGACTGCCACGCGCGGCGCGCGCCGTTCCCAGGCGGGCACCCTGGACGAAAGCTCGCCGATGAGGTCCGGCATCAGAAACGGGTTGTTCTGCGTGAGCCCGCCGGAGAGGATCAGGACGGACGGGTCGAGCAATTGCACCAGCGACGCGAGGCCTGCGCCCAGGTGGTGTGCCAATGAAGCTATGGCGCGGCGCGCGCGCTCGTCCCCTGCGTTGGCCGCGCAAATCACCTCTTCGGCGCTTCCGCCGCCGCCCGCGTAGCGCACCAGTGCCGCGGCGTTGGCGTACGGCTCCAGGCAGCCGTTCCGTCCGCACGTGCACGGGATTCCGTCCAAGGCGATGGGAATGTGGCCCAGTCCGTTGGCGAAGAAATGCGCCCCGCGGTTGAGCTTGCCGCCCACGTAGCATCCGCCGCCGATGCCCGTCCCGAGCGTCACGCAGGCGAAATCCGAAGCTTCGCGAGCCATGCCGAAGTGCTTCTCCGCCACCGCCATGGCGTTGGCATCATTCTCGACCACCACCGGCAGCCCGGCCGAGGCTTTGAGCTCATCGGCGATCCGGGTGCCTGTCCAGCCCGGCAGATTCTCTGTGGCGTAAACTACCGTGCCGGTTCCCGCGTTCACCCAGCCGGCGGTGGCTACCCCGAGCGCCCAGGGATCCAGGCCGGCGTCGCGTGCAAGCTTCAGCGCCTCGGCAGCCACGCGCTTCAAGTGTGCGAGCAGGCCGTCGCGCCCCGCGCCCGCGGGGGTTTCCGCCGCCCCGGTGGCGATCAGTCCCTCGGCCGGAGAAACCACCCCGAACTTCGTGCGGGTGCCCCCCAAGTCGATGCCGATGACACAGGCGCCGGTGCCGCGCCGGCGGCGTGCCGCTTCCGCCTCGACCGCCCGCGCGAAGTGGCGGGTGATCTCGTCCGGCCGGGTGATGGCCGTCCCAACAATGACCGCGAAGGCCCCCGCCGCGATGGCAGCCGCGGCCTCCTCCGGGGTACCGATCATCCCTTCCGCGAGCACCGGCACCTTCACCGCTCGCGTCAGCCCGGCTACGAACTCGGGTTCGAAGCGCTTCACCCCAGCGGTTTCCTGCGTGTAGCCGCGCATGGTGCTGGCCACGAGGTCGGCGCCGGCCTCGGCAGCCGCCACGGCTTCCTCCACGGTGGCGATATCCGCCATCACCGGGACTCCGAGTTCGGCGCGGATGCGGCGCAGGCGTTCCAGCGCGCCGTAGCGCTGCCCTCGCGCCGTGCAGTCGAGCGCCACCACTGTCGCGCCCGCCCGCACAAGCTGCTCGGCGCTCTCGAAGGTGGGGGTAATCAGGATGCCGCCGTCCGTGGCGGTCTGCTTGTCAAGGCCGATTATCGGCACGTCCACCACTTCCCGAATCGCGCGGATGTCCTCCGGGCTGTTGGCCCGGATGCCTGCCGCGCCGCCATCGACGGCCGCCCGCGCAAAACGCGCCATCGACTCCGGCTCGCGGAACGGATTTGCATCGGGCGCCTGGCAGGAGACGATCAGGCGATTCTTAACGGGTGAACAGGCGGGAGGGAAGGAGGTCATAAGGTATCGATCCGCGTGGAGAGACCACAAACTACAATCGCCGCGAGCAGCGTCAGGATGCCTGCGCGCATATATCGCAGGGCCGCCGGGGGCGCCTGCCGCCATTCCCCGAGCAGTACCCCCATCAGGTTGGCTACCAGCAGCCCCACGGCCAGGCTGAGGGGCCAGCCGATCGAAGGCCCGATGTCGCCCAGGAGCGGCGTGGCGGCGCCGTACAGATAGATGCTGCCGCCCCACAATACGCCCATCAGCATGCTGAGGCCCCAGTTCCGGACGGACCCGCTGCTCCGAAACAGCCCGGCCGTGCGGTTGCGGTTCATGAGATGCGCGCAGAAGAGAATGTTTGGAATGGCTCCCGCGCCGAGCATCAGCAGCCAGATCAGGTTAGTGGCGGCGAAGCGGCTCACACCCAGGCTCTGCCCCGCGTCCGCGATGGGCAGCGCCAGGCTGTACCCGATGTTGAACACGGCGGACATAATGCCGGACCCTGCGGCGAACAGGTAGCCTTTCGTCGAGGGCCGCCCCTGGGCGCCTTCACGCAACCGGCCCGCCCGCGCGCACAGCGCCACGCCTACAAGGAATGTCGCCACCCCGGCCAGCAGCACGATCTGCCGCGGCTCCAGACGGAACGCCCCAGAGATCAACAGCGGCACCACCGAGCCCGCCGCCGAGCTGAGCCCGATCACCAGGCTGTTGGCGAGAGATACCCCCAGGGTGTGGACGCTCAGGCCGAACAGGATCGCGCCGAAGCCCCATAAGAAGCCGAACACCAGCGCCGCCGTCACCGCTGGACGCGGTAGCACCGCCAACGCCGACGCGGGATCGCCGAACGACCAAAGGGTGATGGTGGCCGGCATGGCCAGGCATGACGTCAGGATGAAGACCAGCCAGATATTCTCCCACTTCCACGAAGGCATAACCTTCATAGGCGCGGAGAACAGGCCGTTCGCGATGCCGGATAATGCCGTGTAAATCAGCCCGAGCGCAACCATCGAAACCCCCTTGACTAGACATCCGCCTACTTGGTATACATGTCTATACCAATCGTGGTCTAGACCAAGTAGGTAGTATATCCCGATGCCAACCGGAAGAGTTATCCCGCATTCGCTGGTAACTGCCCTTCTGCAAGTGACCGTGGACAAGGCCAGCCCGACGCCGGCATATGGCCAGATTGCGTATGCCATGCGGCGCATCATTGAAGGCTCCCCGGCCGTTGCGGGTCTCGCGTTGCCACCGGAGCGCGTGCTGTGCGAGCGCTATGGGGTTAGCCGCATGACCCTGCGCCAGGCACTCGATCTGCTCGACCGCGACGGCTTGATCACCTCCGCACGGGGGCGCGGGACGTTTCTCTCCGGCAGGCGCCTAAGCAAGCAGCAGCAGGAATTCCGAGGCTTCAGCCAGGAGATGGAGGAACGCGGGGTGCGCCCGGCGTCAAAACTGCTGTCACTCAAGCCTGTTTTGCCGGACGCCGCGGCCCGCGAGTTCTTCGGCATTCCGGAGGACGCTCCGCTCTGGCGAATCGAACGAGTCCGGCTGGCCGATGCGGTCCCGCTGGCGCTCGAAGCGGCACAAGTGCCGGTCAGCCTCTGCCCGGATCTCGACCGCTTCAACCTGGAGACCGGCTCGCTCTACAGGACCCTTGAAGAGCACTACGGCATCCGGGTGGCGCAGTGCCTGGAACAGATCGCCGCCGCGCAGCCGGATGCCAGGCAGCGCCGCCTGCTCGAAATCCCGCGCACCGCCGCCATCCTGCTGATTGAGAGACGCACATACACCGACGGCCACGTGCCCGTCGAAATGACCACGGCGGCGTTCCGGGGCGACCTCTACCGCGCCATGGTGCATTCCTCGCGCCCGAAAGAGCGCGCTTAACCGCCCGATTTGCGCGCCAGGCGTCCCACCGCCATCAGAATCCCGTAGAGCAGCGCCTGCGGCCGCGGCGGACAACCGGCGATATAAACGTCCACCGGGATCACCTGGTCCACCGCCCCCCTGGTGGCGTAGTTGACACCGAACATGCCGCCGCTGATGGCACACGCGCCGGTGGCAATCACGATCTTGGGATCGGGCGTGGCGGCGTAGGTCTTCTGCAACGCCAGTTCCATATTTCGCGTCACAGGGCCGGTCACCAGCAGCGCGTCGGCATGGCGCGGCGAAGCCACGAAGTGGATGCCGAAACGCTCGATGTCGAACACGGGGTTGTTCAGGGCACCGATTTCCAGTTCACAGCCGTTGCAGGAGCCGGTGTCCACCTGCCGGATGGCCAGCGACCGGCCCAGCACCCGGCGGATGGCCTCCGCGGCCCGCGCCCCGGTCTCTTCCGCCGGCGGATACCGCACGCCCAAAAGCTGCCGGTGGCTGCCGTCGGCTTCAAGAGCGTATTCGGCGGTGCACGCGAGCGCCGCGCGATCGGTAGCGGCGAGTTCGAAATCCCGCGTCACCTGCACGGCGCCGCCCGAGACCTCCGCGCATTGGCCGCAGAAGACGCACCGCCCGTAGTCCACCGTGACCGTGCGGGTGCCGTCGCCGTCGTGCACCGAGATGGCGCCCGAGGGGCAGGCATCGGCCGCCGGACGGGCATCGCGCCAGGCTTCGAAGTCGAAGTCCGGCCGCCCGCGGAAGTGTTCGGATATGGTAGCCGGGGCCTCGGGGTAGCGGGTGGTCACCAGCCCCGTCGCGAAGGTCTTCTGCAGAATCTTGAACATGTCAGCGGTCCGTGCCCGAGTAGGACAGGTTAAAGCTCTTGTTGATCACCGGGAAGTCCGGAACGATGTTGCCCTGCACGGCTTCCACCAGAGCGGGCCAATTATTGAGCGAGGGGTCCTTGATCTTGCAGCGTTCGAGCGTGCCGCCCGGCCCCGTGCGGATCCAGTGCAGGATCTCGCCGCGCCACCCCTCGACTGCGCTCAGCGCGCAGCGTCCCTCGGGAATAGGTTGCGGGGGGGCGCAGTGCGGCCCATCCGCCAGTTCGCCCGCGGCCGCCCGGATGATTACCAGAGCTTCCCGCACTTCATCGATGCGCACCCGCACGCGGTGCCAGACATCCCCGCGGCTGTAGACCGGGATGCGGGGCGGAAACTGGTCGTAGGCGGCATAGGGATGATCGCGCCGCACGTCCAGATCGACCCCCGAAGCGCGGCCCCCCACCCCCACGATTCCCAGGGCCAGGGCCTTCTCCGGGGCCAGGATGCCGGTGCGCTCCAGCCGGTCGCGCGTCGAATCGGAGCTCCTCACCAGCGACACCAGATCGCCAAACTCGGCCGCAATGGGTTGGAGCGCGCCCAAAAGGGTCTCGACCTGCGCGGCCGACCAGTCCCTGCGGACGCCCCCTACCGCTACCATTCCGCGCAGCATCCGGCTCCCCGCCAGGTCCTCGTTCAACCCCATCACCATCTCGCGCAGCCGGCCCGCGTGAGCATTGGCGATGCCGAAGCCCACATCCGTGGCAATGGCGCCGATGTCGGAGATGTGGTTGTAGACCCGCTCCAGTTCCAGCAGGATGGTACGCATCACGCTCGCCCGCAGCGGCACCTCGATCTCCGCCGCGCGCTCTACGGCCTGGCAGAACGCCGTACCGTGCGAGAAGGCCGAGTCGCCTGAAATGCTCTCCGCCAGGAACACCGCCCGGTGGATCGGGATGCTTTCGAAGAGCTTTTCCGTCCCCTTATGGGTATAGAACATGCGCAACTGGAGATAGAGGATCGGCTCCCCGGCCACAGCGAAATTGAAGTGGCCCGGTTCGATAATCCCGGCGTGTACAGGGCCCACTGGAATTTGAAAGACGCCCTCCCCTAGGGTCGGCCGGTAGATGTGCTGCTCGCCCTCAAACGGCGGGAGTTCCTGGCGGAGCGGGAAGTCTTTCCGCAACGGGTGAACGTCGGGCCAGTTGTCGTGCAAAGCGACGCGGCGAGGATTCGGATGGCCCTCCGGCTCCAGGCCGAACCAGTCCTGGATCTCGCGCTCCTGCCAGTTCACGGACGGCAACTCCGCCGCCAACGAGGGGAAGCGCGGCTCGGCTTCGGAGACTGGCGCGTCGAGAATCAGGTAGTCCCGGTCGCCCGGCCGGTCGAACACGTAATGGTTGTAGAAACAGCCGTCGGCGGCGCGGCGGTCTTCGGCGAATACCGCCACCACACGCGCGTCGTGCGCGGAGAGCAGGAACTCGGCCATGGGCCGCGCGTCCGGTCCGTCCAGCATGGCGCGGAGCTGGCCTTCCGCTTCGTCCAGGGGGCGCACCCGCCCGGCGAACTCACGCATCAGATCGTTAAGGGCCGTCCGCATCACTCCCCCGCCACCACCCGGGCCGCTCCCCGGATCAACTCCAACAGCGGCGCCGGCAACCAGAAGCCAATCACCACCAGGACCGCCGCCAGCGCCAGCACCGAGCCGTCGCGCCATGGGTGCCAGGAGGCAACGGGATGCTCCCCGGGAGGCCCCAGCACCATCCCCCCGACGTGCATCACCGCGCCGGCGAAAATCCCCGTGCCGAACAGGATGAACAGCGCGCCCGCCGTATAATGCCCGCCGTCGAAGGCCGCCTGCAGAATCAGGAATTCGCTTTGGAACAAACTGAACGGCGGCATCCCCACGATAGCCATCATGGCCATCAGGAACACCGTCCCGGTTACCGGCATGGAGCGGATTACCCCGCATTTGACCTTGTCGAACAGGCTGGTGTGGAAATGCTGCGAGACGTTGCCGGCGCACAGGAACAGCAGCGACTTGGCCACGGTGTGAAACGTCATGTGCAGCATCAGCGCCAGCGCCCCCACCTTGCCCCCAATCCCCAGGGCGGTGACCATAATGCCCGCGTGGTCGATGGTGTGGTATGCCAGCAGCCGGCGGAAGTTCTTCTGCACCAGCACGAACGGGACCGAGATCCCCATCGAGAGCACACCGAAGAGCAGCAGCAGGCCGCCGGGGAACTCCGCACCCACCGAGCGGCTGGTGAGCACGTAGAAGCGCACCAGCCCGTACAGTGCGCAGTTCAGCATGGCCGACGAGAGGATGGCCGCCGCGGGCACCGGTGCTTCGCTGTAAGCGTCCGGCTTCCACGTGTGCATGGGCGCGAGGCCGGCCTTGGTGCCGTATCCGAGCAGCGCCAGGATGAAGGCCAGCCGCATGGTGGTTTTGTCCAGTTGCCCGGCGCGCTCCGCCAGGAAGGACCAGTTCAACCCCGCCAGCGTGTCGGAGCCTGCCAGATGATGGCCCGAGTAATAGGCCAGGATGGTCCCGAACATCGCCATCGAGAGCCCTACGCCCCCGATGATGGCGTACTTCCAGGCCGCTTCGAGCGAGGTCACCTTGCCGTAGAACGTCACCAGGAAGACGGATGCCAGGGTGGTGGCTTCGATGGCCGCCCACATCACCCCCAGGTTGTTGGCCAGCGACATCAACAGCATCGAGAAGACGAAGAGCGGGGTCAGGGCGTAGTAGTTGCGGATTTTCGGGGAGGCGGCGCTTTCGTCATCGCCGTCGAAGACGCCGTCGCGCTCGTCCTGCCGCAGGTAGCCTACGGCGTAGGCCGCGCACACCAGCGCCACCGACGCGGTCAGGAGCGCCACCAGCGCGCTCAGGTGGTCGGCGCGGAAGAAGCCGTCGCACAGCGAGACGGCGCCGGTACGCAGCACCTCCAGGGCCAGGGCGATGGCGAGCAGGAACGTTGCCCCGAAAGCGGCCAGGTTCGCGGCCTCCATGTGCGCCCGCTTGCGGAGGCAGAAGGAAATCGGCCCGGCGGCCAGGGGTATCAGCAGTAAGGCGGCTAGGATCATCGGGTCGGTCAGCCTCGCAGTTTCCGCAGTTTGCTCACGTCCAGCGATTCCACCGTCTCCTGGATGCGATACACCAGGATCCCCAGCACCATCACGGCCACCAGGACGTCGAAGAAGACGCCCAGCTCGACAATCAGGGGCATCCCGTAGGTGAGGGAGATGGCGGCCAGGAACAGCCCGTTTTCAAGAGAGAGCAGCGCCAGAACCTGCGTCAGCGCCTTGCGCCGGTTGATCATCATGTAGAAGCCAATCAGGAAAAGCGAGATCGCCACCGCGAGGGTGTTGTGCCCCATGCTTGCAGGGCCGCTGGTGTATTCCGGGCGGTAAAACGATTCCGCCACGATGTAGCCGATCAGTGTGAGGGCCCCGGAAATCAGCACCGAGACGGGCACGTTGACGATGGGCTCGATCTCGCGGCGGATCTCAATGCGGTCCACCAGGCGCTCGAGCAGCACCGGTACCAGGATGGCCTTCACCAGCAGCGTCAGGACCGCCGCGATGAACACGTGCGGCGCCGAGTTGTACCATGCGATGGTGCCTGCGATGGCGGCCAGCAGGAACGATTGCGCCCCGAAGATCCGGATGTTGGTCACGATCCAGCGCTGCCCCACCATGGCGATCTGCAGCACCAGCACCAGCGCCGCCATCAGCGTAACTATCTTGTCTCCGAACTCCGGATTTTGAAGTAATTGCATGCGTCCTCAGCTCAGAACAGGAACGTGGAGACCAGCGCCAGCGTCCCCAGGGTGAATGCTACGGCCATCAGTTCCGGCACCCGGAACAGCCGCATTTTGGCGTTCGTGGTCTCCACCAGCACGACGGCGCAGGCCAGCAGCAGCAGCTTGAAAAGCAGCCACGCCAACCCTGCCAACGCGCCCGTGGCGGACCACGCCGCCGGCAGGCCGAACGGCCAAAAGCAGTTGATCAACAGCACCATGAGCAGCAGTTGCTTGATGGATGCGCCCCACTCGATCAGTGCCAGGTACGGCCCGGAGTATTCGAGGATCATGGCCTCGTGAATCATGGTGAGTTCCAGGTGCGTGGCCGGGTTGTCCACGGGGATGCGCCCGGTTTCCGCAATGAGCACCACGAACAACGCCGCGAACGCCAGCACCTGGGAGGGCGCCAGAAAGCGCCATTCCTGCGCCACGGCCGTGCGGGCGATTTCCGCCAGGCTGGTGGAATTGGCACCGATCGCCACGGTGAAAACGGCCAGCATCATGGCGGGCTCCGCCAGTGCCGAAATGGTCATCTCCCGGCTGCTGCCCAGACCGCCGAACGAACTGCCCGTATCGAGCCCGCCCAGCGCCAGGAAGAAGCGGCCCAGACCGAGCAGGTAGACCACCGCCAGCGCGCCGCCGAAGATTCCCAGCGGCGCCTGTGCGGCTACCATTGGGAGCATCAGCCCCGCCGCGATGGTGGTGACGAACAGGATGTACGGAGTGGCGGAGAACAGCCACGAGGCCGTGTCCGGAATCACCATGCCTTTCCGCAGCAGCTTGTGCAGTTCGTAATAGGTCTGCAGTACGCCGGGGCCCCGGCGCATCTGCAGCCGAGCCTTCATGGTCCTGATGAAGCCGCTCAACAGCGGGGCGACGGCCAGCAGCAGCACAAGCTGCACCAGTCCTTCGAGCACGCGTTCCATCATCCCCGCACCCCGAACAGCAGCAGACCGATCAGGGTCACGAAGATGTAGGCGAGGTAGGCCTGTATGCTGCCCGCCTGGACCGCCCGTGCGCGGTTGGCCATGGCCAGAATCCAAAGTTTCAAGGGATCGTAGAAGTGCTTTTCAAATGCCGGCTCGATCTCGCTTTCGAAGCGGATCGCCGTGGGGTAGTAGGGCGAGACTTCGTACTCCGCCTGGATCTCGCGCCGCGGTTTGAACAGCGCCGAGAAGATCATCCGGAGGGCCTTCGAAAAGGCGGTGGCGGTGTACTCGTTATCCGCCGTGAGGCCGGGCAGCCCGCAATCCCAGGTCGGCCCGGTGGCTCGCCGGCCGTGACGTCCCCAGGCGAGCCAGAGCAGGGCCGGCAGCGCCGCCAGGGCAAGGAAGGCCAGGGCCATCCCAGCGGTCGAGACGGTGCCGCCCCGCGTGCTTCCCGCCGACAGGACCAGGCCGTTGGCCGTGATCAGCGCCTGGCTGACATCAACCCCGAAGGCCTGCCGGGTAATCGGGTCGAGCACTGGCACAAACCACGTGGCGCCCAACCCGAGGGCCACGCAGGCCGCGGCCAGCACGGCCATCCCGGCGCGCATCGAAAGCGACGCCTCCCGGGCTTCCGCGGCTTTCGGGCTCCGCGGCAGGGCCAGGAACGTAATCCCGAAGGCTTTCACGAAACAGGCCGCCGCCAGCGCCGCCGTCAACGCCAGCAGCGCCCCGGCAGCCGGAAACATTACACGGGTGAGGCTCAGGGTGGTCCCGAACCCCGCCAGCAGCGCCTGGTACGTCAGCCACTCACTGATGAAGCCGTTGAGCGGCGGCAGACCGGAAATCGCGATCGAGCCCACCAGGAAGCAGAGCGCGGTTACGGGCATTCGCCGGATCAGCCCGCCCATCTCTTCCATGTTGCGCGTGTGCGTCGAGTGCAGGACGGAGCCGGCCCCCAGGAACAACAAGCTTTTAAAAACCGCGTGGTTCAGGGTGTGGCAAAGGCCGGCGGCCAGCGCGATGGCCGCCAGGCTCGGGTGCCCCAGCGCCTGGAACATGAGGGACGCGCCGAAGCCGATCAGGATAATCCCGATGTTCTCGATGCTGGAATAGGCCAGCAGGCGCTTCAGGTCGTTCTCCATCAGTGCGTACAGCACCCCCACCAGGGCGGAAACCACCCCGGCGGTGAGCACCAGCATCCCCGCCCATACCGGCGGTGCTTCGAAGAAATCGAAGCACACCCGCGCGATCCCGTAAATCCCCGTTTTTAAAACAATCCCGGACATCAGGGCGGAAACGTTGCTGGGCGCTACCGGGTGCGCCTCAGGCAGCCAGACGTGCAGCGGAATAATCCCGGCCTTCACCCCGAAACCCAGGAAGAACATCACGAAGACCGCACCCTGCTCCCATTCGGGCAAACTGGATAGCGCCGCCCGGAAGGTCGAGAAATCCAGGCTCCCGGCCGCCGACGCCAGTAGCAGGAAGGCCGTCAGCAGCAGCCCCGTTCCCGCGTGGGACATGATGAGGAACAGCACCCCGGCCCGGCGCGTCTGCGCTTTTTCGTGCTCGAATACCACCAGACAGTAGGCCGCCAGCGCCATCGCTTCCCACGCCAGCAGGAAGAAAAACGCATTCGAGGCGGAGAAAACCAGCGCCAGGCTCAGCAGCAGGATGTTGTAGAAAAAAACCAGCACCCCGGTGTTGCCGCGGTTCCCCCGCAGGTAGCCGAAAGAGTAGAGCGAGACCGCCGCCGAAACCACCCCCAGCGCCAGGTTGAAATAGGAGGACAGCGGATCGAGCCGGACCGTCCAGGAAAACAGCGGTACGGCTGAAGGCAGGTTCCACTCCGCCGCGCCTTCCGCAATTCCCATCCAGCCGGCCAAGGCCGCCGCCAGCGAGCCCAGCAGCGCCAGCCCGAACCCAGCCAGCCGCGCCCATTCCGGCCGCCGGAAGCCTGCCAGCCCAGCTACTGCGCCGGCCAGCCATAGCGCGAGTGCACTGTTAAAGAGAGTCGGGCTCACCGGCTGGGGGCCTCAGCGTCGATTTCACCGAGCATTTGGATGGCTTCCGTCAGATTGGCCTGAAAACAGCGGCGCATGATGTCGAGCACTTCGTTGAGCATGGGCATTCGAAGCGAGTAGAATACCTGGTTACCCTCTTTCCGATTGGCCACGATCTGCCGGCTCCGCAGCACCGCCAGGTGCTGGGAAAGGTTCGCCTGCTCGATGCCGAGCCGCTCCTGGATGGCGCGCGCGGACAGTTCTCCGTCCCGCAGCGCCTCAATGATGGCAATGCGGGTGGGGTGGGCAAGCGCTTGAAAAATGCTCGCCTTGTAGGACCGCAGCATGTTCTGCATGGCAGCGTGAGCTCCTGGAAATATTAGAATATTCGAGTTCTCGAATATTCGCAACTGCCATTGAGGCTAATGGGAGCACCGATGGCCGCCAGCCGGGCCATCTCCTTCGCCGACAATGCACGGCTAAAGACCGCCATCCCCCCGATATAGCCGGTGAAACCCACGCTCCGCCCGCTGTGGATCACGCGCCCGATGGTGAACGGTCCACCATCCCCGGTGCTCCCGGGAGCGTAGAGGTCGTGCCCGAACCAGAACGGGTTCGCTTTGATAGCGGCCAATTCCCGACTAACCGGCACGAACCTGCCCTTCCCGTTCTTGCGCAGGGTGACCCGGACTTTGGTGAAGGGGAAGCGGTGGAGTTCCACTCGCCGGTCGCCGGTTTCCTCAAGCACGGTAACGCCAAGCGGTTTGCCCTCCGGCGGTTCGTAGAACTGATCTGGCGGGAACGCCGGATCCTCGTCCGGCTGCATCCCCGGTACGCGGTGCAACTGCGCCTGAACCCAGGCTTTGCAGGCCCAGCGGAAGAAAGGATGGGTTTGGGGATTATCGATCCAGTACTCGGTGGCCTTGCCGTCCAGGTAGGCGGTCACGGTGTTCTGGCGGTTATCGAATGAAAAACCGGCCACGCTCCAGGATCGGTCAAGCACGTCCGCCGGCGAACCGGAAGGCACTGCAACCATGATCTCCGGCGTGACCGCGAGGTTGCGGGCGTACCGGTCCCCGAATGAACTCGCGCCGTTTTCGGAGACGTGCGCGGCGGAGGCGCCGGAATTGCCGGCCAGGCCGGCGAACAGCGCATACTGGCGCCGGCCGCGCTCCACCCGTACTGCCGCGGAGGCAGTCTCCCGGAGGTCCGTTCCCTCGTGCCAGATACCCCCGATGGCGTGGTTACCGCTCTCGCGAATGACCCACGCGACCATCGAAACGGAGCGGCCCGAACCCTTAACATCCAGGCCGGACCCGTGCAGCCGTGCGCGTGGCACCAGCAGGCAGGGCCGGAACGTCGGGTCGTCCTCCCGCCTGAACAGCACGGCTTGACCGAACGGGCCTCTGCCGAGCAGGGGGAAGTCGTCATATGCCACTGGCCGTCCCGCATCCCAGTAGTCTCGGACGTAATTGACCGCATCCAGGTGGAATTCGTGCCGGTCGCCCTTCGCCTGCCACGCCGCAAAGCGCCCACCCTCCTCGCGCTTGACGAAATCCCAGAACGCCACCAGTCCCGGAATGTGCCGAACCACATCCACGCGGCGCCGGTATTCGGTGCAAGGTTCCGGAGCGCCCGCGAGCGCTGCCGCTAGTCCGAGAAGAAGAAGGGTCACCAACCCATTCTAGAAGGGGCTCATCGAGAACAGCAGGCCCGTGGTGATCGCACCCGCTTTCCGCAACCGGTCCATTTTGGTGGCCGGCAGCTCGCAAACCATCACGCCTTCGATGGGGGCGTCCGGACCGGTCCCGCGGGTGATCTTCACCTCAATGGGTGGGGTGAACGTGCGCTCGCTCTCGAATAGCCCGCCGAGCAGGTCGCGCGACTGCGTGACGCCGTAGCCCGCCAGCATCCCCTGCCAGCCGAGTTGCGGCGCAATAGTGAACCCCGAAGTCAGGCGCTGTCCCGGCAGCAGCGGACGCCCGAGAGTCCCCAGTACCATGAAGCGCCGGTCGGGCAGGAATGGCAGGACCCCCGCGAGAGGCTGCGCGAAGGCCATCAGGCTGATGGAGGCCGTATAGGTTGAGAGATCGAAAATCCCGCGTCCCCACGAGGGCAGCCGCGAGCCGACGGAGAACCGCAGCGGTCCCGCGACACTCAGGGGACCCACGGGTCCGGAGAGCGCCCAATGCCCGCGCTTTCGCTCGGTGACGTGGATCGTCAGGTCCGCAATATCCGCCCCCGGAGCCGTGTTCACCACCACGTTGGCGGGCGAGAGCGGCTCGAAAAGCCCCGTGCGGTTCATACGCCCCAGTGTCTTGCGCAGCAGCATCTGGTCGAGCGGCTGGCCTTCGTCAAGCAGCAGGGAGCGCCGGATGGCGAGGTCCCCGAAGCCCCGGTTGCCACGGAATTCGATGCGCCCGACCCGGTAGGCCGGGCCGAGTTCCACCCGCGCATCGAGGTCGGCGCGTTTCTGGCCCGCAGCGCCGTCGGGGAGTTCCGTAATCTGGAGCCGCGCGCCGAAGTCTACCACCCCGGCACGCTCCGCTTTACGGCGCTCGTCGAAGAAGGCTCCGCAGACTTCGGCCTTGGGGAACTGCCCACCCGGTCCGGGGAGAATGGCCCGCAGGCCGCCGCCGCCGGGGTGCACGTCGAGCGAACGCACGGCATACCGCGGACCGGAGTCGATCCGGAAGCGCAGGAGTGTGCCATCGGGCTGGTACTCCGGCGCGTCCCGCCTCACCGCGGCCGCGAAGAAGCCCTTGCTGAAGAGCAGCGATCGGAGCGCCGCTGCATCCGCGTCGATGGCATCTTCGCTGTAGCCGGGCCGCAGCTTCCAGCCGCTCCAGATCCACGGAACACCCGGCAGCATCGTCCGCACCCTGGTGGCCTGTAGCGCCTTCCGGAGCTCCCGCGGATCCGCGCCCGGCTCGCCAGTGAACTCCACCTTGCCGATCCGGACATGCTTGCCTTTATTTACCGCGAGGGTCACGTCCGCCCGCCCCGAGTCCACCGGCGCCAGCTTCGCCGTTACCCTGGCCTCGGGATAACCTTGCGCCACGAGTTGCGCCCGTACCGCGGCCGCGGCCTCCTGCGCGCGTTGAGGGTCCACAAACGCGTCCGGCGCGAGGCCGTGCTGAACTCCTGCGGTGGGTGGGTGCACTTCCACCTTGCGCAGCCGCAGGGGCCGCTTCTCTTTGAGCCGGAAGACCAGCCGCAGTCCCGTTGCATCTTCCGTGGATTCCACCCGGACGTCTTCGAAGCGGCCCGACCCCCACAGGCGCTTCACATCCTGCCGTAATTTAACTTGGTCGATGGGTTCCCCGGCGCGGGTGGCGAGTTCGAACGGCGCGCGCGAGCCGGCCACCTCCACCGCTTGCACGATCTCTGCCGCCCCGCACAGCGACGCGAAGGCGAGGGCCGCCCCGGCGCTTCTCAACCAGACTGCCATATAGTGCTCGGGACGCGCCGCGCGGCCGCGCGGTTGCCGTGTCACGGAAGAGCACAGGTGTGGCCCGCGGGCACTCTACCTGGCGCGATCGAGGTAGTCGAGTACGGCGTTGGCCATGGCCTTCACCCCTACCTGCAGGCTGGACTCGTCGGCGTCGAAATCAGGCGTGTGCAGCGCGGCGGTGATCCCCCGGGCGGTGTTCCCCACGCCCAGCCAGAACATGGCGCCAGGGATCTGCCGCTGGAAGTAGGCGAAATCCTCGGCGGCCATCACCGGCGGCACCAGCACCACATTCTCCGCGCCGAGGGTTCTCCGGAGTGACGGCAGCGTCGCCTCGACCAGCGCGGTATTGTTCACCGTCGGCGGGTTTGACCTGGTCGACCACGAGACCTCCGCCTTTGCGCCGTGCGAGGCCGCCACCCCGGCCACAATTTCCCGTACCAGCGACATGGCGCGCTCCCGCACCTTTTCGCTGTGGGTGCGCAGCGTCCCTTCCATCACCACCTCCTCGGCGATGATGTTGCTGCGGTTGCCGCCGTGGATTGAGCCCAACGTCAGCACCAGCGGCTCCAGCGGGTCGATGCGCCGGCTGCGGATGGTCTGGAGCGCCGTGACGCACTCCGCCGCCACCACCACCGTGTCGATTCCCTGGTGCGGCATTGCGGCGTGCACTTTCTTGCCGGTCAGCTTGATAATGACGTAGTCCGATGAAGCCAGCATGGCGCCGGGGACATAGCCGATCCGGCCGGCCGGCAGGGCCGGATCGGTGTGGAACGCAAAGATGGCGCCGGGGCGCGGATTGTCGAGCGCTCCTTCCCGGATCATGCGGTCGGCGCCGGAGTCCTCGCCCTCGGGCGCGCCCTCCTCCGCCGGCTGGAAGATGAATTTCACGCTGCCCGTCATCTCGCTGCGCATGCGGCTGAGCAGTTCCGCGGTTCCGAGCGCCACGGTCATGTGGACGTCGTGCCCGCAGGCGTGCTTCACGCCCTTGTTGAGAGAGCGGTAGGGCACGTTCAGGGTTTCCTCGATGGGCAGCGCGTCCATGTCGGTGCGGATGGCCGCCACGGGCCCCGGCTTGGCGCCCTTGAGCAGGGCTACGATGCCGTGCCCGCTGATGCCCGTCCGGACGTCGTCGAACCCCAGCGCCCGCAGTTTCTCCGTGATCACCCGGGCGGTGCGCTCCTCGCGGTTCGAGAGTTCGGGGTGCTGGTGGAAGTCGCGCCGCTGCGCCACCAGCGTTTGCTCAAGCGCGGCGGCGGCCCGTGCCACCCGCTCCTCGCGCGATTGCGCACCGGAAACCGGCGGCAGCCCGCTCGCCAGCAGGGCGAGAACCACGATGGGGTTCGTCATAGCTTCTGCCCAGGGTATCAGAAGATTCCGCCCCTGTTGTGACGCCCGGACCCAACTGCTACGATTGGCCCCATGACCAGCGCGCCGAAGCCGGACGCCCCTTCCGCGAAGGTTCCGGAGGACCTCTATGCCTTGAACCCCGCGGACATCGTCGAGCCGCCGCGCTCGCTGGGCGCCATCGTCAGGCGGATCGGGCCGGGTATGATCCTCTGCGCCTCCATCGTGGGTTCTGGCGAGTTGATCGCCACCACTACTCTGGGTGCGCAGGTCGGCTATGTCGCCCTATGGGTTATCCTGCTGAGCTGCTTCATTAAGCCAGCCGTGCAGGTGGAGATGGGGCGCTACACCATCGCCACCGGCGAAACCGGACTCGAAAGCTTCAATCGGTTCCCCGGTCCGCGATGGAAGGTGAACTGGGTGGTGTGGGGGTGGGCCCTGATGGTGGCAACCACCTTCTTCCAGGTGGGCGCCATGTTCGGCGGCGTGGCCCAGGTGATGCATATTCTGGTCCCCGCGGTCTCGACGGGCCTCTGGGTATTGAGCTTCCTCGTCCTCACCCTGGTGCTGTTGCTCGGCGGCGGTTACGAGCGCATCGAAAAGCTGGCAACCCTCAAAGTGGCGCTCTTTACGCTGCTCACCCTGCTTTGCGCCCTGCTGCTGATGCGGATGCCGCAGTATTTCTCGTGGGCGCAGGTCTCCGAGGGCCTGAAGTTCCAGATGCCTCCGGGGGGCTTCACTCGGGCGGTGGCCGTGTTCGGCCTCACCGGGGTGGGCGCTACGGAGCTCTTCATGTATCCCTACTGGTGCGTGGAAAAGGGCTATGCGCGTTTCGCCGGTAAGGCGGACGGCAGCCCGCAGTGGTTCGCACGCGCGCGCGGCTGGATCCGGGTGATGGAGGTGGACGCCTTCGCCTCCATGATCATCTACACCGTGGCCACCATCGCATTCTACCTGCTTGGCGCCGGCGTCCTGCACGGTATGGGGCTGGTGCCGGCGGCCGGCGAGATGATCCCCATCCTCTCGAAAATGTACACCCAGACCCTGGGGCCATGGGCGGTGTACCTGTTCTACGTGGGGGCGGTGGCCACGCTCTACGGCACCATTTTCGCCTCCGCCGCGGCGCATTCCCGCCTTTTCGCGGATATGTTCCGCCTGATGGGCTTCTTTCGGCGTGACGATTACGCCGCGCGGGTGCGTTACCGCCGGGGCTTCGTCTGGATGCTCACCGTGGTCCCGGCCATCCTCTATTGGCTATTCCGCGAGCCCGTAACCATGGTGTTCATCGGGGGGGTGGCCCAGTTCATGATCATCCCGGTAATCGGGGTGGTGACCTTGTACCTGCGCCACCGCCATCTGCCCTCGGGACTCGCGTCCTCACGGCTGCGTACGGTGGGGGTCTGGTTCGCAACAGCGGTGATCGTAACGCTTATGATTGCCTACGTTGCGAGCTTGTTGTTGCGCTGAAAGGGCGAGGGTTGGGAGGGAGTGATGACCGGCGCCCGGCCGCGCGAAACAGCCACGACCGGGAGCACCGGGTTGCGGGGACTTGCGGATCAGTTAGACATGGAAAAGCCCACCGCGACTCGCGTCGTGACCTCCACGGCTTCTCCATTGAGGAGCGTCGGCCGATACATCCAGCGTTTTACGGCATCGGCTGCGGCTTGCCTGAGTAGTGGATGGCCACTGATCACCTTTACTTCTTTAACCGTACCGTCCCTGCCCACCCTGGCTTCGAGTTGGACAGTGCCCTGTACCCTGGCCTGCTTGGCGAGCGGGGGGTAGATCGGATCACGGCGGGAGATCAGGGTGGCCTCCTGCACTTGCCCGCCAACCCTGGCGGGTGCGGCGGCTGCCCGGGCAGGTGGCGGGGCCATCGGCGCTGCCGGCGCTTGGCTCAGCCCCGGGAGACCGGGGACGTTCCCGCTCACGCTCGCCGTACGATCCAGGCTGGGCGGTTCGGCCAATTCGGACGACGTGGCGGGCCGCAGCCTCTGGCCGAGCGATGCCGGTTGCTGCCATTTGGCGCTCAACGACTGTCTGGGGGCGGCTGGAACCGGCTCCGCGGCAGGCTCCTCGGTTTCGGGTGCCGCCGACTCGGTTTGCGCCGGGGCGGCTGCCGGCGGCATCGTCGCCGCGGCGCTCTTGGCGTCCCCACCGGCAGGCGCCAGGAGAGATGGTCGAGTTCCCAGTACCCGGACGTATTCACTCTTGCTCTTGTCCGCGTCCGAACTCGTGACCTGCAGGCGAAAGCTCACATCCGAGGTCACCGGCGAGTAGACCACGCTGCCGTTCCGTAACTGTGCCAGGTCGATGTCCACGTTCTCCACCTGCGGTCCGTCGGTGATGGTCAGCACCGCCTTGGTTGCGGTCTTCACCGTTTCGGCCTCGCGGTTCCAGGTCAGCAGCAACTGCCCCGCGGCGCGCTCTACCCGCAGCGACAGGGTTGAGGTGTCCACGGACGAGACCGCCGGAGTTCCGCCACGGTGGACCAGCAGCCCCGGGTAAACCAACAGGGTCAAAAGCAGGCACGCCACCGCGACGCCGCCGAGAATCCAGATCAGTTTTTTGCCGCGGCCGGATGCCTTGGGTTCCTCGTATGCCCCCCCCAGCGAGCCTGGAATTCTCAGAGGGGCCGGTTCCGGCGGGGGAGCCACTTTGTCCTCTTCGTGATGCTCCGGTTCGGGTACGGCAACCGGTGGGGCGGCAGGAGCCGGAGGGGCCACGGTATCGCGCCGGGAGGCAATCGGTACCACCTGGGCGCGGGCGGCCGGCTTGGCGGATAGGCTTTCGGCGCTTGCGGGAGCTAACGGCGGTTCGGCTGCCGACGCCGCCGGCGACGCCGCAGGCACGTTCGCGGAGATGGCTCGCACCATATTCTCCGCTACCAGCGCGGAGCGTGTGAAGGGGAAGGTCTGGTGGCTCGACTCCTGGATCGCGCCATCCTCCCATATGAACAGCCCCGCCATGGCCGGCTTCGTCGCGAACGGCTTTACCAGCAGAAGGATTTTATCCGCTTCCTTGAAGCGCTGCGTCATCAGGGCAAGATCGTCCGGGTCGCAGGTGAGGTCCCTCCGGGTGTTGCTCCGGAACATCCCCACCAGAACCTGGCCGTCCCCCGCGGTCCGTTGCCGGAGCACACTGTCCAGAGTTTCGATGTCCTTGTCGGCCAGGCGGTACAGGGGTCCCCTGGCGTACTCGCAGGGAACCAGTTCGTAGCTCTCGACCGACACCACGGGCCGGGACCCCGGCACGACTCTACCGAACAGCAGACCACCGATCTCGGAACCACGGTTGCTGACGGACCGGAAACTCGCCACCACATCTCGTTCCAGGCGTTCAATCACGTCCAGGCTGATGCGCA
Source organism: Bryobacteraceae bacterium (assembly GCA_035561075.1). Lineage (GTDB taxonomy): Bacteria > Acidobacteriota > Terriglobia > Bryobacterales > Bryobacteraceae > JAMCRM01. Next base: position 23,592 of record DATMYF010000054.1, read on the forward strand.
CCGATACCGGCTTCTGCGCAACTTCCCAAATGTAGAACGGCATGGCCGGGCTCTGGGGCTCGAACCGTTCCGCTCGTGCGGTTGACTCAGGCATTCGAATATCCTCCGACAACTCCTAGGGACGGAGCAGGGCACTTACAACATTACCGGAAAAGACGCGATATTTCGAGTTCTCTTGCGACAAACTGCCGCTATTTCACTTGGTTATTAGCCACCTGCTAACGATAGTAAACATTAGCTGTGGCTGGGCCGTAACCACGGGTAACAGTACAAGTACTACCAAAAACATATACATTTTTTGTGGTAATTACCGTTGCGAATTTTTATAATTGGTCGGCAATGAGCGCAACGGCGTGCCAGCTCTGTGGAAAACCGCTCTCGCGAATCCGGCTCCTTCGGGAGGGGGACTTCTGCTGCCGGGATCACCGCGAGGAGTATCGCCTCCGCCGCGGCCTGAACCGCGTGCTCGAGGCCAGCGAAATTTCACAACTGGAGCGACGGAAGGAACGTCCGCAGCTCATCATGCTTGAGCAGGCGGCTGCGTATGGAGGTTCCGAGGAGCGCCGTCTCTCGGCGAGTGTGCCTGTCCTGCGGTCTTCCGCATGCTCGTACCTTCTTCCCGAACCGCGGTTGGCGACGGCGCTGCGCCCCTCGCGTGCGGGTGCCGTTCGCGCTTCCGGGCACCGGCCGCCGGCGCCGCACTCCTTGGGCCGGCGAGGAGAGAGCATACCGGAGCGGATGCGCTCGAAGATGGTGCTCAGGAAACTTAAGATTCCCGGGCGCCGGTCCGTGGCGGGTATCCCAGCGCCGCAGGACGCCCGGTTCCGGTCCCTGATCGGCCTCTCCCTGGAAGTCGATCCCCGGTTGAGGCGAGGCTTCGACCAACCGCTGCGGGTTCAAGCCGGCTCCGCCAGGTTGCGCCTCATAGAGGTTCCCCTTCGTGAAGCCGGGGTATTCCGGCTCCCTGCTGTGTGTCCCGACTTGCAGATGCCCGATGCCGCATATCGGGCGGCTTCCATGCCCTGCGGCCGTCGCGATGCCGGCACGGTAGGCTTCCCCTCGGGTTCGCCGGAACGTGGCGTCCCCATACCGATCGCCAGGCGCAGGACGGGAGGCCCGGTACAAATACCCACAGCGCCTTTTTGGGCCGCGCGCCACGTCCGCGCCGCGTTGTCGACCGGGGGCCCTCGTGCCATCCCGGCGCAGTTTGGTCCCAATGTCGTGTTGTCCCGCGAGTTGAGCAATCTGGAACGCTCTATCCACGCCTGCGGATTCACGCATGTCGGGAAGCCTATGTGGGCGGCGGATCGTTTGCTCGCATACGATGCCAGCACCGAAAAGCGGTCCACGGGGGCCATCGATTTCTGGAGTGCCATACCCGAGTTCTTCTGCTTGGCCTTTCCGCCGCTGGATATGAATCCCGACCGGCCGCCCCATGTGTTGGGGCCGGGCGATCGGCTCTTCCAACTGGTGCAATCCGCGGGATCGAGCGCGGAGCGTCGCGTGACCGTCGTGCCGGCTGCCGTGCACCAGCCCTGCCTGCCCCCGTATACGGGAACTCTCTCGCGCGCCGCCGAGTGGCGTCCCGGTCTCGCCCGGACGGTGTCCTGCTGGTCTCAAACGGGCGCCTCGAGCTGCCCCGCCCGGGCACGCATTTGGGAATCGGACAGGGGAGTGGGAGGGACGGGAGACGCGGCTGCGCCTCCGCTGTTGCCCCCCCGTGCGCTGCCTACGATCGTCAACGGCACGCTGGGATTCTCCCGGCCCGCCGGCGTGCCGCTATCCACGGCCACCGTAGCATTTGCGCCGCGCACCGCGCTTGCCCCGTTTGCCCCGCAGGAGCCTTTGTTCAGAGATGCGGACTTCAGCATCCTGGGGCTTCTTGGCGGCGTGCTCGACGAGAACGGCGACAGCGCCACCTCCACGGTGGAAGACAATTTTGGGTCGGGCCTGGGCCGCTGGGTTGGGGGGGCGGAAGACTGGCGTCTGGATGCCGCCGGGGTGCGGCCGGCGTCTCTCGCGCTGTTCGGCCCCTCGCTGGGAATGCGGGATTACGAAGTCGAATTCCTGGCCAAAATCGAGCACTGCGGTATCCGGTGGGTCTTCCGGGCCGCCGACCTCAATAACTATCAGATGGTGAGCATCTCGCTCGTCGACGAGGGGCGGACGCACGCCCTTGAGCTGACGCGCCGCGCGGTCATCGCGGGTGTCGCCGACACGCCCGTTACCGTGGCGCTGCCCGTCGCCGTGCGAAGCAAGGCGTCGTTTCGAGTACAGACGAACGTTTCAGGGGCCGATTTCACCGTCGCGGTGGAGGGCCAAACAGTCGATGCCTGGAACGATAGCCGCCTGCAAGCGGGCGGAATCGGATTCCTGGCCGAACAGGAGGACCGTGCGCGGCTCTATTGGGTGAAGCTGTCCCCCATGGGACGGACTGCTCGTGTAGCCGCGCCCGTCCGCGTTGCCCCGCGGCAGGTGCAGGGCCCGGGTATTGGAGTGATGCGAAATGAGTAGCATGCCGATAAGGACTAGCGCGAAGGTAAAGAGCCTTCGCACTCTCGATCTGGAGAAGGGCGCCAAGAGCTCCGACTCTTCCGCTTTTCTGGCCAGGGCCGTTTCCCTGCACCTGAGCGGGAAACGGGAGGAAGCTCTGGAGGAGCTCAGACAGGCCGGTTTGGCTGGCGAAGGCTCCGCCGAAATCTCGGTGGCGATGGGCCACATCCAGTTTGAGCTCGGCCAGTTTGAGGATGCCGCAGCCAGCTACCGGACGTTGGTGGAGCAAAAGCCGCAGCATCCCATGGCATGGTTCAACCTGGCCGTGTGTCTCGAAAAGGTGGGGTCCTGGCAAGACGCCGCCGACAAATTCCAGAAGGCGTGCACCCTCGACCCCGCGCAGACCGACGCGCACCTGGGGCTCGGAATGTGCCTGCTGCGCCTGAACGATCCCACCAGTGCACTTGCCTCCTTCGACAAATGCCTCGAGGTGTCGCCCGGCAACGAAGACGCGCGCTTCGGCAAAGCCGTCGCCATGCAGATGCAGGGGCAGGTGGACGGGGCCGCCAAGCTGTACACCGAAATCCTGGAGGCGAATTCCGAATGCGAGGAGGCGCTCTCCAACCTCACCCTGATCGGCATGGCGAGGCAGGATTTTGAGATGGTGCGGGAATACTCCGAGCGCCTGCTGGACTTGCGGCCCGATTCGACCGTGGCCCTCGAAGGCCTTGCCACGTGGACATGCGCCACGGGCGACCACGCCCTCACCGCGAAGTTCTGCACCCTGCTGGTTTCGGCCGTGCCGGGGCACTACGAGGGCTGGTTCAATCTGGCGCTTTCCTATCAGAAATCGGGGCACTGGAAGGAAGCCGCGGAAGCGTATGCCGAGGCGCTTCGATTGCGTCCGCAAGCCTCCCAGGCTTACACCAACCTCGGAATCGTGCGGGAGGAACTAGGGGACCGTGCCGGCGCGCGGGAAGCTTACGAACGGGCCGTCCAGTCGGATGCCTCCGCCACCGCCCCGCTATGGAATTTGGCCCTGCTGCTGGAGCAGGGCGGTCAGGCTGAAGAGGCCGAACGGCTGTACCAACGGCTGCTCGACACGGATCGCGAGGAGGGTGAAGCCGCCTTCCGGCTGGGCGGCCTGCGCCTCCAGCGGGACGATCACGCGGGTGCCGCGGAAGCGTTCAAGATCTGCCTGGAACGGCGGCCGGACTGGTCCGAAGCTCGTGCCAATCTGGCGCTGGCCTCGAGCCGCAGCGGCGATCGCCAGGAGGCGCAGCGCATTTACGAGCAGATGCTGGACGACGACCCGCGTTCGATGGAAGCCCTGCGCGGCCTGGCGGGCGTAGCTCTCGAAGCTTCCGACTTCGCCACCGCCCTCGAGTATCATGTGCGGCTTATCGATCTCGGTGAACGCTCGGTCGAGATCCTCTATAACGCCGGCTTGCTTTACCAGAAGGATAACCAGTTCGACGAGGCGGCGCGGCTCTATCGCGATGCGCTCAGCCTGAGGCCCGATATGCCTGAGGCGCTGCTGAATCTCGGCCATGTCCTCGAATCACTGGGCAGGGAAGAGGAGGCGCGCGCCTGCTGGACCAAGGCCCTTGAAGCCAAGCCCGCACTGGCGCAGGGCTACTTCGGGCCCGCGATCGACTAACGTTTCGCGCACGCGCACGGTTCGATTCAGTCGGCCGGATGCCCGCGGCTCAGTGCCTGCATCCGGCCGGCCCTTATAATGGGGCAATGCGCTCGTTATCTTTCCTGATTTTGCTTTTCGCCGGTTGGGCGCCGGCCCAGGTTACCGAACCTTTCTTCTTCATCCAGGCAACCGATCCGCAATTCGGCTATTCCGCCCGCAAACTCGACGATTTCCGCCAGGAAACCGCCAATTTCGAATTTCTGATTGCTACCGCCAACCGGCTCCGGCCCGCCTTCGTAGTGGTGACAGGAGATTTGACAAACCGCGCCAGCAACCCCGGGCAGGTGGCCGAGTATCTGCGGATCGCGGCCAAGCTCGACAAATCCATTCCGATCTACAACGCTCCGGGAAACCACGACATCGGCGATACGGTGGCACCCGACCACCTGGCCAACTATCGCAAGACCTTTGGCCCGGACTATTACACCTTTCGGCACGGCGGCGCGGCATTCTTCGTGCTGAATTCCTGCGTGATTTCCAATCCTCAGCGCGTGCCCGGGGAACTCGAAAAGCAGGAACGCTGGCTGCGCGAGGAGTTGGAGAAGGCGCGGCAGGACGGCGTACGGCCGCTAATGGTTTTCCAGCATCATCCCTGGTTCCTCAGCTCGGCGGACGAAGCGGACCAATACACCAATATTCTTCAGGACCGGCGGAAACGTTTTCTGGCCCTGTTCCGGGAATACGGCGTGAGCCACGTCTTCGCGGGACACCTGCACCGCAATGTCCCGGCGAAGGACGGGGGCATCGAGATGACCACTACCGCCGCCATCGGGCAGGCGCGCGGCAAGGATCGCGCTGGTTTCCGGGTGGTGATTGTGCGCCCGGATTCGGTGGAACACCAGTACCACGACATGGGTTCGGTGCCGAACCAGATCGAACTGGAAAAGACCGCGGCTCGAGACGCGAAATAGACCGGCTATCGGACATCCAGGTAGTAAAATACTGAAATGATGCGTCTCGCCTTTTTGGCATTCTTGTGTCTCCAGGCCGCTCCAGCCCAGACGGCTCCCTCCGAGCTTCTGAAGCAGATCCAGTTGCGAGTGGCCGGATCCCTGGCGCATCTGCCGAACTACACATGCCGCCAGACGATCGAGCGCTTTTCCCGTCCCGCCGATTCGAAACGCTTCATCCTGCAGGACAGGCTGCGGCTGGACGTGGCGCTGATCGAGGGCAAGGAACTGTACGCTTGGCCGGGCTCCCCTCGGTTCGAGGACAAGGCCATTTTCGATGTGGTCGGCGGCGGCGCGGTTGGAAGCGGCAACTTCGCGACGCATCTCCGCAACCTGTTCCTAAAGCCAGGCGCGCAGTTTACGTTGGTCGGCAAGGAGGAGATGGCGGGCCAGAAGGCGTGGCGCTTCGATTTCCGAGTGCCCCTCGAGCGCAGTGAATTCACCATCCGGGAAGGCAGCGAAAGGGCGATTGTCGGCTACTATGGCTCGATCTGGGCGGATGGCGAGACATTCGATTTGCTGCGGCTGGAAGCAAACGTGGACCAGATTCCACCACCCCTGACCATTACCAAGTCCGCGGACGTGATCGAATATGGCCGCGTGCGCATCGGCGGCGCCGACTTCATGCTCCCCAAGACGGCCGAGATGACGCTGTTCTCGCCGGTGGTGGACAACCGCAATGTGACGCACTTTGAAGGCTGCCGGCAGTACGTGGGCGAGTCCGTGCTGAGCTTCGTGGACCCGCAAACGGCCGCCGACGCGGCCAAGCCTGTCGAGAAGGTGAACCTGCCAGCCGGCCTGAACGTGGAGATGAACCTGGCAACGCCGATCGACAAGGAAAAGTCTGCGGTGGGAGACGAGTTGACGGCGGTGCTGTACAGGCCCCTGCGGCTCGACGGCAAGATCCTGCTGCCGAAGGGGGCGCACTTCCACGGCCGGATTTCCCGCATGGAACTCCGCCGCACGACCGCCCTCACCTATCATGTGATCGGGGTGTTACTTGACAGCGTAGAAGCGCAGGGACGCCGCGGCGAATTCCATGGGGTGCTCGAAGATGCGGGGCTTACCATCAATGCGAGCTTCCACGTACCCTATCAAAGAAACCCCGGGAGGCAGTTCAATATCTGGACCAACTTCCGGCACGAAACCGCCCTTCCGAAACCCGACGAGGGGGTCTTCTACGTTCGCGGCGACATTCTGCGGCTGACGCCGGGAATGCGCCTGCTCTGGCGCACCGCCGCGCCCTGACGCGACCGGTATCACGCAACATCTGAACAGCCATCCAGCCAAAGCTGCATCTCGTAGCGGCGGCAGTCGAACCTGAGTTCCAGGCGGCGGCCTTCGGTATCGATGAGGGCGAGCGGTTCGTCGTGGCGGGCGGCATTTCCGCCGCGGGGGCACACGCCGAGCTGATGCTTGATGCAGTAGCGGGCGGTCATCACCTTGCGGCCGGTGAGGTCGAGGCCCGATTCGGCGGCGGGCTCGATGCGCAGCACACCGTGACGGCGGTAGAAACCATCGGCCTTGCCGTTGAGCACGTTTCCCAGGAACGTAAGCTCGGTTTCGGGGTGGGGCGCGTTGTTGGGAACGATGCCGCCTGCGGGACGAGGCCGGTTCGCCTCGCGCGCGGCACGCAGGCTTTGAAGGGCTTCGCGCCGCAGCCCGTTGAGCGCGGAAACGGGCAGGAACGGGACGGCGTCGAGCGCCACCCGGATTTCCGTACACGCGAATTCGGTATCGCCGGTCTTTGAGAGCTGGCGCCGGATGGTGGCCAGGGCGGCTTCGGGTTTCACGGCGGCTTCGGTGGTAGCGAGTCCGGCTTCGGCGCGGTTGCCGTCTTCATCCACCACGCTGAGCGAGACGCCGCCCGGCGCGGGCCACAGGTCAAGAATAACTGCGATGCGGCGCACCGGGCGGCTGTTGCGGACGGATTCGAGGAACTCGTGGTCGTGATTGCGGTGGACCAGGGTGCCGGGCGCGAGGGCGTCCATCTTGTCCGGCGTGACGACCGGGCCGCGCACCGCGTTCACCACCGTTCCGCGGAGTTGGCCGCCGCGGTCGAAATAGCACAGGCCGTCGCCGGGATGCAGCGCGGCGGAGGTGTCGAGCGTGTACGAGCCACCTTCCACGCGGGTGACGGGGCCGAGTGGCTCCCCGGTCATCTTGGGTGTTTCGAGCGATCCGATGGGTGTGCCGCGGCCGTGCAGGAAGTAAGTGGTGAAGCCGCGGTTGAAGGTCTTGGCGGGATTGGGCGTGAAGCCCGGAGTGCTGGCGCCGGAAGAGGCGCGGCGCAGGCCGGCGGCGGCGATGGCGGTATCGAGCCGCGCGCGATAGTGTGCCACCACGTTGGCAACGTAGGTGCGGTCCTTGAGCCGTCCCTCGATTTTGAAGGAGGTGACGCCGGCGGCGAGCAGTTCCGGAAGGTGGTCCTGAAGGCTGAGGTCGCGCACGGAGAGCAGGTGGCGGCCTTCCTGCAGGATGCGCCCGCCCGCGTCTACCAGGGTGTAGGGTTTGCGGCAGGGCTGGGCGCACTGGCCGCGATTGCCACTGCGGCCGCCCAGCGCGTAGCTGAGGGAGCACTGGCCGCTGTGGCCCACGCAGAGGGCGCCGTGGATGAAGCACTCGAGTTCAATCGAAGGAGCGGCGCGGCGGATGGCGCGGATTTCATCGAGCGACAACTCGCGCGCCAAAATGGCCCGCTGGAACCCCACGCTTTCGAGGAACGCAACGCGCGCGGGCGTGTGGTTGTGCATCTGGGTGCTGGCGATCAGCGGCAGAGGCGGCAGTTCGCACTCGAGCAGTCCGGTGTCCTGAATGATGAGGCCGTCGATGCCAACCTCATGAAGCTGCCACGCCATTTGGCGGGCGGATTCGAGTTCTTCGTCACGGAGCAGGGTATTGAGGGTGACGTAGACGCGGGCCCAGAACGTGTGGGCGTGGCGGGTGAGTGCGGCGATGTCGTCCAGGCTATTGCCGGCGGCCTCGCGGGCGCCGAAACGCGGCGCGCCGATGTAGACGGCGTCGGCGCCGCAATCGATAGCGGCGGTGCCGCATTCAAGGTCGCGGGCGGGGGCAAGCAGTTCAATAAGATTCACGTGGGGTATGTATCTATTCTACCGGGTTGCCTCCCACGGCGCTCCGGCGGCTGCTCTCCTTTCATGCCGCTGTCGTTCCGAACAGCGCTCCAACGCCCGCGGTGGCGGCCATCGCCAAAGCGCCCCAGAATGCGACCCTCGCCGCGCCGACCCCCGCCGGCGCGCCCCCGGTGCGCGCAGCAATTGCGCCGAGGGCGGCGAGGCAGACTAACGAGGCACCGGAAACCACAGGCGCAAGCCACCTTTGCGACGCCAGCATAACCATTAGGATCGGCACGGCTGCTCCCACCGCAAATGTCGCGGCTGAGGAAAACGCGGCCTGGAGCGGACGGGCAGCAAGGCTGTCGGACAGCCCAAGTTCATCGCGTGCGTGGGCTCCAAGCGCGTCGTGCGCCATCAACTGCTGCGCCACGGTCTCGGCCAGCCCGGGTTCGAGGCCGCGCCGGACATAAATCCCGGCGAGTTCCCGCTCCTCGGCGGCCAGGTCGGTTGCCAACTCGGTTCGCTCAAGCGCAAGGTCGGCGTGTTCGGTATCCGCCTGAGAGCTGACGGAGACGTACTCGCCCGCCGCCATTGAGAGCGCACCGGCAACCGTGCCAGCCACTCCCGCCAGCAGAATGTCATGCCGTGCCGCGCCTCCCGCGGCAACGCCGACTACCAGACTGGCGGTAGACACGATTCCGTCATTCGCTCCAAGAACCGCGGCGCGGAGCCAGCCGATCCGTTCCGTTCGATGATCTTCACGATGTCGCATAATCGAGGTCTCTGATGAATATCGTATTCGAGGGAACGCTTCGCTACGCGTCGACCGAATGAGCTATCGGAGCGCCCGGGCCGCCGGGACGGCTCGTCCGGAACGGATCACTGCGAGTACCGGCGGGCGGCGATTCTGGCCGAACTCGTCCCACTCGATGCGGCCGCTTGCGCCCTCATACGGTGGCAATGCGGCTAAGGCGTCGCGGATGCGAGCCCGGTTCAGACCCGCTTTGCGGATACCCGCCACAACGATGCGGACGGAATCATAGGCACAGGCGGCCGCGTAGTCGGGCCGGTTCCCGAAACGGCGGATGAAACTGTCGCGGAATGCCGGAGCGGCCTCGCCGACCCAGGGGAAGAGCGCGCCCTCGTCCGCAGCACCAGCCTGGTCGCTGAAGGCTGTGCGGCCGAACAGCGGCGATCCGGCTATCAGGCCCTCGAAGCGCTCGCCGCGGACGAGTTTCACCACACGGGCGCTGTCGCGCATCCCTGCCACCACTGCAATTGCGCCGGGCCTGGCATTCACAGCATTGCGAACCAGCTCCGAGAGCTCGGGCCGGCCGGGATCAAACTCCAGATGCAGCTTGATATTGACCTTCGCGCGCGCACATGCGGATTTCAGCTTTCCGCAAAAGGCGCGCGAATCGTGGTCGGTGGCGGACAGGATGACGATCGCCTGTCCACTCAAACCGCCGGCCAGCGCGACGGAGTGCCTGTCATCGCCTTGCACGATAGAGAACATCCACGGTACCCCGGCTGTGTGAATGCTCCGGTCAGTCGCCACAGGGTTCACCAGGGGCACGAAAGCCTTCACCACCACCTGCTCCGCCAGATGCGTCCCGGCACCCTCAATCGAGCCAATCACTGCCCAAACGCGATCCACCAAGGCCATTCGGGAAATGAGCGCGGCCCCCCCGCGCCATGGGTTTTCGGACCAGCGCGAGACGAGCCGAAAAGGCTTGCCCTGGTAGCCGCCCTCGCGGTTGGCCTCCTCGACCGCCAGGGTAGCGCCCTGCCATAGAACGCCGCCCTCCGGATGTGAATCATCGGCTGGCCCGTAGTAGCCGATCAGGATCTCGCGAAGGTCTTCCGGCCCGGGTAACTCGCGGCCCGGCCCTTCGAAGGTGGAAGGCAACCCGCGGCCGTCCTTGTATGGCCGCGCCTCTTGAGCAGCACTCACAACAACGCAGCAGACGAGCAGTGCGGCCAGGCGTATCATTTACTGCCAGGCTTCGACAACCCCAGACCTTCGGGGGTCCGTCGCGGGATGTTCGCCTTGGGAACCTGCAGGCTTTCGCGAGAGTAGTACTTCCAGCGCCCGCCTTCGAACCGCGCCAGGAAGACCTCCCCGATATCGTCCAGCGCGGCGCCAAGCTGGATATCGCCCGTGACACCGGGAAAAGCCCGGGTCTGATAGGCCAACAGATCCCGGATCTTCGCACGGTTGAGACCCGCAAACTGGGTGGCCCGGATCAGCATATTCATGCCGTCGTAGCCGTGCGCAGCATAGGTTTCTGGCTCCTTGCCGAACCGCTGTCTGTAGCGCTCCTTGAAAGCCAGGTACTTCGGATCCTGCCGGTCTGGATTCCATGGGTAGCCTGCGATGACACCTTCGGCGTTGGCGCCGGCGGCCTGGACGAATTCATCGGAGACCGTGCGGTCGCACGCGTAGAAGGGCTGGGTCATTCCCATTTCCCGCATGCGATTCAGAATCAGGGCGCCTTCGGCGGCATCGCCCCAGTGCACCACGGCGTCCAGCTTTGCGGCTTGGAGCCGCTCGAGTTGCACCGTGAAGTCCGTCGCACCGACCTTGTAAGGCATCTCGATGAGGACCGGCCGCTTCAAACGCCGCGCGCCGTCCCGGACCTCCCGGACCCCGAACCGCCCGTAGCGGTTCGAGGAGCGGATGATGCCGATCCGCTTGTGATCCATCTTACGGATCATGTAATCGATCAGCAGGTATCCCATCTGCCGGTCGTCACCGATGCAGCGCATCACCCAGGGGATGTTCGTTTCGATGAACGTCGGGTCGGTGTCTCCCGAGTTCATCATCACTACTTCGCTCTTGAGCGCCACCCGAATGGCAATGTGGCTGTTGGCGCCGTCAATCGTGCCGAGCATGGCCCAGACCGGGTCCTGGTACGACATTCGGATAATCTCGTTCCCGGACGCTCCCCAAAGGCCGTTGTCGTTTCTGGTCACCAGTTTGAACGGGATCTTTCGCTTGAGATAACCGCCGCGGGCGTTCGCCTCCTCAACGGCCAGGCGCGCACCCCGCAGCATATCGATGCCGAGTGCCTCTTCGTGGCTCTTCCCGCCGGTCGCGACCGAGACGGTGGACATGATGGGCCCGAGAAACCCGAGTTGGACGGCTTTCAACTCCGGGCCCGGTTCAGGAATCGCGCGGCCCGGACCGGTGTATTCCATCTGGGTCAGGAAGTGGCGCTTGTACGGCTTTACGCCGCCATAGGGCTCCACGTCCTCGGGTGTTGCGGCATAATTGGTATCGATTTTGAGCGGCAGGTCGGGGGTCTGGTAAGGCGTGAGTGAGCCGATCGCCTTCAGGATTTTGTCTACCTCGGGATCGCTCAAGACGATCCAGGGCTCCAGTTTCGGGTCCGGCTTGTACTGGCCGAAGGTCGTCATCGCGCAGGCCAGAGCCATGAGAGCGATTCGGAGTCTCATTTGGAGCCTCGCTTCCGCGGCGCGGGCCGCGCGGGCGTTTTCGGGCGCTCTCGCAAGCCGGGATAGTATCCGTTGCCGATGCCCCAGCCCAGGCCCTTCGCCGTAGCGAGCCAGACATCGTTGCCATCCATATCCGCGTTGATGATGTAGTTGTGCGGGATTCCGACCGGCAACTCGACGGTCTCGAGCACTTCTTTGTCGCGGGTCACAATGGCCTTGCCGCCCTTCCCATTTGCGTCACGCGTGTACGCCACCCAGGTGTTACTGGAAAAGTCGGTGATCGCTCCGGCGCCTTTGTCGGAACAGAACCACGCCTCGTCGGCGCTACGCGCGGTCAGGTTATTGAGGAAATCGCTCGGCAGGCCGGAATCCTGATTGTAGAACGCGCGCCAGTTCCGCCCATCGTAGCGGGATGCCCCGAAGTAAGACGATATCCACAGTGCCCCTCCGGCCTCCTGCGCACCGGTGGCGATGACGTGCACAATCCCGTCGTCCCGATACAGGTCGATTTCCATCTCACCATCGGGGTCCAGGTAGTCTTTCCATCGGTTGGCTTTGATGTCGTACTCCAGCACGCCGCTGCCCCATACCGCGAGATACACCTTGTCCGAGCCGTTATAGCTGGCGCTGTAATTCCAGATCTCCTCCATGGGTGCGTTCTTCTCGGTGAAGATGCTCCACTCCTGGGTCTTGATATTGAACCGGCTCGCTCCGGCTGTGGTGGCCGCCCAGATGTTATCGTTTTCCACGGCGACGCCGTAGACAACGTCGTTCACCAGCCCGCTGTTCAGTTGGTGCCAGTGGTCGAAGCGGCCGCCGCTGAAGCGGGCCAGTCCGCCGCCAAACAGCCCCAGCCAGACGTCGCCCGTCTTCCGGTCCACGTCGATAGCGGTGACGGCGCGGAAAGGCAGCCCGTCTTTTTCGGTCCAACTCTTGATCTTGCCGGTCCGTTTGTCGAGCATGGCCAGACCGTTCTCGGTCCCGATCCACACTCGCCCGCCATCAGCCTTCACGGCAAAAATGTGGTCGTTGGGAAGCCCGTCCGCGACCGTGAATTGCTTCCACTTGGTGTAAACGTACGGCAACTTCGATTTGCCGCTCTCGGCGGCGAGTCCGCCTGCAAGGGCCAGACCGGCAAGCGTGCCCAATGCGATCGAGGCCGCGATTTTCATCTTTCCCTCACAGCGTTTTGAGGTATTCGACCAACTCGTTCAGTTGATCTTTGGTCATATCGTTGGTTACTCCGTGCCTGTCGTCCGGGTTGTAAACTGTCCAGATCTCCTCGAGAGTCGCGGCCATGCCGTTGTGCAGGTACGGCGCGGAGTCGTAAATGTTGTTCAGGTGCGGCGCGTCGAACTTACCCTGTCTATCCGCCGGCATTCTGGTGCCTACGTCATGCAGTTGACGGTCGGTGAAGTACGGCGGGAAATGGCAGGTGATGCACCGGTTCTCTATCGGTATGGTCCTGCCATCATTGGTCATCGTGCGCCCGAAGACAGCCTTTCCGCGCCGTTGCGCCGGATTGAGCGGAGCCCCCAGGCTGCGATAGCGGTTCGGCGGGCGTTCGATGGCGGTCACGTACCGGTCCACAGCCGCCAGTTCTTCAGGCGTGAACGGCAGCAGGCGCGTGAAGAATACGGAGAGACGCGCTCCGCATTGCCGGGAGAGGCTCGGATTCGTGCCCTCCCATTTGAATGGCGCGGTGTCGAGGATGCCGCGCAGGGTGCGGTTGTCGACGGGACTGATGCCGATTCCGTCCGATTCAATGTCGTACGTCACGCTGTCGATGTGCCCGTCAGGATGGCAGGACGCGCACGAATGCTGATGGCGGAAGGTGATCCTGGCGTTGTGGAACAGCCGTTCCCCTTGCCGGTACCGCGTGATCTCGCGCGAGCCGCCCAAATCGATCCGTGCAACGGCTTCCAGTCTCTTCAGGTCGATCACGCTCAGGGAGTCGTCGAGTGAATTGGCGACGTAGGCTTCGCTGCCATCGGGCGCCACCAGCACTCCGCGAGGGTTGTTCTTCACGTCGATGTGCTTGAGGACGAATTCGGTCGGATAGCCTTGGTGGTTGGGGATGACGTGCTCGCGTTCGTGCTTCGTCGCGCGGCCGAGGGCCGCCGTCAGCTTCGCGATATCGACGACGGCCACGCGGTCCGTCCCGGCGCTGGTGACCAGTGCGTAGCGGCCGTCGGGCGTGCAGGCCACATCACTCGGATCCGCGAAGCCCATATTCGGCTCGTCCAGCAGGACCTGGTCCACCGCGCCGTCCCTCCACATGATGGCCAGCCCGTTGGTGATCGTCCAGCCCTGCATCAGCCGCGTCATCGGCACCAGGCTCTTCGTGCGATTCAGCGTAGCAAGCGCGAATTTGCCGCTCGGATGCCAGTCGACACCCATCATCATGTTGGCGCCATCGACAACGCGCCGTTCGTCCACCGTCCCCCGCTCCGCATCGATGGAAGTGAGTTCGGAGGCGAACGGGGTTCGCAACGGGGAGAAGCGTGCCAACATGTTCGTGAGCAGCATCACCGCGCCATCGGGCGACAGCGCGAGCGACCACGGCCCGCGGCTCGCGCTCAGCGTCTTCACATAGGTGAGGGAGGCTATGTCGAAAACGGAAACATCCCCGGAGGACGTGTTGGCAACGTAGAGGTACTTGCCCTGCCTGTCGGTGAGCACTCCATGCGGCTCGTCGCCGGTTGCGAGCGTCTTGACGATCTTGCGCGAACCGGTGTCGATGACCGAGACCGTATCGTCGTGGCGGTTGCTGACAAAGGCAAGCTTTCCGCCAGGCGCAAACGCTACTTCGATGGGCATGCCGCCCACGGGAATTTCGGCCACGGACTTTCGCGCCGCCGTGTCCACGACGATTACGGAATCCGCCGCTTCGCAGGTAACCCAGAGTTCTTTGCCGCCCGGCCGCAGCGCCATGTTCAGCGGGTTCTTGTACCGCACTTCATGGCGCCCATTCGTGGCAACCGGGGGCTTAGAAGGGTGGGCGATTGCCTTCATCCCTGCCGCCGTATCGAACTTTGTGCCGTGGCACCCGAGGCAGGTTTCCCGTGTGGGAGTCTTCAGGCCGGCCTGAATCGCTCCGCGCTTGTCGTGCATGACGGCCTCGAAAGCGTAGTCGCTGCCCGGACCGTGGCAGGCCTCGCACGTGACTCCCTCATCAACCTTGGATGATGCTGTGTGGGCGGCGCCGTATCCCGTGCTATGGCATTTGAGACATTCCGGTGCGCGTTGCGGATCGCCCACGATGCCTTTCCTGGCCGCCTGTGCGTATGCCGCCGGCGTCGAGAGTACGCTCCAGGCCCGCGCGTGCGCGCTCATTCGCCACACGCTGTACTGGTGGCCCATCGCCTCTCCTTTGTGGCAAGACCCGCACTGCGCCGCGCCGATGTATTTGTGTGCCGCCTTCTGCGCTTCCGGCGGCACCGGAAAGTCTGGTGGCTTTCCCGTCACCTTCACCGTGCCCGTGCCGGGACGAGGATGGGCTATGTCGGCCCAGGCCTTCTTCTTTTCAAGCTTCGGTGCCTTCAGCACCGCCACGTGAGAGCCCTTTTCGACATGGCATCCCAGGCAGAAGCGGTCATCGGGAATACGCAACCCGGCCTTCCTTGCCTCCTCTGGGTTGCGCATTACGGCTTCGGTCATATACTCGCTGCCGGGGCCATGGCAGGCCTCGCACTGCACGCCGTCCTCAATTCGGAAGTCGTCGTCCTTCTCCCATTTCTCGGCATTGTATGCAGTCGCATGGCATCCCAGACAGATAGCGGCCTCCTGTGGCACCTGCCTGAGGCCGCTGATCTCGACAATTTCTTTGGATTCGGGACGCGCCAGCGCCGCATACGCGCGGCTGTGTTTGGAATGCAGCCAGAGACCGTACTGATTGCCGATGCCTTTGCCCGTGTGACAAGCGGCACACGCCCTCGCCCCGACATATACGGGCTGCCTCGGGGCGCCGTGCAGGCTCGCCAGCGCGATGAGCGCCGTCACCGCGGCTCCGGCCGGGATCAGCCTTCTTACCCCGTTCATTGCTTCACTCCCTGCGTCTTCGCGGCGGCTTTAGTCTCGGGCACATACTTAAGGATCCGGCCCGACTTTACCTTCGGGAACTGCTGCACGGTCCCGTCCGGCCAGCGGATCTCGACGTCGGCATATTCCTGATTCGCCAGTCCGAAGTGTACGCGCCCGTCGCCCTGCGAGAGGTAGCCGCGCACCGGGTTCACATCCTCAATTTGCCTCAGCGAGCCGCTCGTGACGGTCACCCGCGCGCCGATCGCTAGCCGCGATCCCGTGGCGAACTGGAGCAGCGGTTCCACCGTCAGCCAGCGATTCCTGTTGCCTCCGTCGTTGCGCAGGATCTTCGGGGCGTCGTTGACGTTCACGATCGCGAGGTCGATATCGCCATCGTTGTCCAGATCGCCCCACGCGGCGCCGCGGCCAACGTATTTCTCGAAGAAGTAACGCCCCGAAAGGCGCGACACGTCCTCGAACGTCCCGTCGCCTTTGTTGCGCATCAGCGAATCTTCCTGCACGTACTCATGGTGCGCGTCGCCGTGTGTGGTGAACAGATCCAGCCAGCCGTCGTTATCGTAGTCGAGCAGAATACCCGCCCATCCGGCATACTGCCCCATCGCCTGCGAGAGACCCGTCTGCACGGTGCGGTCCACGAAAACGAATTTCGCTGTATTCATGAAGAGGATGCAGTAGTTCAGGTTAGGGACGAACGAATCCAGGAGACCGTCGCGATTCACGTCGCCCGCGAATGGCCCCATCGACGACACGCCCTGGCCGTTTTCGCCGTAAGCCACATTTCTTTCGAGCGCCTTTTCGACGAAGGTGCCTTTTCCGGTGTTCTCGAAATAGTGGGTTTCCATGGCATCGTTGGCTACCCAGATATCCAGGAAACCGTCGTTATTGAAATCCGCGGCGCTTGCGCTCATACCGCGGCCGTCCGGCTGCCAGACACCGGTCTCCTTGGTAACGTCCGTAAATGTGCCGTCGCCATTGTTGCGGTACAGGAGATCGGGCTCGCCGTTATAGGCAAGGGGACCGGGATAACCATCCGCGGCGTAGAAATCGCGGAGCCGGCCTTCGTCGTACTTGAGATAGTTGCAGACGTATACGTCGAGCCAGCCGTCGTTATTGTAGTCGAGCCACACCGCGGAGAGACTCCAGTGTTTGTCGCCTAATCCGGATGCCCGGGTGAGATCGGTGAACGTGCCGTTTCCGTTGTTGTGATACAAAAGGTTCTCGCCATAGTTGAGGACATACAAGTCGACCAAGCCATCGTTATCGTAATCGGCCGCGGAACAACCGGAGCCGAAAACCCCTTTACCGTCCACACCGGCCTTCTCGGTCACATCGGCAAAGCGGTTGCCGCCCAGGTTCTTGTACAGCCGGTTCGAAAGCTTGCCGCGTAGGTCGCGCCCCTCGTTGTCGCTGACTCCCTTGGTCCAGGTACCCGTCACGAAATAGAGGTCGAGCAGACCGTCGTTGTTGTAATCGAGCATACACACACCCGCGCCGGTTCCTTCGACGATGTTATCCAGGTGGTGGTCGCCATAACTATGCTTGAAGGCAATGCCGGATTCCTTAGTAACATCCGTATAGACCGGGCGGGCCTGTTGCTGCGCGGCGGCGGCCAACACGGCCCAGGCAGCGAGGCAGAGTGTCTTCATCGTGATCCTCCTGGCAGGCCCTTATAATGCGCGCCCAAATCGATCCACTCGACCAAGGTCCGCTTCTCGGCTTCGGTTAGCGGAGGCGAGCCGGCGGGCGGCATCCCCCGTGGCTTGGCGCCGGCTAAGGGATGGTCCCATGGCCGAGAGGTGTTGCGCCCGAAAACGGCCCAAACCAGTGGGCTCGTCCGCGCCACCCCGGGAGTGACATAGCGGAACGCGCCCGTCTTGGGGTCCTTCGTCAGCAGTGCTTCATACGCGGAGCTGAAGCGCCGGCCCTTGCCGGAAAAGCCAGGTTGCGCCGTGCCGGTATGGCATCCCGCCGTCGCGCATCGCAGCGCCAGTATGGGGGCGATATCGCGCTCGAATTCGACCGTCCGCCTGCGCTCGGACGGCAGCATCAGATTCGCCGCCGGTCTCGTCAGCGCGCTTGCCAGCACATTCTCAGGCGTGCGCTCGCCGTCTTCATGGCAGCCGATGCAGCCGCGCTGTTCCTTGTTCTTGGCCCAGATCCACGCACTCGATCGCAAAGCCATGCCGTTATCGTCGAGCACCTGAATCTGCACCGGCAGATTTGCCGGAACCTGCAGATGAAATGAGCCATCCCGGTCCACGTCGACCTCGCCGAGAAATCGCTTCTGTAGCAGTGGCGACAAGCTATCCACCGTCGCTCCGCCCGCACCGGGCAGGTAATCGCCGGCCCTTGACGAGGGCCGCGGCAGCCCCTCCAACAGGCGGATTCGCTTCACCAGACCTTTCGGCCACAGGCGCGAACTCAGATCGGTTTCGTATACGTTCAGGCAGTACAGCTTCGCCCACTCCTGCTTCTCATCCACAACAGACGACCGCCCTTCCGGAACCGCCCGTGGGACCAATGCCTGCGCTTGAATCTCGTGCAGACCCGGACTGTCGAACACCGCGTTGAACCTGCCTGTCTCCGGATCGAGGTGGATGATCCCATGTGTCCCGCTCCCGCTAGCCGGCCGCCGCGACACGAGCACCGTGCCGTCGGGCAGGGCCGATGGAGAGTGGTACAGGTACGCCGTCGGGAGTGCAACGCGCCTGTAGGAATGCAGGTTGCGGCGAAGGTCGAGCGCCGCGAGCGGTCCGGCGCCGTCGGCCGCCGACGGATCGGTCTCAATAAACAGCACCAGCCGCCTGGGGGTGACACATGCCATCTGTTGGACCCGTTCGCCCTGCCCCCCTGAGAACGTGGCGTAGTCCGTTCCATCGATATTCGTGGCGTAAAGTCCGATGCGCCCCCGCAGCCCGTGGCTCAGGTCGTGGCGCGCCCAACCGGAAAACAACATCCTGCCATCTGGCAGCATGGCGGGGTCGAGCGCGCCGGAGGGATTGTAGGTGAGGCGCCTAACCCCGGAGCCGTCCATGCGCGCCGAGTACACGGCCGTGGCCGCCGCTCCGCCGTACTCGACAAACGTGGCGGGTGCATCGCTGACGAATGCGATCTGAGGCATCGGCCCAGGATCTTCGAGGTAAAAAATCGGAGACTGATAAATCGGGGATCGGCAGTTTCCCAGGTTATGGGTGATCTGGCGTAGGCCCGATCCGTCCGTGCCCATTTCGTAAATATTCCACTGATCGGCCGGGACCTTTTTGCCCGCGAACAGAATCCGCCTGCCGTTGAACGATACGGCCGGATCGGCCGCGCTCGCGAACTGCGGGGTCAGGAGCCGGGTCGAGCCGTCGCGGGCCAGCAGCATGAGGCGTCCACCTTCCCCGTATGCTCCACGCGAAATCCGCGCAACAGGAACCTGGGTGAAGACGATGTCGCAATTTTTCGCAACCGGGAGCCCAGGATGTCGCGGCCGCGATACCGGCCGGGAGCCGGCGTCCGCCGACCAACCGGCAACCGAAACTATCGCCAAGGCGAAGAAAACGTTGAGATACCGCATGCGTGCTCGCGAAACCAAGGGGCGCCGGCCAGCCAAACTCCTGCGCGTTGCCCGGACCAAGGCACGCGTGTAGATGAGACAACCACTGATGCTATCCTTCGCCCGAACGAGAGTCAAATCAGAGGACGGGCTGCGGACGACTTTTCCCAGCCTGCCGCAAACGCCACGCCCTTGGGGAGGTGGTATGCAGCGCTACTTAGGTCCTTTACGTGCCACTCTGGTCCGATCATGTCGGCTCGTTTGATCGCCATCGCTGTCCTGCTGTCTGGTTCGATCCTGGGCCAGACTGCTGCCGCGTTGTTTGACTCGTCGGTGATTCACGACATCCGCCTGACCGTCACTTCCGAAGACTGGGCGGCGCTTCGCGCCAACTACCTTGAGAACACCTATTACCCCGCTGCATTCGAATGGAACGGCAACTCCATTGCGCGGATCGGCATCCGGTCCCGCGGCAGCGGCTCGCGCAGCCCGCATAAACCGAACCTCCTGCTATCCTTCAGGCGCTACGAGAGGACCCAGCGGCTGTTGGGCCTCGAAACGGTCGTGCTGAAGGCGAACAATCAGGACGCATCACTGATGCGCGAACTGATTGCCATGCAGTTCTTCCAACGCATGGGAATCCCCGCGCCTCGCGAGGCGCCGGCTCGCCTGTTCATAAACGGCGAGTACTTCGGTGCTTACACCCTGGTGGAGAGCATAGAAGGCGCATTTCTGGAGCGGAACTACGGTGAATCCGCAGGATACCTCTATGAGTGGGAAAGGGATGCCAACGGGTACTTTTTCGAGGACCGCGGTTCCGATCCCGCCGCCTATTCCCCCGTAATGTGGAGTCCCAAGAACCACGAAAGCGATCCCGATCCGGCACCCATCGTGGCATTGGTCCAGGCGGTGAACGATTCGCCGGAGGCCACCTGGGAGCAGAGCGTTTCGCCGTACCTGGACGTGCGGCGCACCATCACGTATCTGGCCGCGGAAAGTTTCCTCACCGATTTCGACGGCTTCCTTGGCACCGTTTTCGGCATGGATAACCTCTACTTCTACCGCTTCACCGGCTCAACGCTTTCGGAGTGGATCCCCTGGGATAAAGACGGCACGTTTCAGGATCCCGGGCAGGACATCTTTCAAGGAACTCAAGAGAACGTCTTCGCCCGGCGTGCGCTTCGGAGCCCTTCGTTGCGCGCCGCTTACTTTCAGGCGTTGCGGAAGGCGGCCACTCTGGCGGGCGGCGCGGATGGATGGGTGGCGGGGGAAATCGAGCGTCTGTATACACTGATCGGCGAGATCGCCCGCATCGATCCTCATAAACAGTGCTCCGATGGCGGCGGCGGGATCGTCGCTTGCGGCGCGCCCGAGTTCGAACAGGAAGTCGAGTACCTGCGGCAATTTGCCGCCCGGCGCGCTGGCAGCGTTGAAGCGCAGGTGGCGTTGGCCGGCGTTCGTTTCACCGGTCCGGCGCCCGCCATCTTTGAAGGAGGCGTAGTGAATGCCGCCAATCCGGAGAGCGCGCTTTCGCCCGGAGCGTTGGTCAGCCTCTTCGGTTCCAACCTGGCGGCCGAGGTCGCTCAAGGCGCCACTGGCAATCCACCGCGCGCCTTAGAGGGTGTTCTTCTGTTCATCAACGGCGCGCGCGCTCCCCTGCTCTATGTCTCTCCCGGCCAGATCAATGCCCAGATTCCCTGGGACACCACTCCGGGGCCGGCTTCGTTCGCCGTGACGGTAGATGGGGTTCCCTCTAATACGGTGGTCGCCTCTATTGGCGATTTCGGGCCCGGGATTCTGGCCGTCAGCAGGGAAGGCGGCAGCGTCGTGCTGTACGGCACCGGGTTCGGCGCCGTCAACACGGGGGATGGCCGCCTGCTTGCTACACCCGTAGTGACGCTGGACGGCCTGCCGCTGGACGTCTCTGTCGTGCCGGCTCCCGAACTTGCGGGTGTTTTTGTAGTTACTGTGGCTCTGCCGCCCGATGCGGCTGGCGCCTTGACAATCAGCACTCCGGGCGGAAGCGTGACGACGCCCCTGCCCTGAAATTCTGTGCGCTGTGCTACAATTCGGGCTCTACAGGAGTAGTTGTTGGCTAGAACCCCGGCGCTCGCACTTTCGCTTCTCGTGGCCACATCGCTGTGTCACGCGGGAAGCCTGATCCGCCTGCCTTACCTCCAGAATGTCGGTACGAACTGCGCCACGATTCTGTGGACCGCCTCGGAACGGGGCTCCGGTGCGGTCGAATACTCCGCCGACGGCGACCTCTCCCGCTCGGTTTCGGCCCAGGTCCGCGAATTCCCGCCCTCGGCCTCAAACGCCGGTTTTTTCCAGTATCAGGTGGATATCCGTGGGCTCACCCCCGGCCGTGGCTATCTCTATCAGGTGCTGATGAACGGCGAGGTCGTCGCCGCCGACTTGCACTTTCGCACCACTCCGGGCGGCGCTTTCACATTCCTGGCGCTTGGGGATAGCGGCGCGGGGAACGATGCGCAGCAGGCTATTGCGCGACGCATGATCGACTCGGAGAACCCCGCATTTGTGCTGCACACCGGCGACCTTTCGCAGGAGAGCGGCACACTCGACCAGCTCAATGCCACCTATTTCGGGGTCTACCGCGACTTGATGAGCCGCACGCCGTTTTTTCCTACCCCCGGTAATCACGATTACTACACCGATAGTGGCGCACCGTACTTGAGCTCGCAATCTCCTCCTCCTGCCGACGCGCCGCCTCCAGACCAGGGACGCTACTACTCGTTTAACTGGGGGAGCGCTCACTTTATCTCCCTCAACTCGAACCTGCTGGAAGTACCGGGTCCGGCGGCCGACCGTATGCTCGCCTGGCTGGAACGCGATCTCCAGCGCCAGACCAGATTCTGGAGAGTCGTGTACCTCCACCACCCGCCCTATCCCACCGGCCATCACACCGGCGACCCCGTCAGCACCTTGGTGCGTGAGCGCATCGTGCCGATCCTCGAGAAGTACAACGTCCAGTTGGTCCTCAGCGGTCACGAGCACAGCTACCAGCGGACGCATCCGGTGCGGAACGGAGTCCCGGTTAACGGCGACGCCGGAACGGTGTACGTGATCACCGGTGGCGGCGGTGCCGCCCTGCACAGCATCAATCCGACCGCGATCACGGCCGTTGCCCAGTCCGCGCATCACTACTTGCGCTGCGACGTGCGCGGTGCAAACCTCACCGTGACGGCGATTGGCGCCGAGGGCGATGTCATCGACCGGTTTACGCTGACGCGGCCGGCCCAGGTAGAGGTTGAATCGGTGGTCAATCTCGGTTCCTACACGCGTGAGGTGGCCACCGGATCCCTGATCAGCATTTTCGGCCGTGCGCTGGCCGCGTCCGAGCGCAGCACCCCGGCCCTGCCCTATCCGGAACAACTCGGCGGCGTCAAGGTGACCTGGAACGGAACGCCGGCGCAATTGTTATCCGTTTCGCCTTACCAGATCAACGCGCACTTGCCCTACGGCATTTCCGGGCCGGGTGTGTTACGGGTTGAGAATCAAGCCGGAGGCGACGACCTCGAACTGGAGGCTGCTCCAGCGGCCCCGGCCATCGTCACCATCCCGGCGGGCTTCCGGCTCGCGCCTGCCATCACGGACGCCATGTCCGGAAAACTGATTACGCGCGCATCGCCCGGGCTCCCCGGGAATTACGTCACCATCTACGCGGTGGGCCTGGGAGAGGTGGTAGGCGGCATGGCCGCCGGAGCCGTAGCGGTGCAGATCGGCAACACTACCGTTGCGCCATCTTTCGCGGGCGTTGCGCCGGGGTACGCCGGGCTATATCAGCTCAATGTGGCAATACCGGCCGGAACGCCGGCGGGACCCACCGGCCTGCGCATCCGCGTCGGTGAAGCTGTAAGCGAACCCGCGACTCTATTTGTCGGCCGCGGTCCGGAGTGAATGTGCCCCGTTTTTGGGCCCCACCGCCGCCCGGCCATGCCGTCCCCGGTTACTTCGGCAGCATGGAACCGTGCGACGCCACGATTTGCCACCGGCCACACGGTGGACGCATGTGTTCGTGAACCACAAGTCCTTCCGCTGATATCCTTTCCCTTGTACGTGCCCTTATCGTTGCTGCTGTAGGTAACGACCGCCGTGTTGCCGTAGACCTGCACCTTCGCGCCGTCGAGCGATGTCCCGTCGGGCCCTGTAAACACATACGTGTCGGCCAAGTAGCGTTCGCTTGCGGTAGCGTCGCCCTTCAAAAGCGCGTTCAACAACTCGCGCTCAATGCGCATCACGGCCTGCTCTGTGCCGGCCGAAGGCCGTTCCTTCGATTTCGCGAAGCCCGAATAGCACAGCGCGCTCAAGACCCCAGCCAATACAAGCTCGCTATCGGCTTCATGGTTGGCTGAAATCTCCCGATCAGATTCTGCAGGTTGGATTCGGCTTCTGTGCTTCGAAGACGCTCTTGAACGCGATTGAACTGGAGTTGTTCACGGAACTCGCGAGGCATCCCTTACAGTTGAGGAGTTGCAGGGGAGACTGGGATTGCATAGTCGTTCCGCCCGGGACTTTTTCGATGCGCTGGTCGTTATGGGGTTTCTCGATCGCACCGGGACCACTTAAAGCAACGCGCCGCCAACGGATCTATATCTCGATAAGCGCAAGCCCACATACCTCGGAGGCGTGCTCGAGATGTGCAATCGTCGCCTGTACCCGTTTTGGTCTCACTTGAACTGAAGCTCTCCGGACGGGACGCCCGCAGAATGAGGTGCGGGACGGTTCGATGCCGCTGTTTGAAGCTCTCTATCTGAGCCTGCGAGCCTCAAAGAGCTCCTGCGAGCTATGCCCGGACTGAGCCACGAAGCGAACCGGATGATCGCCGAGCGCGGTGCAAATCGCGGCGCATAACTCGCACCTCCAGGGCATCGGCTTTGACTTACCAGAGATCGCGCCTATCTTCGAGGAATATGTGGAGCAGAACCGGGTTTCCGGCCGGCTTCGCTTCGAGGCCGGCGACTTCTTCAAAGACCCGCTCCCCGCGGTCGACGTGATCACGATGGGGCACATCCTCCACGACTGGAATCTGGAGGCCAAAGAGATGCTGATTCGCAAAGCCTACGAGGCCTTGCCGGAAGGCGGGTCTCTCATCGTGTATGAGGCTATTATTGACGATCAACGGCGGCAGAACACATTTGGCCTGCTGATGAGCCTCAACATGTTCATCGAGACACAGGACGGCTTCGACTATACCGGTGCGGACTGCTCCAACTGGATGAAGAAGGCTGGTTTCCGGGAGACTCGCGTCGAACACCTCACCGGGCCTGACTCGACGGGCGTAGGAATTAAGTAGCGGATCGGAAGCCGCGTAATTCGGCGGCCTCAGTGCGCATAGCGCTCAATCTTGGCAATTCACCCCCGGTACAGAACATACGTCACGCTCCGCGCAGGAGCGGCGTAGTCACATGCCGCCTTCTCGTTCCTAATCCGGCCAACTTCCGATCCGACCGGAAAACTTATGCGACGAACGTCTGCCTGGCCACGAAAGCACTGTTTCGTACGTATTCATATCTTGGATGGGCGTATAATCCACTTAGACGTTGCAGTCAGCGGACGTTTCTTCCGAGTCTGTAGCAGGCTCTTTTCCGCCCCGTGGTCCAAGGCCAAAAGCGGCGACGTACCGCGCTGTTTCAGAACCGTTAGCAGGGCTGCAGTATGTCTATTGTTCAAGAAAGTAAAGGAGCTAGAAATGGCAACAAATTCGGGTCCACTAACCGAGGTATTGCATTCTGAGAAACACAGCAAGCTTTCCGCTGAAGAGGTTGCGAAAGCAGTGGCGCGCCACAACAAGAAACACTCTGCGGCAAAAGCCGAGAATGCAGCAGCAAAGGCGAACAAAGCAACCAAGAAATAAGGGGTCCAAGCCCCGCGGCGGCCGCTCCTGTCCGCCGGCCAAGCGCTCCAGACTCAAGATCGAATGCTTTCTTTTGCAGAGCGTCAGCCGTGGCGAGAACCATACCTCCGGCTCCGCAGGCGGGTTCGGAAACCGTTACGAAGCCATTGGCCTCGATGATGGGTCCCAAGTCCTGCAGCGACATCATGGCAATTCCGCGCGAGACGTCGTAGGGCGTGAAGAACTGGCCGATTGTGGTATTCAGCTCTTGATTGCTTTGGTCTTGATTTCCGCGCCACCTGCTTTGATGGCGACCTTCACCGCACCTTCCATCGGATCTTTGAAGGGCACCTCGATCCGGAGCAGGCCGTTCTCGTAGGTCGCTTCGGCTTTGTCGGGTTTCACCGGCCAACCTAAAGCCAGCGCCGAGACATACTCGATATCCCTTGCTGGTGCTGTCAGGTACACGCTGTCTTCCAGGATCTTCACATCGATCGTATCCGTTGGTGCTCCTGGGATGGCAAACTCCACTACCAGTTTGTGGCTCGCCCTGTCAGCATATGCTACTGTATTGGGCGCCACCCTAATCCGATCTTCCGGCATCTTGGCACCTTCCTTCTTATCCGGAATCGCCATTTTGACATCCCGGACGCCCACAGTATACACCCAAGGGCTTACATTGCTGCATTCTCGCCCCATGGCAGCGGCACCCCTCACAGGATGCGGGATCCGCCGCCACTATACCTGGCGATCTGATTCTGCGCTCACGGCGCTTCCGCCTCAGACTTAAGCGCTTCATGTCGGTCGGTATCCCGGAGATGTGGTTTCCGCCGCTTGGCGCGTTGTGCATGGTTGACGCGTCAGTTCGGGCCGAACTGCGGGCGCTGATGCTTATGCGGCGGTTGGCCTCTGGAGTTGTGCATAGAGTTGGCGGTAGGCTTTCCTCACTCCGAGTTGGGTGAAGAACGAGTCATTCGCGACATCGAGAGAAGGCCGATTCCTGACGGTTTTCATGGTTCGCTTGAGAATCCGCCCAATGCTGTAGCCTTCCGTCATGACTTCGGCATTTCGGTCGAACATCTCTTGTTCGGGCATCGTGGGATGCCGATACACGATCGGACCGGTGCCGTACTGGTCCCACGCGCGATCGGAAAAGATCCGACCCTGCTCGCAGTACTCCCGATAAATCTGGCTGCCGGGCATGGGCGTGAGCGTAAAGATGAAGGGCGTGATGTCGCACTCGTCGCAGAAGTCCAGCGTGCGGCGATACGTCTCTGCCGTGTCATTGTCCCAGCCGATAACGAAGAAGCCTCGGACCTCGATTCCCAGACTCTGGATCGTGCGGATATTCTCCTTCATCTGCGGAATGTCGAACGAATCCGGTGACGTGTAGTGCAGTTTCCTCCAGGCCCCGGATTGTTTCTGACCATCAGCCGATAGGGATTCCAAGCCTGCCGCGATGCTGCACAGACCGCTCTCCGCCGCGAGTTCCAGTATTCTCCTGCCATCCTTATAGC
>DATMYF010000055.1:0-77099 GCA_035561075.1 Bryobacteraceae bacterium
TTGTCGCTCCAGCCTACGGCGCGTTCGTACACCGGCTTGCCGTCGCGCAGGACCAGCGCCACGGCACCGGCGATCTGGTTGGCATCGACGTACTTCTGAAGCAGCCGGTCAACCCGCTTCAGCCGTTCCGCCGAGAACGCGGCGCCAGGCGAAGCGGCAACCTTTCGGGCTTGCGGCGCAGCGGCGGCGGGCGGCGCCGGTTGGGCGCACAGAACGGCACTGAACGAGCTCAGGGCGAGAAGAAGAAGACGCGATCGCATGGTTTTCAAAGAATCATTCTACCCCTCTCCGCGGCGCGCGCCTTCGCTTTGGCCGCCTCTTCTTCGCGATTCTTCGGAGGCGCGTTGGTCTCGAGTGCCCGGAGCAGACGGGCCGAGACCTCCGCGATCTCATCCACCGCGGCCAGGAAAGCGGCTTCATTGGCCTTCGAAGGCTTGTTGAAGCCGCTGATCTTCCTGACGAACTGGAGCGACGCGGCGCGGATCTCGTCGGCCGTAACGGGCGGATCGAAATTGAAGAGCGTCCTGATATTCCTGCACATTATGTAGTGTGTGCCGTGCGCGCTTGGGCCCCTCGGAAGGGGATGAGCGCCCGCAGTTCGGCGACCCGGAACCATGCGCCAGCCCAGACGAGCAGCCCGACTACCACGACGTGGATGACATCGGTTCGCGCGATCAGGTTTGCCAAGGTGGCGCCTCCCAGATATCCGGTGAGAAGAAGAGTGCCCAGCACAACGGTTCGCGGGATCAGGTACACCGCCAGGCAAGCCAGTTCCAGAATCCCGAGCGGCAGGATGGCCCATTGCGGGATACCGATCCGGGCAAATCCGTCGACCACCATGGGAGCCTGGCTCGCTTTAAAGATCCCGCTCGGCGCGAAGGCAGCGATCACCAATACGGTCAGGATTCTCGCCGCCCATTTGGCCCTGTTCGCGCTCACGGGGCGCTCCTTTCGAGAAATTGGGCGAGCCGGCCAAAAGACTGCCGCATCATCGCGCTGATCAGGGTTTCGAGCGGCCACTCTGCGCTCATGCCGTAGCGCCCGGGTTCTACCACCTCCAGCCGCTCCGGTGGCGCGATTTCGCGATAGAAGCCGTTACACCAATAGTCCTTGCCATCGGGCGACCGCATCGCGAGGTGGAACACCCCGCCCGGACGGAGGTCGATGTTGCAGAAGGGAACGGTGAAGTGGTTAGGACCCCACCACTGCCTGACGTGTTCGGGCCTGGTGCTTACGGACATGTCCTTTCTCCTAGGTTGTTGTGCAGAGCCTGCTCTGGCAGGCCTGGTATTTCGATCACCGGCCGCACTTCGACGGTGCCGAATCGCGCCCCGGGAATGCGGGCGGCTATGGCGAGGGCTTCGTCGAGATCCCGCGCCTCCACCAGGAAATAGCCGCCAAGCTGCTCCCGGGTTTCGGCGAAAGGACCGTCGGTCACCAGTCGCTTGCCATCGCGCACGCGCACGCTGGTGGCGGTCGATGTAGGGTAGAGCGGCGCGGCAGCCAGGAATTGTCCTTTAGCCTGAAGCTGCCGGGCGACCTCGGTGGATTCCTGGTAACATTCCTCGCGCGCGGCCTCGTCCGCGGCCTGCTCGTCAGCATAAATCAGCAGCATGTACTTCATACGTGCACCTCCATCGGTAAGTCGAAGGGCGGGCGCCGGAATCGACAACACGCCCGTGATTATTTACCATCGGTGCATGCACCGGGAGGCGGATGAGGCTGTCGAGGGGGTTTACCGCTCCGACTGGGGCCGGATCGTGGCGGCCCTGATACGCGCCGTGGGCGATTTCGAAGTAGCCGAAGACGCGGCGCAGGAAGCGTTTACGGCTGCCGTGAACCAGTGGCGCACCGACGGCGTCCCCCGGTCCCCGCGCGCATGGATCATCCAGACTGCCCGGCATAAAGCCATTGACCGAATCCGCCGGCAAGCCCGTTTCGACACGCTTGTTAAATCATACGCGGAGCCGACGGTCGAGCCGGATTACGACACTACCGACATCCCCGACGATCGCCTCCGGTTGGTTTTCACCTGCTGCCACCCCGCACTGGCGCTCGAAGCGCAAGTCGCCCTGACGCTCCGTACGCTAGGCGGCCTTGAGACGGACGAGATCGCGCGCGCCTTTCTGGTACCGCGTACCACCATGGCGCAGCGGCTCGTGCGGGCCAAACGCAAGATTCGCGACGCCTGCATTCCGTATACCGTGCCGGGCACCAACGACATGCCGGAACGGCTCGATGCGGTGCTCACCGTCATCTATCTAATCTTCAACGAAGGATACGCGGCCACGCGGGGCGGCCCGCTCGTGAGAACCGATCTCTGCGCCGAGGCCATCCGGCTGGCGCGGCTCGTGCGGGCATTGCTCGCGCCGCAGCCGCCCGCGGAAGCCACTGCGCTGCTCGCCCTCCTGCTGCTTCACGATGCGCGGCGCGATGCGCGTCTCGACGCTGCCGGCGATCTCGTCCTCCTCGAAGAGCAGGATCGCAGCCGCTGGGATCAGCGCCAGATTGCCGAAGCGCTGCCCTTGGTCGAAGAGGCGCTTCGGGGCGGGCCGGGTCCGTATGCCGTGCAGGCGGCCATTGCGGGCCTGCATTGCAGGGCGGCGCGCGCCGAGGATACGGACTGGCCGCAAATCCTGAGCCTGTACGATGTTCTTGAGCAATTGCAACCGTCCCCCGTCGTGTCGCTGAACCGCGCGGTGGCGGTCGCGATGGTGGACGGCCCGCGGCCGGCGCTCGCGCTCATCGATCGTTTGGCTGGCGATCTCGACGGCTACCACCTGCTGCACTCGGCCCGTGCCGATCTCTTGCGGCGCCTCGGATTGCGCGCGGAAGCGGCGGAAGCCTACAGGCGGGCGCTGGCGCTGGCCGGCAACGAGAGCGAGCGCAGGTTTCTCGAGCGGCGCCTGCGCGAAGTCCAAACCCCGGAGGCGCGCACCATATGATCGTGCTCGGTGTGCTGCTCGTCGCGTGGATTGCTTTCCGTGGCGCCGGCAGGCTTGGCGTTCGTTCCTGGAACTCCTGGCGTGATTCCGCCCGCTGGGCGCTGGCGGTGATGCTTTTCTTCACCGCCTCCGCGCACTTCACCCCCATGCGGCACGACTTGGTGAAGATGGTTCCAGGCTGGGTGCCCGAACCCATGTCGGTGATTTACATGACCGGCATTCTCGAAATCGCGGGCGCCATCGGGCTGCTGCTGCCCCGCACCCGCCGTCTTGCCGGGCTGGGCCTCTGCGCACTGTTCCTTGCTTTGTTCGCGGCAAACGTGAAAGCGGCGCGCGAAGGCCTCACCCTCCGGGGCAACCCGGCTACGCCGCTGTGGCTGCGTGCGCCCATGCAACTCCTCTTTATTTGGCTCGCGTGGTGGACCGCCGGAAGCGGGCGCGGGCGGCGGGAGTCATTTTCTCGGTCGCGTACTGGAAGATGAGGCGCGGCGCGCGCTCCTTCCACTCCATCAAAAAGGACTCCACTGGTTTCGGGTCTTTCTTCCAGGCCTCCCGGAGGAACCAGCCGAGCCCCTGGTGCACCACGCGCTCGCCGTCTTCCATCATGGGCCGGATGAATTCCAGGAGCGGTGGAATCGCAGTGTCCGCCTTCAGCAGCCCCAGCATCCCTACCGGCACGGCGCGCCTTTGAAATCGGTGCGGCGAGGTTCGCCACCCGGCGATGGCATCGAGCCCGATTTTCCCGCATTGCATCAGCGGTGACAGCAACTCGCTGCACAGCACATCCGTGTGGGCCCAGTTGCGGATGCCTCCGTCGAACCAGCGTGCCAGGCGTGCCACCGCGGCTGCGTTCATCTGGTCGCGGAAGTTGCGCAGGAACCGGATAGCCAGCGCGCCCTCCTCGTACTTGCCGCTGGCGAAGAGGAGTTCCCCGAGTTTTAGGAAACCGCGCAGCCCAAGGCCGCGATAGCGCTCGAACCACTCCGGTTCCTTCACGGTCCAGAGCGCGTCTTTCGGGTCCCAAAAGCCCCAGGCGTCGTAGCCTTCACGAAAGAAACGGGCGTACTTGAGAGCCAGTTGCGGATTCGCGTTGGCCTGGCAGTACGCCCGGATTTCGGCCGCCAATGCGGCCGCTTGATCGACGGCGGCTTTTGCTCCCATAGCGCCGTGGATTATATCACCTACAGCCCGCCGTCCTTCACCCATCGGCGCGCCGGATTGTCGTTGCACACCGCCAGGTTGTGCTTCTTGACGTGGGCGGACTTCAGCCTTCGGCACAACCCTATAACGAACCAGCGGGGCGAAAAGATTTAACCGCGCCGCCGGATGTACATGGCGCGGCCGGCGCCCGCGACGGTCCCCAGCGGCTCGAACCCCGCCGCCTCGAAGATGGCGGGGAAGCCCGTGTAGGCGAAGGCCGCGGCGGTCGCGCCGGATTTCGGGATTACGGGATAGCCTTCGATCTCCCCTGCACCAAGTTCGAACGCGCGCGTCGTCGCGGCTTCCAGCAACCGGGCGGCTACGCCCTTCCGCCGCCATCGCCGGTGGATGTAGAAGCAGACCACCGCCCACGTATCCGGATGCCATTCGCGGCGGAAGGCCCGCACCGTCTCAAGGCGTGGGAAGCTCGCGCGCGGGCCGAACGAGCACCAGCCCACCGGTTCGTCCCCGGCAAACGCCATCACGGCGTGCTGCTGCCCGGCTTTCACGATGCGCTCCAGGCCGTTCCGGTTGGGCGCCCCTTTCACGGACTCCCACAGCTTGCCGCCGTGCGGGACGCGCCACCACATGCACCAGCAGCCGCCGCAGGCGCCTCGCTCGCCAAAGAGCGCCACTACCGCCGGCCAGTCCGCGGGGGTCAGGGTTCTTATGGTCAACGCCGCGTCCATGCGGCATATCCTACCCGTTCCATCCGGACGCAGTATAATCGCAGTTCCATGACCAATCGCAGGCATTTCCTGGGGGCCGCCGCCGTCGGGTTCCCCATGATCGTGAAGGGCTCCGTGCTAGGGCTCGACGGGGCCGTGGCGCCCTCCGAGCGGGTGAACCTGGCCACCATCGGGGTTGGGTGGATGGGCGGGGACCACGTCAAGATCTTCTCCAAGCTGCCCGGCGCACGGTATGCCGCCATATGCGATCTGGATGACGAGCACGCGGCGGCCGCGAAAGCCGTCGTCGATAAAGCATACGACAACCACGATTGCGTCACCTACCGGGCCTTCGAAGAGGTGCTTTCGCGGCGCGACATCGATGCCGTCACGATGGCGGTCCCGGACCACTGGCACGGCATCGTCGCGCTCTCCGCGCTGCGCGCCGGCAAGGACGTCTACGGGGAGAAGCCGCTGGCCCACAACTTCGCTGAAGGTTTGGCTATCGCGGAAGCCCAGGCGCGCTACCGCCGCATCTGGCAGACGGGAAGCTGGCAGCGGTCGAAGGAGCACTTCCGGCGAGCCTGCGAGCTGGTGCGCAACGGCCGCATTGGTAAGATACGGCGCATCGAAGTGGGGCTGCCCGCCGGCCACAGCGAGTTCGACAAGGCCTCGAAGGAGGTGTGCGATCCGCCCGCTTGCCTGAATTACGACCGTTGGCTGGGGCCCGCTCCGGAGGCTCCCTACTGCCCCGCGCGCGTCCACAAGAGCTGGCGCTGGAACCTCGATTACGGCGGGGGCCAGCTTATGGACTGGGTGGGGCACCACGTGGATATCGCCCACTGGGGCATGGGCTGGGATGAGACCGGACCGCTCGAAGTGCGGGGCGAGGGCGAGTATCCCCCGCGTACGGCCCTGTGGAACAGCGCCACGAAGTACCGGGTCACCTGCCGGTACCCAGGCGACGTCACCATGGTGATCGCCGGTGGCCACAAGGACATCCGCGGCGGCACCAAGTGGATCGGTGACGACGGCTGGATCTGGGTGGACCGCCGCGGCGTCGAGGCCAATCCGGAAAGCGTGCTCATCTCCGAAATCCCTCCCGACCGGCAACTCCCGAAATCCCCCGGCCACTACGAGGAGTTCATCGCGTGCGTGAAGTCGCGCGGCCGGACCCTCACCCCCGCGAGCGCCGCGTTGCGCTCCGCCACCCCGGGTTGGCTGGGGCAGATCGCCATGCTTACGGGCCGCAAGATCCGTTGGGACCCGCAGAAGCAGCGCATCGTGAAGGACGCCGCGGCCGAAAAGCTGCTCTCCCGTACCATGCGGACACCGTGGAAGCTCGGATAAGCACTCATTGCGCGCGGCACTGAAGTTTGGTCGCCTCCCGTGGCTACTCGCCATTCCGCTGCTTGCCGTTGCAGCGCGAGCCCAACCGGCGGATGCTCCGGTGGATGCTCCTGCGATTTCGGTTTACCACGAGACCGCCGTCGTCTCGAGCTATCTCTGGCGCGGGATGGTTCTGAATGACTCGGTTTCGCTGCAACCAGGGCTGGTAATCGGCTGGCGGGGCCTTTCCATCTCCTCATGGCAGAGTTTTTCGCGCCGCGTCCCCCACGGCCAGATGTGGACCTCCAGCGACATGAACCTGGAGTACGCCCGGTCCGTGCGGAAGTTCACGGCCTCGGTGGGATACTGGCGTTATCACTATCCCGATATGCCGCGGGACGAGGGCGAGACCTCCCACGAGTTTTACGCCGGGGTAGCGCACAAAAGCTGGCTCAATCCATCCCTGAAGTTCTCGACGGATGTCTCTCTCGGGGGCGGTCACTACTGGTTCGGCTCGGTAGCGCACGGCTTTGAGCTATCTTCGCGTTTGACCCTGAATACGTCACTGGGCGTCGGGCTGAACCAGCACTACTACCAGACCCAAACGACCATCAGCGACGTGGATGGCGTGGCCTCGCTCGACATCCGGCTTACCCGCCACCTGGTGATCTCCCCCGGGTTCGTTCAAATGGTGGGGCACCGCAGCCTTTTCGGCCGGCACCACGCTTTCTCACTCAAAGTATCTCTGGCGAACTGACCGCCCGCCGGCGCAGGGTGCGGAAAGTGATCGAATAGCGAAGCTCCTTGACCGGCGGGATGCTGTGCTGCCACTTCGTGCGTGCCTCGCCTGTGAGGGCATAAGCCGAACGGGGCTCCACCAGTAGTTCCGCCGTCCGGCGTTCCGCGCCTTTGCCCGACTGGAAACGCAGCCTGCAGCTCCCCGCGAGCGACACCGCCACGACAAGCCCGAAAACCGGGGCATCGCGATGCCATCCGATTCCGGCACCTGGCGGGTACTCCATCACCAGTGCCTCCGCCAGATCCTGCGGGGGCTTCTCGACCATTTCGGCCAGCCGCTCGCGCACGGGCAGGAGAAACTCCGGGATGGGCGGCCCGGGCGTGACCTTCCAGGTTTGAAACCCATATAGCCAGCCGGTGTGCACCACCCTTCGCTTGGCGGTCACCCCGTACATACGGATTTCTTCGAACGGCAGGCGCGCAATCTCGGCCACCAGCGCGCGCTCCTCCTCCGAGGAGAGGAATTCGGTGCGGTACTCGAAGCCGCCGGGGAGCGGTGCCGGTGAAGGCTGCACTGCTTATCCCATGCCGGTGACCGCGCGGAAAGCGTCCAGGGCGCTGTCGGGCAGGATCGCCCAGGCCATCTCGTGGTCCTCCTGCTCCTCGCCTTGAAGCTCTCGGGCAAGCCGCTCGGTCTCGACGTCTCCGGCCTCCTCTGCCACCGTGGCCAGCGCCTCGTACATGGCGGTTTCACCCGCCGCGGCCGCATACGTCATAATGACGTGCTGCGCGTTCTTCTCCTCCGGTTCGTGGCCCAGTTGCGCCACCGCCGGAGCGAAGCCGAAGGCATGCGCCATGGCGCTCTTGGCGGTGGACGGGGTGCCGCCCAACTCGCGCAGCCGCTCTTCCAGGCGCTCGTGCTGGGAGCGCGCCTTTTGGGAAAGCTGCGCGAACATATTTTTCACTTCCACCTGGGTGCCGGTTTTGCTGAAGGTGCTCAGCAGGTCCTCGAAACTCCGCTCCGCCGCAATGGCGTTCTCCAAATGCCTGATGATGATTTCCCGACCTCTGATTGCCATAGATACGGTAAATGCAGATGGTGTGCCATTGGCGACAGCCGCACGAGTTATTCTATCCGTGAGATGGATCGCATCGATGTCCCCGCCTTGCGCGAGCGCTTCCGCCGCGAATTGTTCGAAATCGTGCTGCCCTTCTGGGAGCGCCATGGGTTCGATTGGGAGCACGGTGGCTTCATGTGCGCCCTCGATTATGACGGTGCCCTGCTGAACGGTGATAAGTTCCACTGGTTCCAGGGCCGCGGGGTTTGGCTCTACAGCTACCTGTACAACCACTTTGGAAGGGATCCCCGGCATCTTGAGATCGCCCGCAAGACGAAGGATTTCATGCTGGCGCACTTTCCGCAGCCGGATGGCTGGTGGGCCGAATCGGTCAGCCGTGAGGGCGCCGTCGTCCAGCCATTTCGCGGGGATATTTACGGCATGTATTTCGCCGCCGAAGGCTTGCAGGAATACGCGGCGGCGGCCGGGGACGAGAAGGCGCTCGCGGCCGCGGCCGAGTTGTGGGAGCGGCTATGGCAGCACATCGAGCGGCCCGATGCCGGCGTGCGCCCGCAGGGGTATTGGATGATGAACCTGCTCATCGCCACCCAGATGCTGTCCCGCCGGGAGACCCCCGCCGCGGCGCGCATCGGGGAGGCGGCGCTCGATGCCATCGTCAACCGCCACTGCAACCCCGAAATCGGGCTCAACGTGGAAGACCTGAACCGCGATTTCAGCCGCGTCCCCGGGAAGGAAACGCTGTGCGTGGTGGGGCATTCCGTCGAATGCCTTTGGATGGCCATGCACGAGGCCGTTCGGCGCGGCGACGGCAAGCTGTGGGAACTCTGCGCGGCGCGCCTACGCCGCCACCTGGATGTGGGTTGGGACCACGTCTACGGCGGCCTGGTTTTGGGCGTGAACGTGGGGCATCCCGAATACGAATGGCCGGTGAACCGCCCGGCGGGCACGGCGCTGGAATTCCGCGGGTGCGGTGAATACGACTACACCAAGGCGTTCTGGTGCCTCAACGAAGTGCAAATCGCGACACTCCACGTTTGGGAGCGCACCGGGGAGGAGTGGGCGGCGCGGTACTTCAAC
Source organism: Bryobacteraceae bacterium (assembly GCA_035561075.1). Classification (GTDB taxonomy): domain Bacteria; phylum Acidobacteriota; class Terriglobia; order Bryobacterales; family Bryobacteraceae; genus JAMCRM01. The sequence continues at coordinate 9,037 of DATMYF010000055.1, forward strand.
CTGGCGCAGGAAGTCGCGGACGAGAAGTTCTCGCTCCGCGGGCGCGGCTTCCCGCTCTACATGCTCTTCAGCGACCGGCAGATCCGCTTCCAGCCGGCCACCAACCGGCAGGACAACTACCACCTGCCGCGCAGCCTGGCGATGAACCTGCTCGTCCTCGATCGGCTGGCGGCCCGCTGAAGCCCGTCAGGCGTTCAGGCCCCACTCCTTCAAACGGTACTGCAGGGTGCGGAGGCTGATGCCGAGCTGCCGGGCCGCGCGGGTGCGGTTGCCGCCGTTCATCCGCAGTGCATCCTCAATGGCCTGGCGCTCAATGTCCTTCCAGAGCAGCGGATGCTCGCGGTCGGGCCGTTCCCCAATGGGGAGGTCGCGCGCTTCCACGCGGCGGTCGCACAGGATGGCAACCCGCTGCATGACATTCTCGAGCTCCCGCACGTTGCCCGGCCAGTCGTAGAGCAGCAACGCGTTCTCGGCACCCTGGGTGAGCATCAGTTCGGGCTTCCGGATTTCGCGCGCGGCACGCGACAGGAAGAAGCGCGCCAGCGCGGGGATGTCCGAGCGCCGCTCGCGCAGCGGTGGCACCTGGAGCGGGAAGGTGTTGAGCCGGTAGAACAGGTCTTCGCGGAAGCGGCCGTCAGCCACTTGCCGCTTGAGATCCCGATCGGTGGCCGCGATCACCCGCACGTCGACGCTGATCTGCCGGGTGCCGCCGACACGCTCGAAAGTCTTCTCCTGGAGGATGCGCAGGAGCTTAATCTGGAGATTTGCATCCAGTTCCCCGATTTCGTCCAGGAAGAGGGTGCCCAGGTGGGCTCGTTCGAAGCGCCCGGCGTGCTGCGTCGCGGCGCCGGTGGACGCGCCCCGCTCATGGCCCAGCAGCTCGCTTTCAATCAGCCCGGGTGAGAGCGCCCCGCAGTTCACCGTCACGAAGGCGCGGCCGGCGCGCGGGCTGTTGAAGTGAATGGAACGCGCCAGGGCCTCCCTGCCGGTGCCGCTTTCGCCCAGAATGAGCACGGTGGCGGCGGTGGGGGCCACCTTCCGCACGGTGTCGAGCAGGTCGAGCATCCTGGGGTCGCGGGCAATCAGGTTGTTGCAGTTGAAGCGCGCGCCCTCCTCTTCCCGCAGCAGGTCGCGTTCCTGAGCGATCTGCGCCTGGTCGAGGGTCTTGCGCACCAGCACCCGCAGTTCGTCGGGACTGCTGAGTGGTTTTCCGATGTAGCCGGCCGCGCCCGCCTTCATCGCCTCTACCGCATTGCCGACAGCGCCGGACGCGCTGACCATGAGCACCGGCGTTTCCGGCGACTGTTCGGCGAAACGGCGCACCACTTCCAGGCCGTCGCCATCGGGCAGGCGGAGATCCGAGAGGATCAGGTGGAATTTCCGGCGCTCGCCGGCCGCGCAGGCGTCGCGCACCGACGCGACGGTCTCTACGGCATAGCCTTCGCCGGTGAGGATGGTTTCCAGAAGTTTCCGGAAGCCGAAATCGTCATCCACTACGAGAATGGTTTCCATTTAGATGCTCCAGTCGGGCATATGGAAGGTGAGTTCCGCACCCGCGTCCAGCGGGCGAACCGTGTCTACGCTTTGCGCAAAATATGCGCGTTTAGGGATAGTTAAGAGATAGTAGCAGAATGCGCGCTGCCAGGCGGCAATAGTAGGAACCCCGTTACTTCGCTTTACAGCCGAACCCACCCGAGCCTCCGAAATGCCTCAGGAAAGCGGCGACCCAGCCGCTTCCGCCCCCTCGCTCCGCCACCTCGCCAATACCCGGACCACCAATACCGCGCCGCCGAGCGCCGCCAGCCAGGGAACGATTCGCACCCATGGCGAAGGGTCCGGCTCAGGCGGCACTACTACGCGCGCGCCGTAGCGTTCCCGGTAAACCGCCAGGATCTCCTCGTCCGATTTGCCCGCGGCTACCCATCCCGCTACCTCCAGCTTCATCTTCGTGCTGATGTCGCTGCGATGCCGCCAGATCGATTCCTTAAAACAGCAGGGCGCCAGCAACGAGCGCTCCAGGCGCTCGACCCGCGCCTGGGGGCTCGTCCCCGCCGAAAACAGCCATAATGCGATAGCCCAGATCGTCATTCCCAACAAGACCCTACCAGTCTCCGCTGCAAAACATGCGGCTCCTCTTTTAGCATCCTACAGTCTGCGCTTCCTGCATTGCGATTTCCAGACCCAAATGGTTGAAATTACGTGTTGTTTGTATCACGCATCACGCAACGCTTGCAGCGGGCCGCGCAGGGTATGCATAGCAGTACCGGCCGAGTCGTGGTGAAATGAAAACATCTATATGGCCAGGCGTCGCTTTTTTGTGGACACGATTCGCGCCGGCTCCGCGGAACTGACGGGCGAGGAGGCGCGGCACCTGGTACGCGTGCTGCGTGTCGAGCGCGGGCAGAATTTTGAGATTTCGGACAATTCGGCTCCGTATCTGGCGGAGGTGACGGAAATCGGCCGCGAGCGGGTCGTGTTTCGGGTTATCGAGCCAATCGAACGGCGCAACGCACCGCTCCAAGTGGTGCTCTATGCTGCGCTGGTGAAGTTCGACCGGTTCGAGTGGACCGTCGAAAAGGCCACGGAACTGGGCGTGTCGTCGATCGTCCCGTTCGAGGCGGAGCGCACCGAGCGGGGGCTGGCCAAGGCCGGAGTCAAGCGCGTGGAGCGCTGGCGGCGAATTGCCCGGGAGGCCAGCGAACAGTCGAGGCGCGACCGCATGCCCGAGGTGCTGGCACCCGTCGCCCTGGCAGCGTGTCTTAAGGAGACCGCTCCGTACCGCTACTTGCTGGACGAGGAGCCCGGCGCCCGCCCAATGGCGGCAGCCCTGCCGGACGCCGCTTGCCGCAGCGCCACGGATCGGGCGGCGCTGCTCATCGGCCCCGAAGGCGGCTGGACCTCTGCTGAGCGGCAGCAGGCCGCGGCCGCGGGGTGGATGCCGGTTTCGCTCGCTCCGCAGATTCTGCGGGCCGAGACTGCCGCGCTGGCGGGTCTTTCTTTACTGGTAGGCTCGTGGTGGGCTCGCGCGACCGGCTAAAATGGAAGTACCGGCTTGCTCAACCCTCTCGATGCCGCACTTTTGATTTGTGTCGCCTTTGCACAGTGGCGCCTTGCGCGTCTCTGGCTGCGCACGGCGGAGCGCCACTCGTTCGGGATGCGCCGGGCGTACGCGGCGCTGTGGATTTACGCTTCTGCGCTGGGCGCGGGGCTCCTGCTCGGCTTTCCGCAGGTAGTAGCTCGTTGGGGGGTGGATCGCTCGTTCGCCCTGGCGGCCGCCGCCGCGCACCTCTGGGCCTACGCTACTACGGCAGCCTATTTTCTTTATGAGCTGGTATTGCGCGCGGACGCGTGGATGGCGCCGCGGCCGATGGACCCCTCGCGGCGCCGAATGCTGAATGCCGCGGGCGGGGTGCTGGTCGCCTCGCCCCTCGTGGCCATCGGGTACGGCGCGTTGGTGGGGCGCACGGGCTTCCACGTGCGGGAGGTAGATGTGCCCATCCCCGGCCTGCCCCCGGACCTGGAAGGCCTGCGCTTGTTGCAGTTGAGCGATATCCACCTGAGCGCCTTTCTGAGTGAGCAGGAACTGGAGCGCGTGGTGGATGCGGCTAACGGCACTCGCCCCCACCTGGCCGTCGTGACGGGCGATATGATCACCACACGCGGGGATCCCCTGGACGCCTGCCTCAGACAGATGGCGCGGCTGCGTGCCGACGCCGGCATCCTGGCCACCATGGGGAATCACGAGGAGTATGCCCAGGCCAAGCAGTACGCCTCGCGGGAGGGCGCGCGGCTGGGCATCCGATTCCTGCGGTCGCGGGCGGAAGCCTTGCGTTTCGGATCCGCCACTTTGAACGTGGCGGGTGTGGATTACGAGCCCATCTCCCGCCGCCCGAACTACCTGCGAGGCGCTGAGCGGATGGTCGCACCCGGCGCGGTGAATATTCTGCTGTCGCACAATCCGGACGTCTTCCCGGTGGCCGCCGGGAAGGGGTATGATCTGACTTTATCCGGCCACACGCACGGCGGCCAGGTGACGGTCGAGATTCTGGACCAGTCATTGAACCCGGCGCGTTTTCTGACCCCTTATGTGTACGGCCTGTACCGGAGCGGCGGGCGAAGCGCATTTGTCACCCGGGGCATCGGGACGGTGGGGATTCCCGCGCGCATTGGGGCCCCGCCCGAAATCGCCCTGCTCCGGCTCAGAAGGGCCTGAGTGCGGTATCTGATCGTCAGCGATATACACGCCAATTGGGAGGCGCTTCAGGCGGTGCTCGACGCCGCCGGGGGGCAGTATGACCGCATTGTCTGCTGCGGCGACCTGGTAGGCTACGGGGCCGACCCGAATGCCGTGGTGGAATGGGCGCGCGCCAATGTGGCCACCGTAGTGCGGGGCAATCACGATCGTGCCGCGGTGGGCCTGGAGGCTATCGACTGGTTCAATCCCATGGCCCGCAAGGCGGCCCAGTGGACCACCGCCCAGCTCACACCCGAGAATGCCGCCTATATCCGGGCCATGCCGAAAGGGCCGGTTCCGTGCGACGGCTTCCACCTGGTGCACGGGTCGCCGGTCGACGAGGACGAGTACGTAGTGGAGAGTTCCGAAGCATCCGAGGCGCTTCGTTATGTAACCGCCGCGTTGACTTTTTTCGGCCACACCCATATGCAGGGCGGCTTTGTGTGGCGGCGCGGGCGCGTGGAGCCGGTGCGGCGGCCCACCCGAAGTGACGACCGCCGTTTGGTGGAGTTCGACCAGGACGCCGCTTACCTGGTGAACCCGGGCTCGGTCGGGCAGCCGCGCGACGGCGATCCCCGGGCCGCCTTCGTGCTGTTCGATTCCTCAGGGGGCTTCTTCTGGTTCCACCGGCTGGAGTACGACCGCAAGCAGGCTCAGGAGAAGATCCGCCGCGCCGGTCTGCCTCCGGCCCTGGCGGACCGGCTCGCCGTGGGACGATAGCCTGATGGACGGAATTCAGGTGATCGATCGGGCCCTGCTGGCGCGCGTCCTGGAACAGGCGCGGCATTCCCCGCGGCGGCGCGTGAACTACAACCTGCACCGCACGCCGGCGGAAGACCCCAACCGCTTTCTCAATGTCATGCTCGAGGGCACCTACGTGGCCCCGCACCGTCACCTGACGGTGCCGAAACCGGAACTGTTCCTGGTGCTCGAGGGCCGCGTAGCCCTGTTCACGTTCGACGACGGGGGCGCCGTCACGGGAAATTATTTGATTGGGGCGGGGACGCCCGAGGCCGCCGTGGGGATCGACATCGCCCCGGGTATCTGGCATTCCCTGGCGGTCCTGAGCCCGCACGCCATTCTGCTCGAAGTGAAGCCGGGCCGGTACGATGCCGCCACCGATAAGCAGTTCGCCCCCTGGGCGCCTCGCGAGGGCGACGCGGATGCTGCGGATTATCTGGTGCGGCTTGTCGGCAGCGTGGCTTAGAGCGCCCCGGCGCTCAGGGCCTCGGCGTGACGGCGGAAAATGCGGCCCACGTAGTCCGCACCGGCGGGCGCCGGCTCCTGCAGGACGTCCGAACGCAGGCCCTCCAGCATATCGGTGACATGCAGCGCATCGGGTGGCAGACCGTAGGAGGCCAGCGCCTCCCGTACTTCCGCCACGCCGTTATCATAAGCCGGAAACTCCACCAGGGTAGTGGGCTCCGCCTCCCGGCGGCCATTGGCATAGATGTATTCGACGGACGCGTCGTGATAGATCTGCGGATTTATGGGGAAACTGAGTTGGGCGAGCGCGTCGAGTAGGGCCTCGAGATGACGCGGCTCCACGTGCACCACGATCGAATTCAGGATACCTTCACTGCCCGCCAGGGTACGGCGGCTATCAACCAGACTGGGCCAGACGCTCATCGATCCTCCAGCATCCGGCAAGGCGGCCCACAAAAGAAAAAACCCTGGGGCCAAAGGCTCCAGGGTCAAGAATTTCGAACAGACCGACTCGCCTTTAGCACTTTTTTTAGCGTGGTTGCAATTAGCCGAGCCCGCAACAGGCCCTAAATCAATCCACGTTCTCCTTCAACTTATCACTTGAGGCCAATCGATGCAACGGTTTTTCACAACTGGCGGAGCGGTTCTGGTTAGGGCGCTCACATCCGGGCCGGCTTGGGCCGCCAGATGAAGTAGACCGGCACTCCCAGCAACACGATGATCAATCCCGGCCAGGTGAAGCTCGGTTTATACAGCAGCAGCAGGATCTCGATGGCCCCGGCAATGATGATATATAGGGCCGGCAGCACCGGGTACCCGAACGCGCGGTAGGGGCGCTCCATCTCCGGCCGTTTGCGGCGCAGCACGAAAAGGCCCGCGATGGTGAGAATGTAGAACAGCAGCACCGCGAAGATCACGTAATCGAGCAGGTCGCTGTAGCTTCCGCTAAGGGTGAGGAGCACGGCCCAGGCGCATTGGATTACGAGGGAGAACCTGGGGGTGTGGTGCACCGGGTCGAGGATGCCCGCCTGGCGGAAAAAGAGCCCGTCCTTGGCCATCGCGTAATACACGCGCGCACCCGCCAGGATGATGCCGTTGGCGCAGCCGAAGGTGGAGATCATGATGGCCGCGGCCATCAACTGCACGGCCACGGGACCCAGCATAGTGGCAGCGGCGGCCGTGGCGACGCGGTCTTCGGGAGCCGTCTGAATACCTTCGAGCGGCAGCATCGTAAGGTACGCCAGGTTCGAGGCGATGTAGAGCAGCGAGACCACCCCCACCCCAAGCGCCAACGACAGCGGCAGGTTGCGCTTTGGGTTCCGCACTTCTCCGGCCGTGAAGGTGACGTTGTTCCAGGCGTCAGCGGAGAACAGCGCCCCCACCATCGCGACCCCCACGATCCGGATGGTGGTGAAGCTCCAGTCGGCGTTCTGCCAGAAATTGCCGAAATTGCGCGAGATGGCGTCCGGGTCGCGGCCCAGCGCGAAACCGAAACCGATCAGCCCGAGCAGGGCGGCGGTTTTGGCGAACGTGAAGACGTTCTGCACGCGCGCGCCGGTCCGGATGCCGCGGGTATTGGCCCAACTCAACAGCACCAGCACCGAGATGGCCGTGAGCTGTTGCGTGTTCAGGCCGAAGCGCCCGCCGCCGAGCAGGTAGTTATGCGCGGAAATCCACGGGACAAAGACGCCGCTGAACTTGGCAAAGGCCACGGCGACGGCGGCGATGGTGCCGGTCTGGATCACCAGAAAGAGCGTCCAGCCGTAGAGGAAGCCGCTCATAGGCCCGAAGGCCTCCCGCAAGTAAACGTACTGGCCGCCGGCGTGCGGCATGGCAGCCGCCAGTTCCCCGTAGCTGAGGGCGGCGATGATGGTGAGGACCGCGGTTATGGCCCAGGTCATCAGCATCAGCCCCGGCGAGTGGACCTGCCGGGCGATATCCGCGGAGACGATGAAGATGCCGGAGCCGATCATGGACCCCATCACCAGGGTGGTAGCGTCCATGAGGCCGAGGCCCTTGACGAATCCCGCGTTTACATCGGTGGTGCCGACTGTAGCCATTCCTCCATCCTCCGGCGGAGCGAGGCGGCCGTGCAAGGCTCCGTTATGAAATCACCGATTACCGCGACCGAATCGGCGCCGGCGGCCCATACTTGGTGTGCGTTGGCGCGGGTGATGCCGCCGATGGCCACCAGCGGCCCGGCAATTGTGGAGCGGCACGAGCGGAGTTGTTCCAGCCCCACCACGGGATCCGGGTCTCGCTTGGACGCTGTGGGGAAGATGGGGCCCAGCGCGAGGTAGTCCACCGGCTCCCCGGCGGCGGCGCGCAGTTGTTCGGGATTGTGGGTGGAGAAGCCCACCACGGCGCTGCTTCCCACGATGCGGCGTGCGTCGGCGGGGGCCAGGTCATCCTGTCCGACGTGCAGGCCGGCGCCGAGCAGCGCGGCGATATCGGCGCGATCATCGATGATAAGGACGGCTCCCGCCTGGCGGCACAGGGCGGCGGTTTCGCGGGCCTGCGCGAAAATGTCCCGGCTCCAGTGGCCCTTATGCCGTACTTGCAGGATGCGGGCTCCGCCCTCTACGAGCGCTGCCGCAGCGGCCGTCAGGCCCAGCGCCGGCCATGGCCCGGCGCCGCTGTCGAGAATCGGGTAGATCGGCGGCAGTGTCGTACGCGGCATTTTTTCGGATTACCCGCCGAATCCGCAAGCTTCCGGATGGCGGCAGCCGGCGCAGGGCCCCCCGGCCGGCGGCTGCGGCCCCTTCTGCGGGGCGGAGCCGGCGTGGGCGGCGAAGACCGAAAGCTCCTGCCGCAAATGGGTCTCGCCGCAGGAGGGGCAGGTAAGGCCGTCTTTGTCCGAGGTGCGTACCAGCTTCTCAAAGCGCGTTCCGCAATCCTGGCAACTGTATTCGTATATAGGCATGGCTACTCCACCATCAGGGAACAGATTCGGTCCATGACGCTGCGGATCTCACCCGCGGCACCATTGTAGTTATTTACCAGTATCGCAAAGGCCAGGTGTCCGCCGCGGCGCGGCTCGGCATAGCCGGAGAGGGCGCTCACGCCGGTGAGCGTCCCGGTCTTGGCGCGGATGCGTCCGGCCGCGGACCCTTGCTGAAAGCGGTGGGCCAAGGTGCCGTCCTCCCCTCCGACCGGCAGCAGGCTCAGCCAGTGCTCGCGGACAGGAAGTTTCCACATATAGGTCAGGAGGCGCGACATGGCCGCCGGGGTCACCAGGTTAAGGCGCGCCAGGCCGGAGCCATCCACCAGGTTATAGGAGGTGCGGCCGATTCCGGCCTCGTCAAGGAAGAGCCGCATCTCTTCAATGCCCGCCTGGCGGCTGCCGATTCCGCGCCGTATCCGGGCCACCGCCCGGAGGTTCATCTCGGCGTGCAGGTTCTGGCTGACTTTGGCGGTGATCCGGAGGTCTTCCACGAGGGGGGCGGAGACCCGGCGGGCCAGCTCCGTCCCGGGCTGGGGAACGGGCGCGGGGCCCAGGGCAGGGTCGGGCACCTGATTTGAAAACATGTGCCGCACCTGGACGCCGCCGGAAACGGCGACGCCGCGGCGCTCCAGGGCGTCCTTAAGGGCCAGAGCGGCGTACCGGGCCGGCTCGTCAATGGCCAGCAGCGTCCCGTACCCTTTATCCCCGGCGGGAAGGGTGCCCCAAAGCCGCAGTTGGCGGAAGCCGGGTTCACGGTCGATACGGATGCGCCGCTCGCCGCCGCGGGCGACGGTGCGGACGCGGTTGTCGATCTCGTAATACTCGAGCGGAGGAGAGAGCGTCAGGCGCGCCAGTTGGCCGGGGCGCTCGCCAGGCCGGAGGCGGAGCGTGAAAGCGTTGTCGTTCACCGCCAGGGCGCTGACGGCCGCGCCGTATTCCCAGATGGTATCTTCCGCCGCCCAGCCCTCCGGGTAGGGCTCCCAGAGATAGGCGGTGTCGTCGCCTGTGATGCCGCCTTCTACGCGCCGCACGCCGCGCGCCACCACCTGGTCCGCCAGTTCCTCGATGGCCTGGAGCGGGTTGCCCTCGGCCGCGCCGGTGCGGTACGGTATGGCCCGGGGCGAGAGGTTCGGATCGCCACCACCCACCAGGCGCACGCCCCTGGCCGTGCCGGAGGCGTCCGGACGGGTCTCGGCAAGCACCAGAGTTTCGTAGCGGTAGCCGGGTCCCAGCCGTGCCAGGGCCAGAGCGGTGGTGAACAGCTTGGCGTTAGAGGCGGGAACGAAGAACCGGTCGGGATTCAGATCGAAGAGGACCGCTCCGGTATCCAGATCGACGATCCGGATGCCCCAGAAGGCCCCGCGCGCCACGGGCGAACCGTCGATGGCGGCATGGATACGCGCCGGCAGTTGCTGGGCACTCGCGGAGAGCGCGAAGGCGAGCGCCACTACCCCAACTCCTATCCCCCAACTCCCGTCTCCTGCCCTCATCTGCCTGTCGCCTTGGCTTCCACCCAGACCAGGAACAGCAGCACCAATACGATAAAGGTGCCGGCGAGCGGCAGCGCCATGACCACCCCGATCCCGGCCAGTTCCGCGAAGTACCCAAGGGTGGCCGGGGCGAGCATTCCGCCCATCAAGGCGAAGGAAAAGATGCCGTTAAAAAACGCGGGGTTGAAGTAGGGAAAGCGGCGGCCGATCATCTCCGCAACCAGGGGGTAGACGCCCGCGAAGCCGCCGCCCACCAGCAGGACTCCGCTGCCGGCACCGAAGCCGTTATTGGTGAGAAACAACAGCGCCAGCCCGAACAGGGCGGCCAGCACGCTTCCCCCCAGCAGTTTGCTTCCGTGTACCCGGCGCACAGCATAAACAGCCGCCATGCGGCCTACCAGCAGCGACATCCAGTAGAGCGCCAGAAGGAGGAGCGATGCCGTCGGGCTGATCCCCAGCCGCCGCACCAGGAACAGGGGCAGCCAGCCCGCAAGCGACCACTCGTTCCCGAATTGGAAGAAGAGCAGCAGGGCAAAGATCACTGCGCCGGGGCTGCGGAAATCGCGAAAAGCCTGGCGCACGGTGGGCTGGTCCCGGGATATCGCGGCGGGAAGGCGCGTTTTGGCGTAAACCCCGGCGTAGAGTCCTGGGGCCACCGCTATCAGCACCAGGATGCTCGGCACGGTATAGGCGTAGAAGGTGCCCGCCACCAGCAGGCTGGCGGCAAGGCATCCAAAGCCGAAGAGGATACCCGCCTTCGCCACGGTTTCTCCCGGGTTCCGGACATACCCGGCGGAAGCGGCATGGAATAGGCCGGTATTCAGGAGTCCGGCGGCCAGCCCGATGACCGCCAACCCGGCCATCCGCCAGTGCGCGGGAGCCGGCGGAGGAACCAGAGCCAGCGACAGCAGCGCCGCGCAAGCCAGCGAGCAGGCGAAGACCAGGGTGAAGGAGACCCCCCAACGGCGGAGAAGCCATCGCGCCAGCGGCGCCGCCGAGATTACCGCCAGCCCGAGGCACAGGAAGTAGTTCCCCACCGTGATGAACTCGGGGGGGTCGCGATGATAGCCCCAAGCCGGCAGAATGGCTCCCAGCAGAGCCATCAGGAAACCGGAGAGGAAAAAGCCAGCCAGAATCTTCCCCATGGGGGCTTCATGCCGGCTTTCGACTGCCTGCATCTCCACCTGCCAATTGTATCGTTTTGAGCATCAGGTAACGTGCGGATTCCGGAATTCGGAAGGGCGCAAAACCATCTGGCTACTGAAATCGGAAGCTTGATTGAGGGAGGTCTCGTCTTTTCAGCAGTTTGCGGATGGCACGCGGGTTGCACTCCAGGCGGTGGGGGTTTTAGGGTTTTTCAAGCTTTGGTGCGTTGCCTCGTCTGGGCTAATCCGCACCCCGCTCCGGTTACCATCTGACCGGAGCGGGGTCTTTTTTTTGCCCGGACACCTTCCTGCTAAACTAGTGTTCTCCTACTCATGCCCGGACTTTACTCCGTCTGGATGGACGGCTGGGAACGCCGCCTGGCCAATCGCGACAAAAACCGCCGGTATCGCCCGTTTGACTGGGGCCTGGAGTGGCTCAGCGGTATCAGCCTTCCGGGTTTCCATGCGGAAGCGGACGGAGATCCGGCAGCGTGGATGGAGCGCTTTATTTCCGCCGCACTAGCCAATTCGGCCTGCTTCTACGGGTACAGCACTCCCAACGACTACCGGCTGGATGGCTCCCACCTGACCTTCAGCAGCCCCGGCGGGTGCCCTTATCCCGAAAATAATACGGTGCACGCGGATTTCTTCCCCGCCGGAAACGACCGGGCGGTGCTGGTGCTACCCCAATGGAACGCTGGCGCAGATGGGCACCACGGGTTATGCCGCCTGCTGAACCGCTTTGGAATCACGGCATTGCGAATGAGCATGGCGTACCATGACCGGCGCATGCCTGCCGAACTCGAACGGGCCGACTACCACGTGTCGAGTAACCTCGGCCGCACCATTCATGCCGTGCGGCAGTCCGTAGTGGACGCACGTTCCTGCCTGGATTGGCTGGAAGGCCGCGGATACCGCCGGTTGGCCATCCTGGGCACCAGCTTGGGTTCGTGCGTGGCTTTCGTTACCTCCGCCCACGACCGGCGCGTTGGGACCGGCGTCTATAACCACATCTCGATGAACTTCGGGGATGTGGTGTGGACCGGGCTCTCCACGGGGCACGTCCGCAAAGGGCTGGAGGAGGGCGTTACCCAGGAGCAACTTGGGCGGTACTGGTCCATCATCAGCCCTTCTAGCTTCTTCCACTTGATGGAGGGCCGTACCACGCCGAACCTGCTGATCTGGACGCGGCACGATACCACGTTCCTGCCAATTTACTCCCGGCAGGTGGTGGAGGCGTTCCGCTCCCGGGGAATGCCGCATCAGGTGCTCACGCTGCCCTGCGGACACTACACTCTGGGACAGTTTCCTTTCAATCTGATGGACGGGTTGGCCATGTGCCGTTTCCTCGCAGGTAACCTGTAACCACTGAATTGGGGTGTTAGGTGAATGGGGCCCTTCAGTAGTAGGGCTGTTGAAGCCTCGTTGACAATCCGGAGATCCCATGTGAGGATGTAGGTATCACTGGAAAAGGAGGTGGTCCAGAACAATGAATGATTGTAGACTGCGCGAGGTGGCCGACTACTGAGTCGACCGTTCCAAAGTAGCGACCCCTTCCAGTATAGGGGTCAACGTTCCTGCGGACCGGCAACCTCTCGCATCTCGCCGTAAGCCTCAGGTTTCAATTTAGGCTACCTGAAGAAGTGAACCCCCGTGAGCTCTCTGGGCCCACGGGGGTTTTCGTTCTGGTATACTGGAATTCTCGAAAGGACTCCCGTAACACGTCATGAAGGCCGGCATTCATCCCGCGTACAATGAAATCAACGTAATCTGCGCCTGCGGCAATAAATTCCAGACGCGCTCCACAAATAAGGGCGACATCCGGGTAGAAATCTGCTCGGCATGCCACCCGTTCTTCACCGGGAAGCAGAAGCTGATGGACACTGCTGGTCGCGTGGATCGTTTCGAGCGGAAATACGCTGCCACGCGTGGCGCCAAGAGACAGATTACGCAACCTAACGCGTAAGAGGTCGCTCTCTTTGTTCCGGGGGCCGGGCGGCCCCCTACCTGCCTGGGGTCCGGCTTCCTTCCAATTTCTTCTGCTGGCGCCGCTTTTCCCGCTCGGCGCGCATCTTCTCGTATTCGGCGCGCTGGTCTTCCGTGAGCATTGCACGGATCTGCTCGTACTGGCTGACCTCGATCGCCTTCATATCAGGCTTCGAGCGCTCGTGCACTTCCCGGATGCGCTGCCCCGTGTTCTCCACAATGTGTTGCAGCTTCTGCACTTGGTCTTCGGAGAGGTGAAGCCGTGCGGTCAATTCTTGGACATACCGGCGGCGGAACTCCTCGGGTGTCCGGGGAGGTCCCTTGTCGGACATCACCGTGTTCACCATATAGAGCCGGTATCCGAACGCGCCCACCAGCGCCCCGCTGAGGAAGACGAGCAGCAGATATACGGCTGTGGTGAGATTAGGTCGCCTGTTCACAATTTGCCTGCCGTATCGCCATTGTCGGCCTGCAACGGTTCGAACAGAACCGTGTTTTCGGCGGTGACATGGCTATCGGCCAATGCCTCGACGTAAGTCTGGGAAGCGAAAGCGTTGCTCGACCTTGGCATGTACAGAAGCGCCGCCATCATAAGGGTGAGGGCAACGGCGGCGGTGACAAAACCGCTGGCCATACGTCCGAGGAAATAAGAGAACGTCTGGCGGGCTTCGATGCGCTGCCACAGTTGGGGCATGAAGTTGGCGCCCGGCTCCGGGTCGGGGCAGACCTCCCGGTATGCCCGGAACAATGCGTCCAGGTCTCGATCGAGGCCACCACGATTTGGCATCTGCATATCTTCTAACCGGCTTTCGCCGGAACCTTCCCTCCCGCGTCCTTGCTGCCGAATGCCTTCAGCACTCGCTGACGGGCCCGGAACAGGCGGACCTTAAGAGCATTCTCGTTTACGCGGTAGATCTTTTCAAGCTCCTTGAGCGACAATCCCTCCACCTCTTTTAAGGTAAGAAGAATGCGATCAGCCTCCGACACCGTCCCCAACAGGGTGTCCACGGTCTCCCGAATGCGGTTCTTGTGCTGCCGTTCCTGCTGATCGCGGCCTCCGGCGAGAGCATCCGCCATCACGACCTGCTGTTCGGAAAGATCGGACATGCGGGATTCCATGCGCCGGCGCTGTTTCCGAAGATAATCGTACGCCGCGTTGACGGTCAGCCGGTGCAGCCATGGCTCGAAGACCTCTGCCGTGCGGAGCTGGTCGAGAGAATAATAAAGCCGCAGGAAAACCTCCTGCCCAACGTCCTCGACATCTTCCGGCCGGGCTATCAGACGTGCGATGGTGCCTAAAATCCGCTTCCGGTATGCCAGTACAATTTCGTTGAACGCCGCGTCATTCCCAGCCTGCGCGCGCTTAATCAGTTCGAAATCAACCAGCATGCCGCACCGTGTGGCCCGGCAAACGTAGCTCCATGCTTCCCTGACAAAGGCGTACCGGGATACCAATCAGGTTACAAGGCTTCGCCGGTAATGGCAAAGCTGCCGGGCCTCCTCTGGTACAATGACGGCCCTGGAGGGCGAAAGGCGTGCTGAAAAGACTGATTTTGCTTGTGGCGGCGATCGCCGCACCCGCGCTGCCGGCCGAAAACGTGAAGATCGTGGTAACGGGTATGCCGCCCGAGGCTGTGCGGGAATTTCAGGGCGTCTCGCCGGCCGCGACGGTGGTGGCGGCGGAGAAGGACGAACTCGTCGCGGAGGCGGCCGACGCGGACGCTATCCTGGGGACCATCAACCCACAAATCTTTGGCGCCGCCAAGAAGCTTCGCTGGGTGCAGGTCTTTAGCGCCGGAGTCGAGGGTTACCGCTTCCCGGGTTTCGTCGAAAGCGGTGTGGTCCTGACCAACGCCAAGATCCTGCAGGGGCCAAACATAGCGGACCACGCCTTTGCCATGCTGCTGGCGCTCACCAGACAACTCTACAGGAGCTTCCCGGCGCGGGACCGGGAGGAATGGCGGCGCGACGGCTACAGTATGGTCGAACTGCGCGGGAAGACTGCGGTGGTGATCGGGGTGGGGGGCATCGGCACGCAGATCGCACAACGCGCGCAGGCGTTCGGGATGACCGTGATCGGGGTGGACCCCAAAGACATGCCGCTCAACCCGTACGTCGGCAGAATGGTCTACCCGGACCGGCTGGACAGCGTGCTGCCCAAGGCCGACGTGGTGTTCATCTCGGCGCCGCTCACTCCCCAGAGCCAGGGCATGATGGGGCCGCGGCAGTTCGAGCTGCTCAAGCCGGGCGGCTACTTCATCGCTGTCTCGCGTGGCAAGTTGTACGACACGGACGCTCTGGTGAAGGCGCTCGATTCGAAGCGCCTGGCCGGCGCGGGCCTGGATGTCACAAATCCCGAGCCGCTCCCCAAGGGTCATCCGCTGTGGCGCTTTGAGAACGTGGTGATCACGCCGCATATGGCCGGGCATTCCGACCACGTTCAGGAGCGCATTGTAGCGCTGGTGAAAGAGAACATCGCCCGCTTCGTGAAGGGAGAGCCGCTGCTCAACGTGGTGGACAAGCAGAAGGGGTACTGAGCCGGATCTGGTAGAATCTGCTCACAGGATCCACCATGGACACGAGAAGAACGTTCGTTTTCGGCGCCGGAGGCGTTCTGGCGTCGCACGCCGTTGCGCGCAAGGCTTCCGCGAATGATAAGGTCCGGCTGGCCGTGATCGGCATCAACGGCCGCGGTTGGGACCACGTGCAAGGGTTCATGAAGCTGCCTGACGCGGAGGTTGCGATGCTCTGCGACGTGGATAGCGCCGTGCTGGAACGCCGCGCCACGCAGTTCGCGAGCACCTTCGGGAGGCCCGTGAAGACCGAGAAAGACATGCGCAAGGTCTTCGAAAACAAGGAAATCGACGCGGTTACGATAGCTACGCCGAACCACTGGCACGCGCTGGCCACTATCTGGGCGTGCCAGGCAGGCAAGGACGTCTACGTCGAGAAGCCCGGAGCGCACAACGTGTTTGAAGGGCGCAAGATGGTGGAGGCGGCTCACAAATACAAGCGCATGGTGCAGCACGGGGTGCAACTGCGCAGCTCCGAAGCGGTGCGGGAGGGCGTGGACCTGCTGCGCAAAGGAATTATCGGGAAGGTCTACATGTCGCGCGGGCTGGTGTACCGCTGGCGCCCGTCGATCGGGAAGAAGCCCAACGAGCCGGTGCCGCCGGGGCTCGACTGGGATATGTGGCAGGGTCCCGCGCAGCAGCGCGAATTCAGCCGTCGCCTGGTGCACTACAACTGGCACTGGCATTGGGACTACGGTAACGGCGATGTGGGCAACCAGGGCACACACGAGACTGATATGTGCCTGTGGGGGTTGGGCACCGGGCTGCCGGAGCGCATCACGTCGATGGGGGACAAGTTCCTCTGGGACGACGACAAGGAGACGCCCGAGCTGCAAACGTCCCTCTACCACTATCCCAAAGAGAAGAAGATGATCCAGTTCGAGGTGCGGCACTGGTGCACCAACGAGGAGCAGGGCGTCGGGGTGGGGAATATCTTCTACGGCTCGGAAGGCTACATGCTGATCCGGAATTACGACGCCTACGAGGTCTACCTGGGGCAGAAGCGGGAACCCGGGCCGAAGCGGAAGGCCGGGGGCGACCACTTTGCCAACTTCATTAAGGCCGTGCGCAGCCGCAATCCGGCTGATTTGAATGCGCCGGTCGAGACCGCGCACGCTGCGAGCGCGCTGGCGCACCTGGGGAACATCGCCTGCCGCACGGGGCGGGTCCTGACCTTCGACCCCAAGACCGAAAAGTTCATAGGGGATAAAGAAGCCGACAAGCTGCTCACGCGCAAATACAGGCCGCCTTACGTGGTACCGGACAAGGTCTGACGGGAGCGCGGCGAAAACATGCCCAAGGTCCTGATGGTGGCATCGGAGGCCGCTCCGCTGGCCAAGACGGGCGGCCTCGCGGACGTGGTGGGATCGCTGCCTGCGGCGCTCGCGGCGGAGGGTTGGGAAACAGCCGTGGTGCTGCCGCGCTACGGGTCTGTTCCGCTCGATGGCGCGCGGCGCGTCTTCGACCGCATGGTGATCCGGCTGGGAAGCCGAAGCTACGATATCTCGATCTGGCTGGCAGAGGCGGGCGGAACGGCGTATTTCCTGGTCGAATGCCCGCCGCTTTACGATCGCCCGCGCTTCTACGGGGTGGCGGGCGCCGATTTCCCGGACAATCACATTCGTTTCGCAGTATTCTGCCGCGCGGCCCTGGAGGTTTACCGGCGCCTGTTTCGGGCGGACGTGATCCACTGCCACGACTGGCAGTCGGGCCTGGTCCCCACGTACCTGCGGACGCTGTTCGC
Organism: Bryobacteraceae bacterium; assembly: GCA_035561075.1. GTDB lineage: Bacteria > Acidobacteriota > Terriglobia > Bryobacterales > Bryobacteraceae > JAMCRM01. The sequence continues at coordinate 26,359 of DATMYF010000055.1, forward strand.
CCGCGACCCCACTTTTATGGGCGCACGCACGCTATTTACGGTGCACAATCTGGGGTATCAGGGGCTGTTCGCGCCGGCCGTGCTGCCGGAGATCGGGCTCGATGCCGGGGTGTTGCGTGCGGACGGCCTGGAGTTCTTCGGCGACGTCAGCCTGATCAAGGGTGGACTGGCCCACGCGGACGCGCTCAGCACCGTCAGCCCGACGTATGCGCGGGAGATCCAGACGCCCGAATACGGCGAGGGCCTCGACGGTCTGCTGCGCGCCCGCGCCGCGGTACTCCACGGCATTCTCAACGGCGCAGATTACACCGAGTGGAACCCCGAAACCGACCCCCTGATCGCGGCCAACTACTCGGCCGATGACCTCTCCGGAAAGGCCGCCTGCAAGCGGGCGCTGCTGGCGGAATTCGGGCTGCCCGCGGAGGCGATGGCGAGCCCGCTGATCGGAATTGTCAGCCGCTTTACAAGCCAGAAGGGGGCGGACCTGATCGCGGCGGCGGCCGGGCGCATTGCGGCGCAGGAGTTCTACATGGTGGCCCTGGGGACCGGGGAGCCGGAATATGAAGACCTGTTCCGCGCCATGGCGCACGAATATCCAGGTTGCATCGCCGTGAAGGTGGCTTATGACAACGCGCTGGCGCACCGCATCGAGGCCGGTGCCGATCTGTTTCTGATGCCCAGCCGCTACGAGCCCTGCGGGCTGAACCAGATGTACAGCCTGCGCTACGGGACCGTCCCGGTAGTGCGCGCCACCGGGGGGCTGGATGATACCATCAGGGAAGGTACCGGATTCAAGTTCAGGGAATACACCGGTGACGCCATGCTGGCAGCGCTCAGGGCTGCCGCCGGGGCCTTCGCGAACGGGGAGCGCTGGGAAGCGATGATGCGCCGCGGTATGGGCGAGGATTTCTCATGGCGGGCGTCCGCGGCTGAATATGCTTTGCTCTACCGCGGCTTGGCCGCAAGAGCTTGAACCCACGGCCGGATACGAACATCTAATCAAATAGATAAGGCAGGAGAAAGGTTGATGGCGGGTCAGAACATTGTGAACTTCACCGACGCCTCGTTTGACCAGGACGTGCTCAGTTCCGAGGTTCCGGTACTGGTGGATTTCTGGGCCGAATGGTGCGGTCCGTGCCGGCAGATGGCACCGACGATCGACGCCGTGGCGACGGAATACGCCGGCAAGCTGAAAGTCGGCAAAGTAGACGTGGATTCGAATGGCAACACGGCCATGCGCTACAACATCCGGGGGATTCCCACGCTGCTGCTGTTTAAGGGCGGGCGAGTGGTGGACCAGCGGGTAGGCGCTGTCGGCCGGTCCGAAGTTCAGCGCATGCTGGATGGCCACGTAGAAAAGTAGCTGTCTGTTCTGCGGCGGCGGGTCCTCCGCCGCCGTTGACCGTAATCCACTTTATTACCGCCGGAGTCCCCGTTGAACGGACGTCTTGCGATTGCAGTGTATGCCCTGTTGGCGGCAAGCCTTGGCGCGCAGACCAGCGCGACGCTGAAGGGCCGCGTCCAGGACCCCAGCGGGGCGGCAGTGGCGGGCGCTTCCATTTGGCTGCGCAACCCCCTCAGCGGCTACGAGCAGCACGCCGAAACCGACGCGGGCGGCGGCTTTACCATCACCAACATCCCCTTCCAGGACTACACCCTCGCGGTCGAGAAGTCCGGCTTCACGGCATCGGCCCGCACGGTGGCGCTACGGTCGAACGTGCCGGTGGAGATCGAGGTTCGGCTGGCGGTTGGGGAGGTGGCCGAGAATATCGCCGTCACGGCATTTGAGACCGCCCGCCTGGTGGACGCCGAGGCTACGGGCACACGCACGCAGTTGGATATGGCGCAGATCGAGCGCATGCCCGTACCGGCGGGCGCCCGGGCGCTCGAATCCGTCCTGCTGAGCTTCCCCGGTTTCGCGGCCGACGCCAACGGGGCGATCCACCCGCGCGGCGCCCACAACCAGATGACATACGTGATCGACGGCATGCCCATCAGCGACCAGCTCACCGGCGCCTTCGGCAACGGCATAGACAGCAGCATTGTCCAGACCATCGAGCTCTATACGGGCAACATCCCGGCGGAGTATGGGTCGAAGATCAGCGGTGTGGCGAACATCACGACGCGCTCGGGGCTGAACTCAGGGCGCGTCTTTTTCGGCAGTCTGGAGGCCACCGGTGCGCAGTTCGACCATGCCGGAACGGTGGTGCAGGCGGGCGGGCAGAAGGGCCGTTTGGGGTGGTTTGCCTCAGCGACGGCGCAGAAGAGCAACCGCTTCCTCGACCAGGTATCGCGCGACAACCTGCACAACGGCGGCAATGCGGAGCGCGGCTTCGCACGCTTCGACTATCAGTTCGGGACGGCCGATTTCCTGCGGGTAAACCTGATGGCCGGGAGGTCCTCGTTTCAACTGGCCAACCTGCGGTCGCAGCACGCAGCCGGGCAGGCGCAGCGGCAGGAGTTGGGGGACGCGGCGGTATCGGTGGGGTACATTCACGTGATCGGGTCGGCGGCCACGTTTGAGTCAGTGTCGTCGTACCGGACATCGGTGGCGCAGCTCTTCGGGAGCCCTGGGGACACCCCGGTGACGGCGGTGCAGGCGCGGCATCTTTCGAACGTCACCCTTGCGAACCGCATGAACGTGATACGGGGACGGCACGAGCTTCGCTTCGGCGCGGATTACCAGCATTTCCCGGTGAGCGAGAACTTCAGTTTCGGGATCACGGACCCGCGCTTCAACCCTCCCGGTGCGGAGGGCTTCCTCCGGACGCTGCTGGCTTTCGACCTGAGCCGCGGTGGGAGGCTGTTTGAGTTCTCAGAGCGCGCCTCCGGCAACCTGTATTCCGGGTTTGTGCAGGACAAAATCAAGGCAGGGCCGGTGATGCTGAATCTGGGGCTGCGCTTCGACCGCTACACCTTCCTGGTGAACGGCAGCCAGTTTCAGCCGCGCGTGGGAGTGGCCTACACGGTCCCTGGGACCGGCACGGTGCTGAGGGCATCGTACAACCGCCTTTATCAGACGCCGGTGAACGAGAATTTGCTGCTCTCGAACTCGGAACGTTCGGCGGTGCTGGTGCCGCCGGATGTGCGTGCCACACTGGGCGGTGCGCTGATTCGCATCCCGCCCGAGAAGGACGATGTGTACGAGGTGGGGGCGCAGCAGTCGGTGGCCGGCCGGTTCAGCCTGAACGGGATGTACTTCCGAAAGCGCATCCGGAACCTGCACGACAACGACAACTTTTTCAACACGGGGATCATCTTTCCGACGGCTCTGGCGAGCGCGCGGGTGAAGGGTGTGGAGGGCCGTGTGGTGATGCCGGAGTACCGCGGCATCGCGGGATCGTTGAGCCTGACGCATTACAGCGTGCTGGTCACGCCGCCGTTCACGGGCGGGCTGTTTCTGGGCTCGGGCGCGATTGACCTGCTCAGCACCGGGCCGTTCGTGATTGACCACGACCAGAAACTGGCTGTGCACGGCGTGGTTTCGTGGCGGCCGCGGCGCGGTGTATGGACCAGCGCCTCCGTGCGGTACGACAGCGGTCTAGTGACGAACCCGTCCGACCCCGATGAGGTCCGGGCGGACCCGGATTACGCCGACCTGCTGCCCTGGGTAAATCTGGCCTCGGACCCGCCGCGCGTGAGACCCCGCACCCTGGTGGACTTCATGGCGGGGTATGAACGTTTCGTTAGCGACCGGAGGCGCTGGGAGGCCGTGTTGCAGGTTTCGAACGTCATGAATCGAACCGCGCTGTACAACTTTCAGTCGATCTTCGTGGGCACGCGGCTGGTGCAGCCCCGGACCCTGGGGGTACGGCTGCGGTGGTATTGGTAGGGTACATGAAAGCGTTTCTCCTTGTGGCTGCGGTAGCGTGCGCGGGCTTCGCGCAGCAGGCGGGGCGCCCTTCGCCGTCCTCCGGGCCGGCCATGTACCGGGCGTACTGCGCCTCGTGCCACGGCGTCTCCGGAAAGGGCGACGGCCCGGCGGCCACGGCGCTGAAACGGCAGCCTGCGGATCTGACCGCGCTTGCGGGGCGCCACGGAGGGCGTTTCCCGTCGGTGCGGGTGTTCCAGTCCATTGAAGGCGATGCTTCGATCGCGGCGCACGGCTCGCGCGAGATGCCGGTCTGGGGCGCCGTGTTCCGGCAGATAGGCGGGAGTGATGAAGCGGCTGTCAAACTGCGGGTACGAAACCTGGTGCGCTACATCGAAAGCATCCAAACTGGAGCGGCGGGCTCCCATAAACAGTAAGATAGTGATTTAGGAACAATCCCAACATGAGCGCGAATCAACCGGGCCAGATGCCCAAGCTGCCGATACCCGGCGTGAAGAACCTGATTGCAGTCGGCTCCGGAAAAGGCGGGGTCGGGAAGACCACCGTGGCGGTGAACCTGGCGGTGGCTCTGGCCGCCCTGGGCCACAAAACGGGACTGATGGACGCCGACGTCTACGGGCCCAACGTGCCCCTGATGATGGGGATCAGCGCCAGCCCCATGGCGCACGGCGACCGCATCCAGCCGCTCGAACAATACGGCGTGAAGCTGATGTCGATGGGGTTCCTGAACCCGGGCGACCGGCCGGTGATCTGGCGCGGCCCCATGCTCCACAGCGTGATCCAGCAGTTCCTGCGGAACGTGGACTGGGGGGAGCTCGATTACCTCATTATCGACCTGCCTCCGGGCACCGGCGACGTGCAGCTCAGCCTGATCCAGACGGCTCCCATCAGCGGCGCCATCGTGGTGACCACGCCTTCGGACGTATCGCTTGAAGATGCCCGCAAGGCGGTCCACATGTTCGACCAGGTAAAGGTCCCGGTGCTCGGGATCGTGGAGAACATGAGTTACCTGATATGCCCGCACTGCTCCGAACGCATCGACGTGTTCAGCACGGGCGGCGGACGGCGCACGGCGGAGCAGATGCAGGTGCATTTCCTGGGCGAGTTGCCCCTTGACCCCGCGGTCCGGGTGGGCGGCGACAGCGGCAAGCCCGTGGCCATGAAGGAGTCGGACAACGGCGTGGGGTTCAGGGCCCTGGCCGTGGCCGCTCTGGGTCGCCTGGAGCGGATGGGCGGGCCGTCCGCCCCCAGCATCGATATTTCGGACTAGTACTTACTTGAGTAAGTCCGCGTAAATCCGCTTTGGGGCGGTGGGTGGACCACTGCCTTGGTCCATTCAAACGGGGCAGCGTCGGCGTTGCAGGCCGTCACGAACTTATCAATGGCGTCGCGCAGTTGGCGGGCGGCCTGGGTTCGCGGCCACGACTTCGTTCATGAAATCCAGGAATTCGCGGCGCCGGCGGCGGGCATAGTGCCCGGTTTGTACCTCCCCGGTGACCACGTCCAACGCGGCGAAAAGCGTGGTGGTTCCGTGGCGTTTATAGCAGTGGCTGAAGCCGTTCACGGCGCGCCCATCCGGCAGTCGCAAGTACCCCTGCGCGCGCTGCAACGCCTGAACGTGCGGCTTCTCATCGACGCACACGACCACTGCGTTGGAGCCTGCTAGAGCTTCGGTTTCGGCTCGGGCAGGTCCCGCGCGGTGACCGGGTCACTGAATCCGGTGCGCGCGTGGGAGCCGTCGCAGAAGGGCTTGGCGGCGGACTGCCCGCACCGGCAGAGCGAAATCACCTTGCGGCCGGCCAAGCCGAACTGCTTCCCTTGCGGGTCGAAGATCTCGAACTCACCCTCAATGCGGATGGGGCCGTTATTAAGCGGCGTGATTTTAGTCGGCATAGTACTCCTTTTGTGATGCTCGGGAGGCGTTCGCCGATACGTTTTCCCGCACCGCTCGGGGCGTGGTGAGCTACCAGCCCATGGTGCGGCGGACGTAGTCGCGGCTGATTTTGAGGCTCTCGCGCAGCGGGCGGGTGGGCTTGAAACCGCGCGGGTGCGCCAGTTCGATGGCCACATCCCCGGCGAAACCGGCTTCCCGAAGGGCGCGGGCAATGGCGGCGTAATCCATAATGCCCTCTCCCATGGCTTCAGGCCAGGTGCCATCGGCTTTGTCGTCGCGGAGGTGGGCGAATACCATCCGGCGGCCGCGACGGCGGATGAAATCGATGGGGTCGACCTTGGCGCGGTGAAGCCAGGCGATATCAGGACCAAGCTTCGCTTCGGGCACGCGCTCAAGCGTGCCGTTCAGGTCGAACTCGCCATCGGCCACTTCGTAGGTGTGGTTGTGCAGGTTGAGCACCACGCGGTTGGCCTTGCAGACGGCGATTATGCGGCGCAGGATTTCGGCCTGGGCATCGAACTCGGCGGGGGTTTTGCGCCGGCCCTGGGGAGTCCCCACGGAGATGCCCAGGGTGCGGCCCCCGAGTTTGGTCAGCCGCGGGATCAGCAGGTTGGCGTCGTCGAGGATGGCCGGGTGAGTCTCGCGGTTCCACATTTCGGCACTGAACGACATCCCGAGCACCGGCAGTTTGTGCTTCCCGGAGAGCTCGGCGATGCGCTCGACGGCATCGGCGGGGCGGAGCGCGGTGTGCATCAGTTCAATGGCGTCAAGCCCCGCCCACTTCATATCGGTAAAGACCTGCGGCAGCGCCGGGGTGACGTCGTACTCCGGCAGGGTAGCGGCGTAGACCCATGGGTGGCCCGCCACGACCGGCTTGCGGGGCGCGGCCAGGGCGAAGGCGGGGACGGCGGCCAGGAATTCGCGGCGCGATAGGTTTACCATATCGAATTAGCATTATCGTAGCTGAAAAAGGAGACGGTACAATGAGCGACATCGGGCGGCGGGAGTTCCTGTCGGGGCTGGCGGCAGCGCCGGCGGCCCTGGCGCAACGCGGGGCGAACGATCGGATCGGCATCGCGATGGTCGGGGTGGGCACCCGGGGCCATTTCCTGCTGCAACAGATCCAGCAGGTCCCTAACACGGAGGTTCGCATCCTGTGCGACCTGTACGAGGGCAATCTCTCGCGGGCCAGGAAGTTGACCACCAACCCCAACGCCAGGATTGTGATGGATTGGGAGAAGGCCGTCACCGATAAGGATATCGACGCGGTGATCATCGCCACGCCGGATTTCTGGCATGCGCCCCAGACCATCCGGGCGGCGGAGGCCAAGAAGGACATCTACGTCGAGAAGGGCTGGTGCCGCACGCTGGCGGAGGCCAAGGCCATGCGGAAGGCGGTGAAGGACAACAAGGTAGTCATGCAGCTCGGCCACAACTACAACAGCCTGCCGGTGCTGCATAAGGCGCGGGAGATCTATCAATCGGGCGCGCTCGGGAAGCTGCCGCTGGTGCGCACGTATATCGACCGCACCGGGGTGGAACCGGAATGGCAGTTCTACGGCGCCTACGATGTGAAACAGCCGCCCAAGGATGCCAGTGAAGGCTCCATCGACTGGAAGCGCTTCATTGCCAACGCCACGCCGCGGGAATTCGACGTGCAGCGCTTCTTCACCTGGCGCCGCTGGTGGGAATACGGTTCGGGTATCGCGGGCGACCTGATGAGCCACTTGTGGGATTCCGTCAATGGCGTGCTGGGGATGGGTATTCCGGAAACCGCCGTCACACAGGGTGGCAACTACTTCTGGAAGGACGGGCGCGACGTGCCGGATATGTGGCACGTGCTGTTCGACTATCCGTCGAAGGAACTGGCCATTACGTTCGGATGCAGCTTCCACAACCGGCACCAGGGCGAGTTGGCGCAGTACCTGGGGCGGGAGAAGACCATGGAGATGAACCCCGGCTTTCTGCGGACGTACATTGCGGAATGGAAGCAGGAGTACTACGATCGGTTGGGCGCCGCCCGGCGCGCCGCGGTGAAGGCCGGAAAATCGCCCGAAGATGCCGCGGTGGACCCCGACTACGTGTTCAAGAAGGGCGAGCTCGAGGTATCTACGCACTGGCAGAACTTCGTCGACTGCATCCGTACGCGGGAAACGCCACGCTGCGGGGTGGACCGGGCGTTTGAAGAGGCCGTGGCGATCGTGATGTCGATTGAGGCCTACAAGCAGAAGCGGCAGGTAAGGTGGGACGCCGCGCGGGAGGAAGTCGTCTAGATATCCGCCAGATTACTGGAAGGAGCAAAACCATGGCAGGGGTGCAACAGCTAATTCGAAAATTTGAGCAGGGCGCGAGTCTGAACAAAGCCGCGAACCTGAAAGCTGAGTACACAAAGCTGATTCGACCTGCATACGTTCGCAGATATGGCGGGGGCAACATTCCAGCCGAGTTGTTCATCGATGAGGGGGATCCCTCCTTCAACGGAGCCGGCAGCCCCGGCCTGGTGCTCGTCAGCCAGGGCGTCGCGAACTACGCCCTGGCATGCATCCGGACCTTTGCGGTGGCGCATGAGACCGGACATGCCGTGGCGTGCATTGAATTCCAAAGGGTGGGGGTCACACCCTTTCAGCCGATCGGCGCGGACGCCAAGCGGCACGAGCACATGGCGGATCTGATTGCCATGCGGCTTATGAAGGAGTTCCTCCCCGGTATAGCGGCGGAGATCATGGGCAAACTGGGCCTGCTGTCGCAAGTGCTGGGACCCGGTGGTTTCATGCATCCTTCCGGGCAGGCCAGAACCGAGCTCATCCGCAAACTCTACTTCGGGCAGCCGTTCGGACAATTATTTGCCGCACTGGCGAGACGCGCAATATAGGCGCGAGCGGGGCAAAACGCACGTGTGGAAGGGATGCGGCCGGGCGGCTCCGGGCCGAGTTGAAGGCCCGTGCTAGCCTAAAAACATGAGGTTTTCCGAGTCTGTCTTCGCCGGGCGTTTTGGGATCACCCGGCAGGACCTGGAATCATATCTGGCGGATGCGCTTTCTCAGGGGGGCGAGTACGCCGACATCTATTTCGAATACCTGGCCACCAGTTCCATTAGCGTCGACGAATCCATCGTAAAGAGCGCCGCGCAGGGCGTTTCGATGGGGGTGGGGATCCGGGTGATCTCGGGCGAGCGGACGGGCTACGCCTACAGCGACGACCTTGAGCCGGAGAAGATCCGGCGGGCGGCGAAGGTGGCGGCCCATATTGCCGCGGGGCCATCCAAAGTGGACAAAGTCGGGCTTCAGGAGGGCCTCGGGCGCAACCTCTACCCGGTGCTTACGGCGCCCACGGAGACGGAATTCGCGACACGCGCGGAGCTGGTGCGGCGCGCCGATATCGCCGCCCGTGCCTATGACGCACGCATTTTCCAGGTGCAGGTGGGGTACGCGGACAACCTGCGGGAAATCCTGGTGGCCACCAGCGATGGGGCGCTTTCAATCGACCGGCAGCCGTTGGCGCGCCTGAGCGTCTCGGCACTCGCCCGGGATAGCAGTTCCGGCGGCCCTCCGCAACGCGGCCATGCCGGCGGTGGCGGCCGCGTGGAGTTGTCGTTCTTCGAGGAGAAGAGCCCCGAGTACTTCGCCAAGGAAGCCGCGCGGCAGGCCATCGCCATGCTGGACGCGGTGGATGCTCCGGCGGGGGAGATGACCGTGGTGCTCGGGCCCGGCTGGCCGGGCATCCTGCTGCACGAGGCCGTGGGGCACGGGCTGGAAGCCGATTTCAACCGCAAGAAGGTCTCGGCGTTCAGTGGCCGGCTGGGGGAGAAAGTCGCCAGCCCGCTGTGCACAGTGGTGGATGACGGCACCATCGCGCATCGCCGCGGGTCGGTGAACGTGGACGACGAAGGCCACGCCACCGGACGCAACGTGCTGATCGAAAACGGCGTGCTCCGGGGGTACCTGCAGGACAAGCTTTCGAGCCGCATCATGGGGGCACCCGAAACCGGCAGCGGCCGGCGCGAGAGCTACGCCCACATCCCCATGCCCCGCATGACCAACACCTTCATGCTATCCGGGGAGAGCGATCCGGAAGACATCATCCGCTCGGTGCCCAAGGGCCTATACGCGGTGAATTTCGGCGGTGGGCAGGTGGATATCACCAGCGGTAATTTTGTGTTTTCGGCGTCGGAGGCGTACCTGATTGAGGACGGCAAAGTCACCCGCCCGGTGCGCAACGCCACCCTGATCGGCAACGGGCCGGAGGCGCTCAAGTACGTGAGCGCGGTGGGCAACGACCTGCAACTGGACGAAGGTATCGGGATATGCGGCAAGGAGGGGCAGAGCGTGCCCGTTGGGGTGGGGATTCCCACCGTCAGGATGGACCGCATGACCGTGGGAGGCACCGCTTGAGCGAGCTTCTGGAATTGGCGCAAGAGACCGTGCGGCTGGCCCTGGAGGCCGGTGCGACGGACGCCGAGTGCACCATCGCGGAGGGCGACGAGTTCTCCGCCAACGTGCGGATGAGGGAGCTCGAAACCCTGAAGGAGGCTGGGTCGCGCGGCGCCGGGCTACGCATCCTGCGGGGCCGGCACACCGGTTCGGCGTACACTTCGGACCTTTCGCAGGACGGCATCCGGCACATGGTCCGGTCGGCCATGGAACTGGCCGACATCACTACGGAGGACCCCCACGCGGGGCTGCCCGAGCCGGGCGAACTGGGCTCGATCGATGGCGACCTGGGGTTGTTCTGCGGGGACTTGGCGGAGCTCGATACGCCGCAGCGCATCGAACTGGCGCGCCGTGCCGAGGAGGCCGCTCTCTCGACCGACCCCCGTATCGACAACTCCGAGGGGGCGTCGTTCGACTCCCACATCGGCAGCCACGTATTCGCCAATTCGCGCGGCTTCGCAGGCGAGTACCGGTCCAGCTACTGCTCCCTGAGCACCGTGCCGGTAGCCAGGCAGGGCGATTCCATGGAGCGGGACTATTGGTTTTCGCTCTCCCGAGGCTTTGCGGGGCTCGAAGACCCGGAGGAGATCGGCCGCACCGCCGCGCGGCGCGCCTTGCGGCGGCTGGGGGCCGTGAAGGTGGAAACCCAGAAGGCGGCGGTGGTGTTCGAGCCGCGTACCGCGCGCAGCCTGCTCGAGAACATTTTCGAGGCCGTGCACGGGACCGCCGTCTACCGTCAGGAGTCTTTCCTGGCCGGCAAGCTGGGCGAGAAGGTGGCGTCTGAAAAGCTCACGGTAGTGGACGATTCCACGCTGCCGGGCCTGTTCGGCACCAGCCCGTTCGACGACGAAGGGGTGCCCTCGCGGCGCACCGTGGTAATCGAGAACGGCGTGCTCAAGAGCTACCTGCTGAACACCTACGCGGCGCGCAAGCTGGGCCTCAAGACTACCGGCAGCGCCTCCCGCGGATTGACCGGGAACGCCGGGATCGGGCACGGCAACCTCTATATCGACAAGGGGGAGCTTCCCCCGGAGCGCATCATCGCGGGGATCCGGAACGGTTTTTACGTGACCGAGCTGATCGGTTTCGGTGTTAACATCGTGACCGGAGACTACTCGCGCGGGGCGGCGGGCATCTGGATCCGGGACGGCGAACTGGCGTTTCCGGTATCCGAGGTGACCATCGCGGGGAACCTGCGAGACATGCTGATGGGGCTCGATACCATTGGCAGCGATCTGGAGTTCCGGGGCTCCACCGCCGCGCCAACCCTGCTCGTGCCGGAGATGACCGTCGGTGGCAGATAACACTGGATCCCCAACCAAGAAGTTTTCTATTCCGCCCGTGGCGCTGGTGATCGCCCTGGTGGCGGCTGCCGGAGTGGGGCTGTTCCTCTACCTGGAGCGGGGGGCACACATGCCGCCGCCCCCCGCTCCGCCGCTCACTGGCGAGGCCAAAGCCTACGTAAAGCACCTGCGCCTGATCGACGTCAATATGGAGGCGGCCGAGAGCTACCTGAAACAGTCGGTGGTAGAGATCCGGGGCAAGATCGGGAACGAGGGCGACCGGGTCCTGCAGGTGGTTGAGATCAACTGCGTCTTCTACGATTATTACGGGCAGGTCGTGCTGCGGGAGCGCGTGCCCATCGTCTCGCGGAAGATGGGGAACCTGGCGCCGGGGGAGATCAAGAATTTCCGGCTGCCGTTCGACAATATTCCGGAGAGCTGGAACCAGGCGATGCCGCAACTGGTGATCGCGCGGATCGATTTCTCCTAGAGTCGAGCGCCCGGATATCTTTTTCGGATCTTCGGGCCTCTTTGCCGCATCCAAGTGATCGCCTATGGACGCCTTGACCGTTCACCGCCTGCATTTCGCCTTCACGATTACTTTTCATTACATCTTTCCGCAACTGACGATGGGGCTGGCACTGCTGATCGTGGTGCTGAAGACCATGGCGCTGCGGACCGGCGACGAGCACTATAACCGTGCCGCGCGCTTCTGGGCGAAGGTTTTCGCCATCAATTTCGCCATGGGGGTGGTTTCGGGCATTCCTATGGAATTCCAGTTCGGGACCAACTGGTCGCGGTTTTCAAAAGCCGCCGGCGGGGTGATCGGGCAGACCCTGGCGATGGAAGGGGTCTTCTCGTTCTTCCTGGAGTCGTCCTTCCTGGGGCTGTTCCTGTTCGGGGAGCGCCGCCTGGGGCCGCGGGGCCACTGGGTGGCCGCTTTCATGGTGTTCCTGGGCGCGTGGCTGAGCGGGTTCTTCATTGTCGCCACCAACGCCTGGATGCAGCACCCGGTGGGCTACACACTGGGACCGTCCGGCGAAATCCTGCTTACCAGCTTCTCCGCCCTGTTCCTGAATCCGTGGCTGTGGTGGCAGTACTTCCACACCATGATCGGGTCCGTGGTGACCGCCAGTTTCGTAATGGCGGCGGTGGGGGCGTTCTACCTGCTCACGGGGAAACATGAGCCCTACGGGCGGACATTCGTGCGCACGGGGGTGATCGCCGGGGCGGCGGCCTGTCTCCTGATGGCGTTCCCGACGGGCGACGGACAGGCGGTCAACGTGGCCACCCACCAACCGCCCACCCTGGCGGCGATGGAAGGACTGTTTCAGACGGAACATGGCGCCCCCATCGCGCTTATCGGGCAACCGGATGTGGAGAAGCAGCGGCTCGACAACCCGATCACCGTGCCGCGCGCTCTCAGCCTGCTTACCTGGCGGCGCTGGACGGCCGAGGTCAAGGGCCTGGACGCCTTCCCACGGGAGCAGTGGCCGGACAATATCCCACTGCTCTATTACAGCTATCACATCATGGTTGGCCTGGGGACCATCTTCATGGCCGCCATGGCGATTGCCGCGTGGATGCTGTGGAAGGAGCGGCTGTACGCGTCGCGGCCCATGCTCTGGGTGCTGATGCTGCTGGCGCCGTTCCCCTATATCGCCAATACGGCCGGCTGGACTACCGCCGAGGTGGGCCGCCAGCCCTGGGCCATCTACGGGTTGCTCCCCACGGCGCAGGGCTTCTCGCCGCACGTCTCCGCGGGGAACGCCCTGTTCACCTTGATCGGGTTCATGGGGATGTACACGGTGCTCGCCATGCTGTTCCTGTTCCTGGTGCACAGGGAGATCGAGCACGGGCCGGAGAACGTCCAAGAGCCGCTCGTAGTGCGGGCCAACGTCTAGGAGGGATGCCATGGAAACCATCTGGTTCTGTCTGGTTGCGGTGATGATCGCGGTTTACGTGGTGCTCGACGGCTTCGACCTGGGCGCCGGCGTGATCCACCTGGCGGTGGCGCGCACGGGCGCGGAGCGCAAAACTGTGCTGCGCTCCATCGGCCCGGTCTGGGACGGCAACGAGGTCTGGCTGCTGGCGGGAGGCGGGGTGATGTACTTCGCCTTCCCTGCGCTCTATGCTTCGAGCTTCAGCGGCTTCTACCTGCCGCTCATGATGGTGCTGTGGCTGCTCATCCTGCGGGGGATCTCGATCGAGTTCCGCAACCACATCGATAACCAGGTGTGGGCGCCCATGTGGGACGTGGTGTTTTCGGGCGCCAGTGCGCTGCTGGCGATTTTCTTCGGCGCGGCTCTGGGGAACGTCGTGCGGGGGGTGCCGCTCGACCGGGAAGGCGGCTTTTTCCTGCCGTTGTGGACCGATTTCACCACCGGCGCCAACGCCGGCATCCTGGATTGGTACACCGTTACGGTGGGGCTGGCGGCGCTGCTCACCCTCACGGTGCACGGCGCCCTGTGGGTGGCGATGAAGACCGAAGGCGCGGTGGAGGAACGGGCGGGTCGGCTGGCCAGGCTGGGCTGGTGGGGGGTCCTGGCATTCACCATACTGATTACGCTGTTCAGCTTCGCGATCCAGCCGCAGCTCAGGGCCAGTTTCGACGCGCGCCCGTGGGGATATGTCTTTCCGCTCGTGGCCTTGGTGGGGTTGATCGGGATGCGGCTTATGCGGAACTCCCAGGCGTTCCTGTGCTCGGGCCTGTTCATCATCGGGATGCTGACCAGCGCGGCGTTCGGGGTGTTTCCCTACGTGCTGCCGTCGAATGCCGATCCCGCGCTGGGGCTGACGGTATACAACAGCGCGGCCGCGCCGTACGGGCTGACGGTGGGGCTCGCCTGGTTCATCCCCGGGATTATCCTGGCGAGCGGCTATTTCGTCTACGTCTACCGGAACTTCGCCGGGAAGGTGCGGCTTGAAGAAGAGGGATACTGAGCCACCGCGACGGGTTCCGGCGTGAGGGGCCGGACCATCCGGAAAATCGTCGTGGTGTTCACGATGGCGAGAACGGTTTCAAGCAGGGTGCCGCCGATCGATCCGCTCAGGATGTTGTTGATCAGCCACAGGAACGTGCAGCCGAGCAGGACCAGGCGCATCGGGATCCCCTGCATGTAGAAGATCGCGATTGTGGCGGAGCATGAGGCGATTACAGGAAGCCAGCCCGCGCCGCTCTTGGCGAAGGTAACGCCTACCACAAGGTTTATCGCGATGATCGTCCCCGCCAACCAGGGCGCGCGGGTCCTCAGCGCCAGGAACGAACGCACGGACGAAACGAGGGCACTGCCCGATGCCGGAAGGTTCCCCAGCATCACGAAATGCACGGCATACACAAGGCAGGCGCCGGCGTTGAAGACCTTCAGGCTACGGTCGCTCTTCTGGAGAAACGTGCCTACTCCGAGGAAAAAGGCAAGGTATCCGACACACTGAGCGGGGGAGAGCAGTTCCATGGTTTGAGACGGTATATCTCAATTTAACATGGGGACTGGCGCGAGCCTTACCGCAGTACCACCAGCGCTTCGGCCCATTCCCGCAGGTCGTGATCGCCGAAGGCGATATCGGCGGTGACGAGCCGGACCCCGCGTTCATCGGGCGGCGGGGCGATCCGCACTGTAGCGGTTCGCTCGGCTCGAGCCGGTACGGTAACGGCAACCGCCCCGGGCGTTTTCCAACCGGCGGGAACCCGGGGCGCAACCGTGTAACGGCGCTCGACGGGGGAGTGGTTGAGGATCACCACCTGCAACTTGAATGGCTGGCCGGCCGCGGTTTCCAGGCTGTAGGGATAGAAGCGCGCCCACTGCTCGTCGAGTCCGAAGTTAGGGTCGTCGAAGGGCAGCAGGTCGAGCAGCAGGCGCTTGCGGGCTTCGAGATTCCGGGCCATGCGGTCGAGCGCCGCGGCGGAAAAGCGGAAGGCGGGCGCCACGTGCTGGTTCACCAGCAGACAGTCCGGGCAGGTTTTCCGCAGTACGTCCACAGAGCTTGAGAGGCCCGGCAACGCGCCCAGAAAATTGCGGTTGAGCAGGCAGTAGTCGTCGATGCCGGTAGGGGTGAAGGAATCCCCGATGAAGAAGACGGACTCGCCCGCGTCCTTCTTCACCAGCAGAGCGCCGTGGTAGAGGGTCTGGCCGGGGAGGAAGCGCCAGGTGAACTGGAACTCGTTCCAGCGGCGCACCTGGCCGTCGCGCGTGGCCGTCACGGGGCGTATCGCATTGGGCGTCTGGGCGGGCATCCGGAAGGCGTCGGGGCGTTCCAGGATGTCGCGCATTTCAGCGGCGGCATAAACGGGGGCATGGAACTCGTCGGCAGCGGCCTGCACCATGTTGGTATGGTCGTCGTGGTAGTGGGTGACGAAGATGCCGTCAACGGTTTTGAACCGGCCCTCGCTGCGGAGCCGTTTCACTTCCTCAAGAATCTTGCGGCTGCCGCAATCTACCAGGAAGGCGCCGCCGGCTGATGACACGATCAGGCGCGCGTTGTCGATAGCGATGACCCAGGCAGGCAGGTCGCGGGTTTCCGCCTTGGGCATCCAATCGACGGGCGTCGAGCCGAGCACCCGGGACGCCTGAATTCGCAGCCTGTCATCACCGCGGTACCAGCGGAGGGCGTCGATTTCGAAGTGGCTCGCGAAGACCGCCTTGAGGCGTCGCTCCAGCGTGGCGATGGCGGCCTGCGGATTGTGGATCACGGGACCGCGCGCGGGCACCAGGATATCCGGTTTCCAGGCGGCGATCTTGCGCAGGCTTGTGAGCACGTCGGCGGCGCGGGCGGCCCAGCCGTGGTACGCGTCCTCTTTAGCTTCCGGGATGGCGTCTTGAAGGCTGTAGAGGTCCAGAATGCGGCCGTCACCGTAGATCAGGTTGCCAGGGCAGGCGATGCGCTTGTCCCCGGCTTCGAACAGGTACGAGACCGCGCCGCGGGTGAACCCGGGGGTATCCAGCACTTCGATTGCGGGCCCTTCCCAGCGGATTTGTTCGCCGCCCCGCACGGGGGTGGCGGCGGTGAGGGGTTCCGCCAGCACCTTGCTGGTCTGGCAGGCGTAGTCGTGGAAGCGCGCGGTGCGGTAACGCTCCCAGAAAGCGCGGACGCCGGTGAAAAGCGGCAGTTCCGCGGCCGGGACAAACGCCTCCGCGCCCTGGCGGGCCAGCCGCTCGCCGGCCCAGGCAGTATCGCGGCGGTGATCCGCGAAGAGCACGCGATCGGCGCGCGGCGGCTCAGGGCGCGAGTCGCCACAAACGGCCAGGACCTTGCCCCCCGCGCGAATCAGGACGCCGTTGACGGCCCCCTCGACCACCGTGACCCCGGGGGCAATCTCCACCGGCGGGCGCGCCGCCCCCGCGGCCGCAGCCGCCAGCAGAACCGTCAACACTACAAAACGCATGCCAGCATTATCTTACGGCGGCACGGTTGCGGGGTGGCTCGGCGTCCTGGACGCCCAACTTCCGCAAGATGGTCATCATGGGGCACCAGTTGCTGAATGCCGACTGAAACAGGTTGGCTCCCACGAAGGCCGTGAACAGGAACCAGGCCGGGTGGACGTAATACCCCAGCGCCACCGTCGCCATGACGAATGCGCCCGCGATCAGACGGAGACTGCGTTCGACGGACATAATTTCTTTTCCCTCCTGTGATTCACCACGTAATAGACAATCGGGACGGTCATGCGCGACAGCAGCAGGGAGGCGACCTCCCCGGCCATCAGGGCGATTGCCAGTCCCTGGAAGATCGGGTCGAAAAGGATCACCCCGGCCCCCACCACCACGGCGGCGGCGGTCAGGACCATGGGGCGGAAGCGCACCGCGCCCGCGTCGATCACGGCCTGATCGAGCGGCATCCCTTCCTTCAGGCGCAGCTCGATGAAGTCCACCAGGATGATCGAATTTCGCACCACGATGCCGGCCCCCGCGATGAACCCGATCATCGACGTGGCGGTGAAGAACGCCCCCAGCAACCCGTGCGCCGGCAGGATGCCCACCAGCGAGAACGGAATCGCCACCATGATCACCAGAGGGGTGATGAATGACTGGAACCATCCCACCACCAGGCCGTAGATCAGCACCAGCACGGCGGCGAAGGCCAGGCCGAGGTCGCGGAAAACCTCATAGGTGATATGCCATTCGCCGTCCCACTTGATGGCATAGCGACCGGTTTCGAAGGGCTGGCTGGCGGTGTGTTGCGCGATGGCGTAGCCCTCCGGGATCTTCATGTCGTCGATCTGCGGACCGAGCTTGAGGATGGCGTAGACGGGGCTTTCCATGGCTCCCGCCACATCCGCGGTCACGTACGTAACGGGCATCAGGTTCTTGTGATAAATGCTCTTCTCGACCACATCTTCTTCAAAGCGCACCAGTTCGCCCAGCGCAACCGATTGGCCGCCGCGGCCCTGTACCTTCAGCTCCCGGATACGCGCCAGGTCGCTGCGGGAGGCGCGGTCAAGCCGCACCGTGATGGGTACATCCTCCTTGGCGGCGTCCACATGCAGGAGACCGGCTTGTTGGCCGCTCGATGCCAGTGCCATGGTGCGGGCGATGTCCTCCTCGGAGATACCGCTCAGCGAGGCCTTCTGCTTGTCTACGAGGATGCGGTGGCGGGGCTGGTCGTCTTCCACGTACCAGTCCACGTCCACGATGCCGTCGGTTCGCTTGAACAGATCGCGGATCCGGCGGGCCAGGGCAATCTGCCCCTCCTGATCGGGGCCGTAGACCTCGGCCACCAAGGTCTGGAGAACGGGCGGGCCGGGCGGCACTTCCGCCACTTTGATGCGCGCGCCGTATTGCGCGGCTACTGGAAGCAGGCGGTTACGCACTGACTTGGCGATCTCATGGCTCTGGGTGTCGCGGTCGTGCTTGGGCTTGAGGTTCACCTGGATGTCCCCCACGTTGGCGCCGCCGCGCAGATAATAGTGCCGCACCAGACCGTTGAAGTTGAACGGCGAGGCCGTGCCGGAGTAGGTCTGGACGTCGGTGACTTCCGGCTGCTTCATAGTTTCGGCGGCCAGCGCCTGGGTGACCCGCGCGGTCTGCTCCAGGGTGGTGCCGTTGGGCATGTCCACGATCACCTGGAACTCGCTCTTGTTGTCGAACGGCAGCATCTTCACCTTGACGAATTCGGTGTAGACCAGGGACGACGCGCCCACCAGGAGCAGCACCACGGTGCCCAGAAAACTCCACCGGACCACGGGCCGATGCAGCAGCGGCCCCATTACGTGGCGGTAAAGGCGCGTTAAACGGTCCTCGCGCTCGCCGTGCTGGTGCGCGCCGCCGGGCCTCAGGATGCGGACCGCGGCCCACGGGGTCACCATGAACGCCACGATCAGGGAGAACAGCATGGCCGCGGTGGCGCCGATCGGGATAGGCCGCATGTACGGCCCCATCAGCCCACCCACGAAGGCCATCGGCAAGATCGCCGCAACCACCGTGAGGGTGGCCAGGATGGTGGGGTTCCCCACTTCATCCACGGCCTCGATAGCGACGTCATAGGGCGGGCGGCCCTGGTTGCCGGGCAGCCGCCAGTGCCGGACGATGTTTTCCACCACCACGATGGCGTCATCCACCAGAATGCCTATGGAGAAGATCAGGGCGAAGAGCGTGATGCGGTTCAGCGTGTAGCCGTAGAGATAGAAGACCGCCAGAGTGAGGGCGAGGGTCACCGGAATGGCGATGAAGACGATCAGGGATTCGCGCATCCCGAGCGTAATCGCGATCAGGATACTCACCGACACCACCGCTATCAGCATGTGGAAGAGCAGTTCGTTGGACTTTTCCGAGGCGGTTTCGCCGTAATGACGGGTGATCGCCACCTGCACGTCCGAGGGAATGATGCTGCCCTTGAGCGGCTCCAGGCGATGAAGCACGTTTTCCGAGACCGCCACCGCGTTGGTGCCCTTGCGCTTCGAGATGGCGATTGTCACCGCGGGCTGGAAGCCGTTGCCCGAGGAGTAGCGCACGTATTGCGAGGGCTCCTGGCCTCCGTCGGAAACGTCCGCCACGTTGCGCACGAATATCGGGCGCTGGTTGGCAACCCCGACCACCACGTTGCGGACGTCTTCGGGGGTGCGCAGGAAGTCGCCGGTCTCGAGCATCAACTGCCGGTTGCCGGTTGCGTACTGGCCGGAGGGCAGACGGCGGTTGGAGATCCCCAAGGCGACGGCTACCTGCAAGGGCGTCAGGTTATAGGAAGCGAGGCGCGCCTGGTCGAGCGTGACCTGCACTTCCCGCTTCTGCCCGCCGATCAGGGTGACGGCGGAGACGTCCGGCACCTGCTTGACGGCATCGTGAACCTGGGCCGCGATGGCGCGCAGTTCGTAATCGCCGTAGCGTTTGCTGGTGAGGGTGAGAGCCAGGATCGGGACGTCGTCGATGGAGCGCGGCTTCACCAGCGGACCCACGGCTCCGGGCGGCACCAGGTCCATATTGGCGTAAAGCTTCTGGTTCAGCCGCACGATGCTCTTCTCTTCGTCCTGCCCCACCAGGAAGCGCACGATGGCCATGGACATGCCGGGACTGGATGTGGAATAGACGTACTCCACCCCGGGGATCTCCCAGAGCAGCTTTTCCATTGGCTTGGTAATGCGCTCTTCCACCTCGCGTGCGGAAGCGCCGGGCATCTGGACGAAGACGTCGATCATCGGGACGATGATCTGCGGTTCCTCCTCGCGCGGCAGTTTCCACACCGCGAAGGCGCCGATTAACAGCGAGCCCACAATCAGCAGGGGCGTGAGTTTGGACGAGATCCATGCATGGGCGAATTTTCCTGCGGGACCCAGGGGGGCGCTCACGGCCGCACCTCCACGCGGGCGCCGTCCTGAAGCCCGGGGGGCACCGGGTAGATCAGGCGTTCCCCTGCGGAAAGGCCGGAGAGCACCTCGACATCCGCGCCGTTACGGCGGCCGGTGGTGATCAGGCGGGTGTGGGCTGCGCCGCCATCGGCAACCATCACGGAACTCAGTTGCCCGCGCTCCGTGACGGCGCTGGCGGGCACGGCCAGCACCTGCCTGGAACCGCGCGGGAACAGGGCGCGGCCGAACAGGCCGGAGCGCAATTGCCCGGAGGGCGGCAGGTCGATCTTCACGGTATAGGCGCGGGAGCCGGGGTCCACCGCCGGAACGATTTCAGAAACGCGTGACTGCATGGGCTCCGGCAAAGTATCGAGCGCCACCGCGACAGGCTGGCCAACTTTGATAGAGCCGAGCAGCGATTCCTCCACCTGCGCTTCCATCCGGTAGGCGCCCTCGCGCTCGATGGTGAGGAGCGGTGCCCCTGGGGTGGCGAGTGAGCCGGGATCCACCGACTTGGCCGTCACTACTCCTGCAAACGGCGCGGTGATGCGGGTGTAACCGCGGTTGATGCCGGCCGCGCTCCGCGCCTGCTCTGCCTGGGCGATCCGGGCCTTCACCTGGTGGCCTTTGGACAGGGCCATTTCGTAATTGGCACGGGCGGCGCGCAGCCGCGCGGTGCTCTCGTCGAACTCCTGGTTCGAGATGGATTTCTTGGAGAAGAGGTCTTCCATCCGGCGGTGCGTAACCTGCGCGAGTTCGAGCTGCGCCTTGGCGGCGGCCGCGGCATTCTCCACTTCCGGCATGGAGGCACGCGCCTCTTCAAGACCGGCCTCGGCGCGCAAATAGTTGGCTTCAAGATCCCGGGCATCGACGGTAACCAGCGGTTGTCCGGCGCGCACGCGGTCCCCGGCGTTTACGTTCACCTCCCGCACGTAGCCCATTACCTGGGCGGAGATTACCGCGGTGGTGCGGGCGCGCACGGTGCCGGTGGCCTCGTAGCTGTTCGCCCAACTCGCGGTCGCCACCGCGACGGTCTTGACCGCGACTGGGGCCGCGGGGGCAGCCGCCGTTTTCGTGGGCGCTTCGCCGCCGCAGGCGGCAAGCAGCAGTGAGGCCAGGATGGGAGAAAGGAATTGGATCTTCATGTTAGTTCATGACCTCCGAGTCGGGGTTCAAAGTGCCCGCTGAATACTCCAGCATGGTGGCGGCGATGCGCTGGTCGTGCACCGCGGCGAGGTACCTGGTCCGGCTGTCGAGCAGGGCGGTTTCCGTGCGCAGCAGGTCCGTGACGTTGCTCATCCCCGCTTCGTAGCGGTTCTGGGTGATGCGCAGGCTTTCCTGGGCTTCCGCCATGGCTGCGCGAGCCACTTCGATGCGCTGTTGGGCCGCACGCAGATCAGCCCAGGCGCGGCGGACCTGGAGCCGGGCTCCGGAGCCGGCGCGCTCCTGGTCGGCATCGGCGCGGCGCAGGTTGTGGCCGGCTTCCCGGATTCGCGCCTGGTCGGCGAAACCGTTAAAAAGGTTCCATTTTAGCGAAACCGCGGCCAGCCAATTGGTGCCCGTGCCGTTCCAGAAACGGCGGCGGTCGGCCTCCCACGCGGCCCGCACGCCCACCTGCGGCAGCAGCGCGCTACGGGCGGAATCGGCCTGAACGCGGGCGAGCGAGGCGGCCAGGCGCGATTCGCGTGTCTCCGGTCGATTGTTCACGGCTTTGCGCTCGTAGTCGGGCAGGTCGAGGTCGGGCAGCACCAGCGGCTTCAGCTCAGTGGCCAGGGTATGAGATGTATCGAGGGGCAGCCCCAGGGCGTCGTTCAGGGCCGCGCGGGCGACGTCCAGGTCCGCGGAGCGGCGGATCTGCTGCTCCGTTACGCCCGCCAGGTGGACACGAATCGAGAGCACGTCCACATCGGTGGACATCCCCGCATCGCGGACGGATTGGGCGCGCCTGAGATCGGCCTCCACGGACCGCGTGGCTTCCCGCGCGGCCTTCAGGCTTTCCGCGCTCAGCACCGCCCCGTAGTAGGCCCGGATTACGCCCGCGATCACGTCCAGTTCCGCCGCGCGCCGCGCCTCCCCGGAGAGGTTGTGCATCAACTCCGCGGAGCGCACCGCATGGCGCGTCTGGCCGGCGTCGAAAATAGGCTGTTCCACGGTAAACATGGACTGGAAATTGTTGATGGCGTCCGGACGGTTCAGCGCCCCGATGGCGAAGTTCTCCGGGCCGAACCGCTGTTGTGTGAGAAGGGTGCCAAAGACGTAGACGGGGTTGTCGCTGCGGGTGAAGGATTCCGAGAAGTTCACCTTGGGGAGGCGTCCGCTCTGCGCCTGGGCGATGCGCGACTCCGCCGCCTTCACGCCCGCCGCCGAGGCTACGAGACTCTTGTTGTTGGCCAGCGCGGTCCGGACGGCATCCCTCAGGGAGAGGGGGGATTGCGCCCAGACCGGGGTCAGGATCAGGCCTAGTAATGCAAATTTGGGTTTCATGAGATCCAGGTGCGATTCAACCTCTGAGATGCGCCTGCAGCGGGAAGGTGACAGGATCGCGCGCTGTCACCACGTGCCCCGAAATGCATCTTGGAAAATGGGAATCATATGGAAATCACGGTTCAACACGTGAGCGGCGTGCAGTTTGGAGTGGAGACGCGCGGCCACCGCATCGTTTCAGACCAGCCGCTCGAAAATTCCGGAACGGATACAGGGATGACGCCTCCCGAGCTGCTGCTGGCATCGCTGGGGACCTGTGCCGGCTATTATGCGGCGCAGTACATGATGGCGCGGTCGCTGCCCATGGCCGGGCTGGAGGTAAAGGTCTCGGCGGAGAAGGAATTGAAGCCGGCGCGTCTCGACCGGTTTCGGATCGTGGTGAAGGCGCCGGGCGTGGATCCAAAGCACCTGCCGGGCCTGGAGCGCGCCGTCAAACTGTGCCTGATCCACAACACCCTGGTGAATGCGCCGTCTATTGAAACGGTGATCGAGACCGCCGCGGCGCAAACGGTATAGCACGTGGCTCCGCTACAATCGTAGCGGGACGTCACGTGGAGCGCGAAAACGAAATCGAGCTGGCGCGGGAATTGCTCGCCGGGAGCCCGGCGGCGTTTGACCGCTTCGTGGAGCATTTCCGCTCCAAGATCTTTCAGTACTCTTGGATGATGTGCGGCCAGCGCGAGGACGCCGAGGAAGTGGCGCAGGAGACGCTCTTGAAAGTCTTCGAGAGTTTCGATCAGTTGCGCGAGCCCGAGCGCGTGCGCGCCTGGGTCTTTCGCATCGCCAAGAACGCCTGCCTGATGAAACGCCGTAAGAGCGTTTTCGCACCCAAGCAGGAGCTTTCGCTCGATGAGCTCATGCCGGTGTCGCACCATGACGGCGAGCAGGTGAAGCTCGAGATTGCGGACTGGTCGGGGCTGCCGGATCACCATGTACTGCAATCCGAGTTGCGCGATGTATTGCGGCGGGCCATGGCGGAGCTGCCCGACATCTACCGTTCCGTCATCCTGCTGCGTGACGTGGAGGAGCTTTCAACCGAGGAGACCGCACAGGTACTGGACGTCACTGCGGACGTGGTGAAAACGCGCCTGCACCGCGCGCGCCTGGCCGTCCGGAAGACGCTGGACGGGTACCTGCGCGGGGTTCCCGCCAGTTGAGGATAGAGGCCATGGCAACCGAACATAGCCACGGGGACTGCAAAGAGGTTTTCGCCATGCTCTCGGCCTATCTCGACCTGGAGCTGCCGCCCGGCACGTGCCGGGAAATCGAGGAGCACCTGAAGGGCTGCCCGCCATGCGTGGAGTTCGTCGAAAGCCTGCGGAAGACAGTTGAGATCTGCCACCAGTACGATCCCGAAGAGCTCCCCGGCCCGCTTCAAGAGGACGCCCGCCGCGACCTGCTGGCGGCCTGGCAGCGCATGCTCCAGGCCCGGACGAAAACGTCCTGCTGAAGCGTGTGACTGGAGTCACTGCCCCCCCGTCACGCCGCCGCCTAACCTGTAGTTAATGTTTCGACGCAGGCAGGGCGTGGACCGGTCGCAATATCTGCGGCGCGGCTTCCAGGTGGCCTTTCTCGCCCTGAATTTGTGGATCGGGATTGAGTTCATCCTATTCGTTCGGTTTTACGAGTCTGGGGGAAATGCTGTCTGGGCCCAGAGACCGCCGGGTGTGGAAGGGTGGCTCCCCATAGCTTCGCTCATGAACCTGAAGGCATGGCTCATGACAGGGGAGATTCCCAACCGCCACCCGGCGGGGATGTTCATCGTGGCCGCCTTCCTGCTGATTTCCTTCTTTTTCCGCAAGACTTTCTGTAGTTGGCTGTGCCCCATTGGCACCCTTTCGGAGTGGCTATGGCGGCTCGGGAAAGAGACCTTCGGGCGCAACTTCCGTTTACCCACGTGGGTGGATTTCCCGCTGCGCGGGTTGAAGTACCTGCTATTCGGCCTGTTCCTGTACGCGGTAGTAAGCATGCCGGTGCCCGCGATCCGGGCGTTTCTCGACGGCCCTTACGGCGTGGTGGCCGACGTGAAGATGCTGAACTTCTTCCGGTACATGGGGGTGACTGCGGCGGTCACTATTGCGGTGCTGGTGCTGCTCTCGGTGCTGGTTCAGAACTTCTGGTGCCGGTATCTTTGCCCGTACGGCGCGATGCTCGGGATTGTGGCGCTCCTCAGCCCCGTGCGCATCCGGCGGCAGCCTGAGGCCTGCATCGACTGCGCAAAGTGCGCGCGCGAGTGCCCGTCCCGGCTGCCCGTCGATAAACTGGTCCAGATCCGCTCGGCCGAGTGCACCGCGTGCATGCAGTGCGTGGCCGTGTGTCCGGCGGAGGGAGCGCTGCATCTCTCGATCGCAAGCCGGCGCAGGATGCCCGCCTGGGCGTTGGCAGCGGGTATAGCGGTCGTTTTCCTTGGCGTCGTCGGGTGGGCGCAGTGGAACGGGTACTGGACCACCAATCTCCCCAGTGATGCTTATTTTCAACTCATCCCGCGGGCCCGCGAATTCGGCCATCCGTAAAGGTTCGTAACAGCAACAAGCCACACACCCATTAAATGCTTTTCATAGGGGCAACGCCCGCCAATCGCCAGCCGTATGTTCAGGTGTGGAGGGAGTTATGAAACGAGAGGTTGCTGTAGCAGGATTTGCACTACTAGGCGTGGTGGCTTTATTGGGATGGACGCGCACCCCGGCAAACCCGCAGGCATCCGCCTACCCGGGAATGCCGGTATCCTACATGCAACCGGCTCCCGCCCTTGGGTATGCGCCCGCCCCGTACGGTATGGCGCCTGTGATGTACGTTCCCGTACAACCGGGCACGATGCAGCCCTGGGGGGCGCAGCCGATGGCGGTTCAGCCGGCTATTCAGCCGCCACAGGTGGTGAACGCAGATTATCGCCAGCCCGCTCCGGTGCGGCGGGTGGTCTCGCAACGGGTGGTCGAGCGCCAACCGGTACGTAGCGTGCAAGTGAAAGAGCCGAGGTCCACGGCGAAGTCCGTTGCCATCGTGGCAGGCAGTTCCGGTGTGGGCGCGGCAGTAGGGGCGCTGGCCGGAGGCGGCAAGGGTGCGGCGATCGGCGCCCTGGCGGGCGGCGCCGGCGGTTTCATCTACGACCGCATGACGCGCAACCGCTAGCTCACGGGCTCAGGAGGGGAAACCATGACCATGACACCACGGATTAAAAACGCGTTGATGATCGGCGGCTTCGCGTTGCTGGCCGTCGCGGCGGTGGCTGGGTGGACGCGCAAGACGACCATCGCGCCACCGCCTCCGAACTACTTCAATACGCCTCAAACCGCGGTGGCTCCGGCGGACGGGGTTCCGGTAGTGAACGCTTTCTCACCGCTCGGTCCCGCGGACCGCGTTCCGGCTGCCGTGCCGCAAGCCGCGCAACCGGCGCCGCCCGCGGCAACCGCGTCTACTACCCCCCGGACGGCTGCGCGGAATGTGCGGACTCCCCGGGAGCGTGTAGTGGAGACGCGGCGGCCCACCAGCCACTCGGCCGCTATCGTCGCCGGTAGCGCCGGCGCGGGCGCGGCCATTGGAGCACTCGCGGGCGGCGGCAAGGGAGCGGCCATCGGTGCTATCGCGGGTGGCGCGGGCGGCTTTGTTTACGATCGTGCCACGAATAAAAAGCGCGTCGTTGTTCGTGAGTAACCATTACTCCGGAAGCGGCTGTCCACTGAGCCCGCCAAGATCGAACCGACCCAGCAAAATCGGGCGCGAGATGGCGGGCTTGTCCTTTGAAAACGTGCGGGGATAGCCCGCCGCATCGGTCGGAAAACCGTAGATGTTCCCGGTTTTCCGATCGATCGCGATCCTGCCCAACAACGAGGCCGATCCATCCGGAGCCTCAATCCTGCTTAGCTTCTCATCGAATTGAAGCGAGGGTGTGGAGTCCTGTGCCTGGACCTGCCGGGGTGCGGCCAAGGGGCTGAAGGCCAGCACGGCCAACAGCGCCGCGATCGCGGTCAGGACAGCCTTGGTGTACAGATCGGTTTGCATCCCCCAAGGTTACCTCTTGCGTTAGCGAAACGCGGACCTGCACGTCACCTTCAAGACGCTGCCTCAGGCTCGCTAGCCCGCCCGGAGTTCGCCGGCGGTTTCCCGGATGCCCTCCGGGACGGCGATGAACCGGAACGTGTCGCCGTGGCTCAGGTAGCGCACCCGGTCGGACAGTCCGGCTTGCTCGACTGCGCGGCGGAAATCGCCCAGCGGGGACTGGAAGACATCGTAGTCGTTGTAGTGAATCGGGATCGCCAGCTTGGGCGCTACGATGCGCAGCGCGCGCACGCCCTGTTCGGCGTCCATGGTCAGCATGAGCCCCAGCACACGCGTGCCGCCCAGGTGCAGCAGCGCCAGGTGAATGTCGGGATAGCGGCGCGGGATGTCGTGCAGGTCTTTGTGCACCAGGGTGTCGCCGGCTATATAGAGCCGGAAATCCGGGGCGGATTCGGAGCGGCTGAACTCAAGCATGCTGCCCATCACCGACGGCAACAGGGCCGCCACTGCGAGCGGCCCGTGCGTGCCGGGCATGGCGGTGACGCGGACGCGCGAATCGCCTTTGCGGACGTCGATCGACTCCCAGGTATCAAGCGGGCACGTGGCGCGGAAGCCTCGGCGCCGCAGGTCGGCCGCCGCACTGGGGGGAGTGATGATCGGGATGGTGCGGTCCAGGCGGCGCTCCACCAGCTTGTCGAAATGATCTTCGTGCAGGTGCGAGAGCAGCACGAAATCGATCTCGGGCAGCCGCGCGAAACCCATGGAGGGTTCCGTCAAGCGCGTGGAGTGCAGCCCGAAGCCAAGGTGCACTTTGTCGCCGCGGTGCAGGAAGTTGGGGTCCGTGAGAATGGTAAACCCGCCGTAGCGGATGAGGGTAGTGGCGGTTCCGATGAATTCGACCGAGCCCTCACCGCGCGCCGCCTCACCCCGCATGTCCGGAAGCAGCAGTTCCGCCAGGCGGGCCCCCTGGGGGCGGGACCGGCGTGCCCAGACCAACCCGGCCGCAGTCGCGCCCGCCGCCGATAGCGCGATCCATTTTGATGCCTTCATGCCGACGAGTCTAGCGCTCGCTCCCGCGGGGAAGTGTAGCTTTCGGCCCACATGTGCTGAGCGGCTGGTGAGAACCGCACAGAGCGTGTTTGGCCGCCCGGCGTCCGGACTGTTACGTTGAGTTGTCTGGGTCCGGCGCTATGAAACTGAAACCCATTCACGAGCAGGTAGCGGTGGTCTTCGGCGCCTCGAGCGGGATTGGCCGCCAGACCGCTATCGACTTCGCCCGGCGGGGTGCCCGCGTGGTGGTGGCGGCGCGCAGTCGCGAGGGCCTCGATTCGTTGGTCAAAACTATTCATGACTCCGGCGGGAAGGCGATCGCGAAACAGGCCGACGCGGCGGATTTCGAGCAGGTGCGCGCCGTGGCGGAAGAGGCGGTGCGGGAGTTCGGCCATCTCGATACCTGGGTGCACGCGGCCGCGATAAGCTTGTATGCCAGGTTCGAGGATACCGACCCGGAGGAGTTCCGCCGCGTCATCGAGGTGAACCTCGTCGGACAGGCCTATGGAGCGCGTGCGGCGCTGCCGCACCTGCGTCGTGAAGGCCGCGGCGCCCTCATCCACATCACCTCGGTCGAATCCGTCCTGGCGATGCCGCTGCAAAGCGCGTACGCCGCCTCGAAACACGGGGCTAAAGGTATGCTGGACGCGTTGCGGCGCGAATTGGAGGCCGAGGGCGTCCCCATCTCCGTGACGAATGTAATGCCCGCGGGAATCAACACCCCGCTGTTCAACCACGCCCGGACCAAACTGGGGGTAAAGCCTACGCCAATGCCGCCGATCTATGAGGCTTCCACGGTCTCGGACGTGATCCTGTACGCAGCGGAGCATCCTGTAGCGGAAATTTATGCCGGGGGTGCGGCGAAGGCGTTCGCCACTTTGCAGTCGGCGGTGCCAAGGCTGGTTGACAGGGTGGTCGCCCGGACCGCGATTCCGGGCCAGGAGACGGACGAAGCCAAGCCCTTGGGCGCGCCGGACAATCTGTACCAACCCGTCGGCGACCACCGTGTTTCTGGAGATTTCAGCGCCCAGGCACGGCAGGTGAGCGTCTACAATTGGCTGGAAACCCATCCTCTCGGCGGGGTCATCCTGGCCGGCACGGCCATCGGGGTGGTCGGGGGAGCGGTGGGCTGGCTGGCCACCCGAAAGACGTAGGATGAACCACGCCCGGCGCGGTCCGGGCCCACATCTGGAAGGAGAGATATGTTTGTTTTACGGAACGCGATTCCCGTGCTGGCATTGACCCTGCTGTTGCCGGGAGGGATTGCCCAGCAGCCCGGGCGAGCCCCCGATGTGCCGTACGTCCCCACCCCGCAAGAGGTGGTCGACGCCATGCTCAAGCTCGGAAACGTAACCAAGAACGATATGCTGTACGACTTGGGCAGCGGGGACGGCCGCATTGCCATCTCCGCAGGGAAGTTGGGTGCCCACGCAGTGGGGGTTGATATCAACCCGGAGCGCATCGCCGAAGCCAATAAGAACGCCAAGGCGGCGGGGGTTACCAACCGGGTGCGGTTCATCGAGGGTGATTTGTTCCAGGTGCCCATCAAGGACGCAACCGTGGTGACGCTGTACCTGCTGCCCTCCATCAACTTGAAGCTCAAGCCCAAGCTGTTGGCGGAACTCAAGCCCGGCACCCGCGTGGTCTCCCACAGTTTCGACATGGGGGACTGGAAGCCTGAGAAGACCGAGGAAGTGAACGGGCGCTACATCTACTACTGGACGATTCCGCAGCACTCGTCCAGCAGCCGGTAACGGCGGCGCGCCGTCGCAAGGCGCTCCCGCGGCATCGGCTTTATACTAGAAGCCGATGCTGCTCGAGATCGATCATCGCGAGACCGCCGGGGGGACTGTTGTGGTCACGCTTTCCGGCAAGCTGATGCTGGGCCCGGAGAGCCAGCAGGTGGAGACCCTGGTGAGCGAACTCTTGGAGCACGGGCGGCGCGACTTCATAATCGACCTCGCGGGTATTACGCGCATCGACAGCACCGGAATCGGCCGCCTAATCTTCTGCTTTAACAAAATTGCGGAAGCGGGCGGCAGGCTCCTGATGGCAGGGGCGCAGGGCTATCTGCGGGAGAGCTTTCGGGTGTCGCGCCTCGATACTGTATTCCGCTTCTATCCGGATGTGGAGACCGCCGCGGGAAAACTCCAGGCCGGGTAGCCTGGTTGCGCGGCGGTCTCCGGTTGATCAGGCAATCGCTGCCGGGTAAGCCTTCCGGATCGCTGCCACGATGTCGTCGGTATCGGCCTTGGTGTATTTCGGGTCGATTGGCGGACCGGCGAAACGGCTCACAATATCGATACTGCGCGGGCAAATCTCCGCGCCGTAACGGATGGACGGCCCCCTCCCCGTCGTGAAGGTGGGCCAGTTGGGGCGCGGCGAAACTTTCTTCGCGATGAAAGGTACAGTCGGCAGCATGGCCGCGCTGCCCGGGCGCGTCACAGGTACCCCTTCGGCCTTCATGGCGGCGATGAAGCGGTTGGTCCGCTCGGAGTTATCGAAACGGATGAAGATGATGGAGTCGAGATCGCCCGCGGGATCCGGCCGTTTTCGGAAACGGATCCCGGGCAGGTCGTTAATGCCCGCGTAGACCCGGCGGGAGTTGGCCCGCACGTCCCCGATAATGCGATCGAGCTTGCGGAGTTGCGCCAGCGCCACCGCGGCGGTGAGTTCGTTGATCCGCAGGTTGGTGCCGGGAAAGGGTTCGAGCGTGGTCTTCCCCAGGACGCTCTCGTGCCACGGGCGCACGCCGCCCACGTCGTGATACCGCACAGCCCTCTCATATAGCGCGGGGTCGTTGGTGGCGAGGATGCCGCCTTCGCCGGCGGCGATGGGCTTGGTGATCTGGAGGCTGAACATCCCCATGTCGCCGATGGTGCCCACCGGACGGCCCTTGTAGCTGGCTCCCATGCTCTGGGCGGCATCTTCCAGGACCTTGATTCCGCGTTTGCGGGCGATGGCCATGATGGGGTCCATATCGCAGGGATTACCACGCAGGTGGACCGCCATGATGAGCTTGGTCTGGGGTGTGATACGGCTCTCAACGTCGGCCGGATCGAGGTGGAAGGATTCGTCCACCTCGGCGAACACCGGGAGTGCGCCGGCCAGAACGATGGTGTTGTAGCAGGAAACAAAGGTCCAGGCGGGGAGAATGACCTCGTCGCCGGGGCCGATCTGAAGCGCTGCCATGGCCGCATCGAGGGCACCCGTGCCGGTAGCCACCGCCAGGGCGAAGCGCGCCTTCATGCGGGCGGCGAACTCCTTCTCGAAGGTGGACGCCTTGGCGGGCGGCTCGGCGCCGTGCCCGTAATAGCGGAACGGGTTGCGCGTTTCGAGCACCTGCGCGATCTGTTCGCGCTCGCGTTCATCGTAGTATTGGGTTCCCCAGTGGGTGGCCACCAGGGGCTTCGAGCGCACGGGTTTGCCGCCCTCTGCGGCCAGCGCGGCGGATGCCGTGCCCGCCATGAAATTCCTGCGATTCACCACGCGGTTCTCCTTATCCGTTCAGGATACGACGTCCCGCTGCGCGCGTGCGATCGGGCACGGACGCAGCGCCGGGGCCAACATACAATGGGGCCTGGCGGAGGGCAAGTGTCTCTCATCACGATCGTTCTGGTGCTGGTCGTCGTCGGGGTGTTGCTATGGTTGATCAACACCTATGTGCCGATGGCATCGGCCATTAAGACCATTCTCAATCTGGTAGTCGTAATCGCGGTAATCCTCTGGCTATTGCAGGTGTTCGGGGTGATCTCGGGAGGCCCGAGGATACCTCTGCGGTAGGCGGGCGGTCACGAATTGTCACCCTCTCCCGGGGGGCGAGCGGGATGGAGCGCAGCCGCGCATTGAGCGCTTCCGGCTGTGGCGCCTATGCTGCGGGCGCTGAAGCGGTCGCAGACGAAAAGACTTTATTTTGGATCTGAAATCAGCCACATAGCCGCCGCTATGCATAGGCAGGCCGGGAGCCGGCGGTACTTTCAAGTCAGAGGGGCCGGGCAGCCGGAACCCTTATCAACAACATGCCGACAGAGCCGATCATCATCATTCTTGACGGTTGGTGGGTTTAGCTCCAAACTGTACTGAATAGTACATTCGGCGCCGTCCACAGGCGCGTATTGAGTTATTGAATTAAATTCAGTGCCCAAAATAGGGCAAAAACTGGTTATGCTTCTTTGGGGATATCCTGCTCAGGATATTCCCAAAGAACTCCAGGCCAGAACGAGAAAATCCCACATACGGCTGGCATGGCTTGAAAAAGACCAGTCTGTTGGTGTGTCTGTTTCTGCTATTTCCGGTCGCCGGCAGCGTAAGAGAACCTGAACGGCGATCCGGGGCGATGCCCCGGCCCCTTTATTCCGGGCAGTCCAGTGCCTGGAATTCCCTACAATTTCGCCTGCGACGTTCAACCGATATTTTTCGTTCCGGGCGCTACATCGAAGCATCCGTTCAATTCCAGGAAGATTACGAGGCAGCTAAATCCGCGGGGGAAAATCGCATCGCCGCGCGATTTTTAGGAAATCTGGGCGCGTGTCGGCTGGCCTTACGGGAGTACGGGCAGGCGCTCGAAGCGTTTGACGCGGCGCGGCGGCTGGCCGAGGCGGCAGGCGACACGAGTACCGCGGGCGCCATGGACGCCAACGCATCTTCGGTCTATGAGCAGACGGGAGATCTGGACACGGCGGTGGAATACGCGCGGCGGGGAGTGTCGCGGCTTTCGGGGCGTGATCGCGCCAGGCATCTTCCCAAGGTCCTGATCCAACTGGCGTCATTGCGCGCGCGACAGGGACGTATGGACGAGGCTGCCGCGCTGTTTGCCCAAGGGATCGACGGCGCGGACCGGGCGGGCGACCTCGAAACCTGGGCGCTCGGCCAGGACCGGTTGGGTGAAGAGCACCTGAAACGCCACGACCTCGCGGCCGCCGAGGGTCCCCTGCTGGAGGCCTTCCGGGCGCGCAAGCTGCACAGGCTGGCAGCGATTGAAACGTCTTACCGGAATCTGGGGCGGCTGCGTTTCGAGCAGGGGGACCTGCGCTCGGCCGAAACGCTGCTCGATCAGGCGGTGGAGCGGATGCGGGCGCCCAGGGGGCTGATGCCGGCCTGGGATATCTACCATACACGCGGGGGCGTGAGGATGGCGCGCGGAGAGCACCGCGGCGCCATTGAGGACCTGCGAATCGCGGTGCGGCTGGCGCGCGCATGGCGTGCCGGAGTGTCGCCCGCCGACGCCACGCGCCTGGCTGGCGAGCAGATGGTGGAGCGGGCGTATGCGGCGCTGGCGGGGGCGGCCGCCGGGCTATACTTCCAGACCGGGGATGCCGGGCTGCGCCGCGAGGCTTTCGAGGCGGTGGAGGAAAACCGTGCCCTGAGCCTGCGGGCTCTGGCGGCAGAAGCGCCGGGGCGCCGGGAGGCGTTGCCCCCTGGGTACTGGGAGTCGCTGGCGCAGCTCCAGAGGGCGGAAGCGGCACTGGTGCGGAAACCTCGGGATTCGGCGACGCTGGCCCGGGCGGAGACGCTGCTGGCGGCGCTGGTGGGGATGGAAAACCGTGCCGGGGGCAGTCTCCCGGCCACGGAAACCGGGTTGCTCGGGAAACTGCAGCACTCCCTCTCTGCCGGGAGCGCATGGTTCAGCTTCCAATTAGGCGAGCCCGAATCGTATGTGTGGGCGGTGGACCGCGGCGCTTGCGAGCTTTACCGGTTGCCGGGCCGCGCCGCGCTAGCCGCGTCGGTCAGGGAGTTTGCCGCCGCGGTGCGGGATGGGGCGCCCACTGCGAAGCCGCTCGGGGCGGAACTGTACCGGATTCTTTTCGGAACGGCGGGCCGGCGCTTCACAGGCAAGCCCCGCTGGCTGCTGGCGCTTGATGAAGAGCTTTTCGAACTGCCAGTGGCGGCGCTGCGGCAAGGAAATCGCTACCTGGCCGAGTTGCACTCCATCCGGGCGGTGCCGGCGGCCGGGCTGGCGGCGCGGACGGGCCAGGCCGGCTGGAGCGCGCTGCTCGACGGCTCGTTCGTCGGCTTGGGCGACCCGGTCTACAACACGGCGGACGCGCGGGGGCCGGGGGGGAGCGTTGCGGGACTGGAGTTGCCGCGTCTGGTGGGCAGCGGGCGGGAGATCGAGCTGTGCGCCGCCGCGTGGAGCCGCCCCGGGGCCGTCCTGCTGAGCGGCCGGCAGGCGAACAAGGGCCATTTGCGGGAAGCGCTGCGGAGCCGCCCGGCGGTGGTGCATCTGGCCACGCACGTGGTGGAGTCGGCCCGGCGGTCTCGCCATGGTTTGATTGCCCTGACGCTTGAAAAGGGTAAGGGGGCGGACATTCTGGACCCGTTAGAGATCGCGGCGTGGGGCTCCGGGGCCGGGCTGGTGGTGCTGAGCGGATGCAGTTCGGGGGCCGGGCAGGCGCTGCCTGGCTCCGGGCTGATGGGATTGACGCGCGCGTGGCTGGCTTCCGGGGCGGCGGCGGTCGCGGCCACCCGCTGGTCCACCACGGACGGCGACGGCGCGCTGCTGAGGTCCTTTTACCGGCACCTGCGGAAGGCTCCCGGTGAGGGCCCCGCGGAGGCGCTCGGCCGGGCGCAGGTGGAGATGCTGGGGGCGGGAGGATGGCGCGCGGAGCCGCGATATTGGGGGGCGTACTTTCTGGTGGCAAGCCAATGAGCGATACGCCGTCCGGCGCTCGTCCGGTACAGGAAAACCAGTGGGTGGAACTGGTGGAGAAGATCAAGCAGGACGAAGACGGCGCGATGGAGGAGCTGTACCGGGTTTTCTCGCGCGGTGTCCGCTTTTATCTGTGCAGGCAGCTTGGACCGCAGGATTTGGACGACAAGATGCACGAGGTCTTCCTCATCGTGGTCCAGGCGATCCGGCGAGGCGATCTACGCGACCCCGAGCGGCTGATGGGCTATGTCCGAACGGTCGTACGGCGGCAGGTGGCGGCGTACATCGAAGAGGTCACGGAGAAGCGGCGGCAATACACGGATCTCGACTATGGCTTGGCCGTTCGGGATGACTGCCAGACTCCGGAACAGGCGGCCATCCGGCAACAGCACCATGAGCTGGCATGGAGCGTACTGAACGGCATCGGGCGGCGCGACCGGGAGATTCTGGTGCGCTTCTACCTTCAGGAGCAGACGGCCGGTGAGATCTGTCGGGACATGGCGTTGACGGAAACGCAGTTCCGGCTGTTGAAGTCGCGCGCCAAGGCGCGTTTCGGCGAGTTGGGCAAGCGGCGTCTGAATCTCCGGCGCCTGGTCCGTTTTTGGTGAGATTGCGGCCCCCCGGGAAGCACTCAGTATAATAAGCGAGGTTGCCCGATGGAGCCGGGGCGTGGAATTCACATCAGCGACGAGGACCTGGAGCGATACTCCCTGAACGGTCTGCCGGAACCGGAACTGGCCGTGGTGGAGGAGCACCTCCTGGTGTGCGTTGCCTGCCAGGACCGGCTGGAAGCGGCGGATGCTTACGTGCGGGCCATGCGGGAAGCAGCCTTACGGGCCAGGCGCGAAGAGTTGCGTGTGCGGCGGCCAGGGGGGCAGTCGCGACCCATGATGGCGATAGCGGCGGCAGCAGCGCTGGTGGTGGCCGCGGGGTTGGCGATGCGCTCGCCGGGCAGTCCGCCGTCCGCGGCGGAGGTGGTGCTCGAAGCCAGACGCGGCCCCATTGCGGCGCACTCCCAGGCGCCCTCGGGGCGGCCGCTGGTGCTCAGGATGGATGTTGCGGAGCTTGCCCCCGTCCCTGGCTGCCGCGTCGAAGTGGTGAACGGACAGGGCCGGCGGCTGTGGAACGGTCCCGCCGTTCTCCTCGATGGCCGGCTGGCCGTCACGATCTCAAAAACCTTCTCACCCGGGCGCTACTACGTGCGCCTCTATTCCCCCTCCTCCGAGCTGCTGCGCGAATACGGCCTTGAAACCCGCTGACCCGCGGGTGCTCCCCTCGGTGTAACCTTTCTTCGTTCCCCCGGTATTACCCGGCAGGCAGGCGAAGTGGAAACGCGATCCGATCATGTGCTGATGCAGAAGGTCCGCGACGGCGAGGTGGCCAAACTGGCCGTCCTCTTCGAACGCCACCACGGGTCGCTGTACGGCTACTTCGTCCGGCTAACAGGAAACCGCAGCGGCGCCGAAGACATGGTGCAGGACGTGTTTTTCCGCATCCTGAAATATCGGAGCAGCTACCAGGACGGCCACCCGTTTACCGCCTGGATGTATGGGATTGCGCGCCGGGTGCACCTGGATGGGGCGGAGAAGCGGACGGCCGAAGTGATCGAGATCGACGCACCCGGTGAGAATCGGGAACCGGCCAGCGCGGAGCCCGGCCCCGGAGAGCAACTGGAGCGCCGGGAGGAAACCGCGCTGCTGCGTCGCGCCCTGGCGGCACTGCCTGTCGATAAACGCGAAATCCTGGTGCTGAGCCGCTACCAGAACCTGAAATACGAGCAGATTGCGGAGATTTTGAACTGCGACCCGGGAGCGGTGAAGGTGCGGGTCTACCGTGCGGTTAAGGCGCTGGGGCAGGTTTTCCGCCAACTATCGAGCGAGAAAGCGTCATGAATTGCGACGAATTGGAGCCTTACATCGCGGATTATCTCTCGGGCACCCTGGCGGGCGCACGGAGGGAGGCGTTTGAAGCCCACTTGGCCGGGTGTGAGGCCTGCCGGGCCGAGGCCGGGGAACTGAGGCGGATCTGGCAGGAGCTGGGGCTGGTGAAGGAGCCCGCGCCCAGCCGCGCCTTGCGGGGGCGCTTCTACGCATCCCTCGAAGCCTACCGGCATGGTCTCGAGAACGCGCGGCAGCCGCAGCGGCAAGGCTGGTGGTTGGCGCTGGCGGCGGCGATGCTGCTGGCCGGGGTGGCGATCGGGCACTTCCTGACGGCAGGGACATCCGCACGGCGGACGGAACTCGCGGAATTGCAGGGCGAGGTTCGGAACATGCGCCAGATGGTGACGCTGGCGCTGCTGCAACAGCAATCGCCGAGCGACCGTCTGCGAGGGGTGGACTGGGGTGCGCGGGTGGATAGCCCAGACGCGCAGGTGCTCTCGGCCCTGATGCAGACCCTCGACCACGATCCCAACGTGAATGTCCGGCTGGCGGCGGTGGACGCGCTGCGGAAGTTCGCCTCGGCCGGGCCTGTGCGGAGTGCGCTCGATCGCTCGCTGCCCCGGCAGGAGTCGCCGCTGGTGCAGATCGCGCTGATTGATCTGCTGGTGGGGCTGGGGGAGCGCGGGGCGGAGCCGTCGATCCGCGCGCTGACGGTTTCGGAGGCGGTGAATCCGGCGGTGAAGCAGCGTGCCGAGTGGGGCTTGCGCCAACTGCAGTAAGGAGAAGGAGATCGTATGCATCGGGTGGGAATGATTCTGCTATGCGCGCTGCCGATGGCGGCGGCCGCGGTGGACGAGAGCGAGACCATCACGCGCCAATTCACAGTGCCGGCCGGGGCGGAGGTGGTGGTGGAGAACGTGATGGGCTCCATCCGGTCGAAGGCCGTGGATGGCAATGAGGTCCGGGCGGTGGTTCGGAAGCGGCTTCAAGCCGATAGCGAGGAGCAGGCGGCGGAGGCGCGCCGCGATGTGCGCTTCGAGGCGGCGCAGGAAGGCTCCGTGGTGCGGCTCCGCGCAGTGTGGCCGGAGCACTCGCGGGAATCCCGCCGGAGGGATTACCGGGTGACCTTCGATTTCGAGCTGCAGGTGCCGCGTGGGGCGCGGCTGCGGCTCAAGACCGTGCTGGGAGAGGTGGCCGCCACCGGTGCGGGGGCGTTCGAGGTGGGGACCGTGAATGGTAGCGTGGAACTGGCGGACATCACGGGCGCCGGCACCGCCCGCACGGTGAACGGCAAGGTGCACGCGAGCTTCGCGCGCAACCCGCAGGAGGCGTGTTCGTTCCGGACGGTCAACGGCGGTGTTGATGTTGAGTTCCAGCCGGGTCTCTCGGCGGACCTGCATGCCAAGACGTTGAACGGCGCGGTTTACACGGACCATCCGGTGACGCATCTGCCGGGCGCGGCGCCGGCGGGAGAGGGCCGCGGCACGAAGTTCGTCTACCGTTCCAACCGCACCACTACGGTGCGGGCGGGGACTGGCGGTCCGGCATTCCAATTTGAAACCGTCAACGGGGATATCACTATCAGGAACCGGGGTATATAGATGAATCGGATTGTTAAGCTTTGCGCGGGGCTGGCGCTGGCGGCCCTGGCGCTCGAATCGCAGACGCCGGGAGAGCGCGTGACGGTTCCGTTCAGCGATGCCTCCCGGCCGCGGGTGCTCAAAATCTCGCACATGCACGGCAATGTCACGGTAAAGGGGTATGGCGGAAAGGAAGCCATCGTCGAGGCCAAGGCCCAAGAAGGCGCGCGCGGCCGGCGAAATCGTCCGGATCCCCGTGCCGAGGGCTTGCGGCGCATCGGTCCGGAAATGACGGGGCTCAAGATCGAAGAGCAGGACAACCTGATCACGGTGAGCGCCGGGTTGAATGCGGGCGACATAAATGTGCAGGTGCCATTCGAGACGCGGCTGCAATTGAAGCTGATGAACGGGGAGATCACGGTGGAAGGGGTGGCGGGCGAGATTGACGCGCACAATACGAATGGCCGGGTTACGCTGCGCAACGTCTCGGGCGCCGTGGTGGCGCACAGCCTGAACGACGACTTGACGGTCACATTCGACAAGGTGGCGCCGGACAAAGCCATGTCCTTCAGCACCATGAATGGCGATATCGATGTCGCGATGCCGGCCGGCGTGAAGGCTCGGGTGAAGATGAAGACCGACAACGGCGAGATCTACAGCGATTTCGATATCCGGACGGAGCCCGCCGCCGGCCCTACCGCCACGGAGACGGGCAAAGGCAAACGCATTCGCTTCGATAAGACGATGTACGGCACCATCAACGGTGGCGGGCCGGAGATTCAGTTCACTACCTTCAACGGGAAGATATACCTGAGGCAGAAGAAGTAGGTACCGGGTGATGGGTGTTGGGGCCGGCCAACGCCCACCCTTTACACGTGTACGCGAAATGACCCACCGATAAAAAGACCGCCATGGCGGAAAATCCGTAGCGCCCGCTTGTTCCGTGGCTTCAGCCTGCTACACTCTGGTTGAGAGGTGCATCGCAAACAGGCAGGGAGAGGCGCGCCATGTTTCGATCCGATCAGTTGATCCGCGAGGAGACGATCGCACGCGACGTGAAGCAGCGGTTTCCGGAGATGGTGCCCGTGTTCCCATACGGGCGCCCGCCAGGCGATCCCTACGACATCGAAAGCCCTAATTCGAAAGCCGGTCTTGAAGGCCGCGGCGTGGTGGACGGCCTCCATCGGGCCGCTTGCGGAAGCAAGACCGAACAGCGGACAACATACAAGCAATGAATCCCTCCAAAGCGAAGCGTAGATCGTCGGCTCAGCGTAGCCAGCCTCTAGACGCATTCTTCTCGCCGAAATCCGTTGCGGTCATCGGCGCGACGGAGAACGCCGGTAGCGTCGGGCGCACCATCGTGAAGAACCTGGTGTCCAGTCCCTTCGGCGGCACCGTATACCCTGTAAATCCCAAGCGCCCGAGCGTGCTGGGCATCAAAGCGTACAAGAGCGTAACCGAGATTCCGGAGCAAGTGGACCTGGCGGTGGTGGTAACCCCGGCGGGGTCTGTGCCCGGCATCATCCGGGAGTGCGTAAACGAGGGCACCAAGGCGGCCATCGTGATTTCGGCCGGCTTCAAGGAAATCGGCAAGGCGGGCGTGGAACTGGAGCGCCAGGTGCTGGAGGAGGCGGAGCGCGGGAATATGCGCATCGTGGGCCCCAACTGCCTGGGGGTGATGAGCCCGCTGAGCGGTTTGAACGCCACCTTCGCGGCCACTATCGCGCGGCCGGGCAACGTCGGGTTCCTCAGCCAGAGCGGCGCGTTGTGCACGGCCGTGCTCGACTGGAGCCTGCAGGCAATGGTCGGATTCAGCGCGTTTGTGTCGCTGGGCTCCATGCTGGACGTGGGTTGGGGCGACCTGATTTATTACCTGGGCAACGACCCGCGGACGCGCAGCATCGTGATCTACATGGAGTCGATCGGGGACGCGCGGGCATTCCTCTCGGCGGCGCGGGAAGTGGCCCTGACGAAGCCGATCATCGTGATCAAGGCGGGGCGGACGGCGGCGGCGGCAAAGGCGGCGGCCTCCCATACAGGGTCGCTGGCGGGCAGTGACGAGGTGCTCGAAGCGGCCTTCCGGCGCAGCGGCGTGCTGCGGGTGAACAGCATTGCGGACCTGTTCTACATGGCCGAAGTGCTGGCCAAACAGCCCAACCCGAAGGGTCCCCGCCTGGCGATCCTGACCAATGCCGGCGGCCCCGGGGTGCTGGCGACGGACGCGCTGGTAACGGGCGACGGCGAACTAGCCGAGATTTCCGAGGAGACCCTGGCGGCGCTGAATCCGATCCTGCCGGCCGCCTGGAGCCACAGCAACCCCGTGGACATTCTAGGGGACGCGCCTCCGGAGCGCTACGCCAAGGCTGTCGAGATCGTGGCCAAGGACCCCGGCAGCGACGGTCTGCTGGTGGTGCTGACGCCGCAGTCGATGACGGACCCGACCCAAACCGCGGAACACCTGAAACCCTACGCCAAGCTGGACGGCAAGCCGATTCTGGCGAGTTGGATGGGTGGGGCCGATGTCTCGGCCGGTGAGCACATCCTGAACCAGGCTGGCATCCCGACGTTCTCCTACCCGGATACGGCGGTGCGGGCGTTCAACTACATGTGGAAGTACAGCTACAACCTGCGCGGGCTGTACGAAACCCCGGCGCTGCCGGAGAGTACGGCGGAGTGCGCGCCGAACCGGGCGCTGGCGCAGGAGATTATCCAGAAGGCGCGGGCCGCCGGGCGCACCATCCTGACCGAGGCGGAGTCGAAGGATGTCCTCAACTGCTATTGTCTTCCCACGGTCCGGACCCTGATCGCCTCCACCGAGGAGGAGGCCCTGGCGCACGCGGCGAAGCTGGGTTACCCGGTGGTGCTGAAGCTCTACTCCGAGACGATCACCCACAAGACCGATGTGGGCGGGGTGAAGCTCAACCTGCCGGATGCGGACTCTGTGCGGCAGGCATGGGCGAGCATCCGGGATTCGGTGACCGCGAAGGTCGGGGCGCAGCACTTCCAGGGCGTGACGGTACAGCCCATGCTGCTGCTGGGCGACGGCTATGAACTGATCATCGGTTCGAGCCTCGACGCGCAGTTCGGCCCGGTGTTGCTGTTCGGCACGGGCGGACAGCTTGTGGAGGTATTCAAGGACCGCTCCCTGGGGCTGCCGCCGCTCAACACCACGCTGGCCCGGCGCATGATGGAGCAGACCAAGATCTTCAAGGCGCTTAAGGGCGTGCGGGGGCGCAAGCCGGTAGATATCGCGGAACTCGAACAGTTGATGGTGCGGTTCAGCCAACTCGTTTCTGAGCAGCGCTGGATTAAGGAGATCGACATAAATCCGCTGCTGGCTACCCCGGACCGCCTGATCGCGCTCGATGCGCGCGTGGT
This sequence comes from Bryobacteraceae bacterium, assembly GCA_035561075.1. Classification (GTDB taxonomy): domain Bacteria; phylum Acidobacteriota; class Terriglobia; order Bryobacterales; family Bryobacteraceae; genus JAMCRM01. The sequence continues at coordinate 67,594 of DATMYF010000055.1, forward strand.
GGTGCACGGGCCGGAGGTGACGGAGAGCCAGATTCCGAAGCTGGCGATCCGCCCGTATCCGGTGCAGTACGTACGCGACTGGACCATGAAGGACGGCACCGAGGTGACCATCCGGCCGATTCGTCCTGAGGACGAGCCGAACATGGTGAAGTTTCACGAGGGGCTATCCGAGCGCAGCGTCTACCTGCGGTATTTCCATTTGATGAACCTGAGCCAGCGGGTATCGCACGAGCGGTTGACCAGGATCTGTTTCATCGATTACGACCGCGAAATGGCGTTGGTGGCGGAGCGGCGCGGGCCGGGCGCCACGGAGCCGGAGATTCTGGGAGTAGGGCGGCTTACCAAGGTACACGGCACCAACGACGCGGAGGTGGCGGTGCTGGTGAGCGACCGCTTCCAGGGCCGCGGCTTGGGCAAGGAGCTGCTGACGCGGCTGCTGAAGGTGGGGTCCGATGAGAAGCTCGGCCGACTGGTAGCCGACATCCTGCCGGACAACCGCGACGTGATGCGGATCTGCGAAAAGCTCAACTTCAACCTGCAGCACTCGCTTGAAGACGAAGTGGTTAAAGCCGAATTTAAAATATCCTAGCTTCCCCCGGAGCCCGGTATCCGCGCTTTTGCGCGCGGCGCCGGGCTCCTTCTTTCTCTCCCCGGCGGGCGCATGAGCCGTCCTCCTCTTTGACCTCCTTGTGGTAAAGTGGGGGATTCGTAAAGGCTCTATTTCACTGGATGTCCGAACAGATCCTTCTTCAAGGCAAAATCCTCGGCGTTGAAGAGTTCCTGCTGTCGAAGGCGGGGGATGCAGTTTCACCCCGCTCGGGCGGCGAGGAACTCCTGGCGGGACGATCCCAGTGGATCACCCTGCTGAGCGAGGTGTTGCCGCGTGCGCTGCTGGCCGAGCTGGGGCTGGCGCGGATCCTGCTGGGGTCGAGCGGCGGCGGGCAGTTCCTCCTGGTACTTCCGGGCGAGGCGCTGGAGCCGGCGACGGAGTTCCTGACGCGCGCGGCGGCGGATATCGGGCGCATGAGCGGCGGCTACGTCAAGCTGGTGTGGAGCTCCACCGAAAACCTGGGCGACTGGAGCGTGGTCCGGAAGCGCATGACGGAAGCGCTGATGCGGCGTCGCGGCACCCCGGTGACCGATCCCGCGGAGACTTTCCGGCCTTTTGTGCAGACGCCCGCGGCCGAGTACGACAATTACTTCTCGAAGGAACTCGGCACGCGGCTGCGCGAAGCAACCCGCCTGGGCTGGTCGCCGGAGACACCCGGCCTCGTGCTGCCCAACGAGGGGAAGCACTGCTGGAACATCACCCCCAATCTTTCGCCAGACGGCATCATGCTGGCGCGGCATGCCGCCCCGAGCGATGACGGCAAATCCGCCGCGCCCGTGCAGACGCTGGCACGGCGCGCCCAAGGCCGCTCTATGTGGGGAGTTTTGCGCGGCGATGTGGATAGCTTCGGGGTGCGGCTGCGGCGCGTGGCTTCGATTGAGGAGCACGTTCCGCTGTCGGTCCTCTATAAGCAGTTCTTCGCCGGGGAGCTGGAAGTGTTGTGCTCCATGCCGGAGTTCTGGCGCAAGGTCTCCATTCTCTATTCCGGCGGGGACGATTTCGCGGTGTACGGGTCCTGGGACGCGCTCCTGCAGCTTGCGCGCGAGGTGCAGCGCGTTTTCCACCGCTTCACCGAAGAGAATCTGAAGGACTTCCCGGGGCCGGAGGGCAAGACCATTTCGATGGCCGTCGCGCTCTCCCCGGAGACCTACTACCCGCTGAGCGCGGTCTACGAGCAAGCCGGACGCAACCTGGACCTGGCCAAGGCCGCTGATAAGGATTGCATCTACGTGCTCGGCCGGGTGCTCGAATGGAAGCAGTTGGCCGACGCCGCCGAGTTGAAGGACACGGTGACCCGGCTGGTGAACGAATACCGGCTTTCGCGCCAGTTTCTGCTCGATCTGCGCAGTTTCTATAGCCGGGAGCGGTACGGCGATGGGGAGGAAGGGCGGCGCACGTGGCGCTTCCAGCGGCGCTTCAGCCGGACGCTGGCGGGTACGCGCGACCGTGATTTCCAGAAATTGCGGGCGCACCTGATCAGCGAGATCGCGGGCCGCCGGTCCGCGGAAGTGAAGCTGAGGCCCGCCGGCCTGGTGGCCCTGGAGTGGGCCAGATTGGTATCCGAGGTTTAACGACATGGCACAGGAGCAGGAGCAGAGAACCCGCGAAAGCAGGCCGCCGCGCGAAGGCAGGGGGCCGGAGGGCGGCCGGGGAGAACGCCGCGACGACCGGCGCGACGACCGCCGGGGAGACCGCGGCCGGTCGTTTGAAGGCCCGCCGGAGATCGACCTGGATAAACTGATCGGCGACAGTCTCTACCTGGACAACCAGGCGCACGGAATCGTGAGCCGCATGCGCGACATGGATTCCGGCACCAAGACGCAGTTGCGCCGGCTCTACAGCGCGGTGCGGCGCGCCGTACGCGCGCCGGAGAACGAGCGCCAGCATGAATTCGTGATGCTGCGCGCGCGGCTCGCCTATACCATCGCCCGCCATGGGCTGCGCAGCCTGGACCAGCTCGAAAAACTGCTGCTGCAGGTGACGCGCAAGAACGACCAGCGCGGGTACGAACGTTTCAAAGATCTATTCGAGGCCATAGTGGCCTACAACGAGTGAAGCGATGAGCGCACACACCACCCAAACGGAACTTAAATTCATCGGCAAGTTGATCCTGGAAGGCGAGCTGCATTGCCAGACCGGTCTGCATGTGGGCGCTGGAAAGGGCTCGCTCGAGATCGGCGGATCGGACAACCCGGTGGTCAAGGATGCCTTCGGACGGCCGTACGTCCCGGGAAGTTCGCTGCGCGGCAAGATGCGCGCCCTGCTGGAGCAAACCTCCGGCCTGGCGGTACCCTCGGAACTGGTCTACCTGTCGAAGCGCAAGGGGCAGGAGGTCCGTATCCACCAGAGCGACCGGCCGGACGACGACATCTGCCTGCTATTCGGCCGCAATCCGGGCCGCATGGAGCGGGTGACGGGCGAGACGCTGGATTCGAATCACGCCACGCCGGCGCGGGTGGCCGTCTACGACGCGCCGCTCGACCCCGAGAGCATCACGGCGCAGATGCGCGAGAACCTCGACGATGAGCTGACCGAGGTGAAAAGCGAGAACGCCATCGACCGCATTACGTCGCAGGCCAACCCGCGCACGCTCGAACGCGTACCGGCGGGCGCGCGCTTCCGGGTGCGCATGGTGATGGACGTGCTGTGCGAAGAGGACGCCCCGCTGTTCCTGCGGGTGCTGGAATCGCTGCGGCTGCTGGAAGACGATGCGCTCGGCGGCGGCGGCTCGCGCGGGAGCGGGCAGGTGGCCTTCGCCAATTTAACGCTGGTGTGGCGCGGGAAGAACTACTATTCGACCGGCGCGGCGCAGAAGGAATTAGGCGCGGGCGCGGATCTGGCCGCATTGCAGGCCGCTTACACCGAATCCGGCTACGCCTTCCTGCACGAAGAGTCATGAACCCGGCTCTGGTGGTCAAGCTGCGTCCCACGGGGCCGTGGCGCCCGGGGCCCGATTCGGGCGCCCGCAACCGCGTGGATGCCGTGTATCACAGCGATACCCTGTACGCCGCGGTGACTGCGGCGATGCGGCAGCTCGGGCACTTTGATGAATGGCTGACGGCCACCGCTGCCTCGGCGGGCGCGCCCGCGGTGCGCTTCAGCTCATGCTTTCCGTTTCTGGACGAGATCGGGCTTATCGTGCCGCCACGGACGGTCTGGCCCCCGGCGGGAGCGATGGCCTCGCGCATCCGGTGGAAGAGCGCGCGGTTCGTCCCGCTGGGCGTAGTGTCGGCCCTGCTCGAGGGGCAGGTGCTGAAGGACGATCACTGGTGCGTGGACGGGGTGAGCGAGTGCCTGCTGCCGGCGGGCCGTCCCGGTCCGTTCCGTACGGCGCTGCGCTGGAACGCGGCGGTAGACCGGTGGAGCGGCGCGACGGAGCGCCACGCCACGGCGTGCCTGGAATTCCGCCCCGGAGCCGGCCTGTGGGCCGTTGCGGCGTTCGAGGATGAAGAACAACGGGCACGCTGGTCGGGCCCCGTGCGGGCCGCCCTGCGGCTACTGGCTGACTCGGGCTTCGGCGGGGAACGCGCCCGCGGCTGGGGGAGGTCCGAAGAGCCGGAGTTCGTCGAGGGCACGCTGCCAGAGATGATTCTGCCTTCGGCGGTTGCGCGGCACGAGGCTGCGAACGGGCGGGACGAGTTCCCGGAGCCCGCAGCTGAAGCGAATCCCGAGGCACAACCCCCAACTCCCGACCCCCATCCCCCAACCCCCGCCGCCGAGGCCGGCCACTGGCTGTTGTCACTGTTTGCGCCCGGCCCGGATGACACGGTGGACTGGTCGCGCGGGAACTATTCGACGGTGGCTCGCGGGGGGCGCGTCGAAAGCTCGGCCGGCCATGGTGCATTGAAGAAGCAGTTGAATATGGTGTGCGAGGGCTCCGTGATGGTGGCCGGCAACGGGCTGCGCGGCGCCGCTCCGGATGTGGCGCCGGACGGCTTCCCACACCCGGTCTACCGCGCGGGTTTCGCAGTCGCAGTTCCGATTCCGCGGCAGGTGACCCCATGAGATACCGGGTGACGTGCCTGACGCCGCTGCTGGTGGGCGACGGCCGCAAACTGGCGCCCATCGATTACATGGTCTGGAAAGACCAGGTGAACGTGCTCGATCAACGGCGCATTTTCCGGCTGCTTTCGAAGGGGCCGCGCCTGGACGGGTATCTCTTGCAGTTAAAGAGGGCGGAGAAGCTGGACTTTGCCTCCTGGGGCGGCTTTGCGCAGAACTTCGCCGACCGGCGCATCCCATTCGAGAATCCGGCTGCCGCGACTTATTGGAATCGGGCGGCTGGCGAGAGCCTGCACATCCCGACCTTCGCGGCGGGCGCCTCCGGTCCGTACCTGCCTGGGGCCGCCATCAAGGGAGCCCTGCGGACGGGCATGCTGTTCGCCAACTGGCGCAATGGGATGCTGCGGGACGTGGCCCAGCGGTTTCAGGGAGAGCGCGCACCACGCCGGCCGGCGGAACAGGCGGAGGAACAGGCCCTGGGGCCCGCAGGCACGACACGGATGCGCTTGGTGGGCGCGGCGGACTCGGCGCCCGTCCCCACTACCCATTTTCAGGTATACCTGCTGCGCGTCTCCACCCTGGTGGCGCGCGGGGGTGGTCTGGCGCTGGGCTGGAAGCAGAGCCCGCGCGGCGCCGTGGACGGCGTCCATCCAGAGGACAGCACCCCCTGGTTTGCCGAAATGGCGGCCCCCGGAGCCCTTTTCGAGGGTGAATGGCTGGAGCGGACGTTCCTCACGCGGCCTGAGGTCCGTCGCGCCGTGCGATGGCCCGAAGGGTTTCAACGCAGCCGTATTTTCGAAGCCGCCAATGACTATGCCGCGCGCCTGCTGGGAATTCAGAAGCAGTACGCCGAGTGGGCCGGGCTGGAACTATTGAAGCTCCAAATGGAGGAGTTGGAAACCCGGCTCGAACAAGCACGGCAGTCCGGCGCGTGCATCCTATCGATGGGCTGGGGCGGCGGACTGCTGGCGAAGAGCGCGCACTTGGACACGGCCAACCCGGAATACCGGCAGATCCTGCAGCAACTGCCGTTGTATAACCGGGCACTCTCGGCCAACCTGCCGTTTCCGAAGACCCGCAGAATCGTATTTCTGAACAATAAACCGGCTGCCCTGCCGGGTTGGGTTCAGCTCGAAATCACTTAAGGATGGGAACTCCGGGTCCTCGTCCCGTGCCCGTGCGTCGTCGGAGGCGCAAGAGATCGAGCGGCCGGCGCATGCTGTTGCTGGCGGTGGCGATTTCGCTGCTGGTGCTGGGATCCGTGCCAATCGCGTACTACGCGCGAAAGGCGCGCCCGCGGCGGAGTGTCCCGACGGTGGACCCGCCGGCGCAGCGCTTCGACCTGGTGCTCTCCGAGGCTGTGTTCGCGGGCGAAGGTCCCGCCCGGCACATCGTGGGTTCCATCCGGAACACATCGAAAGCGCCCTACACGAACGCGCAGGTGGAGTTCGTATTGCGTAGCCAGGAGAATGCGTTATTGGGCAAGGTAGCGGCTACGGTCGGTGCGGTAGGTCCGGAAACCTCGGCGCCGTTCCGGACGGGTCCGGTACCCGAAGGCTCGTTCCGGCTGGCCCTAAACGATATCACGGGTACCCGCGTCGAGTTCCCTCCGCAATAGCGCTGTTTGACCAGCGCCCCCGATAGGACTAGAATTGAATTGCGTGCGCCCGTAGCTCAGCTGGATAGAGCGTTTGCCTCCGGAGCAAAAGGTCGGCCGTTCGAATCGGCCCGGGCGTACCAGATCCTCAACAACTTACCCGCCCTTCTTCCAGTCTTCAGTGTTCAATTGAGATCCAGTTCGTTTTGAGGTTTGCGGCATCACTGCACCCTCCCCCCACCGTGCTGAGGCGTCAGCATGGCGTCCAGGCTTTCGACTACGGCCTGCACACCCGCCGGGATCTCTTTCATGTACGACCGCAGCGTCACCTCAGGGCTGGCGTGCCGCATGGCGCCCTGCACGTCCTTGATCGTCCCGCCGCCCCGTTGCATCCAGGTGGCTGTGGTGCGTCGGAATGCCTGGAAGTTGACCGCCGTGGCCTTGCCGCACTTCGGCGCTCCCTTCGGGCGATCTTTCGGCGGCTTCGGCATGATTCCTGCGCTGGTCGCCGCCGGCACGATCACGTCCCGCTCGTAGTTGTGCGGGCTGATCGGCGCCCCCGTGCGCGCCGGGAAGATGTAGACGGAACTTCCGGCCGCAGCGCCGCAACTAATCCGCCAGCGCTCGATCTCCCCCTGTAGGCCGGGCGTCAGGTACACAAAGGCATTGCTGCCCTCTGTTTTCGGGTCCTTGGTGCCATCGGCGCCGAAACGCAAAGATTCGTCCACGCGCAACCGTCCGGGCTCTACATCGTCCCATCGAAGCGCGAACAACTCCCCGGGCCGCAACCCCAGGGCCACGGCTATGTGGACAACCAGCCGGTCCCGATCCTCCAATTCCGCCAGTAGCCGCCAGTATTCCTCGACCGTCAGGAAGCGCCCGCACGGCTTCCGGGTTTTCGGCATCTGGAGTTTGCGGGCGGGGTTCTTCCCAATAATCTCCTGCTCCACAGCTTCTTCCAGCACGGCGGCCAGTTGCACTCGCACCTTCTTGACCAGCGATTGCGAGTAGCCCTCTGCGAGCGCGTTCAGGTGCGACTGCATGGCAAACTTATCCAGATCGGATAGCGGAACATCCCCGAACTGCGGCAGCACATGCCGCCTCACCACTGACCCGACCGCCGATTTCGTGGCGGCATCCCAGGTGCGGCTCGGCAAGTAGCGGTGCTCCCAGAACCAGCCGAGGGTCGCGGTGCCGTCGCACCGGGCGAGTTGCTTGGTTTCCCGCTCAATGATCGCCCGCAACTCCTCTTCGGCTTTCCACTTCGGCATCTTGGACTTCAGCCCGACAATGCGGCTCGTGTGACAGCGCTTCTCTGCGCCCTCGACCGTCTTGTAGATCCAGAAGTGGCCTTTCCACTTTTTGACCCGCTTGCCGACAAGTTCGACCCATCCGTTCTGGTGGCGTTCTTTAGGCATACGGATGGATTGTACGTCGATCACGATGCCCTCCGCGCACCGGCTTCTCGCATGCGTTCAACCCAGCGCTCCAGGTCCTCCGGATGGCACTTCAGAAGACCGCCAATTTTGAACATGGGAAGCCGCGGCTGCTTGCGGGTCGCGTGGTCGCGGACCCAGGCCACACTCACCCCGAGTTGATCAGCGACTTGAACCGGACCGAGGAGCTTTTCCGTCATCGCGTCACCGTTACTCTTCGAGCGCTCCATTCAGCACGCTAAGGCACGTGCCGGTTGCTTCCCATGCGCAGCGCACCAGAATCGGCTGATCTTCCCGCGTGCCAATTTTGCTGCTGAGGGTCAGCGCCAGCGACCGTAGTTCGTCGCGGACATCCATTGCCGCGCGCCGAACCCGGTCGGCTTTCTCTTGCGCCGTGGTCATGCGCTGACTCCTTGAGAACTTCGCCCTGCGGACAGATAGCTCTCCATGGCCTCCGCAGTGCAGCGCCACTGGCCCCCGACTTTCACGGCGGGGATGTGGCCCGCCTGCACGAGCCTGTAAATGACTGCCGGCGAGACCCGCCATTGGCGCGCCAACTCCCTGATTTTGAAAACGCCTTGCTCGCTCATGAACTTGCTCTCCTGCCTCACAATCAACTCCAAAACACCGGCCGGGCGTTCGCCTCAGACCACGGCATGTTGGGATCGCGCTTCACGTAGAACCGCGGCTCTGGGGTCTGCCGACCAGCGGCAAGTTTCACTCCAACAATCGCTCCCGGCCGCGCCGGGCGATCGTTGCCGGCGACGGACGCCGCGGCCATGTCGCCTCTTGGGCTCCGCTCCGTGGGCCGCGAGGGGGTGGGTAACTTGTCGGCATTGAATCGTCGCCGCGGAAACGTGCCATGGACGGGCCAGTTTACGTACCCAACACCATCGATACAGCGCCTCGGGACTAATAGTCCTTGTCCACCCAGGCTCTCCCGGTAGTGGAACGCGGACCTGGGGACCACGGTCCTCCGCTCAATAAAACTGCCGAAAAAACGAAACTGGCGGTCGGGCAGCAGTTCGCCGTAGTTGCGGCGTACCAGCTCGCGCGCATTTTCAAGTGATGTATATTGGCCTCCGCCATCGAGCGGATTCAGAATGCGGACGCGGCTCTCCCTGTTGCGTCGCCTGCTAGGTGACATTGCCTTCCCTCCGGGGTCAGCCAGCTCGCCCCCTGTTGGGCCAGCCGATTAGCAGTCAGATTTTTTGGCGGGAGATGGCAGTCGAGACGACGCGAACTCCACGCCGCGATCTCGGCCGCCGAATTGGCTCGGTGGGCACGTTCAGGTCAGGGCTGACTGCGTTTCGCATCCTGCCCAACCTCCGGGTTCTTGGCAGCCACGACCAGTTCGCCATGCACGACTTTCTCGTACATGACGGTCCCTGCCGTGGCCTCTCCAACTCCGGGAACCCCAGGACACTCTTGTGCAAAATGCCCTGAGTACTTCACAGTATAAAGAACTCTGCCAAGATTGTCAATAGCCTTTGTTCTTGTCAAACTTTGTGTTCCGCAAAGCTGAGACTACACCTTGACGTGGCGCTCCACCCGGCTGAGGAGCGATTTGTCCTTGGCTGCTCTGAGGTTCCGAATGAGCGCGGGGTCTCCGGCGATGATAGTATGGGCCATCCTCCGGGCGTGATCGCCTGAGCGTGGATTAGGAAACCAGTTCCAAAACGCTTTCACAACGTCGAACATGTCTTGATTGAGCCTTTCACCGTTGTCGATCAGGAGCACGAGCGCGTAGTCTGCATTGGCCTCGGAACGCTGCATATGGGCGCGGAGTGCGTCCCAGCATCTACCAGCACCCCTCTCAGGGGGAAACCCCAATGCTGCGCAAAGAGCTGTCAGCATGTCC
>DATMYF010000056.1:0-2607 GCA_035561075.1 Bryobacteraceae bacterium
GATTACATCCCGCACACACCCAAAAACCCGGAACTTCCCGGCTGGTACTTCCACACGCTCCCAGGCGTAGTTTCGTGGGACGTCAACGGCGAGGAAATGATGGTGTGGGGGAACTACTGCAACGTCGTAGGCGGTGCGACCCCTCTGAACATCTACTACTCGACGGACAGCGGGCGGACCGTGAAGATTGCCTACAGCTTCGGACAGAATCCCTTCTTTGGAGATAATGGTTCACCGGGTGGCGGAAAGGGTGGCACGCTGCTGGGCAACCCCAACAACCCGGTCATCTGCCGCCATGTGCACACGGTGGCATACAACCCAGTCGAAAATGCGTTCTATTCCTGCACGGGAGATGGGACTCGCGGATTCGGGCATGAGTGCCACTGGCTGCGAGGCACTTATGACGCGAAAAAAGACAAGTGGAATTGGAAGGTCTTATTGTCCGACGTTTCCAACTCGCGGTACAAGTGCGGCGGCATTAACTTCGTGGATGGGAAGCTCTACTGGATCAGCGACTCGAACGGCCCCAAGCCGTACGACCGCGGCATATTCCGGTGCGACCCCGCGGATCTTAAGAATCCCGAGAAGCACACTCTTCTGTTCAATCCGGAGGTCGAATCCGGAAATATGATCATTCAGGATAGTGTGATGCTGGCCTCGCATTGTGCTCCCGCCTCGCCACTGGATACGGGTTTCATCGTTTCCACGGATATGGGAAAGACCTGGGCGCAGTACGATCTTAAGGAGTTCGGAAAGCGATCGCCCACCCGCTTCCACGAGAAAAACGGTGAGGGTTGGTTCCGGGTGGATTTGCGATCGGGCTGGATCACGCGAGCCGACGTGGTGTTCATCAAGCCCAAGCCAGCATCGGCAGGGAGCAGAAAAAAGGCCTAGGCGGGGGGCATCCCGGTCGCCGGCGCCGAACAGGAATCGCCGTACTCTCCTGTTCTTATACGTGATATGGTTTGAAAGTTTCGAACCGAGGAGGGTAGATGAGAGCGTTAATCATGCTGCCGCTGGTCGTGGCACTCGGGTGGGGCGGCGAATTGCGGGTGGGAGCCGGGCGGGCAGTGATCAATCCGCCCACGGGTTGGCCGGGCGGGCCGGAACGCGTGCACGACGATCTGCACGCGAAGGCTCTTGTCTTCGAAAGGGAAGGCACCGCCGCTGCGTTGGTGGTGTGCGATCTGGCCGTAATCGCTAACGAAGCTGTCGAGGAAGCGCGAGCTGTCATTCGGCAGAAGACAGGCATTCCCGGCGAGCGCGTCATTATCAGCACTACGCACACGCATACCGCGTTTGATCTGGCGATCTGGATGCCCGACAACGGCGTACCTGAGCCGATGCAGGGCTATCGCAAAGCACTGCCCCTGCGCATCGGCGAGGCGGTGGCGGAGGCATACGGGAAGCTCGCGCCGGCGCGCGTCTGGACGGCCAAGGGACATGAGGCTACGCTGAGCTTCAACCGCAGGTTTCTCATGAAAGACGGCGCCGCGAAGATGAACCCGGGCAAGATGAACCCGAACATCGTCCGGCCCCTCGGTCCGATTGACCCAGAGGTCGCCGTGGTCCTTTTCGACACGCCGGAAGGGCGGCCCATTGCAACGCTGGTGAACTTCGCTATGCACTTGGACACCGTCGGCGGAAGGCAGGTATCCGCCGATTATGCATATACGCTCGCGAAGATCCTCGCCCAAGCCAAGGGGCCGGACATGCTGACGGTCTTCAGCATCGGCACGGCGGGGAATATCAACCACATCGATGTGCGCTCGCCGGAGCCGCAGAAGGGATACGAAGAAGGGGCGCGGATCGGCGCCGTGCTGGCGGGCGAGGTACTGAGAACCTACAAGCATCTGGAGCGAATGGACGTTGCCACGTTACGAACGGGACGAGAGGCAGTGAAGCTGCCGCTTCCAATCCTGCAATCAGGTGACGTGGAGCGCGCCGAGGAACTTCGGAGCCGTAGGGCCGGGCCGAACCCGCCAACATTCCTGGAACAGATGTGGATGCAGCGGATTCTCGATACTGCGAAGCGGGACGGCCGTCCACGGGAGGTGGAAGTTCAGGTGATCGCCATAGGCAATCAACTGGCGTGGGTCGGTCTCCCCGGCGAGATCTTCGTGGAACTGGGGCTCGCGATTAAGAACGCTTCTCCTTTCCCGAATACCATCGTCCACTCGCTCAGCAGCGATTGGATCCGCTACGTGCCAAACCGAAAGGGGTACGCAGAAGGAGGGTACGAGGCGATCAATACTCGCGGCGCGCCGGGGACGGGCGAACTGCTCGTCGAAACCGCGACGCGCCTGCTACTGCAAGCGCACCGCGGATATATAGGCGCAGGAGGTGTGCTCACGCCCGCCGACCGGGCCCGCCGTTGACGTACCTTAACCCCGTCCGGTAGTAGTTGCGGTTGCGCGAAAGATGCGATTTCCGGCACGAAGGGATAATTTTGTGATATAAACTAATAACCGCAGATCGGCGGACAGAGACGAGGAGAATACCGACATGAGAGAGACCCTGGCAATCAACGGCGGAGAGAAGGCCGTCAAGACGAAACTGCCGCCTTGGCCGCAGTTCAGCGAGAAGGCGATTCAGGAAGTGGAAGCC